>JBNPEG010000048.1:0-5681 GCA_051117555.1 Elainellaceae cyanobacterium | reverse complement strand
AAAAAAACAAACCACAATAAAGTGCTTTGCAACTAGAAATCATGCATCATCGACGGGAGCCCACGATGAATCAAGTCTCAAATCAAGCAATCGAAGAACGCCCAGTTCACATTAAAACGAACTCAATTGATTTAGAAGGCAACTTGAATTTGCCAGAGCACCCTACAGGGGTTGTCATTTTCGTCCACGGAAGCGGCAGCAGTCGCCACAGTTCCCGCAACCGCTATGTTGCAAGTGTGCTCAACCAAGCAGGATTTTGCACATTACTGTTTGATTTGTTGACATCGGATGAAGAAACAGAGGATATGCAAACCGGGCATTTGCGCTTTAATATTCCGTTTTTGGCAGAGCGACTCAACGATGCAACCCATTGGCTCGCCGATCATTTAGATACCAGTACGCTCAATATCGGCTATTTTGGAGCGAGCACCGGAGCTGGAGCCGCATTAGTGTCAGCCTCTCAGCATCCTGAACAAATCAAAGCTGTCGTTTCTAGAGGCGGACGGCCTGACATGGCTCATTCTGCCTTGCCCTATGTCAATGCGCCGACGCTGTTGATTGTAGGGGGACGAGATACGCCCGTGATTGACATGAATCGGAAAGCATTAGATCAACTCCGTGTTGAAAAAGAATTAGAAATTATCCCTAATGCGACTCATCTCTTTCCTGAACCAGGCGCTTTAGAAGACGTAGCAAAACTAGCCCAGGGATGGTTTAAGCGGCATCTCTGATTGATTTCAGTTTTCGAGAGTAGGACTCACAATTCATCCAAAATCATGAGATTTCGAGCATTAGATTTAAGACTCTAGATAGGGGATTTTATCTAAAGGAAATGACTAATCTAGATCGAGATAATAATACATAGCTGGAAATAATCATGCCTAAAGGAAAAGAGAACGTGAGTCGTACGGACTCGGCAGTTAAGCCTAACACTAATGCAGAAGGACAGCTCGATACGGCAGCCGATCCAGCAACCGACCCCCAAGAACTAGTGCCTGAAGGGGCGGATGCGTTGAGAGCCGAAGAAGCTCCCGAAAATGAGGCTGCGACTCAACGAGCAACTCATGAACACGAATCATGAAATTGTGCAATGGGCGATCGCCCATTGCACGTAAAGTGCTTGATTTAGCGCTCATTCTTTTTTGTTTGGGGCGAATTTACTGGTAGCTAAACTCACCGCACTTTGAACACGTTAAATGAGCCATTTTATTACTCTCGAATGGAGTGTAAGTTCATCAATTTTTTAGCAAACGAATCGCAGGGTAATGAGGGAGTATTTGAAAAGTGGCTATCGATTATATAGCAATAGCAAGCCTAAATCATTCATGAAATAGGAGTGCGGGCATCTTGCCCGCGTTGGCAACTGGAGATTTTTACGAATTATTCATCTTGCCCGCGTTGGCAACTGGAGATTTTTACAAGTTATTTAGGAGTGTTATGAACGCTTTTCAGCTTCTCGCAGAGTAAATTGTGACCACATGGAAAGCTGTGCATTCGTGTCGATGTTCGGCAAACAAACTTTTAAGCATTCTCGGAATTAACAACTATATCGATTCTGTACTGATTCGCAAAACCACCCACATGCAACGGACGCCAGGAGGTATTTATGAGCATTCAGCACGATCATCAACACCTGAACGATTTAGCTCAACAACTACGCGTTGACAGCATTCGTGCCACGACTAAGGCAGGTTCAGGGCATCCGACCTCATCCATGTCTGCTGCAGATTTGATGGCAGTGTTTCTATCTAACTATTTGCGCTACGACTTCGATCAGCCCGATTATCCGAACAATGATCACCTAATTTTTTCTAAGGGGCATGCTTCGCCGTTACTATATGCGATTTATAAAGCGGCTGGCGTTATTTCCGACGACGAGTTGCTCTCTCTTCGACAGTTTGGTAGTCCTCTAGAAGGTCATCCGGTTCCTCGGTTGCCATGGGTTGACGTTGCAACTGGGTCACTCGGTCAAGGGTTAGGCGTTGGAGTCGGTCTTGCACTAGCAGGTCAATATCTCGATCAACTCCCGTATCGGACGTGGGTGCTACTTGGTGATAGTGAAGTTGCTGAAGGAGCGGTGTGGGAAGCTTTTGACCACGCGTCTTACTATCAGCTTCAAAACTTGGTTGCGATTATTGACGTTAATCGTTTAGGACAGCGCGGTCAAACAGAACTGGGTTGGAACACTCAAGCCTATGCTGAGCGGGCACGAGCATTTGGCTGGCATGCCATCGAAATTGATGGGCATAATCTTACTGAGATCGAGCAGGCGTATAGCGAAGCGCTTACTATTCAAGGACAACCGACTGCTATCATCGCACGGACGGTGAAAGGTAAGGGTGTTTCATTTTTAGAGAATCAGGAAGGCTGGCATGGAACAAATCTAGATGAAGACCAAACCCAACAGGCGATCGCAGAACTTGGGGGCGAACGTCATCTGACCATTGATGTTCAGAAACCTGAACGAAAAGATCCGGTTTCGGTATCAGAGGCGGCAAAGCTGCAGCTTCCTACTTATGATCTGGATACTTCAGTTGCGACTCGCACTGCCTATGGTGAAGCGCTCAAGGCATTGGGCACAGCTCGTCCTGACGTAGTTGCTCTAGATGGAGAGGTGAGCAATTCTACTCGCGCTAAGTTCTTTGCAAAAACCTATCCAGAACGATTCTTTGAGATGTTTATCGCGGAACAGCAAATGATTGCGGCTGCGATGGGTCTTCAAGTCCGGCATTATAAGCCGTTTGCGTCCAGCTTTGCTGCTTTTCTAAGTCGCGCTTACGACTTTATTCGTATGGCCGCTATTTCTCGCGCCAACATTAAACTCTCTGGCTCTCATGCAGGGGTTTCGATTGGTCAGGATGGGCCGTCGCAAATGGGCTTAGAGGACTTGGCTGCTTTTCGAGCAGTTTGGAGCAGTACAGTCCTATATCCCTGTGATGGAAATCAGACTGCCAAGCTGGTAGAACAGATGGCAGACCAAGATGGCATCGTCTATCTTCGTACAACCCGCATGAAAACGCCAGTAATTTATGAAGCAGATGAAGCCTTTTCGATTGGTGGAAGTCGGGTACTTCGCAGTAGCGATCAAGATCAGGTAACGCTGATTGGTGCAGGTGTTACACTCCATGAGGCCCTAAAGGCATATGATCAGCTTAAGCAAGAAGGTATTACAGCCCGCGTCATTGATACCTATTCGGTTAAACCGATTGATCAAGATGCACTCCATCAAGCAGCTCAGGATACCAATGGCAATCTAGTCGTTGTCGAAGATCATTGGCTAGAAGGCGGACTAGGTTCGGCGGTACAAGACGCGTTTGCAGGCATTGATACTGTGCCCACCTATGCAGGCCCATCCTTACGACTTGTTCGCCTAGCCGTTCGAGAAATGCCAGGGTCAGGACAGCCTGATGAACTACTTCACGCCGCTCATATTGATGCAGAGGCGATCGCCAAGGCTGCTAAATCGCTGGTAGGTCAGCCTGTCCAAGCGTAGGGTCACAGGGTCATTCACGTGACTTCACAGGGACATAGTTCACGCTATGTCCCTATCTATTTAGCGCGATTAACGTAGGACTGTCAGTTTGGAGTCCAACTAAACAAAATTTGAAAATTAGTGTACTAAGTCATACGGCTTTATGCAGAGTTTGAAGCGATCGCAAATTGACGAACTATCTCAATTGAAAGATGTGCGATCGCCCATTTTTTCCTTAATCTGAAGTTAGAACGTTAAGGTAGGCACAATTAATAGTCGCGATAGTTGCGATTAATAATCACGATTAACGTTTGCGTTCAATACTCATATCATTGTTTGATAACTGATTGTTCGATAACTGACCGCGACCGCTAGGTCTCAGCCGCAAAGATTAGGAACGCATTCTATAAGTACAGCGTAGTAAAAAGCAAAGAGTAAAAAGCAAAGAGTAAAAAGCAAAGAGTAAAAAGCAAAGAGTAAAAAGCAAAGCGGAAGAAAGAATCGGAAGTCAATAAAGCAAGCAAAGCGATTGCAAACCATGATTTGCGCGTAATCATGTTGTGCAGTTTTTACAACCGTTTTCACTGATTAGTTAGGAGGACTTAACTATGGTATACGAACAACTCGAAAACTTGCCTCAAGACGTCAAAGAAGCGCTACCTAACGAGGGACAGCAAATCTTTATGACAGCTTATAATAGCGCCGAATCGGACGGAATGAGTTCAGAGAAGGCAGCTCAGATTGCGTGGGACACCATCAAGAACGACTATGAGCAAGGCGATGATGGAACCTGGCAACGTCGTCCAGAAGGGGGCGCCGATCAAAGTCCCATCGGCAGCATGAGCAATAGCTGATGTAGTAATTTATCGGAAAGGATGCCACCAGGTATCCTGACTCGTATCACTGATTGACTGACAAAAGATCAGAGGCCGGCGGTTGTAGACGCACCGCAAACCAAAGTTTTGACAGTCAATCAGCTCGTATCATAACTTTGCAGGGCATAGTACTTCTTCTATGCCCGTTTGGTAACGAATCAGTGGAGCGACAATCCGACTTGCTTTGGGGCATTTTAATAACCGCTAAAGCTCCCAAGCAGTATGGGTTGTGCCAATGCTATCCGCGTGACTACGCCAGTGCCAATTTACTCTACAAGAGCCCAGTGGCTTAGCTAGACGCAACGCTCCACTCCAGGATGGAGATGACTTACCGATACGCCGTGTTGAACATGCCGCATTGAGCCATCAAGTACTACCCATTCAAATTTGAATAAATCCAATGATATTTCAAGATCGAACTGAAGCAGGACAAAAACTTGCAAATGCGTTACGGCGCTACGCCAATCGCCCGGACGTGATTGTTCTCGGATTGCCACGGGGTGGAATCCCTGTCGCCTATGAGGTTGCAAAAGAGCTTAGTGTTCCCCTAGACGTGTATGTGGTTCGCAAGCTGGGAGTTCCTAAGCATGAGGAATTGGCAATGGGCGCGATCGCCACAGGAGGAGTCCGCTATCTCAATGATCGAGTCGTCAATTCATTAAGAATTTCGCCCGATGTTATTGATCAAGTTGCATTCAAAGAGCAGCGAGAACTGGAACGCCGGGAGCAAGCCTATCGAGGTAATCGCCCAGCGCCTGAACTGCGGGATCGTATCGTGATTTTGGTAGATGACGGTCTAGCAACAGGGGCGACGATGCAAGCCGCGATCGCAGCACTTCACCACCAGCATCCCGCTAAAATCATTGGTGCTGTGCCTGTTGCTGCACCCGAGGTTTGCGAAGCACTCGCAGATAAAGTAGATGACATGATTTGCGCGGAGACGCCTCAGCCTTTTTATGCCGTGGGCTTGTGGTACAAAAACTTTTCTCAAACCACGGATGATGAAGTTCGACAGTTGTTGAAACAAGCCGAACGCCGTCAGCAACATATGGCTGGAAGTGCAGGCGATCGCTAGGAAATGGAACCTTCTAAGCGTGAAATTTTCTGAGTCAGGACATGGCATATTGTGATGCGACATACGGGTATCCCCCTTAGGTGCGACACAAAGCTATGCCCCCTGCAAACGTGATAATTTGGCAGATTATTTAATCTACGCTCTTAAAACTCAATCGACGATGTCTTGAAGGAAGCAGCACCATGGTCGACCAAACGCCACAAAACCTTGCTACCACTATTCGCCAAGCGGCTCATCCCCTATCTGGAAATGCCTCCGA
>JBNPEG010000134.1:0-23945 GCA_051117555.1 Elainellaceae cyanobacterium | reverse complement strand
GATTGCGCTTTGCGTGGAAACATGCCAGGACAATGACTACATCTTGCTCAATCAAATAAAAGATACTGTAAGGAAATCAACGTACTAGCGCTCGACGTACGCCTTTGTATACGACTGAATATGCTTGCTTGATTTGGGCGATCGCCCAAATCAAGCAAGCTCGTGAGGACAACGGGTGATTTTTCACGTTCTGCTTTTCCATACCTGCGATCGCACTGCTCCCACAGATTCATTTGTCCAGAGCTGGTCTTCTGAGATTTCTTCTTAATCTTCAGTCCTGCTAGCTTGCCCATGATGAACCCCGTTGGGGCGAAGCATTTCGTCGATATGTTGAACGCACCACCGGAACGTGCCAACGAAATGCTTCGCCCCTTCAACGTGTCGGGTCAATCATTACCCCCCCAAATGCCGTGGTATTTCCAAATCATGTTCGCAGGATTTTGATGTTGGATGATGGGTTTGTACGATCGGGATTCGTACGGACGGGTCGCGTAGGGGCAGGTTTAGGCAATACGTTAATTGCACAGCAGGACGATACTGTCAAAACCTGCCCCTACGCCCGTACGCCCCTACGCCCTACGCCCCTATGTGTCTGGATTCATGCCCATTCCCGCAAACCGTTACGGCATCCCGAAATTTAGGTTGCCCCCCCACAGAGAAATTCATTAATACGGTTGTTTTTACTAGCAACGTGCGGTATTCTCGGCTATCAAGCGCTCAAACATGAGCAGCGTCCCCCAGCAGTGGTCACAACACGTGCCGGGAGACTAACCCCCGAACTCTGAAGAAGCAGAATCGGAGGCTATGGATTGTTTTACCACACTCCTGTAGCCATCCCAATTCGCGATGCCTTATAGCGGGGTGGCTTCTCGTTTGAGCGCTCCTATACCTCTCAAACACAGGAGTGTTTCATCATGGTAAATCCCAACGAACCGCCTGAGCGGTTTGACCCATCCTCATGCAACAACGACGACCGAGAAGTACTGCGCGTGATTGCCGTCGGTTCGCTCAAAGCAGTAAACCATCACATCATGCAAATGTATCAACTCGGCTACGCTCAGCCCTATGAATGGTCAAAACCCATTCCCACCGTGAATCCCAACGAGGTGATGCAAATTCTCACAAAACGCATCATGGGCTTAAGCGATTAATCCAAGGCGGTGACGCCGAATGTTAAAGGTGCGATCGCCCGTTCCCTGAGAATCTCAGCGGGAGGGGCGATCGCCCATTTCTCGATTACACAGTTTGAATCGATAACGCTTCAGTCAAATTCGATTCAGCTAGCGCGTTACTTAATTCAAGTGCGTGATTGATAAGTAATGCTTGGGTCAAACTCGATTCAGTATAAGCTGTTTTTGATTCATGTCCGTGATTTATAAGTAACGCTTGGGTTGAATTTGATTCACGATAAGTTGTTTTTGAAACACGCCCATCAGAATCAATAAATCACGAACGTGAATTAAGTTCATGCGCGTCTGATCGAATCATGCACGTCTTCTTTTATGCCAATCATCTCTCTAAAGCCTCCGCAAAGCTGCGGATTTAAGCCGCACTGATGGGGGAATTAAAATTCCGTAAAAGCTCTAGAGCCACCGCCGTTGCAAGATGCCATCTTTGATTTGAATAGATCTTTCAGGAGCATACTTCCATGCCACGAACAAAACGCAGTTCCCGGACTCTAGAGCGGGCTGAACAACGCTATGCCAGCCTCCAGTCAATCGACGAGCAGCTTAATCTCGGTGAAGGACTCACTCTCGGGACATACAAACAGCAAATCGAAGACCTCCGCAATCAAATCAATGCTTACAACACGATTCTTTCCTCGGCTGATCGTGCTGCCAACCTCGTCAAAACCCTCGAAATCCAGGTGAATACACTCTCTGAGCGCATGTTGCTTGGCGTTGCGACCCGATATGGCAAAGACAGCAATGAATATGAAATGGCAGGCGGCACCCGTAAGAGTGAGCGCAAGCGCCCTGCCCGCAAAGAGAGCGTCGTATGAGACATAGTGCGATGTCCGAAATTCCGTAGGGGCGAGATTTCCTCGCCCAATGCACTAGACAGTGATGCCGTCTTTTGGGGTGTCGGTGTCAATGGTGTCAATCGCCCGACGTCATTCAACACTCATTAAGCGTCTGTTCCTAACGACACGGTAACAGGCTCCGAGTTAACGAGCGGCTGCTTCTTTTTAAATGACATCTTCCCGTCCTGGACATCAACTAGAATTGTGTCGCCTTCAGCAAACGCGTTTTCTAAAATTTTCGTTGCGAGCGGGTTTTCTAGTTCGCGCTGAATGGCTCGCTTGAGCGGACGTGCGCCATAGACGGGGTCATACCCGACTTCGGCGATGCGATTCTTGGCAGGCTGAGTAACCTCCATAAACAGCTTCTGCTCACTCAGCAGGCGATGAATGCGCTGGAGCTGAATGCCGACAATCTGACGGAGTTCGTTGAGGCTGAGCGGGTGGAACAGGATAATGTCATCGACTCGGTTGAGAAATTCTGGGCGGAAGTGCGATCGCAAGGCATTGAGTACGCGCGATCGCATCTCTTCATACTTAGAATCATCGCCTGACACATCTAAAATATGATCGCTGCCGATGTTGCTGGTCATCACCACGATGGTGTTGCGAAAATCGACCACGCGTCCTTGAGAATCAGTCACCCGTCCATCATCAAGAACTTGCAGCAGAATGTTAAAGACGTCGGGATGTGCCTTTTCAACTTCATCTAATAGAAGCACTGAATAGGGACGACGACGAATCGTTTCAGAGAGCTGCCCGCCCTCTTCATAGCCAACATAGCCGGGGGGAGCACCCACGAGCCGCGAAACCGAATGCTTCTCCATGTATTCAGACATGTCGATTCGCACGAGGGCTTCGTCGGTGTCAAACAGGCATTCGGCAAGGGTTCGGGCAAGCTCGGTTTTGCCAACCCCCGTAGGCCCCATGAACAAAAATGAGCCAATCGGGCGACCGGGGTCTTTCATACCTGCTCGCGCACGACGAATCGCTGCTGCAACCGCCTCGACAGGTTCTTCTTGACCAATGACGCGCTGATGTAGATAGCTTTCTAGCTGCAAGAGTTTTTGTCGTTCAGACTCTAGCAAGCGATTGACTGGGATGCCTGTCCATTTAGCAACGATTTCGGCAATGTCGGCTTCAGTCACCTGCTGGCGTAGCAGGGCTGCTCCCCTTGATTGCACATCCACCAAATTAGCTTCCTTGGCTTCCAATTCTCGATGAACGGCTTCGAGGCGACCATACTTAAGCTGAGCAGCCGTATTCAGGTCATAGTCTCGCTCGGCTTTTTCAATGAGTCGCTGAAGTTTTTCTTCTTCTTCCCGCAACTCTTTGATCGTATCTCGCATCTGCTTTTCAGATTCCCATTGCGAGTTGAGGCGATCGCGCTCTGTTCTGAGCTGCACGACTTCTTTTTCGATGCGCTCAAGATTTTCTTGCGATGAGTGATAGGTAGTTGTCAAACCGGCGCTGTATCCTTCAGCTTCGAGCGATCGCTTTTCCATTTCAAGCTGCATCAAGCGACGTTCGACGGTTTCAAGCTCTTCTGGCTTTGAAGTGTTCTCCATCTTGAGCTTGGCAGCCGCCTCATCAACCAGGTCAATGGCTTTGTCTGGCAAAAAGCGATCACTGATATAGCGATCAGATAGGGTTGCGGCTGCTACGAGCGCGCTGTCTGTGATGGTGACGTTGTGATGCGTTTGATAGCGATCTTTGAGCCCGCGCAAAATCGAAATCGTATCGTCGACGCTGGGCTGCCCCACATAGACTTGTTGAAATCGACGTTCTAACGCGGCATCTTTTTCGATATGTTTTCGGTATTCGTCTAACGTTGTTGCCCCGATACAGCGAAGCTCTCCACGGGCAAGCATGGGTTTGAGCAAGTTACTTGCATCCATATTGCCTTGACCCGCCCCCGCCCCGACGACCGTATGCAGTTCGTCGATGAATAGGACAATTTGCCCCTCTGATTCGGTCACTTCTTTTAAGACCGACCGGAGGCGATCTTCAAATTCACCCCGATATTTTGCGCCCGCAATCAAAGACCCCATATCGAGAGAAATAAGGCGACGATTTTTCAAAGATTCGGGAACATCGCCGTTGATAATTCGTTGAGCTAATCCTTCAGCGATCGCCGTTTTGCCAACTCCAGGTTCACCAATTAATACCGGATTATTTTTGGTGCGCCGCGACAGCACTTGAATCACCCGACGAATCTCTTCATCTCGCCCAATGACGGGGTCTAACTTGCCAACCCTGGCTTGCTCGGTGAGATCGCGACCATATTTGTCTAACGCGTCATAGCGCGATTCAGGGCTTTGATCCGTCACTTTTTGGCTCCCGCGAACTGCCTTAATAGCAAGCTCAAGCTGAGCCTTATCCAAATCGACAACGCGGCAAATGCGACGCCCTGCCCGCTCATCATCTGCAAATGCTATGAGCAAATGTTCGATTGAGATATAGCTGTCTTGCCACGACTGCCGAGCCGTTTCCGCCCGATCGAGCATGATATCTAGACCCCGCCCCAGATAAAGCTGATCGCTGTCTGAAACTTTGGGCTGACGTTGAGCAAACGTTTCTAGCTGTTGCTTGAGTCGAGATTGGGAAACACCTGCCTTGTCTAAAATGGTGTTGGCAAGCCCCTCTTGCTCTAATAGAGCGATCGCCAAATGCTCGACCTCTAGCTGCTGATGTCTGAAGCGACGAGCCACATCTTGGGAGCTGACAATAGCCTCCCAAGCTTTGTCAGTAAACTTGCTAGGGTCAGTTGGTTGCATGTTCTAAACAACGTGTTTCCAAAAACCATCATCTCAGTGATTCTAAGTATAACAACCTCCTCTGCTTAAACCGAGCGACATCTCGCTTAAAACTCATGATATGTACGCACACCTCAAATATTGCCCCTTGACTCAAGGCAATTTAGCCGGTGTCGACACTCCGATATCAAACCCCATCGAAGGCGCAAAAAAATCTGTTCGAAGAGCGACACATTGGGCAACTAGTACAAGATGGCGAAAGTTTCATACCCGTAGTGTGAGCGAGACGCTCACGTCGCGGGCAAGATGCCCGCACTTAAATGGTTGGCTTATTTTTGCCAAGCAGTACTAACTAGAACAGATCTATTCACTTAGGAACGTTATGTCATTAAGTGCTTCATTTAAACGGGAGTTTTTAACATTTAAATGGTATTCAAAAACTTCAAAATAGGATATTTTTTTATTCTTTCAATACGAGTTTTAAGAGTCAGCCTTGCCAAAATTTCTTGATGACGTTCAGTATTTTAATCCTTCGCATTTCATGCTGAAACGACTTCACAAAGCCATTTAGACGTCTAAGAGACTGACTAGTACCCAATCAAAATTGCTAGTTTTGGAGTGTCAGATTTAACGACGGAATTACAGAATAATCAAAATCCATCTGAGAAAGTTCATCCAATCTTGACCAAAATCGGCAGCATTCTAGGCGGAACCTGAGGAATACTAGGAATTGCATCAACAGAATTATGTCAGTGCAGTTCAAAATCCTACACGAGCCCCAGTATTTTCCCTGTATCGGGATTTGTTTATCCAACGCAGTCAACGTTCCATACCGTATCGAGCCAATGCTGATGCTAAGTAAATCTATCAGCCAGCCCAGCCAGCGACGGAAAAATTAAGCATCTTTTCTTGGATCTCTCTGTTCTGATCGGTTGAATATGAGTCTGGCTGACGATTAAGCGGTGCATACTGTCCACACTTCTCCTGATTTAAATTATTGTTATTTGAGTCAAATTAAGTAACTTACAGTGAATTCGCCGAAGGAGTTGTGAAATCAGCTCTCGTAAACTATATGAGAGCATTAACCCCAAAAGTTTAGTGACTTTCTTGGGAGCATTTAAAGCTAATCTCTGCACATGTATTGCTTATGTTGGGAACAACACTTGGTGGGCGCTACCAAATCATCCGCTATCTGGGTGGAGGAGGGTTTGGCCAAACCTACTTATCTGAAGATTTGCACCTGCCTGGAAGTCCCCACTGTGTCGTCAAGCAGCTAAAACCCAAGCTTGATGATCCGAGAGCGTTGCAAACCGCAAGACGATTTTTCGATCAAGAGGCAAATGTTCTTTACACCCTTGGAAGTCACGATCAGATTCCTCAATTATTCGCTCACTTTGAAGAAAATCAGGAATTTTATTTAGTTCAAGAATTTGTCGAAGGCGATATCCTAAGTCAGGAGCTGCGATCGAACGTTCAATTTAACGAATCTCAAGTGATTGCCCTCCTGCAAGACGTCCTCAAAACGCTTGCTTTCGTTCATGAGCAGCAGGTTATTCATCGAGATATCAAACCGTCCAATTTGATTCGCCGAAAGCGAGACCAGCGAATTGTTCTCATTGACTTTGGCATTGTTAAGCAGATTGGCGTCGAAGCAACGGGTAATCAAGGCGAAACCAGCATTACGATCGCCATTGGTTCGACAGGATATATGCCCAATGAGCAGTTGGCGGGCAAGCCTCGATACAGCAGCGATATTTATGCAGTTGGGATGATTGGCATTCAAGCGCTGACGGGGTGCTATCCAGCGCAGTTGCGAGAAGATGTGAGAACGGGTGAACTTATCTGGCGCGATCAAGTCGATGTTAGCGACGACCTCAGCGCAATCATCGACACGATGACTCGCTACGATTTTCGCCAGCGCTATCAATCCGCTATGGAGGCGCTCTCCGCGCTGAATAGTCTCGCAGGGGCACCGAATCATACGACAATCATCTTGCCAATCGCAAAGTCATCAGACTCGGATGGGCATTTAATTTGGTGTGAACGAGCCGATGAGCTTTTTCAGCAACAACGCTATCCAGAAGCTGTTGCCTGCTATGAAAAGGTGTTACAAATCGTCCCGAATGACTACATGATCTGGTTCAAGCGGGGAATTGCCTTAGAAAACTGCCAGCAATATCAAGAAGCGGTGAGCTCATTTGATAAGGTGATCGAAATTCAACCCCAGGACTATTTAGCGTGGTTTAAGCGGGGTAAAGCACTCGAACAGATTCAGCAGTATGATCAGGCGATCGCTTCGTACGATCAGGTGATTGAGCTTCAGCCAGATAACTACTGGGCATGGCATGACCGAGGACAAGTACTAGAAGGGTTGAATCGCTATGAAGAGGCTGTAACGGCCTATAATCGAGCCGTTCAGCTTAAGCCTGATTTCCAGCTTGCAGTTGAGAGCCGCAAGCGAGTGCTTAGGCAGCTTAAGCGAGTCGATCAGCTTTATCATCTTCAACATTATGAAGAGGCGATCGCCTCATGCGATAAGGCAATTAGTGATAAGCCGGATGATGCTCTGGCGTGGCTAATGCGGGGTATGGCGCTCGAAAATTCAAACCAGTATCGAGAGGCAGTCGAGTCCTACGAAAAAGTCGTCACTCTCCAACCTGACGATCATCTTGCTTGGTTTAAGCGAGGTGCTGTGCTGGAAAAGCTAGGACGATACGAAGAAGCGATTCAATCGTATGAGAAGGCCGCTGAGATTCAACCACAAAACTCGTGGGCATGGCACGATCGAGGACGCGTTTTGGAAACGCTCCACCACTATGAAGACGCGATGATTTCCTACGACAAGGCAATTCAAATCAAGCCTGATTTTCAGGCGGCACTCGATGGACGTCAGCGAATGCTAAAAAAGCTTCAAAAGGGGATGACTCTACCATCCTCCCCTTTCTCGACGGAGAAGGTGGAGGCTCCGATTCTTTAATACGCTAAGCTTCTCCCAAGTATTGCCCTGGCAACCAAAAGTCTGGCATCGAAGGTTGGATTTCGACGTTGCTATTTCACGAGGCCATTTCACGAAGCACCATACTGCGTCCTTTGGAGCCAAATCAGGTTTATGCGTGGCGATTAGGACTCTAAAGACTCCGTTGATGGGGTTGACTCGCCGACGTCTTGAAGGTCGGGCAATTCGACCAGTTCTTTCTGGGGTTGCTTGAGATCTAGAGGAAGAGATAGAGGTTTCGGTTTGTCAATCCAACAACTGGCAACGGGCAGAGTTTGTTCCAAATCCTCCAGTGGTCTTGGAATTACCATAACTGCGTGAAGCTCACCGATACGTTCCGCTTCGTGCATCCCTGCTTCAATGGCCATTGTGACATCCGCGACTCGCCCCCGAATGATTGCAGTACACAGTCCCGAACCGATCATTTCATAGGACGCAAGCTGCACCTCGGCAGATTTAAGCATGGCGTCTGCTGCTCCCACCATCGCCGGGAATCCACGGGTTTCTAACAGCCCGACGGCTTGATTGCTGAGGCGGCTATACTCTCGATCTTCGGCGATTTTAGCGAGCAGACTTCCGATGGGCAATACTGCGTCTAGATTGGGGAGAGGCCGCGGCAAAATTGCTTTCGAGACAAATTGCCCAAATTGTTGAGCGGTATCAGATCCAACTTCGACCGCGATGCGAACATCTGCTAGCCGTCCTCGGATAACCGCAGTGCAATATCCGCTTCCGATTTTCTCGTAGCCAACAAGATGAACGCCCGCTGACTTCAACATCATGTCGGCAGTTCCAACAATGGCAGGAAAACTTCGCGTCGATACCAGCCCCAGTGATTGGTCAGAAAAGCTATTAGGCGGTTTCGATGGCTTCGCCGGGACCAATCCCTTGTTTTGCCACTCCATCTCCGACCTCCAATTAAACCTGGTATGTATGGGATAGTGCCCGGTTGGCTTAGCTCGATGAATCCGTTGGATCGCCTTGAGAATTTAAACGATGAGGAAACATCATTCGCGTCAGCCGCTTTACTGAAGCTAAACCGTAAACCTGAGAATCTTGGCGTTTGATAGGGTTTGAAGCTGATTGCGACTCAGATGTTTGCGAGGAACTGCCGTTAAAATCTCCGACGGAATCTCTGACAAAATCATTGGCAGGCTCTTCAATAGCCCTATGCTGAAGACTTTCATCTACGATCAATGACTGAGACGGAACACATTCACCCTCTTCAACTGAGCAGTCAAAGATAGTGGTATGTGACCCTACGCATGCATTTGCGCCGATGTATCCGCTGCCGACAATCAAGACTTTAGTTCCTAGAGTTACACCCGATCTTATCTCTAAGATACCTTGATAAGCATGAATAATCGAACCTGCCCCAATGCATACTCCCTCTCCAATGATAATCTGGCTACCTACATTAGCCTGTAATAATACCTCAGAGGCGATCGCCGCAGATGGATGAATGGTTACATCACCCGCAACATAAAATAGCACATCAGTCGGACATTGCACCTCAGGAACAGGCATTATGCTCAATATGCTCAATCACTAGCTGAATTTGCCTAGGTTATGGACGTTGAATAATCGTCTCCATCACGCGACGTTTGGCATTTGGATCAATGCCAATCAGTCGAACATATTCCCCCTCATGCTCTGCCAGACACGCTTCTAGCGCATGCACTACATCAGACGTATGCTTGGACTCGATAGGCGCACAACTCCGCCAAGAGCTCGTTTGGAAGCGACGCGCATCGGCATGTTCTGTACCAATACGATACCCCTGATTCAACAATTGGTTAATGGTTTGTACCGTATCTGAATCTAAGTTTGCGCTCTTAACCGATTGGGAATAGCCATTACGAGAGGGCTGGGCTGGCGTAGAGGAGGATGCATGGCTTGATTCGTGACTCCTACTCGCAGATGCGCGCCTCGGCTGTTCTCCAGGACGCTGAACAATTGTTTCGACAACACGCCGCTTCGCGTTTGGGTCGATACCAATGAGTCGCACGTACTCACCTTGATGCTCAGCCAAACAATTTTCTAGCGCTTGAATCACGTCTGAGGTGCGGGTTGACTGAATAGATCCACAACTCTTCCAAGAACTTGTCTGAAAACGCCGCGCATCCGCATACTCCATACCAAACCGATACCCCTGACTGAGAAGCTGGTCAATTTGGCGAGCCACATCGGAGTCAACGTGTGAGGATCTAGATTGATCGGATGAATGACTGCCTCGATTTGAGGAGACATTATTTGAGGAGACATTATTTGAGGAGACACTAGAGGAAGACGAATATGCAGCGGCTCCAGACGTTCGAGATGAAGCAGCCGTGGACTTATCTCCGGGACGTTGAATAATGGTCTCAAGGACACGCCGTTTCGCATTTGGATCAATGCCAAGCAAGCGAACATATTCACCGCTATGTTCGGCTAAACATGCGTTCAAAGCCGCCATCACTTCAGATTCGCGAGTCGACGAAATGGGTGAACAACTCTTCCAAGAACTGGTCTGGAAGCGACGCGCATCTGCATGCTCCATACCGATTCGGTATCCCTGCGAAAGGAGTTGACGCACCTGCTGAATCAGGTCAGGGGCCAGGCGATCGCCCCCCGTTTGTGACGAGTCTCGCTGGCCATTTCCGCTCGATGATGAGGACGTCGCAGAGCTGCGCGAGGAACGCCCCCCATTGGTAGCGGATTTAGGCGCTTCTCCCGGACGTTGAATAATCGTCTCAAGGACACGCCGCTTCGCACTCGGGTCGATGCCAATCAACCGGACATATTCTCCGGCATGATCCGCCATACAGGCTTCTAGAGCTGCGAACACATCAGAATCACGAGTTGATGAGATAGGCGCACAGCTCTTCCAGGAACTCGTTTGAAATCGACGCGCATCCGCGTGTTCTGCACCAATCCGATGACCTTGAGCTAGCAATTGACGAACCTGATTGACGACGTCTGGACTCAGGCGATCGCTGCGCCCTCCACCAGAGCCATTGCTGGATTGACTAGCGTTAGTTGATTTGTAGTTGTATTCCATAATTGATTGCTGACCTTGTCCCAGTTCATCACGAATTGCAGCAACGCAGGCAATATCTTCAGAACAACGATACCCAGAGCGTAAAGCATCATTGACATCGATCACATGATTGGCAAATTTGACATCCAAAGACTGAACATCGGGAAGACGATCAGCCTGCTGCTGCATAGTAATCACCGATCCCGAAGGAACATACTTTCCAGGAGGAATCTCCACATCTTGGACGAGAGCATGCATCATCACAATGCAACCATCACCCACACGCGCATTGAAAATCGTTGAGCGAAAACCAATAAAACAGTTACTGCCAATGTAAGCAGGTCCGTGGATTAAGACCAAATGGGTAATGGACGTATCCTTGCCAATCCATACAGAATACTGCTTCCGGTCATCGCCAACGACTCGACCTTGCTCAAGACCGTGAACAACGACTCCATCCTGAATATTTGAACCTTCCCCAATATGAAAAGGAGCTCCCTCATCGGCTCGAATTGATGTCCCCGGCGCAACAAGGACATCAGCCCCTACATAAACGTCTCCAATAATATTGGAAAACGAATGGACGTAAGCGGTCTCATGAATTTTGGGTTGAGCTAGGTTTTTAGACCATGGGGTAGGGGGAGCAGCAGAGCTACGGGCAACCATTGACAATCATCTCCTGACTGAAACACGCGATACTCAAAATCAACAAAATATCGTCGGAGAGAGTTAATCCGCTTTCAAGCATTGCTGATAAGCCGATATGCCAGACAAAACTTACCTAGTAGTCGAGCCAATCCACCGACCTTACCCATTAACCAGTTACTTCCCGATGCTGAAGTTCTCTGCGGGTTCCCTCTGCGCCCGACAGGTGTGCTGTCACACATGCCTAATTCGCTACCAAAGCCCAGCCTACAAAGCAAGCCATCAATGGCAGATAGTAACTGCTCTAGCGATCTTGCTCTCGCTTGCTATACATGAATCCTTTACTAACACTCACCGTGTCAATAATTCCGACCACCAACGCATCAAGTGGACGAGTTTCGCCTCCAGGGGTTTGACGAGCAGCGCTTCCACGACTAATCAAAACCCATTCGTCGACACCCGCCCCTACATTATCGGCTGCTACTTCATACTCCGGTAGAGGATTTCCATCTTCATCCAGTAACTGAACTAACAAGAACTTGACACCGGTTAAGCTAGACTCTTTCTGAGTGCTAACAACGGTTCCACAAACTCTGGCAATTTGCATCAGACTCTAAGATCGGCTAATGGGACGAATTCCAGTTACACTCTCGCGGAATGCCTCGACAGCCTCGGTATAGCGAATCGGCAGAACATACTCAAGGTTTTCATGAGGACGCGCAATAATGTGAGTTGAAAGAACCTGCCCTCCATTGACTCGCTTTACGTTATCAACCCCTGCGGCAACAGATGCCTGAACCTCGGATACGTCGCCACGGACAATAACAGTAACGCGGCCACTTCCTATTTTCTCGTAGCCAACCAGCGTTACACGAGCAGCTTTCACCATTGCATCAGCTGCTTCAACAACTGCAGGAAACCCTAATGTTTCTACCATCCCAACAGCAATTGCCATTGTTTTCTCCCTTCCTTAAATAAATGTATTAGAAACAGCACAGACCTATCTAACTTCGAAACTGTTCTACAGCCTCTGTGTATCGAATCGGCAGAACGTATTCTAAGTTTTCGTGGGGACGCGCGATAATGTGGGTGGATAACACTTCCCCACCATTCACACGCTTTGCATTGTCAACGCCGGCAGCAACAGACGCCTGAACTTCTGACACATCGCCACGGACAATAACAGTAACACGGCCACTTCCAATTTTTTCGTAGCCAACCAGCGTTACACGAGCAGCTTTCACCATTGCATCAGCTGCTTCAACAACTGCAGGAAACCCTAACGTTTCTACCATTCCAACAGCAATCGGCATCAGTCAATCTCCTAACTAGAAAATAGTCAAAAATAGCGGGGATAAAATCTGAAAATTTCGACGGGAAAGCCGATGATAATTTTTCAGAAAAGCACCTTAAAATTCCCAATTTTAAGCATACAGGGCTGCTCTTACCTTTGACAATATAAACCGAAATGATTATCTCAAATAATATTTATAAGATTCTCTAATGAACGCCGACATCCTGACTCCATGGGAACTCCAGTTAGATATGAGGACATCGATTCCTTTGCTTACCTATTTGCCTATATACGACACGGCCTACCAATCACTGCTCAACCGATTGCTCGTTTGGGAACGCTATTCACTAGCAGAAACTTGCGTAGAAATCTGCATGAAAGCTCTATATTCAGGGGATCTGACAATTAAGTCGGATCAGCTTGCACAGCGGAGCTGACACAGACATAGTTCATAGAAAGATGCAAGTAAATTTAGCTTGCAACAGACTAGTACCGTTTGGCAGCCATAAGCCAACCATTTAAGTGCGGGCATCTTGCCCGATTTGAGTGCGAGCATCTTGCCCGCGACGTGAGCGAGACGCTCACACTATGGTTATGAAACTTCTGCCGTCTTGAACTAGCGCGTTACTAGCGCGTTACTCCACCCCAAAAAGCTGAGATTTAGCGCAAAGAAAATCGGATAGAACTCTTTATGGGCATTCACACAATCAATTGGGCATTCATACAACATTGAATTGATAATTTTTGATTATATCACCGACATGTGACCTTGAATCGAATAGTTTGAAGCCAATTAATGGTCTGAGTTATGGCATTAGATTTATCGACATTTTTCATGATTTTTAGAAACATTAATTCAAAACTGTTAAACAAATCTAAATATGTTTAAATGCGTCAAATAAAGCAACACTATTAAACGTTTGATTTCAAAATACTGCTAATTGTGAAGTTGGCGGTGGCATAAATGGCGAGACTGCGAATAGTGAAGCTGCGATTGCTTTGAGTTGCAATCCCCATACGCAGATGGGTTGGAGTTGCATTCTAAGCATTTCTTTTGGATACGTAGGCATCTAAAGGGTTTTATGCCTGCTCAGTGCGCCGGGGGTCATTCTTTAGTAATCTAGGCAATAGGCTGAGGATCGGCTGAAATTATTCGTTACACTTGTTTACTTTTTTCTCAAGTGGTTGCTGTTTATTATCTAAAGCAGTTTGTCGGTCCCCCTATATTCTTGGGATTGCTTGGGGTGATTATCAGCACCTTATGGCTTCGGTCTAATTCTTGCTCTGATACATTTGGGGATGACGATAAATGACGCAGTTTCTGCTGCAAAGCTGTTGGTTGATTCCTCTCTATAGTTTGCTAGGTGCCCTTTTAACTCTGCCATGGTCAGTAGGAGCGGTGAAACGGACTGGGCCTCGACCGGCTGCATATATTAACTTGGCTTTGTCGTTTTTGGCGTTTTTGCACGGTTCGTTAGCATTTTTCTTGATCTGGCAGCAGGAACCTCAACAGTTAATTTATCCGTGGCTGAAAGTTGCTGATCTCAACCTGTTTTTGGCAATTGAGATTTCACCAATTAGCTTGGGAGCTATGGAACTCGTTACAGGGATTAGTCTTCTCGCTCAGGTGTTTGCGCTGGGCTATATGGAAAAAGATTGGTCGCTGGCTCGGTTTTTTGGCTTGATGGGCTTTTTCGAGGCGTCCCTCAGCGGTATTGCAATTAGCGATTCGCTATTTCTCAGCTATGCGCTTCTTGAAATTCTGACCTTATCGACCTATCTATTGGTCGGGTTTTGGTATGCTCAGCCTTTAGTCATCACTGCGGCTAGAGATGCTTTTTTGACTAAGCGAGTGGGTGACATTATCTTGCTGATGGGGGTTGTGGCGCTATCCAGCTATGGGGAAGGATTGTCGTTCTCAGAATTGCAAGATTGGGCAGAAACATCGTCGCTAACTCCTCTAACTGCCGCGCTCTTAGGATTGGCATTAATTGCAGGGCCGACTGGCAAATGTGCTCAGTTTCCGCTGAATCTTTGGCTAGATGAGGCAATGGAAGGTCCTAATCCTGCCAGTATTATGAGGAATACGATTGTCGTCTCTGCAGGGGCGTACGTTCTAATTAAGCTACAGCCTGTGTTTACGCTATCACCGGTATCGGCAGATGCGCTGATTTTAATTGGAATGGTTACGGCAATTGGCACGTCATTGATGGCGATCGCCCAGATTGACCTAAAACGGGCGTTATCTCATTCAACGAGTGCATATCTGGGCTTGGTATTCATTGCAGTTGGCCTAGGTCAAGTTGATATTGCCCTGCTGCTGCTGCTCACCCATGCGATCGCCAAAGCTCTGTTGTTTATGAGCGTTGGCTCTATTATTTCAACCACAAATGATCAAAATATCACCGTCATGGGTGGGCTTTGGTCTCGCATGCCTGCGACGACATCTGCGTTTGTAGTGGGAGCTACCAGCTTAGTGGTGCTGTTTCCGCTGGGCACATTTTGGACCATGCAGCAATGGGTGAGTGGAGTGTGGCATGTTCCGGGGTGGTTGCTCGGCGTATTAGTGTTTGTAAATTTCTTCAATGCGCTGAACCTAACTCGCGTCTTTCGCCTGGTCTTTTGTGGAGCACCTCAAGAAAAGACGCGCCGGGCGCCGGAAATTGCTTGGCCTATGGCAGTGCCAATGGTGACATTGACCATTATCGTACTGCTTTCACCCTTGATTCCGTTGCGATGGACGCTTTGGCTCAGCCCAACCACGCCCTTGCAAAACGCAAATCAGCTAATTATTCAAGTTGCGTTACCGTTGCTGATTGCGTCAGGTTTGATTGGGTTTGTCTTGGGAATGTTCATCGAACTGCGGCGAGCGTGGGCCCGTTCAACCCGAGTTTCATTGCGTTTCCTGCAAGATTTATTAGCGTATGACTTTTATATCGATCGCCTTTATAACCTCACGGTGGTATGGCTGGTCAACACGTCTGCTAAATTGACGTCCTGGTTTGACCGATATGTCGTAGATGGCGCCGTAAACCTGGTCGGATTGGCGACGGTGCTCAGCGGACAAGCCCTCCGATATAGCGCATCGGGCCAATCTCAAGCCTATGTTCTGACCATCTTAATTGGTCTTAGCATTATTTTTGTGTTGACCATGGGATGGACGACGGGCTGGTTGTGATAGCGGGAAATGGTACCAAAGGAGATTCGATAGAATGCTCACTGCTTTGATTTTAACGCCCGTTTTAGGAGCAGTCCTCATCGGGATTATGCCCAAAACGTCTCAACCTGGTACGTATCGGGCGATCGCCCTAGTAGTTGCGATCGCGCTCTGGGTGTGGACGATTATTTTGGGGGTTCAATTTAATCCGGGAATGCCTTCGATGCATTTTTCCGAATATCTGCTATGGGTTAACACCATTGGGCTTAGTTACCATCTTGGGCTAGACGGTTTGTCATTTCCGCTAGTTTTCTTAAATGCGCTATTAACGATCATCGCTATCTGGAGCACCGATCGCACCATTCAACGACCTCAGTTTTATTACATTCTGATACTATTGCTGAATGCTGGAGTCGCTGGGGCATTTTTAGCTCAAGATTTGCTGTTATTCTTTCTTTTCTACGAAATTGAACTGATTCCTCTCTATTTATTAATTGCCATCTGGGGCGGAGCCAAACGCGGCTATGCTGCAACAAAATTTCTGATCTACACCGCCATATCAGGCATTTTTGTGTTGGCATCTTTCTTGGGAATTGCCTGGATCACAGGGGTATCGAGCTTTGATTATGAAACGTTGCGATCGCAAGCGATGCCCCTCGGCACTCAGATTGTGTTGCTAAGCGGATTGCTCATCGGCTTCGGTATCAAAATTCCGTTTTTCCCGTTCCATACCTGGCTCCCTGACGCACACGTAGAAGCCTCAACACCCGTCTCAGTGCTGTTAGCGGGTGTGTTGCTCAAGCTGGGCACCTACGGATTGCTTCGATTCGGTTTAGGGCTGTTTCTCGATGCCTGGGCTTACTTAGCGCCGTGGTTGGCAATCTGGGCAGTGATTAGCGCCTTATATGGAGCTTCCTGCGCGATCGCCCAGCAAGACATGAAAAACGTTGTCGCCTATTCATCTATTGCCCACATGGCATTCATCTTGCTAGCAACGGCTGCATCCACCCGCTTGAGCGTCATTGCCGCAGTCTCCCAAATGGTTAGTCACGGCTTGATTTCTGCCATGCTGTTTTTATTGGTCGGCGTTGTTGCCAAAAAGACAGGCAGTCGAGATGTGAATTACTTAAAAGGACTCTTGAATCCAGAAAGGGGATTACCAATCATCGGAAGCCTATTAATCATGGGGGTGATGGCAAGCGCTGGGATTCCTGGTATGGTTGGCTTTATCGCAGAGTTTCTCGTCTTCAGAGGCAGTTTTGCAATCTTCCCCGTCCAAACCCTGCTTTGTATGATCGGCACTGGCTTAACGGCTGTTTATTTTTTGCTGATGGTCAACAAAGTTTTTTTTGGTCGCCTGCCTGACTATTTAGCAGATATGCCTCGTGTGAAGTGGTCTGATCGGCTACCCGCAATTGTCTTAGCATTATTTATCCTAGGATTGGGGCTTCAACCCTCGTGGCTGGTGCGATGGACAGAACCCCAGGTGGCCTTCTTGCTGACAGGACAGTGGGATGTCAAAAAGCCTGATGCGTCAGTTCCGGCGATCGCCGCGCCCCCCATCAACGCTCCCCAACTGCCCATTTCTCAAGTCGCCCCCCTACTCTATAGACGCTCGATAATCACTGCTTGTTATGGTCAGCACTAACCAAATCGGACCCTCCCGGCATCCTTTGGCCGAATATGTCTATCGGCTCGAAACTGGAGATGCGTTGCTAGTGGATACTCCACAAAACTTGATAGAAGTGGTTGGCATCTTAAAAAGCTATGGAGTCGTCCTAGATGCCTATTCCAACAATCTGATCTACATTGCTAATCATCAGTTTCTTGTCTTATTTCCGTTCTTTAAATATTTCAACGGCAAGGTTTCGATTCAGCAGCTATTGCGCCATTGGTGGCACGATCGGCTGAATTATGAATACGCTGAATATTGCATGAAAACGATGCTGTGGCATGGCGGGGGAGGACTCGATGCCTATCTCGATACACCGCAGTTTGAGCGAGATGCCGTGGCTGCTATTCAAGCCAAAGTGAAGAACAACTGGCTGATGCTGGGCATGAATCGTGCCTTCCCTAACTTCTTGCTGGAGCAGGTGCGTCAACTGTGCTATTACAGCGGGCTAGGCCAATTTTGGCGGGTCATGAGTGATATTTTTTTGGATCTATCAGATCGCTATGATCGCGGAGACATTCAATCCATTGCCGAGGTTGTTGAGCATATTTTGAATGGATTAGTCAATGCTGCATCCCAGCCAATTACCTATCACGTTGAAATTGGCGATCGCCTCTATCCCATCATTCCTGAATCAGCCGGGTTAACTTTTTTGAAAGACACAGCAGTGCCATACGTGGAGGCGATTTTCTTTAGAGGAACGCCATTCCCAGGCACGATCTCCTACAACGCTCAAGCATATCAAATCCCTCTGTATCAGGGTGATTTTCAATACGGGGCGCTGTTTGCCGATCCGCTACCCACAGGCGGCTCAGGTATTCCGCCCACTCTGCTGATGCAGGATATGCGCCACTTCATCCCAGACTATTTGCATGAGGTCTATCGCCAGACAACTCGAGGTGAGGACGACCTGCTGGTGCAAATTTGTATCAGCTTTCAGAAATCTATGTTTTGCGTGACAACGGCGGCACTTCAAGGGCTTGCGCCTCATCCTCTAACGACAACAGACCCCGATCAGCAACACGAAAATCGAGCCTATCTCGAAACATGGATGAATCGATTTCAATCATCACGCATTCAAGACGCCCAGGGTTGACCCGACGGGCAGCGATCGCACGAGTGGTCAGTCTGGCAATCATCGGCTACTTGAGTCTGATGCTTTCGGGATGCCAGGCAGGCATGTCTCAAGAACTGGGTGTGACGCACCTGAAGCTATGGCATGGGGTAAACCCGCCTCCTAATCGAGACGTGCTAAATCGGCTTGTCGGGCAGTTCAACCAGACCCATCCGTCTATTCAGGTAGACGCACTCTACATCGGTCAGGGCGACCAGCAAATGCCTAAGATTTTGTCTGCCGTGGTTGGAGATGTGCCACCTTCGATGCTTTGGTATGCTCCGATGATTACGGGGCAGTTGGTTGAACTCGACGCCATTCGTCCCTTGGAGGATTGGTTTGCCACATCGCCCAACGCAAACGAGCTTGACCCAACCCTACTCGACTCAATGACGTGGGATGGGCACATTTGGTCAGTGCCATTTGGGGTCAACAATGTCGGGATTTTTTATCGCCCGAGTCTCTTCGAAGCCGCGGGTATTACCCAACTTCCCTCATCGTGGAGCGACGTTCGAGCGATCGCCCAGCAGCTTAGCCGACCGGAGGGCAGTTCGCCCCAATACGGCATCCTCCTCCCGCTTGGAAAAGGCGAATGGACGGTCTTCATGTGGCTATCGTTTTTATGGAGCGCCGGAGGTAATCTAATTGACCCCAACACCGGACAGCCCAATTTGGCTGCCCCAGAAGCGATCGCGGCTCTAGAGTTTTGGCAAAATTTGGTTAAAGATGGCTCCGCAACCCTGTCTCAGCCAGAGAGAGGCTATGAACTAGACGATTTTTTGGCGGGTCGGGTCGCCATGCAGTTGACCGGACCGTGGACACTCCGCCAACTCCGAGACACGGGGGTCGACTTTGCCGTGATGCCGATTCCACCCAACACTCAACAGGCTACAGCTGTGGGTGGAGAAAATTTATTTATCTTTAAGACCAATCCCGACGCCGAACACGCTGCCCTAACCTTTGCTGAGTATGTGTTGAGCGAAGACTTTCAAACCCAATGGGCGATGGAAACAGGCTATCTTCCGGTGAATCTTCGTGCTCGTCAGAGTGAACCTTATCGACAGTTTGTAGACCACCAGCCCGCCATTCGCGTGTTTCTTGACCAAGCTTCCTATGGGCGATCGCGCCCGATTTTACCGGGTTACAATCGTCTCTCTGAGCAGCTTGGACGGGCGATCGAAGCGGCCTTACTCGGCCAAGATACGCCTCAACATGCCCTAAACACCGCTCAGACGCGGCTAGAACTCATTTTCGATGTATACCGCTGACGGGCATTGTCAGGAAATCGTAAAGTAAGTCATCGGGTGTGGAGCTATGACCCGGTATAATGAGGCAAGATTTGAAGGGGAGTAGCTGCTGGCGTGCCAGCTCGCTTGAATCAACATACTGGTGATGAGCCTGGTTCAAGCGGCAAAGCGTATTTAACGAATTTGTAAGCGAGACCTTCACTAAGTTCACATAATGTGTGAGCTTGGTGAAGCGCTGGTCCATTCATCAAGCTCACTTAATCACCGATTCATGAGGAGCTTGAGAGCATGTTGACCGCCTTCACAGCAGGTTTATTATTAATTACTGTCTCAGAACTGGGCGACAAAACATTTTTTATCGCAGCGATTCTTGCTATGCGCCATCCGCGCCGCCTGGTGTTTATAGGCGCTGTTGCAGCACTTGCTGTAATGACCATTTTGTCAGTGTTGGTGGGGCAGGTCGCGTCATTTATTCCGGGTCGCTACGTAGACTATGTCGAAATTGGACTCTTTACACTGTTTGGATTAAAGCTTCTATACGACGCATATCAAATGACGAGCCAACCGGGGTTTGATGAGTGTAATGAGGCTGAAGAAGCGATCGATCGCGTCGAGAAACGGCAATCTTATCATCAAACATTTCCAATTATTTTGACCGAGACATTCGGGCTTACGTTTTTGGCAGAATGGGGCGATCGCACGCAAATTGCAACTATCACCTTAGCAGCAGCTCAAGACCCGATCGGAGTTACCCTCGGGGCGATTTTGGGGCATGCGATTTGTGCGGCGATCGCAGTCACATGTGGACGACTTGCCTGTGGCAAAATCTCAGAAAAAACGCTAACCGCAATCGGCGGAGTGTTGTTTTTAATATTTGCTGGGGTCGCCCTTCGAGATGTCTTATAAAGACCTTAAAACCTTTAGATTCACCATCTCAACTGCGATGCCGACCAGTGCAAGCACTGAACCTGGGGGCACTGCTGCACCGCCAACGCTCCTACATAGCTCTCTCCAGGATTGAGATGATGGAGCGTCCATTCCGATCCTAGCGATTCGGACACGTCTGAGTAGTCTGGAGAGTGTGCAGGAAGGGTAATCAAACGAGGCGGATCATTAGGCAACAGCGTAACCTCAACTTCACTTAAATCGGCTAATCCGCGTCCGGTCGCTTTAAGATAGGCTTCCTTCCGAGTCCATCCATTAAAAAAGGCGGTCTGTTGTTGATCGGGCGAAAGCGCTGAAATTGCCGCGGCCTCTATCGGTGAGAAAAATCGATGGGCAAGCTGCTCTACGTTTTGCACCCGACGAAGATATTCAATGTCAATGCCGACGGGGCGATCGCGCGTCACGGCATACAGCACCATTTCATGAGAATGGGACAGATTAAAGTGCAAAGCTTGGGACATGCTAGAGGCATTTAGGAGCGGTTTGCCGTAATCTCCGTAGACAAACTGAATCTGGGCTGGATCTATATCTAAATAATCGCCAAGCAAGATTCGCAACAGCCCTCGTGCTGCAATAAACTGCTGGCGATGAGGATCGCTACGAAACCGCTGTGCACGCTCCTGCTCATCGGCTGCAAGAACCTGAGCAAATTGGCTGAGATTGGCGTCAGACAACACATGAGACGAAAAATGCGATCGCCAAACATGCACCTCACCCTCTAATAGTGGCGGATATTCGATAGGCGATCGCCAGATACCCATTAGATTGCTCGTCAGATTACTCGTCAGCGCTTACGTCAGCTTACGTTCCCAAAAATCCTAAATGGGGCTTAAATCCATGTTTTACAGAGGCATGACCAATTTGCTCCATTTTTTCAACGGTGATTTGATTCCGCCCCCATGAAAAGTTGGTGTGCCACTTTTCAAACTCAAGCAACATCGATTCTGCAAAGCAGGCAAACAATTGGCGACCTGGAATATCCATTTTGACGATTTTCATGATCTTCCAGTCAATATCGAGAGAATGCTCGACAATGCCGCCTTCTAGAACGTAAATATCAGGGTGCTGCACCTTCGTTTTAAGGTTCTTAGGATATCCGCCATCAATGAGCAAACAGGGTTTTCTCAGCAATAGCGGATCGATGTCAACGCCTCGTGGCGTACTCGCTACCCACACAATGACATCCGCTTGGCAAAGGGCCTCTTCCAACCCCATAATCTTGCCACGACCTAACTCATCTCGCAGGTTTTGCAATCGTTCTTGATTACGAGCAATCAAAAACAGCTCATCCACATCGGCGTGAACATTAAGCCACCGACATACGGCACTGCCGATATCGCCGGTTGCACCAAAGACGGCGACATTTGATTTGCTCAAATCAATGCCGAGTTTGGCGGCGGCTTGCTCAACCTGCCGACAAATAACATATGCCGTATGAGTATTGCCCGTCGTAAATCGGTTAAACTCTAGCTCGATATTTCTAACGCGACGGTGCTGATCGAGGTTGAAATTTTCAAAAATAATTGAAGAAAACCCACCCAACGCCGTGATATCAAGCCCATGTTTTTGGGCATGAGCCATAGCATTCAAGATTTTGCGAATGGCCGCCTTAATCCGACGATTTGTCAACATTTCAGGCAAAAAACATGACTCGACGTAATGCCCTTCGATTTGTTGTCCTGTAATGCTCGTAACGGTGATTTTGTCGATAATCTGGGGAGGGGCAGAACACCAGAAATCTAATCCCTGATCGGCATATTCCGGGTAGCCTAGCTCATGAGCGACCTCTTGAGCATGTTCCAAGCTAGTCAGATGACCAATGAGACCAAACATAAATAACTCGCTTTAAGAAAACATTCAAACACGTAGAGAAGAAACAGAATACCGAAATCTCATAATAAAAAATAACCGCTCTGGACGAGCGGCTGCTTCAAGAGGTCATTGGTATCTTTCGTAACAATGAGCCCGAAAAGCTACTAAGCAGCAGCAAGACCGTGGGAAGACATCCGCATAATTTCGCGAGTGGTAAAACCGATGTTACCCAATGCTTCCCCATAACTGATCATGAAGTCTTCGACGAGTGCTTCCTTTTCCATACCCAACACCCGCGCATCGTCTTCAACCTGGCTCAACATTTTCCACACGATCGGCAGGTTCTGACGATTTGCTGCTTCTAGATCTGCTTTAGACTCTTCAAAGTGCTCACCTAGCCAAACTTCACCAAAGTTGAGATGCATGTATTCATCTTTAACAACACGCTCAGTGATTTTGCGAGCAAACGGATCTGCAACGGGGATGTAGATATTGTAAGCTGCGATCGCAAACGCCTCGATAATCAGCGATTGAATCAGCAGACACGGCACAACCTTACCCTCTGCGTAGGCGCTTTGGAAATTGCCGTGTAGGGCAGCGAAATAGTCGCGAGCAAACTCCATATCTGGAGTAACGTTCAAGTTCTTACCGCAAGCCTGAAACCCTTTCTTGTGGCGATTCTCCATCTTAGAAAGGCTTTCTAAATGCTGTTTATGCTCCGGCAACAGCTCGACAAGGTGAATGTAATTATCATGAGCCTGTTGCTCACCCTCAATTACAATGGCATTGATACGACTATAAGCGTCCTTATACGCCGCACTCTCGAAGTCAAATTCTGGTATAGTTGCGAGCTCTTGCATACGCCGTTAACATCCTGCATTTCTCAGCTGAAAGAACCTGAGGTTCCAAACGGTGATCATCATAATCCCTACTATGCTAGCTGTGTCAAGACGTAATCTGAGCCAACCAGCAATATTGATAGTAAATCATAATTCTGGAAGATAATTCAGAATCCATTCTCTAAATCTGTTGAATCCACGGGTGAGACTGGCAACTTTGCTGACACTTTTTAGATAGTTAGAGCATTTCTGATAGGCCGTAGCTCCTCAAAAGTGAGGCATCAAAAATGTTTTGGTTGTTCATTGAATATACTCATATCTTGCACCTAGGCAGCAGGAATGAGAAAAAAGGGCGTGGAACCAATAAATTGCAAGTCTCATGAAGATCCTTGCCCACGCCCAAGAGCTAATTTACCAACTGTTGGACAGG
>JBNPEG010000246.1:11113-23994 GCA_051117555.1 Elainellaceae cyanobacterium | reverse complement strand
CTCGCATGTGCAAGAAATTCAAGTCGGTTAAGTTGCTATTTGGACTGGTAACGCATTTGCAAACCTTCGCTTTTCCTAAAGCATTCATGTACGGTTATTGTTCATGTCCTATTTGAGAACGGTATACTCAGAATTGTCTACAGATGAGCACTACCAAAACTAATCTTTTGGTTGAGAGAGGAACTGTACTTCAGTAGGAGGGCAACTTGCAACGATTATGAAATAGTAAGAATAGACGCCCTAAGCGATGCAGGATTAAAGAATGTGCATCCATAGACGTGCATCTACACTAATAAATCTGGATTAATAAATTCAATCATTTGATCTAGACCATTGATCTAGACCAGCCACTTATTATCATTTCTCGAAATGAATCCAAAATCAACCCTCTAAAATCAAGAATTGGTGCAAATCTGCCAGCGGGTATTTGGATGGGTATGAAGACGTAATATATGGAGGTCCGCACTATGAGAATGCGAACCATTGCCCATAACTGGATAAAAACTCATTTGATGAAGCTTGGACTTGTTTCAACAATGCTAGTTGCGCCTGCGATCGCCATACCTCAGATCGCGGTTGCTCAGTCACCCACAACTAGCGAATCAAGCGCTAGCGAGTCAGCAACGGAGACACCCACAGAAGCATCTTCCGATTTGAGTGAATACTCGCCAGAAACGGCACCCTTACTCTACGAGGGGCGAAGCGGAGAAGCCGTCGAAGCTGTGCAGTCATTTTTGCAACGCCAGGACTTTTACAATGGCGTAATCGACGGTGTGTATGGTCCACGAACCGTTTCATCCATCATTACGTTTCAGCGATCGCGCAACCTATCCGCCGATGGCATTGTGGGCGAAAGTACCTGGGAAGCATTGCTTGATGCCTATAATCGAACCTCTCCTGACGTAGGCGAGGATGCCATCACGGAATACAATCCCGAAACTGCTCCAACTCTTGCCTATGGCATTAGGGGGCCTGCGGTTGAGGCAGTGCAGGCTTTCCTCAAAACAAATAATTACTACAGCGGTGCTGTCGATGGCATTTTTGGAGCCAGCACTCGTGCTGCCGTCATTGCATTTCAAGAACCGTATGTAGGACTTGAAGCCGACGGTATTGTGGGCGAAAACACCTGGGATGCATTTATTGATGTGGCTACAGCCAAGGGCTAGTATGTCTTAACCCCGACCTATACTAACTCGAGTGCGATCGCCACTTTCAAAACTGGCTTGCTTGGATACAGATATGTATCTGGTGCAAGTCAGCTTGTTTAATAGTAGTGTGGGGCAATCAAATTTTGACGCATGAATCCTGCCTGATCGGTGTATCTACTTTGTTTATCTACTTTCAGGATTTGAATCGAGTTGAAGCTTCCATAGCGATAAATGCACATCATCGGGTGTCAATAATTCAGGTTGATAGACTTTTTCTACATCGAAGCGATCGCCCCTTTCAATACGGCGTCGTAGTGCATCCGACGGATTGAGAATAAACACGCTGTTATCGTACTTGTACTCGTGACCTTGTTCAAAAACCGCGTTATCAGCAGACACAATTTGAATGCGCAGATCAGAATTTAACGCATAACTAAGCGATACTACATCCATTGCGTACTCAGGTTCAGCAATCAGAATTGATGCCGGGGCTTGGTTGAGAATGGCAGCGATCGCCGGGTTTGCTTGGTTTCGAGCCTTCTGATAGTCTGGAGTGCGGTTAAGATTGCCAACACACGACCAAAGACTGAGGGTAACCCAAAGCCCCGTGATTCCAAGTATCATGCGCTGGCGAGAGAATGACGTGAGGCGATCGCTCAGGAAATATGCCACAGATAACAGCATTCCCAACTGGCAGGGAATCAAGTATCTGGGGGTCGCAGAGGCTTGTCCGCCACGAATCAGATCGAGGCTGATAAGAGCAGCGGGCGTTGAAATGATCAGCAATATCACAAATAATCCGGTTCGTCGCGACGCTGTCATCCACAGCCAATAAACGGCATACCCCATGATGCCAAGCACGACAGATGCCATTATCCCTTTCGCAACTGTCTCAATGGATAAATCTACAGATACAGATACATCGAAAACAATAACTGCAAGACTGTACAGCCAGATTGCGACCATTGCTAATGGATTGAGGGGCGATCGCGCCCAGGTGGTATTGTCTTGCAGCATCGTCCAGTGATGAGCAATGACCATAAGCCATGGTGAGAAGGCAAGTATCGCCACTCCTGTTGCAGCCCAATAGCGACGCATTAATCCTTTGGACTGAAATGATGATGCAGACCATGCCATCCCTGCAACATACAAGCCCTGTCCAAGTGCAACAAACACCGACAGTAGTGACGTGTAGAGAGTCAGCGTTAATGTCAGCGCATAGAGCCCCCAACGGGTTCTCGTATTCAGCCGCAAGGCTTGCAACAAAGCAATCCCAGAGAGCAGCACCGTCACCGACCAAAGGCTATAGGGGCGAGCTTCTTGAGCATATGCCACGAAGAAGGGCGATACTGACAGCAGGCCAATCGCCATCCAGCCTACCAATGGCGACTTAAACAATTCAACCGCCAGCCAGTAGAAACAGGGCAGCGCCATCAGGCTACAAATGACTGATAGTGAACGAATTGCCACTACTGAACTGCCAAATAGCTGCACCCAGAGTCGAGCCAGGATGAAATAGAGCGGTGCATGTTCGGGGCTTTGCCTGAGTGCGTCAAGCGTGTCTGCCCAGCCTCGCTCAGAGGTAAGCTGCTGATAGTGCTGTATAGGGGCGATCGCCCAGACCTCCCCATTTGCAAGAGTTTGAGTAACCTCCTCGCGGGTATAGCCCGCCACCCGAATTGACGTGGCGACCTCATCCACCCAATAAATACGCTGATCAAGGTTGGCGACGCGAAACAACAGCCCTAAGCCAAGCAGAATTAAGACAAGCCAGCGAACCAGAGGTCGTTTAATCGGGATGAAGATAGCGTGATGCCCCGATTTAGGATCGATATTCATCATTGTTTTGCAAGCTGTCTAGCTAAATGTGGGCGAAACATTGTCCAATGCGTTGATGCCATAATTCTCGATCAGCCGTCAATATAGCTCTACGGGCTTGGAATGCTCCCACTTTGTGTCTCTTCCCTGAGCAAGATTTGCCATTCGCCAGGGGTGCGTTATTCTAGTGAGTATATGCTTGTCAAGTTATTGGGTTTAGGAGGAACGACCTATCGCTAAAGCACAGAAGCAATTAGTCAACCGTCAAATTAAATCTCCCGAAGTTCTTTTAATTGACCACGAGAATAACAATCGTGGCATGATCAACACTCGCGAAGCCCTACAAGTGGCTCAAGATGCGGGTCTTGATCTGGTGGTCGTCTCTCAAAGTAAAGATGCGCCGGTTGCCAAGGTCATGGACTATGGTAAGCATCAATATCAGCAAAAGAAACGTCAGCGCCAGAGTTCTAAGCCATCGCTGAAAGAAGTCAAGCTTCGTCCAAATGTCGATGACAATGATTATGGCATTCGCATCAAGAAAGCTTTGAAATGGTTAGAAAAGGGCGATTCCGTTAAGTTTCAAGTTCGGCTTCGGGGGCGAGAGCATCAACACCGCGATCGCGCTGCAGAGCTTTTAGAAAGAGTTGTGACCGACTTGGGTGATGCGGGCAAAGTGCAATCATTTGATAGGCGATCGCTCATTCTTCAAGTTGCTCCATCCTAGACACGGATGAATCAAAGATTGTCAGAATCATAAACTTTTACAGTTTTTGCGTGGGGACATAGCACTGCGATGTCTTAAAGCGCCTTTAGAAGCGGCATGGGATATTTCCTGATGCCGTTTTTAGTGTGATGATCTCTTAAATGTGACGGTAAATGTGACGATCGTCCATTAAAAAACGTTAATGGAAAAGAAGATTATCGATCCATATCTTCTAGAACAACGGATAGGGCATTGGTTGAAATACTGACCTCATACAGTGAATAAATCAGAGATGTCGATAAGGCCAACACGCTCATTCCAAATAAAATCTCGCCCATCGGTTCCAGATTTAAGAACAGCGAAAACATCGATCCCGTACACAATAGAAAGCTAATCACTCCAAAGGATTGCATTTGCTTGATTAGAATAATGCGTTTGCGGAGTCCCGAAATCTGACGCACGATTAAATGACTCTTATCGGTGTCTCGTGAACTATGTAGTTGTCTGATGAGTTGTGCAAGTACCAGAAACCGATTGGTATACGCTAAAAGCAGCAATGAAATTGCAGGAAATAAAAGCGCGGGTGTTGTAATTTGCATAAGATCGTCCCCTGTTAAACTGGTGAGAGCGTAGGCTGGCTTAATATTTTGAATACTCTCCCTCAACTAAAATTCCTTGAGTCTATCACTCCAGAGAGTAATGAGTCTGACATCACGTATAAGGTTGTGCTTCCGCTTCTCACCATTCTTGGCTATCGTGATGCTGACTGGAAATCTCAAGTTGGAATTGGTAAAAATAAAGCGGACTTCCTAGTTCACCCTCCCAGTTCATCGGTGCATCAACTGCCATATCTTGTTATAGAGGTAAAAGCACCCAACAAGAAAATCGCTCAGAGCGTTTGGCAAATTAGTGAATATATGCGGCAATCCAAGGCCATTCTTGGGCTGCTGACAAATGGCTACGTGTTTCATCTCCTGTATCACTATCAAGGGCAGGTCGTCACGATTTCTGAATATTCTCAGTCAACCCTAGCTGAACATTTTGGTCTGATCTATAACCTGCTCAGCAAGGCAACCTGCCTAAAAGTAGAAGACGCGCTAAATCGCAGTCAGCAACATATTCAATTTAAATTCGCTCAATCGATTTCAAAGGCATTTGCCAGTCAAGCGCTGTTAAGGCTCCTAGGTGTAAAGTCCGACCCGATCAGTCAACCAGCTCAGAAGGAACGAAAGTCTATGATTATTACTGTTTTTAATAACAAAGGCGGTGTAGGTAAAACCACATTGACGATTAATCTAGCAGGAATGCTGACGAAGTTGGGTAAACGAGTACTGCTGATTGATATTGACGCTCAAGCCAATTTATCAACAGGTCTGGGAATTGACCCCTTAAATGATGTCGAATTAGCAGGCAAGAAAGACATTACTCATCTACTACTAGAGCCAAGAACTAAACTCAATGATGTAATTTATCGCAAGCGCTGGGGAGATATTCAATTAGATATCGTTCCATCTCATATACGATTGAGTAAGATGGAGAGCGAATTAATTCAGACGGTTGATAGCGATCGCATTCTGGTCAAGAAGCTAAGAAACCATGACTATGATTTTGTTTTTATCGACCCGCCTCCATCGTTTGGTAAGGTTAACAGCATATCGCTAATGGCATCATCAGGAATTTTAATTCCTACCCAACTGTCACCCTACCCAATTCGAGCCTTGGAGTATGTAATTGGACGTGTAGAAGAGGTAGAAGACTTCAAAGATGATCCATTGCCTATTCTGGGAATTGCTGTGAGTATGTATGATCAGCGATCGTCTAGCTTTAATCATTCGATGGAAGAATCTTTTCGGGATATCTTAACTAAAAACTCAGAAAATAGAGCCATCAAATTATTTCCAGAAAGTACGTGGATACCCCGATTAAATATTATTTCTAAATGTCCTGAGCAGGGCTATCCGATTCAACACGCAGAACTTGATGATGAATTGAGTTCTCAAGATCGGGAATCGGCTCAAGCTGCAATTTCAAGGCTGGAAAATTTAGCTAGCCACTTGATGAGTGTAATCTAAGGAGATCTATTGAGCATGAGTCAAGATATTCGGCGTGAGCTTATTAGTAAAAACTTGGGCATCAAACCCATTAATCATGGGCAAGTTTATACCTTTCAAATTGCCCTCCCCGACTCTAGAAAACAAACGATTTCGTTAGAGCAACGACAGGCTATTGAGAAAAGCCTCCTTGCTCATCAAAGTAATTTGATTTCACTGATCATACGCCGCACCGATGCCTATGAAGATGAAGACATTGAATATGAGTTGGTATATGGCGCTGATTGGCTACAGGTTGCTCAAGAGCTAGATATTGAAAAGGTGTGGGCATGGGTCTTTGATATGACCGATGAACAGGCGATCGCTGCCATTGATGAAATGGAAATGTTAACGGGAGGTATTCAAGAAACCCAAACATCTACAAAAGGTCCTGATTCTATAGATTCTGATATTGCCGTTCTGATCGATCAAAAACTTCAACTTACTACTAATTCGATTAGGAATTCAATCACTCCTCTCCTCAATGGAATTAGAAGTGATTTGGATGAAAAATTAAAAGTTCTACATTACAGAATTGATAGTCTCAGCAACGCAAGCAATAGTTTGGACGATTTAAAAAAGGTTTTAGAAAAACTGGATGATATTCAGCAACAGCTAAGGTTTTCTGGAAAGCCCTCATCGGTCACACCGCCAGAACATCGGATTAATTTGCGTGAAGCTTCAGATCAAGATATTGAAATTGCCTTGAAGCAGGTTAATACTCGAAGCCCACAGATTAAGGCTGCGATTGAAGCGGTTCACTATTGGAGACACTCTGATCAGGGATTAACCTGGAAACATTTAGAACTTTCTGCCAAGGCAAACAGCAACTCTCAGTATAAATTCACTGGATTTGCTGAGGGAACTTATGGTCAACTGCAAGCAGTAGCCGATATTCCAGAGCATGATAACGAAGAGTAACGCGTCTACGACATCCGGCTCCAATATCTTGCCTTAATAAAATATTAGTTAATGGTGTGTTCCCCTCTATCCTCAATCTCAAGAGAAGAGTATCATCTCAGAATAGTCCTCTATTTTTACAGATGAACTGCACGCCCGATAAGGACGCGATCGGTGAATGTTGGGGAACAGATTGGTACGCTGGCGCGATCGCATCGAAAGCCAGCAATCTGGTCTTGAGTATTAAGGTTTCGATTCTAGAAATCGGCGATGGAAACTGGGCTGGTTCAGCCGTTTCTTCGCTGTTGTGTGTAGAGTGGGTCAGGGGTGCGATCGCGTGCCCTGGCATTAGCGTGTCGTGTTGTAATTGAGCTCCTATTCCTTCTCGGTTGTCCTGTGACTCTGCAAATATTGATTCCTCAACTGTTTTTTCTGGCTCAGACGACTCCTCTATTGGGTGCAATTTGGCTTGATTTGTCAGTATTAGTGCTAATGCTAATTCTGTCGGGCTTTTTCTCGGGTTCTGAAACTGCCATTACTGCGCTTGACAACCTCAAGCTTAGGGCATTGATTAAGGAACAGGGCGATCCAGACGGCATTTTTCAACTTGTTTTGCAAAGACGCGCCCGCTTTATTACGACGCTCTTAGTTGGGAACAACCTAGTCAATAATTTCACGGCGATTCTGACAAGCAATTTATTTGCGATTTGGTTTGGCAATGCAGCCGTCGGGATTGCAACGGCGGTTGCAACGTTCTTGCTGCTGATTTTTGGCGAAATTACGCCAAAATCGTTAGCAATTAACAATGTGTTGCCTTTTTTTAAGATGTCGGTTCGTCCGATTTATTGGCTCTCGCGGGTGCTGGCACTGTTTCGCATTACTCAATTTTTGGAGGCGATCGCCCAAGCTGCGATTCGAGTCTTTCAGGGGAATGTGGTTCAGCCAGAGGAGTCAGTTAAAGACTTACAGTTGATGATTGAAATCTTAGGCGGTAAGGGCAAACTCGATCTTGACAAACATCAGTTGCTCAACAAAGCGCTGATGCTCGATCGGCTCAAAGCTCACGACTTGGTCAAGCCTCGGATTGAAATGCGTACCATTTCCCATGAAGCGACGCTCCAGGATTTGATTACGTTCTGTTTAGAAACAGGCTATTCTCGAATTCCGGTTCAGGAAGAATCGAAAGACCAGATTGTTGGAATTGTTCACCTGAAGCGAGTCCTGCAAGAGCTTAATACACTTCGTCAGGCTGGACAAACCGATGGGGCTATCACACGCGCAATGGAGCCTCCGATTTATACTCCCGAAACCAAACGAGTCGCTGATTTATTGAAGGAAATGTTGCAGCAGCGATTCCATATCGCCATTGTGGTTGATGAATATGGGGGCACGGTTGGGCTGATTACGTTAGAAGATATCTTGGAAGAATTAGTCGGAGAAATCTACGACGAAAGTGATTTTCCAGCGCGATCGCAATTAAATCGTCGAGGGCGATTTAGTGGCATCCGTCGAGCGGGCCAAGGTTCCAACGTCGACAAACGCTAAATTTTGCAACGCCCGTCCAAATTCGATAAAAATCCCCCCTGAGTTTTGTACAGATGGTGCCGACAGTGTGTTAACATCAATATCCGTGCACGTTAGACGGGTCGGTGCCCGAGTGGTTAATGGGGGCGGACTGTAAATCCGCTGGCTATGCCTACGCTGGTTCGAATCCAGCCCGGCCCACCACTGCATAGTGATGGTCTTTTGCCCGTGTAGCTCAGTGGTAGAGCGCACCCTTGGTAAGGGTGAGGTCACGAGTTCAATCCTCGTCACGGGCTTTTTAGTCTTTTCAAGGCATGGCAAACCATCAATATGTCATCGGGATTGACATTGGCACGACTAGCACCAAATCAGTGCTGTTTACAGCAGCAGGCACGATGGTGGGCAAGGCATCCCAAGGCTACCCCTTGTATACACCTGATAGGTCTACTGCTGAACAAGATCCCAATCAAATTGTTGCTGCTGTGGTTGACACGGTGCGCCGGGTTATTCACACATGCCAAATCCAGCCCCGTGATATTCTCTGCCTATCGGTGAGTGCTGCGATGCATAGCTTAATCGGGGTAGATGCCGAGGGAGATCCTCTGACACGCAGTATAACCTGGGCTGACAACCGCAGTGCAGCATGGGCCACGCGGATTAAACAAGATTATGACGGTCATGGGATCTATCGCCGCACGGGAACTCCCATCCATCCTATGTCTCCCTTGGTGAAACTGATGTGGTTGCGCCACGAGCAACCCGACTTATTCAGCCGAGCTGCTAAATTCATTTCAATTAAAGAGTATGTGTTTTATCGGTTATTTCGCCGATATGTAGTAGATCACTCAATCGCAACTGCCACGGGCTTATTGAATATTCATCACCTCGATTGGGATGCGGAGGCACTTGAGCTAGCCGGAATATCAAAAAATTTGCTGTCTGAATTAGTCCCCACTACTCAGGTTTTGCAGTCGATGCAGCCCGATATGGCGGCGGCAATGGGAATTTTACCGGAAACCCCAGTCGTGATGGGAGCAAGTGATGGCGTGTTGTCTAATCTAGGTGTCGGGGCGATCGCCCCCAATGTTGTCGCTATCACGATTGGCACCAGCGGAGCCGTTCGCGCTGTCATCGATCGCCCCACTACTGATCCCAAAGCGCGTCTGTTTTGCTATCCGCTGACCGAGCAATCCTGGGTCATTGGTGGATCGGTTAACAATGGGGGCATTGCTCTGCGCTGGGTTCGCGACCAGTTGGCTGATGCCGAAATTGCCACTGCTGAACGCCTCGGTAAAAACGTGTACGAGCTATTAACCATGCTGGCAGAGACCGTGCCGCCTGGTTCGGACGGGCTGATCTTCCATCCGTATTTAATGGGAGAGCGATCGCCTCTATGGAATGCTGACGCCCGGGCATCCTTCTTTGGGCTAAGCCTCAACCATACTAAGTCACACCTGGTTCGTGCTGTATTGGAAGGTATTATTTACAACCTGTATCTGGTCTTTAAGGCGCTCGAAGATTTTGCTGGAGAAGCTACCCACATTCAAGCCACGGGAGGGTTTGTCGAATCAGCGGTGTGGCGACAGATGATGGCGGATATTTTTAATCGCGAGGTCGTGATTCCTGAGCAGTATGAAAGCTCGTGCTTGGGAGCTGCAATTTTGGGACTCTATGCGCTGGGCGAAGTCAGTTCACTAGACGTCGCCACGACAATGGTGGGCAAAACCTATCACCATTCGCCCAATGCTGGCAATGTTGCTATCTATCAAACAGTACTTCCGGTGTTTGAACGGTTAGTTGATGTATTTGCAAAAGAGTACGAGGCGATCGCCCATCTCCAAATCAAATTGACTACCCTGTCGCAGGAGTTGCCCTAATGCCGCTGTAAGATCGTTGAAAAGCAGAGTAGAAGAGTCTTTACCGGCATCTATGCAACTCGTAAGGTGTGCTTATCTAAGCCCGTAGGGCTATATAGATTTGCAAAATAAAATTAGCGGATGTGATACTCCCCTATTGATAGAGCAAAGGTTGTCAGATTAACGGCTAGTATAAAGATGCATTTTTTAGGTAAAGAAATGTAAACAAAATTTGACTCTGACCGTACCCAACTGGTTAGTTCTACGGAACTAATTGGGGTGGTCGTTCCAGTTGTATAGACGAGAGAGGACATATGTCTCATTTCAGTACATTACGCACTAAGCTCGACGATGTCGAGATGCTTAAAGCGTCTCTTCAAGATCTGGGAATCAACGTTAAGACTTACGCAGAGGTAAGAGGTGCTGGCTGTCAACGGGTTCAAGCTGATGTTGTAGCGGTTTTAGAGGGTGACTATGATATTGGTTGGGCTCGAAATGAAAGGGGTTCATTGAGTATCGTGGCTGACCTTTGGGGAGTTTCAGCAGGGCATGATACGTCTGGGCTGATTTCTTCGATCAATCAGAAGTATGCAGTGAATAGAGCATTAGCAGATGTAAAGCGCCCCGGCTTGCAAAATGCGAATGTTAAAGTTGCACAGCAATGGTAGTTTTTCTATCGCCTTGTTGTTGCCTAGGTTTCTAGTACAAGATGGCGGAAGTTTCATACCCGTAGTGTGAGCGTCTCACTCACGTCGCGGGCGCCGCCTGCCCCACCGCTCACAACCCATACGGGATTGCTATGGCTGTAGCGGTATATGCTTGGGATAAGCACGGTGTGTGGGGCGCGGCGTGTCCCACATCACCATTTCTATACTTAGCGCGATTTGAAAATTACTGTATTTTATAGAAGGTGACTCAAGCCGATTTTGCAAATAGCCCGGTGCCACGAAGTAGATCTAGGAACGCAAAGACGGCTGGCGGATGCAATACATTTGACATGACGGCTGCCCCAATCACTCGAAACAATGGAACGGGGAGCGATCGCACTTCGACGTCATCTGGAATAGGCAGTGCTGCGAGGCGAGGGAGCACAGCAGCCCCCAATCCTTGAGCAACCATGCTGACAATGGTTGAATCTTCCTTGATTTCGAAGGCAACCTTAAATGATTGATCCCACTTTGCCCAATGGTTTCGTACTTCTGAGGTACATTCTGCGTAATTAAATAAAATAAACGAGTATGCCGAGAGCGCTTCCCAGGTCAACGAGTCTGGAATGGGTTGACGTGGCGATGGCAGCAGTACGACAAATTCATCTTTAGCAATTTCCCAGGTATCAAGGTCTTCGCATGAGCGCGGGAGGGGGACTAAGCCAATATCAACCCGCCCTTCTCGTAAGGCTTGTTCGACTCCATTAGGGTCATCTTCGGTGAGCGTTACGTCGATGTTAGGAAATCGGTGACTAAATTGAGCAATCAGCGGAGGCAGTAGATGAGTGGCTGCACTGCGAAACGATGCAACGCGCACTCGCCCCCCTTCTAGCCCCTTCATCAAGTTAATTTCATAGTCAATGTTGTCGCGAGACTGCAAAATTTGGCGAGCGTGATAGAGTACCCGTTCGCCTACTAGGGTAGGCCGTGCGCCAAATCGACCCCGAGTGAGCAGAGACACGCCAAGTTCGTCTTCTAAGGCGGCGATCGCCCGACTTACTGCGGCCTGGGAAATATCGAGCTTCAGTGCAGCCGCTGAAAAGTTATTACATTCGACAACGGTTAATAGAACCTGTAAATGAAAGATATTCATCAATTCGGTTTCCGAATAGATTGGACTCGCAATCTGTTTTGATCCTCAACAAATGCCCAAGCTAACGTAGTTTGACATCGGCTGAATTAAAGCGACTGTGATCAAATTCACAGGCTCTGCCCACCCAAACAGACGCAACATCAGAATCCATGTTTGAGCTAATTCCGTATTCCAAATTTCGTGATACTCCTAGTGTCCGCTTCTTCGACGTTACGATCCCCAATTCTAACGCTCGTGATTTAGTCTTTCACGAGGGCCCTGCCGTGAGTCCAAACAATAGCCCAGATGGATATTGGCAGTTTTATCTCCATCCCAATCAAGAAGACAATCTGTTGGCACTTACAGGAGGGCGTACCTTTTATTTGGTAAATCTAGCCTGGGACGATCCCTTTCACATCGTGCGTCTTGACGCCAATGGCGATATTCTGCGGATTCCTCCAGGAACGTTCCACCGTTCAGTATCTGACCCAGAGGGTTCATTAGTTCTCAATCAGGCCGTTAGAACAGCCAAGGCTACCATCCAAAGCGAATTTCGAGTCTATAACAGCGCTGAAATTCCTCGATTGCTAACGGCGACCTCTCGATCGACTCGCCCCCCCGTTCATTACACGCTGAGGTCTACAAATCTCAGAGCGGCTTAGGGATTATTAAAAATGCGTCACGGTAATACTTTCTGTTGGCGCATCCTGTTGACACATCATTCTGTAAATTGGCTTCATCCAGTGGATAGAAGTTTGAGGATTACTCGCTAGAAAATAGCAGGAAACCTATGAACCGCATGCGAGAAAGATATAGCACGTGAAGTGGACATTATGACCCCCTAAATGGCTGGAACAACCCAATAGCAGGCATGTGCCTTCTGCCTTTGCTGCGCAACGCTTCGCGAACTGCCTTCTGCCTTTTGCTTCTGCCTCTTGCCTTTGCTGCGCAACGCTTCGCGAACTGCCTCTTGCCTTCTACTTTCATTCTTTTGCTATAGACTGGCTTAAAGGGCTTCGAGGGCAACATGATTCAATTTAAGTGGTGGCAGTTAGTTATATTG
>JBNPEG010000246.1:0-11013 GCA_051117555.1 Elainellaceae cyanobacterium | reverse complement strand
TGCCTTTGCTGCGCAACGCTTCGCGAACTGCCTCTTGCCTTCTACTTTCATTCTTTTGCTATAGACTGGCTTAAAGGGCTTCGAGGGCAACATGATTCAATTTAAGTGGTGGCAGTTAGTTATATTGGTGCTTCCGGTTGTTGGCGTCGTGGGGTTCTTGCTGGTGGCGGCTGGATGGAAGATCCACGAGTGGGGCATCAGTTGGATTTGGGGAATTTTTACTCTGATATTTTTGGGTTGGCGATGGCTGCTGGCGAAGTGGACAATGCCGATGACGCAGCAGGTGGAAGCACTGATTACCGATGTCAATGCAGATATTGAGTTGACCGGCGAGGATGGGGTACGCCCTGCGGAGCATGAAGCAGTAAAACAGAGTGAAGATGCGCTGGAGCGAGTCTTAAGTGCCTCTCGTGACGATCCGCCGATTTGGGATGATTGGGAGACGTTTTGGAAGCGGTGTCAAAATCTTGTAGTGGCGATCGCCAATGTCTATCATCCTGAGGTGAAGTATCCGCTGCTGAATATCTATGTCCCTCAGGCATATGGGCTGATTCGCGGCACCGTAGATGATGTGGATCAATGGATGCAGAAGCTCTCGCCAGTGCTTAACCAGGTGACGGTGGGGCAGGCATATCAAGCCTATGAGGTCTATCAAAAGCTTGAACCGTCGGCGCGTAGACTGTGGCAAGTGTGGAATTGGGTGCAGTGGGTGATTAACCCGGCGGCGGCAGTGGCTCGCACCGCAAGTCAGCGATCGGGGAGTCGTGCGACCCAGCAAATGTTAGTGAATTTGGGGCAAATGCTGCGAGAGGCGGCCTTGAGAAACCTCTGCCAGCAGGCGATCGCCCTCTATGGTGGCAGCCATTTGCCCGGTTTGGAAGCATCCGTGCCAACCGATGAACTGCCCAAAGCCAAAACTCAAAGCCTGCGTGAGATTTTAGAAAAAGCGGAACCCACTGAAGAGGTTGAGCAAAAACCCGTCAATCTATTGCTCGTGGGGCGCACGGGAGCTGGGAAAAGTAGCGTGATTAATACGGTGTTTCAAGCCGAAAAAGCAGAGGTTGATGTGCTGCCCAGCACCGATCAAATTCAGAACTACCAGTGGCAAACTCAAACGGGAGACACGCTAAATCTTTGGGATACACCTGGCTATGAGCAGATTAGCCGAGAAGATTTTCGAGAATTGGTGTTGGACTATGCGATGACGGCTGATTTATTGATGCTGGTCACGCCTGCTCTCGATCCGGCATTGCAAATGGATGTGGATTTTATTGACGAAATCAAGGCAGAGGTGGCAGATTTGCCTGCGATCGCCATTGTGACTCAGGTGGATCGCCTCCGCCCCATTCGAGAATGGACCCCCCCCTATAATTGGCAGAGGGGGGATCGCCCGAAAGAAGTTGCCATTCGTGAGGCAACTCAGTATCGGTCAGACTTATTAGGCGATCGGTGCGATCGCATTTTGCCCATCGTCACCCGCGATTCTAAAACAGATCGCAGCGCGTGGAATCTGGATGCTTTGTCCGTCGCCTTATTAGAAACCGTTAATCCAGCTAAACAGCTTCGGTTAGCTCGATTTTTGCGCGATCGCGACGCCCGTATCACCGCAGCCGCCAAGGTTATCGATCGCTACACCTTCCAAATGGCGACGACTCAAGGGTTGACCGCATTCCTCAAAAGCCCGGTGCTTCAGTTTATCTCCACCTTAACGACCGGCTCTCCAACGCTTGCATACGTCCTGTCTGAGCAAATTCCGGTCGAGCAGTTGCCTGTGGTCATTGGCAAGTTGCAAATGGCCTATGATCTGTTTTCCGTGCTGAATACAGATGATTCGAAATCAAAGAGTTTTGAATTGCTGTCACTATGGAACGTGCTGACAGACACGCCCAAACTCTCTGATGGGAAGCCATCACCCGAAGTTACACGCAATGCCTGGGCACTCGGTCATGCTCTTGTTGAATATTGGACTCAAGATTTGACAGTGAATCAGCTCCGAGAAAGGTTTGATTTTTACTTAAAGCAGGCCGAGACTACCGACGTATAGATCTGGTGAGGGAGAAATTCCTCATAAAGCGTACAAAGCCGCCCATTACGATTCTGATCGACGCTCTGAGGCTTGAACGTCAAAAATCCCGCCTGCGCCATAAGAATCGATGTCAACGGCTTCAGAGCCTCCCGTCACGAGCAAGCTGAGCATTGACCCCAACTGCAACCACACCAAAAGAGCAGTAGGCAACACGATAATTGCCGCAATCAAGCCTGCAAACCACCCTACTAAGCCAAATACTGACAGGCTAGCTCCCATGAATAGGGTCACAAAAAAGGTCAGCCCTAAATACGCAACGATAATGTTGGGTGACTTGTAATGAATTTGGGTTTGAGAATCACGATTGGTATTCCAATAGGCGGTTTGATACTCCAGCATATCTTTGAAAATAATGCCGAAGATAATCGCAAAAAAGTTGGACACCATAATGAGGGTGTAGACGGGGGGATTCGTGATGGGCTCAGGAGTCATAGGGCGGATTTTTACGATTAATTTTTAACAATTATTAAGATTAGCATATAGCAATCTCAGATGATTTATGGCCGTACGCTCTCGCGGTAGGACGTTGAACGTAGGCAAGATGCCCGCACTCCCCTTTCATGAATGATTTGGGATTGCTATATGCAGCGTTGTAGCAAGCTCAGCCGATTGCTAGAAATGCTGGAATCCCCGACTTAGGCTGAGAACTTGGGACGGCATTGTGCCAGCCGAATCAGTCAGAACAATTTCGGGTTCTGATTCAGCCGCTTTGGGCGTAATTCTGCCGATGATGGCTGCATGGGTATCGAGCCGTTCTACCAATAAATCAGCTCGATCGGGGGGAAGACACAACACCAGTTCAAAATCTTCTCCCCCGTATAACGTCCATTCCATCGCGGTATCAGTCATCCAGGGAATCAGTGCGTGTGACATCGGAATATGCTTCCACTCTAATCGCGCTCCGACACCACTAGCGTAACAGATTTGCACGATCGCATCTGCTAAGCCATCGCTGCTGTCCATGCCCGCTATCCGCACTGGGGTTTCATCGAAGGCACCGATCGCCCGCAATGCTGCCACCACATCTAGACGCGGACGGGGTCGTTGATGAGCGCGAATAAATTCAGCGCGATCGCCCGGTTCAAGTTGAACTCCAGCATCAGGATTTAGCAACAGCTCAAGACCTGCCCGCGATGACCCATGCAGCCCTGTCACCACGATCGCATCACCCGGCTGAGCCGCCGATCGCAGAATTGCCGTTCCCGATGCCAGGTGCCCAAGGGCGGTAATCGATACCGTGATTATGGGCGATCGACACACATCACCGCCTGCGATCGGCGTGTGGGACAGTTGCAAGCACTCTGACATGCCGCAATAAAGCTGCTCAACCCAAGCCACCTCTAACTCCCCAGGCAGCCCTAAGCTAATGGTGATCCCCAGAGGCTCGGCTCCCATCGCCGCAAGGTCAGATAGGTTAGCAGCCACCGCCCGCCATCCGACATCAGCAGCAGATGTGGTGTAAACGTCTGGAGTCGCTATGCCGACGCTAAAATGCACCCCATCTACCAGCATGTCAGTGGTCACAACCAGGTCGTGCCCAGGGGCGATCGCCAGCACTGCCGCATCATCCCCCACCAGCTCAGGCGGGCAAAACGGATAGAGCCGCTGCAAAAGCCCCTGTTCACCAATGTCTTGAACTCGCAATGGAGCAGAGGGTTGGCTCATGCTAGGCGGCTTGAGGTTCGACCAGATTATCTAGCCCTTTGACGACCCTGGCAGACTCGACGCGATCGCCCACATCTAAGTTATCTAAAACGTCCTTATTGTCGGTGACATAGCCAAACACAGCATAGCGACCGTCCAATAAATTCAGCCCTGCTGGAGTTAATTCTGGCTCAAAGAGAAAGAAAAAGAACTGAGACGAACCACCATTGGGATCATCCCCCGGACGAGCCATTGCCACAGCACCATACGCTGAAAAAGGGAGTACCGGATCATCGAGATATCGTCCGGCATCTTCCATCGTGATGCCATAAAGCGGTTCTGAATCTCCGTCAATCATCACTTCTAGCGGAATTGTCCGATATTCATCGGTTTTCGGATCGATAAATCCATCCTCAGGCCCTGGAGGATCGCCCAACTGCACCACATAAAATTTCTCAGCACGGGTCACAGGTAAGCCGTCATAAAATCCTCGCTGGATCAAATCGACAAAGTTGCCTGCGGTAATGGGGGCGTTATAGCCATCGACCACTAGCCTCACAGTTCCCTTGTCGCGAAAGGTCATCTCGATCGTCGCCCGTCCTTTCAGTTGAGGCAGATCGCTATACTCAGACGGAATCTCAAACGGAAAGTCCTCGATCATCAACTCTTCCAACTCTCCGACCTGCCCGAGGAGTTTGCCCCGCTCAATCCAAACGGCTTCTTTATCTTCGGCATCGACTGCGGCCTGGAGCATATTCAGGTCCTCTCGAATGGTGCTCATGATCGCTTCAGCTTCAGCCATCCGAGCGTCAGGGACACTAGTCAAAATCTTTTCAGGACGAGCCAACACCCGATTGGCAGTTTTAATATTGCGATTGATAGAGCTAACCCGTCGGCTCCCCTGAACTCGCAATGTTTCAGAAATGCCTTCGAGTGCCTCTTGAAGGCGGCGAACCGGCTTATTTTCGATGGGTAATGCATAGCGGAGTAACGCGCTACCGTCCGTCACGGCATTCCCAGGAGGCAGTCGACTAATAAGCGAATCGGCTGCAACGGGCTGACTCCACCCGACGAGTACGAGTCCTGCTAGCAAGGCAGTCAGGATCATTGGCAAGAGCATTGAAATGAGAGATCGACTCGATTGGTGAATGGGGCTGGATTGACCTCGATTGTTAGAATCGTTAGATCCGGGAGTCGAATGAGAATTATCCATTAGATTGGCGAAGACGCTGATCATGGGGTTGGTTCGGAATACGGCATATGTCATCGCATGGAATACCTGCATCGCTTGAGCAATCCCGCGCCCGGGCAAATTGCAGGCAAGACTTCCATGAAATTCCATGTTTGATCTTGCCACACTGTCTGCCATTTCCTGTCTGCCATTTCGGGGATGGTTGCCCATCTCCTCTTCAAAATGCTCTGGAAAAATGCTCTGGTAAGTATGGAGTGTCGTCCCCTTGAGGGGTAAAATTAGATGCCGATTGTTCTCCCCAGCAGCAAGATTCATGATCTCCAGTAATGACTTTCGCACAGGCGTCAGTATTGAGTTAGATGGTCAAGTTTGGAAAGTAGTGGAGTTCCTTCACGTTAAACCCGGTAAGGGATCTGCATTTGTGCGGACAAAGCTTAAGAATGTCCAATCGGGCAACACGGTTGATCGAACCTTCCGCGCAGGTGAAACCGTTCCTCAAGCGACCCTGGAAAAGAGCACAATGCAGCACACCTATAGAGAAGGTGAGCAGTATGTGTTTATGGATATGGAAACCTATGAGGAAACGCGACTGACGGCTGATCAGATTGGCGATCGCGTCAAATATCTGCGAGAAGAAATGGAAGTTAACGTCGTTCGTTGGGGAGATCAGATCCTTGAGGTTGAGCTGCCCAATTCGGTCGTGCTAGAAGTCGCCGAGACTGATCCAGGTGTTAAAGGAGATACCGCCACTGGAGGAACCAAACCTGCCATTGTAGAAACGGGCGCTCAAGTTATGGTTCCGCTCTTTATTTCTATTGGTGAGCGGATTAAGGTTGACACTCGCAATGATTCTTATTTAGGGCGAGAGTAAGATTTAGGGCAAGAGTAAGATGCCTCAATCTCTTTAGCTCAGGTCGCTGATTTTACTCAAGTTTTTGAATCTTTACCCGCGACATTAGCAGGTCTAGACATAGGCAAAATTGAGAATTGAATGTCGAAAGTTGGAGGTGACCCAAGCTAAATATTCAAAACTCAACATTCAGAACGTTTTGTGAAAGTGGGCAATGTAGACTGTGGAACTCAAATTTAACGAACTGCGTGAACTGGTGTCGGCTTTGAATGAGACTGACATCGAAGAATTGACGCTTAAAAGCGACGATTTTGAGCTGACAATTAGAAAAGGGTTAAAGAGGGGCGCACCTGAATCACTGATGTGGTCAGACAGTCTGGCTCCACCGTCGGTCGTTGCTCCTCCTGTCTCACCCACTACAGTTCCACACCCTACCAGCGCCGCTGACTCGGCGTCGACTGTTTCGGCATCAAGCCCGACCCCCACCGTTATCGAGCAGCAGCTTGTCGATATTATGTCACCCATGGTCGGAACGTTTTATCGATCGCCAGCACCTGATGAGCCACCGTTTGTGGATATGGGCGATCGCATCCGCCCCGGACAAACGGTCTGCATTATCGAAGCCATGAAACTCATGAATGAGCTTGAAGCCGAAGTGTCGGGCGAAGTGGTAGAAATTTTAGTGCAAAATGGTGACCCGGTTGAATATGGGCAAACACTCATGCGCGTGAAGCCCAATTAGGCGAAAGGCGAAAGGCTTGAAAATAACCGTCCAGGCGCTCACATCAAATTCACATCAGCAAGTGGAGAGTAGAACCATCGGGCGTTTTTTGCACTTCAATGCGAGTTTGAAATGCCTCCTTAAGATGAGGCATGTGGGTGACGGTGAGAATGCAGGCAAAATCAGAGGCGATCGCATTGATGGCGCTAATCAGGCGATCGCATCCAGCGGCATCTTGAGTTCCAAACCCTTCATCGACAATCAGCATTTGTAGGGACGTTCCCGACCGCTGAGCCAGCAGCCGAGCCAGTGCCAATCGAATGGCAAAATTGACGCGAAACGCCTCCCCACCGGAATAGGTTTCGTAGGGACGAGTCCCTTGAATATCACCAATCAAGATATCAAGCGTATCGATTAATCGAGATGACTTGCGTCGTCCGGCTCGCTGGGTCACAAATTGTACATGGAGCTGATTAGCGCTCAACCGTCCCAAGATTTGGTTGGCTTCGGTTTCGAGCTGGGGCAGCACATTTTCAATCATGAGAGACTGAATCCCGTTCTTACCAAACGCTTGAGCCAGTTCATGATAGACACGGCTCTGCTGTCGAGCCGTATCTAGCCGGTGCTTCTGGTCGCCAAGCTGCTGGCGGAGGTTATCGTGCTGCTGCTGCTGTTGCTGAAGACGACCCAGTTGCGCCAAATGTTCATCCAATTGCGATCGCCGCTGTTTAATCTGGTTCTCTAGGCGTTGAATTGCGTCTTGGCGATCGGGCGTTTGAGCAAGCTCGGATTGCAAACGGGCAATTTGTTCATCCACGGCTGCTAGGGACTGATCCAATTCAGTTAAAGCCTGTTCAAGTTCGCGAGCACGCTGCTGAAGTATGGGAACCTGCTGCTGGGCTTGACGCAGTTCTTGATAGCGGAGCTGCCACGATTGAGCTTGGCGGAGAGCAGCCCGGAGAGCGGAATGGTAGTTGGCGTCATAGCCCAAATCAGCCAAATATGCCTCAAGCTGATGAATATCATGCTGAAGTGGGGAGTCATACACCGCTTGGAGGTGCTGGTTTAGCGCTGAGATTTGGGCTTCGAGCTGGGGACGCTGTTCCTGAATGCGACTGTAGCGACGCTGCGCTTGTTTAACCTCAGCCTGCTTAATTTCTGCCCACCGCCATCGCTCAACATCACCGCGAACGAGGGCATGCGTTTTATCGTCGTAGTTGAGGCGCTGTAGACTTTGATTGAGCGCGTCCAATTCTGCCTGAAGCTCTGGCGCATAGCCACCCAATTGGAGCGATCGCTGGATTGATGCTCGCTCATCGGCCATCTCCCGCAATCGCTGTTGCACGTCAACGGCTCCTTGAATCTGTTCTTGGAGCTGCCCGCGTCGCTCTAAGACGCTGCCGTATTGAGCCAGCTCCTGATCGAGGTCTCGATATTCTTGCCGGAGGATTTGAATTTCGCGCTCGGAGACGGCAAGCTGTTCTCGGACAACCCAAAGCTGTCTTAAAAGGTCTTTCTGTTCGGCTTGATGGCGTTCAAGGACGAGCTGCCAGTGGTGTTGATCTAACGGGCGATCGCACAGGGGACACGGTGGATATGACACACTGTCATGTTCGGGAAGAGACTGAGTAGAGATGGAATAGGCATCTCGATAATCAGCCTCTTGATAATAATCAGTCTCTCGATGCGCTGGACTCAATCCAGCCTGCGCCTCTTGCGCCTCTTGCGCCTCTTGCGGTCTATAGTCTCGATCGTGCGCATATCCAGCCCCATTAGACCCATGTCCCGCTTGCAGCATGCGAATCTTTGCATCCCATTCTGCAATCTGGCGCTCATAATCTCGCTGACGATCTTGCAGCCGTTCTAAAAAATGACGACGCTCAGTGCCTTTTTCGCGCACCTGCTGTTGATAGAGCCGACGCTGCTCAAAATATTCGATTTGATGGGCAACATCTAACACCGCTTGTTGTAGCTGAGGCTGACGCTGCTGTTGCGCATAAAGCTGTTCTGCCGACGATTGCAGTTCTTCTAGGCGAGCGGTGAGGCGGGCATATTCAAGATGCAGTCGATTTTGGAGCTGCTGCTGCCGTTGAATAAGGGGAGATGCCTGAGTTTGGAGCTGATCGAGGTCGCTGAGGCGCTGTCGAGATTGGTAGAGCTGTCTGAGGGCAGGCTCCAAGTCTCCTACTTTTTGGAGCACACTCACAACGTCGTCTTCATCGTGGTTTAGAGCATCCAGACGCGACTGCACATCCCGGAGTTGATCAGTGTAGCCACTCGTGATCTCAGCAAGCTGCTGCTTCAGGGATTGCAGATTTGCTTGAGCGGTTTGATCGGCTTGAAACCGCTCCGTTTGACGTTCGTCTTCGAGTTGCAGGGCTTGAAGCTGATGATACCCCGTGGCGATCGCCTCTGCGTCTGCGAGAATGGCATCGAGGCGGCGGTGTTGCTGCCCCAAATCAGTGAAGTTGTGATGCGTCCGCTCTTGCTCTTGCAAGAGGTGCTGCCGCTGCTGCTGGGCAAGCGCTACGTCTTGCAGCCAAGTCTGCCGTTGCTGCTGAACACCCTGAAGCTGCTTAAGCGCTTGAGCATCGTGCTCTTGCTGCTGACGACGCTGAACGAGGAGATCTTCTAAGTGCGATCGCTCTGCTGCAATTTGCTCTCCCTGCTGGAGTTGGGTGTCTAACTCGTCAATGGTGCGTTCAAGTACGCCGACTTCTGCTTTTGTCTGGCGCGATCGCTCTTTCGCCTGTTCTGCGAGTTGGTCGTAGTGGTCGAGTTTGAGTAAATCTGCCAAAATTTGCTTGCGCTCACTTGGGCGCTTTAGCATAAACTCATCTGCCCGGCCTTGCCGCAAGTAGGCAGAATTTATAAAGGTGTCATAGTCAAGACGAATATGCTCTCGAATCAGGTGTTGAGTCGCGCGAACGCCTCGTGCTGTAAGCGAGCGGAAGCCTCGCTGAGTTTGAATTTGGAACTCTAGCGAACTGGTTTGCCCCCGGTAGCGGCTGCGGATGATGCGATAGGTTTGCTGATGGCACGAAAAAATGAAATCAACCTGTGCTTCTTTGGTGCCCAGATGAATCAAATCATCTTCGGAGGCGGCTCGCCCCTGCCCCCAAATCGCCCAGGCGATCGCCTCTAGCAATGATGATTTGCCCGCCCCATTTGCCCCACAAATGCATGCCACATGCAACCCTCGAAAATTAAGCGTGGCATTTCGATAGCTCAAAAAATTTTTTAGCGTTATTTGAAGCGGAATCATGCAGATTAGCAGTGCAGGCGAATTGCACAAGTCAGTGCAACTGTACTTTAATACACCCGAACTGAGTTCCGCTAGGCTTTTACAGCACTGCAAGCCTAGATTAGCGTATAGAACCCGCGCGACGTGTGGGTTCTATACGCTTTCAACTTCGCACACGAGAGCGTAAGGCTATACAAAATTAATCTCAATTAATCGAAACGCATAAGCCCTGTAGAATTAGAATGTTCGACTCATCGCTAAGCTCCTGTGGTTTATTTCAAAATACTTTCTTGAACTTGGAAACCCTCGGATTTTACTGGATTGCCTTCTTCTGGATTATTCTAGGCCGCTATTTTTTGATCGCCGGCGGAATACACTGGCTCATTTATTCAGCCCTACGGCACCATGTCGTTCGACGGCAGCTCCGTTTGAAGCCTCCAACGCGCACGTCTATTCAAAACGATATTGAATTATCGATTTCGTCTACCGTCTTGTTTGCGATATGTTCGGCAGTCGTGATGCTGGCCTATCATCACGGGGTAACGCGTCTCTACACTGACATTCACACCTACGGGCTTCGATACCTAGGGGTCAGTTTTTTAGCCGTACTGTTTCTTCAAGATACATATTTCTACTTTATTCATCGGGCGCTTCATCATCCGATGGTGTTTAAGTGGCTCCATCAAGGACATCACCATTCAGGTGTGCCGACTCCGTGGACATCGTTTGCATTTGATCCAGTAGAGGCGCTTATCCAGGGGCTTTTCTTTGTGGGGTTGGTATTCATCATTCCTCTCCATTTCATCACCCTGATCGCGGTGTTAATGACGATGACGCTTTGGGCAGTGATTACTCATTTAGGGATTCGGTTATTTCCAGCATCGTCTTTATACCATTGGTGTGGACGATGGTTAATTGGGTCACACCATCATTTGATTCACCATCGCAAACACACCCGGCACTATGGGCTGTATTTCACTTTCTGGGATCGAATACTTGGCACTCACGATCCAAACTACGACCATGAGCGCCATGCAGATTCTTTTTTGGGGGCAGACATTAAGTAAACGTTCTGGCAAAGTGGCTTGAAACTGGCGATCGCCCCTCAAAACAAAGCAATGGGTCTCAAAAACAAACGGAATTGGAACTTGAAGAACGTTCACGGCATATCGTTCGAATGAAATAGCGCAGCGAACTAAAGGAACGAGCACTCGAACTAAAGGAAATGAGTCTCAAACTAAAGGAAATGAGTCTCAAACTAAAGGAAATGAGTCTC
>JBNPEG010000021.1:63100-137108 GCA_051117555.1 Elainellaceae cyanobacterium | reverse complement strand
CAAGTTTTAATTCCCAATTACTCAATTTGATGAGGAGGATATACCGTGATGGGGCATGCGTCACGCCCCATACCACCGTTTCTAGACGTGATGCAATTACAAATTGCTACATTTAGATATTTAGCTAAGCTGAACAACGACTTGCTGCTCTAACAGATATCGATTGGTTAGCAAATCTTCGACTGTTACCCGCAAGAACCGTTCCTCATCTACCCAAAACAGTAGTTTGATGCGATCGCTCCCCGGTATACCAGGTGGGTTAAGTGTGGCAATACTGCGGGCGCCGTTTTGGTCATTGAGAGGCTTAACCTGCGCTTGGCCGCCCGATAGAGTGCGTGTAACCAAGCGATCGCCATCAAAATAAACCTCGGTGCTGGTGGCTGAGGCCCCCAACTCGCCGATGATAAGCTCAATGCTGGGCTGCTTTTCAACCGATGCGCCCAAGACGAGTTCGACGGGATCAGACATCGGATACGGTTGCCCTTCCCGAATGATGGGATGCCAATCATGGCATCTGTTGCGTCGGTTCCAGTAGCGGATTCCGTAGCCGTGGTAGAGAAAATCTTTGAGTTCAATGCCTTGGCTAAGCTGAAGCGCACCCTGGGCGATCGCTTCAAAGGGTTTTTCAGAGCGAATTTTGCTCGCATCAAAGTATCGCCCCGCCCATCCTTGTACAGCAGGAATCTGGGCTGTTCCCCCAATCAGTAAGACGGCGTCAATATCTGCGGCTTCGATGCCCTGCCGTCGAGCTTGCCGGAGTAACTGCACTATTGAATCATCTAATCGTTCGAAAAACTGATGATCCTGCAGAATGGCATTGAAGCGATCGCGGGTCAGACTCAGCTCATAACTTTCAAGAGTTTCATCATTGAAATAAACCTCAGTGGCAGTTTTCTGAGATGAAAGCTGCACCTTTAATCGCTCTGCCAACCGCAGCGTTAGTGGCGTACTGGCTAGCCCCTGAGTCGAATTGAAGTAGTCGACCAGCCAGTGATCGATGTCGGCTCCTCCCAAATTTTGACCTGTTTTTGCTAAAACACGGGCCAACTTAGGACGCTGTGCCGATTCTTCTGCCATCATTTTTTGGCCCCACTTGAGAATAAAGCCAAGGGGTTGTTGCCCAGTAGATTGATTGACATCAAGACGAACGAGGGAAAAATCGAGCGTCCCGCCACCAAAATCAATCACTAATAGAAGTTCTTGGTCTGCAAGTCCATATCCGAGTGCGGCAGCAGTCGGTTCGTCAATCATGCGAATTTGATTCACATGAAGAGATTGGCACACCGTACCGAGCCAGTGACGATAGGCTTCAAAACTATCAACCGGCACAGTAAACATCAACGAATTTAAATCGGCTGCTTCCGACTGGAGCTGATGGATTAGGGTTTTTAGAAACCATTCTCCAACTTGCTCAAACGATACGGTCTGCCCGTCAATTTCGGGCAGAAATCCTTGTATACCTGCACCAATCCCGCGTTTTATGTTGCGAAAAAACCGAGAATCGCTTGCTAAATCTAACCCGCGATCGCGCACCGCTTGTCCAATAATCACCTCAGATTGAGGTGCATTCTCAACATAGATCAGACTGGGAATCAACGAGGGATTATCGCCTAAACGCTGAGAAATAGTTGGCAGTGCTACTGTTTCTGGCTGCTGACTGACCGGATTCCACCGAGTCACGACTGTATTGCTAGTGCCAAAATCGATAGCATAGGAGGCTATTTGAATCGCAGATGATGCCATAACTAAATCGTAACAACCCCAATTTGTCTCACGTTCATGACTTTCTATATTCTCAGGCAATTATAGAAAAACTGCGAGATCGGCTGATAAACTTTAGCGTCTTGCCAGCATCTTCGGAATCATTCGCAACAGCTAATCAGCTAGCGTGATCAATATGTGTCAGATCTTTTATCCTTCAGTCACCAGATCAGTCACCAGATTAGTCCGCGCAGTCAATAGGCAATTTTGCGGAGCGTCGCTGGAAATTCCGGATCTAGACGCTAGTGGCCGTAAAAGTGAATAGCAGTTAATTTTCTAGGTATTTCCATGCGGTTTTCCACTTTTACGCTCTTAGCAGCGCTTCTAGCGCTCACTGTTTCAGAAGATAATTGGTCTTCTAACTACTCTAGCCGATCTGAGCAGATTAGCACCAGTTCAGAAACAATTGTCGCTCAGGGCAATGGATATTCCGGTACAACCGTTCACCGAGGAAGCGGTCGTCGCCAAGTTCTCGCGTTTCAAGAAGCGTAGACACTAACTCTGTTGCAGTTGATTGAGTTGGTATTGAGCGTCTTCATAGCAACCAATTTTTACCGCATCTAGGCACAATTTAGCGGACTGTTGAAGATCTGCGATCGCCCCGTCCCTATCTCCGGCTTCGATTCGTGCCAATGCTCGGTCGTAATAGGCAAGTGCGTGAGTTGGGTTGAGTCGGATGGCCTCACTGTAGTCAGCGATCGCTCCTGTCCGATCTCCGATTTCCATACGTGCTAGCCCTCGATTGTAGTAAGGATCAGAATCGTCTGGGTCGAGCCGAATGGCAATGTTGAAATCCTCAATTGCCCCTAGCGTGTCCCCAAGTCTACGACGCGCTAATCCTCTATTTTGATATGCCAGCACCGAATTAGGCTGCAAGCTAATGGCTTGGTTGCAATCGGTGATTGCTCCCTGATGATCGCCCAAATTTGACCGTGACAAGCAGCGATTCAGATAGGCCGCCGCGCGGCTCGGATCGTGCTGAATTGCCTGATCGTAATCTTCGATCGCCCCTCTTTCGTCACCTGACTCAGCTCGAACGCTGCCCCGATTGATGTAAGCGGGGACGTTGCTGGGGTCATTTTGAATAGCTTGGGTGTAGTCTTCGAGCGCACCTTGGCGATCGCCCAAGTTAAATCGGATATTGCCTCGATAATAATGCGCATCAGCCAAATCAGGCTGTAAGTCGATCGCCCGACTGAGATCGCGTTGAGCGACTTGCCAGTTGCCCATTTCATAGTAGGCGATGCCTCGGTTGAGATAGGTTTCGGCGGTGCCATAGTTGCGAATCGCTTGATCGTACTGGGCGATCGCCTGTTGGTAATTGTCGGCTTGTTCGTATTCGTTGGCTCGATGAGAAAAATATTGAGCGATGAGCTTTTGAGGGAGGCGAGCATATATTGCACTGAATAGGGCGATCGCCACCAATGCGGCAATTCCTACTCCCGTTAGCCAATGCCCGCGATGTCTTTTCATCGTTGTATTCGTGGCGTCCTGATTGGCCTCTGGGTTAGAGTCTGGAGCACCTGCATTCTCCGTCAAAAACTGGAGATCATCCAGCACCTCGGTTGCATTTTGATATCGTTGCTGACTATCAGGATGAACCAGCTTATTTAAGATACTGACTAACGGCGATTGAACATTAGCATATTGATGCCATGAGAAGATACTGCCGGTTGACTTTCCGTTGGCTTGCCGCAAATCAATGAGCTCACTGGTAGATAAGCCTGTTAAGGCTTGAATGCCGATCATACCCAGAGCGTATAAATCAGTATTGAAGTGGACTTTTCCTTGAAACTGTTCTTCTGGAGCATAGACGGCAGCACCATTCAGATGATGATACGGGGAATCTGTAATGCGGGAGCGAATAATTTGGTTGCTAATCTCCTCAAAAATGCCAAATCCTGTGAGAACTAACCGCCGATCCGTTGACCGCCGAATCAGGTTAGAGGGCTTGATATTTCGATGAATAACCCCCCAGCTATGAATCGTGACCAAAATATTGAGAGCATCTCGCAAAAATTCGATCACTGCACTCTCAGGCCAGATTTTTCCAGCCTTTAGGTCTTTGCTGAGAGATTGACCAACAATAAATTCTTCGACTAAATAAAAATTTCGCTTTTCCTCGAAGTAATCGAGGATCTTGGGCACTTGTTCGTGTTCCCCGGCATACTTCAGGGCTTCTGCCTTCTTTTTGAGAAGAACTAACACAAACTTCAATGCTCTCGGACTCTTGGCAGGCAGAGGGAGACGACGCACGACGCATTTGGGATGACCCGAAAGCCCAGTATCTTCAACTAGGTAAGTACCACTCTGATTTGTTGCTCCCAACCCTCGAATGACTTGGTAACGACCACCCAGTATTTGATTCACGTCTGTGCGCCCCTGACTTTGAAAACCTAATCGGGTTGATAGCTCTAACTCACAAAAAAACGCGCCAGATTTTTGAAAATATTCCTGGCTAGAGTTTTAGGCTGGTTAGATAGTAGATGGATGGGGGATTTGAGTCAATCAGGATATTCCCCCTTATTGAGTTGAGAATCAATCTGAGATTGATGGCGTAAGACTGCTTGCCTCAGATGACCATAGTGATCGGTGAGTAGGCGATCGCCCGTTTCTGCGTCAACCCCAGTCCAGTGAACTAACAGAGCCAGCTTAACGCTCCGATGGTTGGCGTTGAGCAGGTGTTCCGCTGCATTGCGATCTAAGTCGGTTAGATCTTGAACAATCCGTAGTGCCCGATCATATAGTTTTGTATTAGTGACCGATACATCAATCATCCGGTTACCATACACCTTGCCGAGCTTGACCATGACTCCCGTTGACAAGGTATTGAGCGCTAGCTTGGTAGCGGTTCCAGCTTTAAGGCGAGTTGAGCCTGCAAGGATTTCAGGGCCGACCAATAGGCGAATGTCGATGTCGACCTCAATGTCGACCTGTTCAGATGGAACACAGGCTATAAAAATGGTGATGGCGCCCTGTTGACGAGACGCCTGGATAGCTCCGTGGACAAACGGCGTTGTGCCCCCCGCTGTGATGCCGACTACTACATCATTCTGAGTGATTCGATGACGAGCGATCGCCTCTGCGCCATCTTCTGCCCGATCCTCTAATGCTTCTGAACTGCGAACGAGCGCCTCTGCACCCCCCGCAATAATTCCCTGTACCATCTCAGGGGGAGTACAAAAGGTAGGAGGGCACTCAGCCGCGTCTAATACGCCCAATCGCCCACTCGTACCTGCTCCAACGTAGATAAGCCTGCCCCCGTTAGATATAGCTCGGGCTGTTTGATCAATCGCTTGGGCTAAGGGGCGGCGAGCCTGCTGGATAGCGGTAATCACCTGAGCATCTTCTTGGGCAAACAAATCAACCAGCTCTAGAGATGTGAGCTGATCGAGCTGTTGACTATTGGGGTTAGCCTGCTCGGTGAGTAAATGTCCTCGTTCGGGAATGTCTCCAAATTTCTCCATCGATCTCTCGTTGATCCTCAAACAGGAGACACTAAAGCAACCCTTCAAATTGTCGTCGCAGACGATCGAGTTCATCGTTCGAAAGCTCCGACGGTTCGGTATCTGCTTTTTCCTGAATCGAGGGGTCGTTAATCACGTCATCTTCGGGGTTCCAATCGGTCGATTCCACATTGTGTTCAGGCGGGACGGCGAGTGTGCCTGTCTCGATGAATTTGCTTTCGTAGTTGGCTTCGTCGCAAAACGATTCGATTTCGTCAGCATCGAATTCTTCAACCGAAGGACTGCCCAAATCCTGCGCTTCTAGCATCAGACCATATCGGGTGGCATCGTCTTCGTTTTCGAACATCAATACTAGGTTGCGATCGCCTACCCTCAAGGTATGGATGCCCTCATTATCAGTGCCCGCATTAAAGAGTAAGACAAATACGCGCATGGGTCTTGAAACCTCATGTGTCTAACATTGCGTCTATGGTATTTAGTCTAGGGCGTTCCGTCCACGTTCGAGCTGAAGATTTTAGAATTTGAGATGCATCTGTTAAGCACAGACCTGTCGTGAGAAATTCTTCAATGAATTTATAATCAATTCGTTTCATTTTCCTAAACCTTTGCAGAATGATGGGTTAGGTCTACTACCCTATGGAAAAGAACTCGCACTGTGTATCAGTTGCGCACGACCCATGCACATCTATTAGGAACTTGCGCGTTAAGTGAATGCTCCACGCGACTCAATCTTGGAACTATCTCTCATGTTGTTCGACTAGATTTCACATCATCAGTCATCCAATGAGAATCAAATGAGGATCAGATGACGAATTCTCCGAATTCTGGCAACGGATCTGATCCGGTTGCCCATCCCCATTTACGTCGTTATGTTCGTCGTATCAGTATTGCGTTAGGCACACTTGCCATCCTTGGAGGGGCGGCAGGTGTCGGGCTTCGACTTTTCGTCTATCAGAGGCTAGTGCCGATAGTAGAACGCAGCATGACCACGGTCATTCAACGTCCAGTCGAGATTGGCGCGGTCGAGAGATTTTCATTGACTCACGTACGCTTCGGAGAATCCTCAATTCCACCCACTGCCACTGACTCAGATCAGGTCGATATGGCAGGCATCAGGGCTCGATTTAATCCACTAGAGGTGATGTGGCGCAGAAGACTAACTCTGGATGTTACGATTCTGAATCCGGATGCGACGATTGAACAAGACGCGGATGGGCGTTGGATTGCGACGACTATTGCCCAGCCAGAACCCGGCTGGATTGAGTTCAAGCTCGATACCCTGCGGATTGAGGACGGACGAGCTGAACTAGTGCCCTGGGTTCCCCAGCAAGATTTAGAGGAGCCATCTGCAGGCGGAGAGCAGAATGCAGCATCTCCTCGATTTGTGATGGAGCCATTTCAGGGAGAGATAACGCTTCGCAATGACAATCGGTTTGTCGTGTTTCAGCTCAATGGCAAAACCCAAAGCGGCGGGCGGTTTGACGTTCGAGGGGAAGCAGACTTAGAAGATGATTGGCGGGCGAATGTGCTGGCACAAGTGAGCCAGATTTCTCTAACGGAGGTGAGCAGTCTATTGCCTCCATTGCCGATTCAAATCCAGGATGGGGTGCTGGGGGGTAATATTGGGGTTGAAATTTCGAGCGATCGCTCATTTAGCTTGCGCGGAACCGCCCAGTTCAATGAGGTCGCGGCTAACATTCGAAACGTCCCGAATCAGTTTACGAATGGACAGGGGCGACTGCGATTTGACGGACAACGCGTTGAGTTAGAAGATACCACGCTTCGCTATGGCGATATCCCAGTGGCAGCCGAGGGAAGCATTCATCTTGACGACGGGTTTGACATCACGGCTATGGTTGCATCGGTCACGGCTGATGAGTTGTTCACCACATTTGGAATCGAGCGCCCCGTTTCGGTTGAGGGTGAATTCCAAGCCGATATTCGATTAATGGGGGCTCTTAACCAACCTCAGATCAGCGGCACCGCGACCAATCGCACGCCGGTTTTGGTCGACCGCATTGCCTTGGCAGAGACCAACGTCCAGTTTTCACTAACGCCCCAGAGGATTGTGTTAGAGGCGCTAGAGGTGATTCCTCAAACGGGCGGACGGATTACGGGCAGCGGACGAGCGCAATTGGGCGAAGACGGTGGTTTAGCTATTGATCTGCAAGCTCAGACTATCAATGGAGATGCGATCGCCCAACGCTATGGCAGGATTCCGGCTGGGTATACGCTGGGCACATTAGCGGCTGATATCCAAATTTTTGGGGCATTTGACAACATTCAAGCCTTGGTGAATTGGCGTGCGCCCCAAGCCACGTTTTCAGGGCAAGGAGAGTTGCTCTATGCTGACAATACTCTACGTTTGCGGAATACCACCCTGACCGTTGCCGGAGGAACTGTGTCTGCAAGCGGGCAGGCCAATCTTGCTCAAAATCGCTGGCAGGCGACCGTGTCGGGTTCTCAAATCCAGCTCAGCCAATTTGTTCCCAATCTCACGGGGGTTGGCGGAGGCGAACTGGCGTTGGCAGGGCGTTTAGACACGTTGAACCCTAGCCAAATTACGGCAGACGGTCAGGTGACGGTTTCCCAGGTGCCCTATTTAGATGAATCGTTGACGGCATCAATTCGTTGGACGGGCGATCGCCTTGAGGTCTTGCAAGCACGTTCGCCTAGCCTGAGCGCACGTGGGACGATTAACACCCGCCCGCGTCCTGCTGGATTGCCCGAAATCACAACATTAAACTTAGACGTTCGCCTCCGCGATTATGAGCTAGCGAGAATCGAACCGTTACCGTTTACGCCGCCCACGCCCGTCGATCTGGCAGGACGAGTCGACTTTGCCGGACGACTGACTGGGACGTTGGCAATGCCGCAGGTGGCTGGACGGGTGCAGCTCGGCAACCTAGCGGTGAATGATTTAGCGTTTGAATCTCCGCTCACGGGCACGCTTCAATTTGCCGTGAATGAAGGACTTGCTCTGGATGTCTCCGGCGACCCAGATCGCCTTACAGTAGTGCTTGATGGCGACTATCGCCCGGTTTCATTTTTTGTGCGGCAAGATACGGCGATCGCCCAAGGCAGACGCGAGGGCGATCGCCTGCTGACATCCATCGAAAATTTTCCGCTTGAAGCACTCAACCTTGAACCCGCTGCCAATCTAGGACTGGGTGAATTAGCGGGGTTGGCAACCGGACGCTTTGATATCAATATTGCAGATCTCAGCAATCTGTCGGGCACGGGAGAGGTGGCGATCGCCCAACCCCGGATTGGCTATATCAGTGGAGACGCGTTTCGAGGGCAGTTCCGCTATGCCAATGGGGTCATCATCCTTGACGGCAGCGAACTGCTAATCGGAGATAGCAGGTACGTCGTCTTTGGCAGCTTGATTCCGATCGGCACCATTCAATTTAGGGGGCAAATCGTAGCGGAGGAAGGCAACATTGAAGATTTGCTGGTTGCTCTCCAATACTTTGAACTCACCGATTTTGTGCGCCTGCTGGCGCCGCCCATTTACGATCAGGCAGCAGACGTTGACACAATTCCGGTTGATACCCCGGATCAGTCCCTTTTCGATCAGCTCAGACGCTATTCCGAAATTTTGGCCCTTTATGAGGAGCAGGTCGCTGAACGCGAAGAAGCCGCGCTATTGCCTGATTTAGCCGAATTAGAAGGAGAATTTTCGGGCACGATTAACATTGAGTTTTCTCAGCGGGATGGGCTCTTAGCTGAGTTTGACCTCCAGGGGCAAGACTGGCAATGGGGCGAATATGCCGAGCCCAATCAGATCATTGCCCAAGGAAGCTTTGATGGCAGTACGTTGACGTTTCTCCCATTCCGGTTCGTTGCAGACGACACCTTGATTAATTTTTCTGGGCAAGTGGGTGGCGGGGTTGAAAATTCTGGACAGCTTCTCGCTGAAAATGTTTCTCTTGCGCTACTGCGAGATTTGCTGCGGTTGCCCCTCGATATTGAAGGCAATCTCAACGCCAATGCTGTTCTCACCGGCAGCATCGAGAATCCCCAGGCTCGGGGAGAAATTATTCTAACGAATGCCACCATTAACGATAACCCGATTGCTGAAGCCGACAGCACATTTAGCTATAGTGGCGCACGGCTCAACGTGATTGCCACAATGCTCGTCGAAGATGAACCTGAGGATGAGGATGATCCGCTCCGACTAACTGCCAGTATTCCCTATCAGTTTCCGTTTATGACTGTTTCTCCACAGAGCGACAATATTATCCTGGATGTTGATATTCGCAATGAGGGGTTGGCTCTATTGAATTTGGTGAATCGAGCGATCGCCTGGGAAGGCGGACAGGCGGATGTCACGCTGCAAGTCAGAGGCACGCTCCGACAAACGTCGACAGGTTTAGATTTAAGACCGTTGGCAACGGGAGTGGCAGAGTTTGAAAACGGGACATTTTCTGCACAAGTGCTTCCTGAACCGCTGACCAATGTTACAGGGCGGGTGTTGTTTAATCGCGATCGCATTTTGGTTGAAACGCTTCAAGGGCAGTTTAGCGATGGTCAGGTCATGGCGCAGGGCGTCATTCCTATTTTCTTGCCGCTGAATGTGGAGGATGCCGAGCCACCCCGGCCACTCACCGTCACCCTAGCGGATATTGAGCTGAATCTAAAAGGACTCTACAACGGTGGCGTCAACGGGGCGATCGCCATCAATGGCACTGCCCTGGCTCCTCAGCTCACTGGAGAGGTCATTTTGTCAGATGGGCGCATCTCCTTGCCGGATCAAGCCGTCGCATCAGCCGCAACGCAGACGTCGTTTGCTGACTTTGGCGGATTTGTCTCCCCACCCCAATTTAATGACTTAGAGATTACGTTAGGCGACGGAATTTTGTTGACTCGAGCCCCGATTCTCAACTTCGTGGCATCCGGAAATTTATTCATCAACGGCACTATTGACGATATTCGCCCAGCCGGAACGATTCGTCTGCGGAGCGGTCAGGTCAACGTGTTTACGTCACAATTCAATCTAGACCGCACTCATACCAATATCGCAGAATTCAGTCCCAATCGCGGACTAGACCCAATCTTAGACATCCAGCTTGTCACGTCTGTTCTTGAAGAAACGCGCAGCCCTGTCGTCTCGACCTCGCCGTTTACCACCTCGGAAATTGCGGATATCTCTGCATTTGACTTTGGAGAAGTCCAAACGGTTCGCGTAGAAGCCAGCGTCATGGGCCCTGCTAGCGAACTATTTAGCAATATCGAACTGAGAAGCAGTCCCCCCCGAAGCGAGAACGAGATTATTGCACTGCTCGGCGGTGGTTTTGTAGATACGCTCGGACGGGGAGACAGCGCATTGGCGATCGCCAACCTCGCTGGATCTGCCTTATTAACCGGGTTGCAAACTCTGCTCAGCAATGCATTAGGCATCAGCGACTTCCGCTTGTTCCCCACCACCGTCATTGATGACGGTCGCGAACGTGGCAGCACCGATCAGGCAACGGCATCCCTAGCGCTTGCTGCCGAACTTGGATTCGACATCACCAATGATTTGTCCTTTTCAATATTGCAGTTGCTTACGGTCGAAGAACCGACCCAATTCAACATCCGCTACCGACTCAACGACCAATTTCTGTTGCGGGGCACCACCAATTTCTCAGACGACACCCGAGCTGTATTAGAATACGAAATCCGCTTCTAAATTGCCTACCCTCTCAACCATCCCCAATGACCCTGTCTGCCGATCTCAAAGCCCGACTTGCTACTCCGCTGACCATCGGCTCTGTGACCATTGCGAGTCGCGTGTTGCAATCTCCCCTGTCAGGGGTCACCGATTTAACCTTTCGGCGGCTAGTGCGGCGCTATGCGCCTGATTCCATGATGTATACCGAGATGGTCAGCGCCAGCGAACTCCACCATGTGCGCAACCTGCCAATCATCATGGACATTGACCCAAATGAACGCCCAATCAGCATTCAACTGTTTGATTGCCGCCCCGATTTTTTGGCAGAGGCGGCTCAGAAAGCGGTTGAACAGGGCGCAGATACGGTAGATATCAATATGGGCTGTCCGGTCAACAAAATTACGAAGAATGGGGGAGGGTCGTCGCTATTGCGCGATCCTGATACGGCAGCAGCGATTGTGCAATCGGTTGCTAACGCAGTAGATGTGCCCGTGACCGTCAAGACGCGTATCGGCTGGAGCGACGATACCATCAATGCGGTTGAGTTTGCCCAGCGCATGGAAGACGCTGGAGCGCAATTGCTGACGCTGCATGGACGAACTCGTGCCCAAGGCTATAACGGGTCTGCCCAATGGGATTGGATTGCTAGGGTCAAAGAAGCCCTAAGCATTCCTGTGATTGCCAATGGCGATATTTTCTCGGTTGAAGCGGCGATTCAATGCTTAGAGCAGACCGGAGCTGATGGAGTCATGTGCTCGCGGGGAACGCTGGGCTATCCCTTTTTGGTCGGAGAAATTGATCATTACTTGAAAACGGGAAACCGGCGAGAATCGCCCAGCCCTTTGCAGCGTCTTCAGTGTGCGCGAGAACATCTCTGCATGCTGTGGGACTATAAGGGCGATCGCGGCATTCGACAAGCCAGAAAACACATGACCTGGTATGCAAAAGGCTTTGTCGGAGCCGCCGAACTCCGCGATCGGCTATGTCGCATCGAATCAGTTGTCCAGGGCTGTGATCTTCTCGATCGGGCGATCGCCCAGATGTCAGAGGCATCCCAATCCAGCGCGCTCCAGTCAACAATACCTACATTCGAGCCCGCTTCAAACGTTGCTTGACTGGCTTAACTCCAATTCAGCAACTCGTGTAATCTCGAATCGGTGAAATCGTGAACGACTAACGTGGCTCCAGCCCTTTCAAGAGTCTCGGGATCATGAGTCGTTGCCACGCCAATCGTTAAAATGCCCGCGCCAACGGCTGATTGTATCCCGGATGGCGAATCTTCGAATGCGAGACACCCTGCTGGGGTTACGTCTAACTGGCGCATGGCCTCTTGATAGGGCATTGGGTGAGGCTTTCCCGATGCAACGGCTTCACCGAGCACCACGACCGGAAAGGCGGTGTCTAAGTTTAGGGTTTGTAGCATAAAGTGGGCATTATCCGGGGGCGCATTGGTGACAACGGCGCGCTTTAGTTGGCGATCGCTCACCCAGTTGAGCAAATCCATAAGCCCTGCCAGCGGAGTCAAGGACCTAGCTGCGCGTCGACGAAACTCCGCTTCTTTATTACCGCTAAATGTGCGCCCATCATCGGCTGATAAATGGGGCAATAAATCTTGAAGAATATCAACATTGAGCCGACCGCTAATATGCTGCTGATAAAATGCGTGGTCAATGTCTAAACCATACTCATGAAGTAGATCTTTCCAGATTTGAAAATGGATGGGATCGGTGTTTGCGAGCGTCCCATCCAGATCAAACAAAATCGCGTTTAGCATCGGATCTGAATCACCCAAACGTCGATCCATTCCAACCCCACATCGAGCCCTTCGCATCTGCAAACTCGATGTAGGTCCGGTTGGGTGCAATTCCAAGCGCTTGATTAATCGCGTCACAAAACTCTTCGCTCATTGCCTTGGTTTGAGTAGGGCTCATCGTGCCAACGCTCTTGATCTCGATGTAACACGTCGGATCAGTAGTGCCTCCAAATGTCATTGGCACATCCGGTTCAAAGGCAGTCATCACGTATGATTCGGGCTTACCCAAATGGCTTGCCAAACGAGCAGATAACTGTTTGAGCATCGTGTCTATGTCTGATTTGTCAGCCGCAGAAACTGACGATTGAACTTTAATCAGAGGCATAATCTTTATATATCCAGAATAGGTAACGGCAAGAAGATTCGGAGTCAATGCATACTATCTATACGGGATAAGCCTATACGGGATAAGCCTATACGAGATGAGCAGTTGCTAGCCACCGTATTGCCAGCCCGTGTTTTCAAGCAAAAGAGGATCTCCCTCACGGTGCACACCCGAAGCAATGACCTCTCCCACATAGACGGTGTGATCTCCCTTCTCCACAGACCCGACAACCTGGCATTCGACATATCCCAGCGAGTTGGAAACAATCGGGCAGCCCGTTTCGCCAACGTGAAATTCTACATCTTCAAACTTATTCCCGACTAGGCGTTGGGGCTTAAAGAATTTCTGAGCAATTTCTTTCTGCCCAGCATCTAAAAAGCTGATAGAGAATACTCCGCTGGTTTTAATCATGTCGTGCGATCGCGAATCATTTTTCACGCAATTGACGACGAGGGGAGGCTTAAATGATGACTGCATCAACCAACTGACTGTAAACCCGTTGATCTCATCCCCATCCTTTACACCACAGACATACAGTCCATGAGGGATTTTTCGCAGCATCGTTTTTTTGGCTTGTTCGTCTAGCAAAGTAACGTTACCCTCCACGGTATATACACGGTTAAGTTTAATATCAAAGTGCGATCGCACTCTACCCCTCTAGAGATGGTTTCCACTCCATAATTCTTAATCGATGAGCCCTTCACACCGGATGACAGGTGTCCTCGAATCTCATAGTCTGATCTAGAGAGGGATAAAGACACATTTCAATAAAGGGGGTGTTTTATCTCGCTCGATTTCGCTAAAACTCGATTTCGCTCAAAAAATGTCGTTCTCTAATACACACTATGGCTCGACTGAAAATCGTTGAACAGTTTGACGCTCGCTTTGAACTAGACTCTGAGGCGCAAGCCGCATTGTTTGCGTTGTTAAAAAGCGAGGCATTTTGTCAACAGATTTGTAATCAACTAGGGTGCGATCGCGTCGAATTTACAGAACTACTGTTTCAACCCGTTCCTTACACGGCAACTGCAACCAAAGGAATGCCGGTTGAATATGAGCAGTATCATGATTCTCCCGATTACACTATCGTCAATGTGCCTCCCAATTTTATGTTCAAGGCGAAAATCTTCAAGCCAAATCGCCTATGCGCCATTTATCAAAAAATACATTGATCACATTTATCCACTAGAGACTCATGCTCCCCTCTGCCGACTCATCAACCCTAGCTGCCCTAGACTATCTTCCCTATATCAGTGCGAACGGACAATTGCCCGAACAATTCGCCAGCAAGGTAGGCATCTATGCCATTTATGATCAAGAGAAATGTTTGCAGTTTGTTGGCTATTCTCGTGATATTTTCATGAGCCTTCAGCAACATCTAGTACGCTGCCCCAATCAGTGCTGCTGGATCAAGGTTGAAACAGTGTCTCAACCCAATCGGACGCTTTTAGAGACTATTCGTGATGCTTGGATTGCTGAAAATGGATTAATTCCATCCGGAAATTTGAGTCATGCAACTCAATGGACTCAGCCCATTGATATCAAAATTCAGATGACAGCAGAAGAACGCGCTGCCTATCAAGCCGTAACGAATGAAACAGATCATGCTAAGACTCTCAAGAAGATTGCTCGCCGAGTCGAAGCAGAAATTCTTGCTATTCTTCAGGATAGAGGATTAAAAACTCCACTTCGATTTGATCCCAAGTTGAAGGAGCAGGGATTACTTAACATCAAGCCCTGACACGAGAAATTGTAAATTCTTGTGTGTAATGAAGTTCGTTTGCCTTGGCAATGCGAGCATACCGTCTCGGTTGCTTCCCCAAAGTAAGGAATACGCGACCGAGGACGATCGCCATGAAAATCTAAATGCTTTCGCGCTAGCAGGGCATTCATACGTTCGCCATCCCAAAAAAAAGGAGCCTATGTAGGCTCCTACGGAAATCTGGAAAACTAAACTAGTACTGTTTGGCAGCAATAAGCCGACCATTTGAGAGCAGGCATCTTGCCCACGGCGTGAGTGAGACGCTCACACTGTGGTTATGAAAGGTTATGAAACTTCCGCCGTCTTGTACTAGTTATCTATTTTTATTTAACATTCACTTTCGCGCCTGCATCTTCCAGTTGTTTTTTCATATCTTCAGCCGCTTCTTTGGCAACTGCTTCCTTGATAGCTTTAGGCGCAGACTCGACCATATCCTTGGCTTCTTTCAGCCCTAACCCAGTGAGGGCACGAACGACCTTGAGAATGGCAATCTTCTTGTCGGCAGGAACCTCTTCAAGAACGACATCAAACTCAGTCTGCTCTTCAACTTCCTCAGCCGGTGCAGCAGCGCCTCCGCCAGCCATTCCGGGAGCCATCATCATCATGCCTCCGCCAGCAGGCGCGGATGCATCAACACCAAAAGCCTCTTCAATTTGCTTGACGAGCTCGGAAGCTTCTAACAAGGTCAATGTTTTAAGCTGTTCCAAAATTTCATCGGTTTTCGCTGACATACTATTTCTCCAAATACAATAAATCGTGAACGGTTAACACACAAAACAACGGATTTAGATAAGGCTCCAATCTCCGAATCCTAGGCGGCCTTGGATTCATCTGAACCTGTTCCCTCTTCTTTCTGAGATACGGCTTGAATGGCACGCCCCAACGAAGCAGGAACTTCCTTGATCCCGATAGCTAGTTTTGTTGGAACGGCATTGGTTCCAACAGCCAACTTGGTTGGAATGGAATTGATTGCGCCAGCAATTTGAGCAATAAGTTGCTCTTTGGACGGCAATTCGGTGATAGCTTTGATCTCGTCTTCGCTAAGTGCCCGACCTTCCATTACCCCGCCACGCAGGGTCGTCTTTTTTCTATCTTTCTGGAAGCCCTGGTAAGCTTTGATTGCTTCACCCAAGTCATCCTTCAAGAATAGAAATGCAGAGGATTCACTCAAAAATTGAGTCATCGGCTGCCATGTCGAATCACCATCAACCGCAATCCGCATTAGCGTGTTTTTGGTGATCTTACAGGTCGCCCCACTCGGGCGCAGGCGCACCCGGAGGTCGGTGATTTCAGCAACTGATAGCCCTTTATAATCAATCACGATCGCCAATTGGGATTCACTCAACTGATGTTTGAGCTCCTCCACAATTTCCTTCTTGTTTTCCAGCGTTCTCCCCATCCTTATCTCACCTCCTTCAGCATTGGAATTACACCAAACTTGTTTTGTCTCCAGCAAACCAGAGAAAAACCCCGCACTTAGAGTCCGGGGTCACGCTATCCTTACTTCCCAATGCTTGAGTGGTCATAACCCCAATGGGGGTTAGATGTCCCAACCCTGTTCAAACATGAAGACGTCAAAAGGATGAACGCAAACCTCAGCAGGATATTAAGCCTCCGGCACCTGCTATCTCCGGCTTACACTATTCAACTGGATGAATAAAACTCTCCGATTACCCTCCTAGCCTCGCGTCTGGGAATTGCGAGCATAACAAAAAATCTTGTCAGATGTATTACGCAGCGATCTCAGACATCTTGAGGTCACGAAGACCACTGATATCAACCTCAATGGAGGGTCCCATGGTCGCTGCAACGTAAACACTTCTCCAATAACGGCCCTTAGCACCAGAGGGGCGATTGCGATCGATACATTCTTGAAGCGCCTTTAGATTAATCAGCAGATCTTCTGCCGAGAATGATGCCTTGCCGAACATGATGTGGACAATCCCGGTGCGATCGGCACGAAACTCAAGCTTTCCTGCCTTAAAGTCGTTAATCGCCTGAGCAAGATCGAAGGTAACGGTTCCACCTTTGGGGGAAGGCATTAATCCGCGAGGACCCAATAAACGTCCTAGTTTCGCCACCTTAGGCATCATATCAGGTGTCGCGACTAGCACGTCAAAATCCATCATTCCCTTCTGGATTTCTTCAATCAATTCTTCCGATCCAGAAATATCTGCTCCTGAATCAGTTGCTTCAGTGACCTTTTCGCCTCTAGCAATAACGGCCACTCGCACGACTTGACCGGTGCCTTTGGGCAATGCAACGGTCGTCCTGAGCTGCTGGTCTGTATACTTCGGGTCGATCCCTAAACGAATATGAGTTTCTGCTGATTCTGGAAACTTGGCTGTAGCGGTTTGCTTCAGTAATGAAAGCGCCTCTAATGGCTCATAGGGTCGATCTTCGACCATCTGAGTCAACTCTTTGAGTCGTCGCGAGAGTTTTCTAGGCATCGGTTTGTCTCCTTGGGGTGCTGTCGAAGCATGACGCCTCTCCCCCGATGTGGTTTACAACGATAAAAACGGATGAGTAATGAAACAGACGAGGGGCGATCGCCCCCTCTAGTCTGAAACAGTCACTCCCATATTCCGGGCTGTCCCCTCAACAATCTTCATGGCTGCCTCAATATCATTTGCATTGATGTCAGGCATTTTAGTTTGAGCAATTTCCTGAAGTTGAGCCTTCGTGATTGAACCCACTTTTTTGAGATTTGGCTCGCCTGAGCCCCGCTCAATACCAGCAGCTTTCTTGATCAACACTGAAGCAGGAGGAGTTTTGAGAATAAAGGTAAAGCTACGATCTTCATAGACGGAGATCTCAACTGGAATAACCAACCCGACTTGATCTGCGGTTCTGGCGTTATATTCCTTGCAAAACATCATGATATTCACCCCGTGCTGACCTAGAGCAGGACCAATAGGAGGTGCAGGATTTGCCTTCCCCGCAGAAATAGCTAATTTAATAACTGAAACAACCTTCTTTGCCATTGACTTTGATTAACTTTGTTTTTCGACTTGATTAAATTCCAATTCCACTGGGGTATCTCGACCAAAAATGGAGAGTAGTGCTTTAAGCTTACTTCGCTCTGGACTGACCTCAATCACCTCACCTTCAAAATCTTTGAAAGGACCAGAGAGAACAAGTATCTTGTCTCCAGCCGCCATATCGACCTTGACAACAGGCTTTTGCTCCTGAGCTTGCTTGAAGATACGCTCGACTTCCGATGCCCCCAACGGCATGGGTTTTACGTGACCTCGCCCACGACCATAACGGCGCTTTTGCTCAGCACCGACAAAATTAATGACGTTGGGAGTATTTTTGACAACTTGCCAGGTTTCATCGTCCATCGCCATTCGAATCAGGACATATCCTGGAAAAACTTTCTCCGTCGTCTCTTTGGGCTTTCCTCCTTTTTGAGGCTTTAGAACTGGAGTTTGAGGAATTTCAATCTGCAGGATGCGATTCGCGACATCAAGGGTTTCGATGCGCTGCTCCAAGTTCATCTTGACTCTTTTCTCACATCCCGAAGCAACCTGTACGGCATACCAACGGGCAGCCGAACGGGCGACAGAACCGCTATCGCCGTCATCTTCGTCGTGAATGGAAAAACTGTTATCTTGCTCGTCTGACGCAAAAGTCATCGAAATACCTGATCTGCACCAAAACTGAACAACTGGTCGGCCAAATAGATGATGCTAGCAGAGAGCGCTACCATCAAGATCACTGCCAAGGACTCGCTGATCAGTTGCTGACGACTAGGCCAAACAACTTTATCTAGCTCTTCTTTGGTACCGCGCAAAAATTCAACGGCATTAAATTCAGACTTCTTAGTATCTTGAACGTTTGCCTCGCTTTTCTTTGACACGTTCTCCCCTCTATCCCTGGCACACTAAATAATTAGCCGAATAGGTAACTCTAAATGATATACGAGCGATCGCCCATGTAATCCAATGAAACGACTCAACTAGACTAGTCTACCTAACATGGGCTGTTTGGCAAGACAGCAGTTGCCCCTTTCACATCGTGAGCTGGAAAACGATCGCTCACACCCTAAACTCTGGCAGCGCGCCCTGGAGGACTCGAACCCCCGACATCAGGTTTTGGAGACCTGCGTTCTACCAACTGAACTAAGAGCGCACAATTCTAAACAGGACGACTTTGCCCCAATTCACCAATTTAGTTTAGCAGTTTATTGATTTTATCGCTGGGACAGCCAGCAACCAATAGACTGTCTAAACCATCGTTCGTCTAGATCATAGCTTCTACAGAGCGCGATTATAGAGCGCGATCGAATCTCTGCTTCAATCGGGTTGCCTTTCCTACACGATTGCGTAGGTAGTATAGTTTTGCCCGCCGTGCTCTACCGCGACGCAAAATTTTAATATTTGCAACTCGAGGAGAATGCAGTAAGAAAACTCTTTCTACGCCTATCCCTTGAAAGATTCGACGAACTGTTATAGTTTCGTTGATGCCGCCGTTACGCATCGCGATAACAGTCCCTTCGTAGGGCTGGACGCGCTCTTTCCCACCCTCACGGATCCGAACGCCAACACGAATCGTATCGCCGACATGGATGATCGGCAAGTCTGATTTAAGTTGCTCTGATTCGATTGAGCGAATAACCTCTTGAGCGTTCATAATCTGAAAAAACTCACAATTTATAACTATAACTCAATTCAATTGATTAGATCCAGTTTGCTGGTGGACCCGGTTGACATTTTCGTGAGTGCACGCTGACCGGGATGCTTCGTGCGTATCCTCTTGATTGCAAGAACCCAATGCTCATAAGAGGATATCAATGAAGCTGGGGGTGTGAACCATTCAGCAAATGGCTGAGGCTGATTCAGGGCGAACGACGGGACTCGAACCCGCGAATGGTGGAACCACAATCCACTGCCTTAACCTCTTGGCTACGCTCGCCATGGCGTTTCCCAATATAGCACAAGGAGTTAGTAACGATGCTCTATCACGTCCTATTATTTCACGATAATTAAGATACCAGCGAGATGAGTAATGAAACCATTCAGAATTGGCGCATATCTATTTGGCATGGCGTTTGTTGGAGTGGGGGTGGCGATGGGGCTGACCAATCCTGATAAGACTGCCTATGACGACTATGCGATCGCTCGCTTTGACGCATACTTAAGGTCAAACGTTTGCACCCAAGCACCCAGTATTTTCGGTAATGTCCTCGAAAATGCTTGTGTTTCTTTGATAGACGACAACCAAGCTCAAATTAGAGAACTGATTTCTGAGAACACAGAGAGACAAAATTACTGGGTTCTCAGCATCTATGAGACGGATTTAGCCGTCGACCAACTTTTATCCATAGACTGGCTAGATGGCTCCCTGCCAGCCTATCAATTCAAAACGGTTGGCGTATTTCAGCGTTTTTATACCTACGAGGTGAAGCGGCAGAACACAGCAAAATAGCTCGATGTAGCTCTTATACGTCTGGCTCAGAGCCTCGCATCTCCGGTTGGCTGACCCATATAGCCTGACGCTCTCGCGTGAGGACATTAGACGTATATGGAATCCCCAAGCCGCGGGGAAATTCAGACGCAAATCTAGACCTGTAGAGCTATAGAACTCACACAGATGGGTGTCGTCTGTACTTATCCAGTTTGAATCATTCCTTTAATAATCGGGAGTGATGGGGTTGGTTATAGAGGAAGGGAGCGGGGCAGCGGCTTGCGCTCTGCGACTCAGGGCTGCTTCAACAGCGTGTTGCTGGTCGCGATGGGTCAGCCAACGATGATAGGTACGGGTATGAATAGTGACTGAATGTCCCATCATGCGAGCGGCGACCGTATCGGGGATGCCGAAATGGATCGTGCGAACTGCCCAAGCGTGGCGCAAATCATACGGTGAAAACGGAAGACGATATCGACGGAATTGACAACTAACTTGCTGTCCAACTCGTTGCAGAGTTGTGTGATTAAGATTGGTATTAATGTTGGGAAGATTGATGTCTCGTAATTGAAATCGATCCACCCATTCGGGATAGAAGGGCCAAACTTCGTGGTTGCCCGTTTTGGTGGTGTCGAGCACCTCGATAATGGCGGGCTCACGATTGTGTTTTAACGCCGCATAGTCGCAGAAAAAGACTTCATGATTTCTGAGTCCGTACGTTGCCATAACCCCATAGACAAATCTCCAGGCAGCATTAGGAATTTGCTCATAGGCTGTAAGAATGTCCTCATCAGACGGTAACACTCGTGCTTTTGCATCACGTGGGCTGTAGTGCCCCCAGAATTCTCGTAACTCATAGGGAAGTTCGAGATTAAGAAACTGGGCAAAAGCATTGAGAGCCGTACAACAGACTTGACGACTTCGAGAATTGGGGGAGGTTGTTTGAATGGTCTGATAAATTGCTTCGACGAGACTGAGGCGAGGACTAGAATGGGCGATCGCCACGAGCTTGCGAAAATAGGGTGCATATGCTGTTTCCCATGTAGTTTTCGCGGATGCTGCAAGAGGAGTCCGATCAGACCTTCTGAGAAATGAATCTTCAAAGGCTTGAAGTTTTTGTGACAAGTCCATTTGATAGAGCCTTCCACCATCTTGAACGGGAGAATAGTCTCGCCAGTCAAACGTATTTTGGATGAGATGAGCCGCAATTACTTTTGCCTGTTGTTCTGCCTGCTTTAATCCCGGAAGAGTTGCAGGCAGACCCAGGCTAATTCGTTGTTGATAGGGGTGCAAACGATGGCTAGCAGGACGAGGCGGGAGGGTGCCCCGGAGACTCAATTTTTGCCCGCGTCGTTCAACTTGTAGACCGAGTTGGGCAATCTTCAATCGCTGGTTCACGTGAGCAATTTTGGAGTCAATTGTCTGCTGATTTGGCATGGTCAACTTTTTCTTGCAGATAGGTCACTGCGTAGTCTTTAATGAAAGAACTTAAGAGAGATTTAAGTTCTGGTGTACCCACCAAATTAATGAATGGGCGATTAGCGTTTCGTTTTATCAAGTTTTGTCTTGAAATGCCTGCTCGATCCACGAGGAATTTTATCGTTAAAATAAGTAACAAACGTTAAATGGAAGGGAAGCTGTGGCTGCTACAGGTCGTGTTGGTGTCTTATTGCTGAACTTAGGTGGACCTGATCATCTAGAAGATGTCCGCCCATTTTTATTTAATCTTTTTTCAGATCCAGAAATTATTCGCCTCCCATTTCCGTGGCTCCAGCGTCCCCTCGCGTGGTTGATTTCTACGAGTCGCGCACAAAAGTCAAAAGAAAATTATAAGCAAATTGGCGGAGGGTCTCCCCTGAGGCGCATTACGGAAGAGCAAGCCTGCGCGCTCCAGGATTCTCTACTGGAGAAGGGGCAAGATGCTCAAGTTTATATTGGTATGCGCTATTGGTACCCCTTTACGGAAGAGGCGATCGCCCGAATTAAACGAGATCAGATTGAGCGTTTGGTCATTTTGCCTCTTTATCCGCAGTTTTCCATCAGCACAAGTGGTTCTAGCTTCAGGCTTTTAGAGCAAATTTGGGACGAAGAAGCGAGTCTAGATCAGATTGAACATACGGTGATTCCGTCGTGGTATGGCCGAGAGGGTTACCTCAATGCGATGGCAGATTTAATCGCCAATGAGCTAGACCAACTGGATGATCCCAATGGGGCTCATATCTTTTTTAGCGCCCATGGTGTACCCCAAAGCTATGTCGATGAAGCAGGGGACCCCTATCAGCGCGAAATAGAAGAATGCACAGCGCTGATTATGCAAACCCTCAATCGGCCTAATGACTATACATTGGCGTATCAGAGCCGAGTGGGTCCAGTCGAGTGGCTGAAACCTTACACAGAAGATGCGATCGCTGAGCTTGCCGAGAAGGGGGTTCAGAATCTGGTTGTGGTCCCTATTAGTTTCGTCTCAGAACACATTGAAACCCTTCAAGAAATCGATATTGAATATCGGGAGCTTGCTGAGGAAGCTGGCATCCAGCACTTTCATCGCGTGCCTGCTCTCAATACCCATCCCGTTTTTATCCGAGATTTGGCGGACATGGTGATCGAAGCTCTCAATTCCTCGAGTATTCAGCTCAGCGAAGTGACTCGACCCGCCAAGAACGTCAAAATGTATCCTCAAGAAAAGTGGGAATGGGGGCTGACCACCGCCGCAGAAGTCTGGAATGGTCGTTTAGCAATGCTAGGGTTTATTGCGCTGATAGTAGAGTTGATCAGCGGCCACGGCCCGCTGCATTTTGCAGGTTTGCTATAGCGTTGTTTAAAGTCTTGGGTTCGCAGTTAGCCGAACTATAGAATTCTTGAGAAGTTTAGACTTGAGTTCGATCCCCTTCCTACCTAAAATTAGGAGAAGCTCATTTTGTTGATGATCTTTTAAGAATTTAACGTCTTGTGTTGGGGTAACCATATGTCGAGTCGACCTATTATTCTCGGTATTGTCGGCGATAGCGCTGCTGGAAAGACGACCTTAACACGAGGAGTGGCAAAGATCGTAGGAGAGGATAACGTTACAGTCATTTGTACAGATGACTATCATCGGTATGACCGCCGTCAACGGGCTGAAATCGGTATCTCTGCTCTACATCCCGACTGCAATTATTTAGATATCATTCAGCAACATCTTGCGCTTCTGCGAACTGGGCAACCGATCCTAAAGCCCATCTATAACCATTCCACAGGTGGTTTTGATCCGCCTGAGTATATCAAACCGAGTCAATTTGTCATTGTCGAGGGGCTTCTAGGATACTCGACACGTGGAATGCGGGATGCTTATGATGTGAAAGTTTATCTCGCTCCCCCGGAAGAGTTGCGAGCCACTTGGAAAATCAAGCGAGATACCCGCAAACGCGGCTATTCTGACGAGCAGGTGCTAGAGCAGCTTAGTAGGAGAGAACCTGATTCAGAGTCATTTATTCGCCCCCAGCGTCAGTGGGCTGACGTTGTGGTCAGTTTCTACCCGCCTGACTCAGAACCTAATCAGAGCGAAGTTCTTCTCAATGTTCGGCTGGTGTTGAGGCCGACGATTCCGCATCCAGACTTCACCAAAATTTTAAATCCGAGTGGAAACCATTTAGGGGGCGCGATTCGGTTGGGGCTCGATCGAGACATGGGCAGACCGGTTGATGTGCTCGAAGTCGACGCTCATGCTACGAGTGAACAAGTTAAAGAGCTAGAACGTACTCTTTGTAGTGAAGTTCCCTACCTAGGTCAGTTTTGCAGCTTAGAAGGCAATGAGGAAATTGGCAAACTAACAGGTACAACTGGAGAGACACTACAGAGTTATCCTCTTGCCCTGACTCAGCTCTTGATCACTTACCATATGCTGAAGGCGGCTCACGTCCATCAAAAATAGTGAAGCTTTCGATCGTATAGAGATCATGTATAGATAATCGTCTAGATATCGGAGGATGAATTTCGTTGTCGTTTCGGGCGATCGCCCGAAATTCCTTTGCCCAAAATTTTCTCATATCCTAACGTAGACGAGCGATCGTGGCCTTTTTGCCAATGCCGCCATGTGGTCGAACTGCGGATTGCGATCCAAAGTAGCAACAGGGCGATGATTCCGCCTTGGTGAGGTGCATCAAAGGCTAGAAACACGAGGACAACGCACAAAAAATCTTGAACAAAGGTGAACCACTTGGGGAGACCTCGCAGGCGATAGAACCAGCCGACTTGAACAAGCTGAAGCACAAGCGCAAGTAATCCGCCTATTAAGCCAACCAAGCCAATCAACCAATCGTCTACCTCGGTAATGCGAGCGATGGTGATTCCAATAATGGCACCTACGATCGGGCTAAATAAAAGCTGCACCATCTGTAAGAGGCGCTGTCCTAAAAGCTCCCTAGAGCAAAGCAGTTCGACCAGCGACCAACTTACCAAAACTCCTAAGACAATGGCAGGAGGAATGTGCGACAAAATTGGGACATTCGCCCAAAGAGTCTCGCTCTGCAGTAGCCCAATCAACAGCAGGGGTAAAGCGATCCTCATTCCTGCGGCCGCAGATGCAGAGAGTGCGGCTAGGATTTCAATCATGGCGTTGATCTGTGTGTTGTAAATCCCTTATGTCTTAATGTAGATCGATTTGAGGGAGATGGTGATTGAGCAAATAATGGATCAGGGGGCGCATCGATAAAGCCAACGAACGAAAGACCTGATGATTAAACCCGCCGCGTCGAAGACAGCCTGCAAATTCGCACATGCATAAATCTGCCAACCATGACATTCCATACGATCCTGCTGTGAGCACAAGGCTACCACACGTCTCCTGTGCCGATGATCTAAGCCCATGCTAGTGCGTTTGCAGTTGAATTCCTCCCCCAGACTAGCAATGCTGAGAGCCTAGGCTGAGATATCTCAAAAGAGCAGGACAATTAGCAACGCCCCAGGTTGGATTCGAACCAACGACCGTCTGCTTAGAAGGCAGATGCTCTAATCCGCTGAGCTACTGGAGCAAAATTGAGTTATTGAGTTATAGAGCAGTGATTTATCTATTTTGCTAGGTTATCTTAATTTTTTAAACTTGGAAAACATAGCGGAAAGGTGACTCACTGGCGATCGCCTTCCCAACGGTTAAATCCACATCTAATGTACAAACATAATCATAAAGCCGGATTCAACACACTTAATTATTTGATTTAGCGGATAGCCTTAATTATTGATCAAATTCTGACAGTTTTTGTAATTCAAGAGCTAGAAGCCCTGCTAATACCAATTCCTCGAATAAAGGCTATAGATGATTAACTGTACTGGCGTTGGCGGAGCCTGCCTTTAGGCGTATGGCTGCTCGCCGTAATCTGTAAATTGGATCTAGAAATTGGATCTAGGGAATGGATATACCTGCTGATTGCTAACTGATAATTGCCAACCACTGCCCACCAAATATCCGGCTATGCTACCCGGTAATCCAAAATATTCTCCTCCGTAAATCGATTTTGATGACGATGTTTGTGATAATCTTGCCCACTCAACCCGTAGCCTTGTGATCAAATTTCCATTCAACCCGTAGACTTGTTACCACGTTAATTTAGCTCGATCTATAGCAATCCCGAATGGGTTGTGAGTGGTGGGGCGAGCGCCGCCTGCCCCACCACTCACACACAATTCACAAGCGATTTAGGATCGCTATAGATGCGTACAGAGTTAAACTTGAAAACAACCCTGCAATGGCTTAAATAATTATGAACGTAGCAGGGGCGATCGCCCTTTATCTCTGATGGATTGTGATAATGGCATCCGTTTAACAACGGTTTTTATTTTATAAATAGTCGGTTCTTACCCTAGCCTTGACAGGAATCAATTGGCAGCATCATGTTTATCTTAAAGCGGCAGGATGTTGAAATATCAGCCATTCAACACCCGAAGCGGGATCAAAAGATCCCGATTCTTCACTATCAAGGGCAAACATTCCGCTTGATTAGCATGTTTAATGCCGCTCAAGAAGAAGAAGCCAGAGCATTTTGGCGTGACCTGACAGACAATCGTGGTAAAGCATGTGTCTTGCTTGAAGAACCCGATCGATACAGCATTTGGGGAAAAGTTCGTTTAGAACAGTTTTCAGGTCCCCCATCCGGGCCGCAAGACGACGGTGCTGCCAGCCCGACATTTACTCAGGCATGTTTGCTGCTCTTGCAGGCTGTTTACATCGACATCGAAGATTTACTTGGGGCTCGCCAGCTAGGAATTTTTCAAAAAGAAATTACCGAGGTATTTCAAGAATGGAAATTTCCTCAAGCCGAAACCCCGGATGCCATTAATCAACTGCTCACCATAGACCCTCTCGCAACGTTACAAGTTCCCCCTTGGCAAGAGCATCATTTGAATACCCTCCTTCAAGAGCTCTATCGAATTGGCAAAGACCATTTTGGTAATGCCAATTTCACCGGACGTGTGATGGACGCGCTTCAAGATATGCCTAATCAAGATCGAAATCAATTTTTAGCTTGGCTGAAGCAATCTCCAACTGGTAAGGTTTGGCAGTAGCATTTGTTGGTTCTTAGTGGTTCTTAATTGTTCAATCTCTATTTGTTGGTGCCAGCTCGATCAAAGCAATATTCAAATCAGTGTTTTATAGTATGCACGCCAATCGATTACGCATAATTGCAACGTTCATTATTGCTATAAAAATCTTAGATGCTTGAAAATAAGCTACCAGCAGATTCCTAAGGTGTGGGTGGTGGAGCGATCGCAGCCACTCTTTTGATTCGGTTTGTCAGCAACTGAGGAATGCGATAAGTAATTTGGCACCATTAGTTTCATTACGTTTCTCTAGTTTCATTTCGTTGCGTTTCTAGAAAAATCTGTAAGTTAGCAGTAATTTATAATTTTGTAATTTGTCGAGTCTTCACCTCTGCCAGCCCCCAAATGTATGTTCTTAGGAGCAGACCGTGAGCAAAAAGTCTTCCAATGTCAGTTCCCTACTATCCGTTCAAAATATTATTTTGGCAGCCACTGCATGGGGAATTATTGCGCTGCTGGTTTTCTTATTGGGTAGCCCCATCCTGCCTCGTCCTGGTTGGTATAGTGTCGTAACCTACATCATAGAGAACGTCGCCATGCTAGGAGCTGCGATGTTGTGTTTTCGCAACTGGAACAGTTCGCAGATTGTGAGTGGTCGGTTCGTTTGGCTGCTGCTAGGTTTGGGAATGGCATCTTATTTTATCGGCAATTTGTTATTAGGGTGGTGGGAACTCGTCTGGGAATTGTCACCGAATGTGTCTCCTGCTGACTTGTTTTACCTAATGACGTATCTTTTCCTGGGGATAGGAATGCTGATGGCAGTCGTTTCTAGGCAGCTTAATTTGACGCCAACCCAGTGGATTATTGTTGCAGGGATTGCGATCGCCGCGATTATTCTTGCATATTTTGTCTCGTATGCGGGCAGCGAAGAAACGGTTCGGTATCCTGATTCTGGGGCACCCATCGCTGAACCAGTCGGGAATTGGCAGACGGAGGCGATCGCGCCATCGGGCACGCCGTGGATTTTTGCTCAAGAGGTACCTCTGCCTCAAGAATCCCCTGTATCTGACGAGACAGATGTAGCATCATCAGCCTCCAATGCACCCGGATGGGTCAATGCGCTGAATAATCAGCTTGAGCCCTATGCTGACATCGTGGCATTACTGTATGTAGTAGGTGACATTTTTCTAGTAATCATGGCGACGATGCTGCTGCTAGCATTCTGGGGAGGGCGATTTTCCATCTCGTGGCGATTCATCGCCGCGGCGGCCTTCTGCTTTTATATCGCCGATATGTGGTTTGCATATGCTATTGAGCGCTTTGACAATTACACCACAGGCGCTCTGCCCGAAGTGTTTTGGGTCTTTAGTGGCGTTTTGTTTAGCATTGGTGCAGCTCTTGAATATAGTCTTTCAACGCGATCGCGCCGAGGAATTCGCAGGCGGGCATAGACCAGACCCAACCTGCATGACGCTAAACTGGAATAGCAAATGAGCTCACAGCTAAGACACTCAGCAAATAGACGGCATGGCTCCGAAGAAACTCTCTGATTCTGATAAGCAAGAAATTTTGAAGCTGTATCATCAGCCTCAGGAAACGACCTCGACCCTAGCGAGCCGCTATGGCGTGAGCAATAGCACCATCAGCCGCATTCTAAAGCAGAGCCTTTCAGAAGACGCTTACGAGGCGCTTGTTCAGCAAAAACGAGCCGGAAGTACAAAGGCGTCTACCGCAGTGGTGGACGTCCCGGCTTCGACTTCAACACCAGCGGAACCACCTGTTAAGAAGTCTACTGAACCCCCTGTTGAACCACCTGTTAAGGAGCCTACTGAACAACCGATTAGGGAACTTATCAAAGAACCGTCCCAGGATGCCGTCGAAGCAGTCGAAGACGACGTTGTCAAAGCCGAGCAGCCGACTCCAGCCGTAGAACCTCCGAAGAAGAAAAACCGAGGGGTGCCGGATATCATGCCAGCTCGTAGACGGCGGCGACGAGGCTCGTCGGACTCTCCCGAATCCGACGATACGTTTCAGGATGAGGAGCCAGTGGTTCAGAATCTTGAATCCCGTGAGCCGAAATCACCCGCTAGTCCGACGCTTAAGGCCGATCGAAGCGATCCGGGTAAGCAAGACTATGAGGAAGAAGCTAGCATTTACGCTGAAGTTCTCCATGAAGACTTACTCGATCCGGAAGAAGATTTCACAAATCTAGTGGACGAAGACGGTGATGATCTCGATGAGGATGACTCTGACGAGGATTATGGATTGGAAGACGAGGGAGGTCTAGACGATTTTGCAAGTGCTCGTCTTCAGGGCAAAACGTTCGTTTCCATTTTGCCGTTGTCCGATGCTTCAATTCCAAAGCCTTGCTATTTGGTCATTGACCGAGCCTCTGAGCTGATTACTCGTCCCCTTAAAGATTTTGCTGAATTGGGGCAGATTCCAGATGGCGAAATTCAGGAAAGGACGCTTCCTGTGTTTGATAACCACAGAGTTGCGCGTCGCTTTTCGAATCGCCGCACCCAGCGAGTTGTGAAAATTCCAGATGGGCAACTGTTGCAAAAAACCAGTTCTTACTTGCAGGCTAAGGGGATTACGCGCATGCTCATCGACGGACAAGTCTATTCATTAGAGAGGTTCTAAGACTGATTAAAACGGGCGACTATATTAATTTTGATGGATGGATTCTAAAGAATCCTTTGGTAGCGTCGCCTCTAGATGGCGTCATTTCTAAAAGTCGTCGTCGCTATCGTCGTAGGACGGCGCTCCAATTGCGTTCCAAATTGGGATTGCGATCGCGGTGCCAATAATCCCTAAAGCAAGACAGAATGCCAATGCAACCCCCAGCGGCATTTCGATGGAGCTGAAGTTTAGAAATCTTAAGGACACGAGCTGATTCGTTCCGTTCTCGCCGGTGATAAACACATTTTGAATCGAAAAGATGGCGATCGCCACGACCCAACCGGCAATGATGAGAGAAATCAAAACAGTTCCAATGGTTTTCATAGCGCAAGGGGTAGACCCAGACTTTAAAATTATCCGGCACAGTCTTCGACTAGACAGACGACCAGCACCGATTGAATGCTAGCGCTATCGGCAAAGTCCGGTGTTTCATTGTATTCGCTACTCGGTGCAGAGTAGATCCCGGTGGGGTCTTGTTCGCCGTTGCCTGCCTGAAATGACACATTATTAGCCGGATGATTTTCAAAGCGCACATATTCTCTAGATTCATTTCGAGTGTGATAAGAGAGAGTCGCTTTGCCGTATGACTCTTCCGCATCTTTAATAGGAGTTCCAGCTCCGACCTCTTCGGCAGTCATGAAACTAGAATTATCCGTCATCAATCCCTGAATGACATCTTCCTCAGTAAATGGATCGCCTGCCAAATGGAGGATGTAATACTGAACGGCATCATCTTTACGGACGGCGATCGCATCAAAATCAGACATTAGGGATGTCTCTTCGGTGAATTCCACCTCTGAACCCAGCGTTTGCTTGAGGGTTCCAAAGGTCATGCCAAGCTTGGCATCCCCAATTCCTTCTGCCGAGATGAGGAACTCCGTTGGCACTGGGGTATCGATTTCATTCACCTGAGTTGCTTCAGGGGATGAGGTGAACGGGGCGGATTCTGACGTATTCGCAGCTTCAGATGCGCTGTCGTCTGGAGAAGGGACTCCTGTCTGCCGACTGCTACAGCCTCCGATAACGAGTGACACACTAATCAGACCGACAGAGAGAGCGGTTTGCAGATAGTTCGAAGAATAGAGGTGAGAGGTTGAACAGAACAACATACGACCACTGGGTGTAATAGTTTGGAGCCAATTATGAGAGGTTTAACATACTGACCGACAGCATAACCTCTTCTCAGGGTTTCCGTCATACCAGGCCGATCTACGAAGGCGTGTCGTCAGCGTCGGTGCTATCCAGGGCAGGAATTGACAGGGCTAACTGATAAATTTGACGACGCGATAACGGCGTTTGGTGAGCGAGTTGCCGACTGGCCTGGGAACGAGATGTGCCCTGTCGAATGAGCTGTTCTAGCTCGGCTTTCAGAGCAGATTCTGACAAATGCGGCTGATCGAGCGTCGCCCCCGCAATGACGACTGTATATTCACCATGGGGCTCCCGATGATGATAATGGTCGATAGCCTGAAGGAGGGTGCCGCGCCACACCTCTTCGTAAAGCTTTGTTAACTCTCTCGCTAGGGTCACGGGGCGATCGCCCCCAAGCGTATGGGATAAGTCTGCCAATGTTTCTCGAAGTCGATGGGGTGCTTCATAGAGCACAATGGTACGAGATTCGGTTTGCAAGGTTTCTAGGCGCTCGCGTCGATCAGTCCCTTTAGTGGGCAAAAACCCTTCAAAGATAAACCGCTGCGTGGATAATCCGGCGATGCTTAATGCCGTAATTGCGGCGGTTGGTCCAGGAATTGGAACAATGAGAATGCCTTCGTGAATGCACGCACACACCAGCTCATAGCCCGGATCAGAAATTCCTGGCATCCCTGCATCCGTGACTAGGGCGATCGCCTGTCCATCCTTCAGCCGTGAGAGCAAGTCAGGAATGCGGCTCTGATGGTTGTGGTCATGATAGCTAATTTGAGGCGTCGAAATCTGAAAGTGCTGGAGCAGTTTACCCGTATGGCGAGTGTCTTCGGCGGCAATCCAATCGACGTTTCCCAATATCCGAATCGCCCGGAAGGTCATGTCTTCCAGGTTGCCAATTGGAGTCCCAACCACATACAGAGTGCCAGCCATAGCTCAACGTTCAAACGACTTCTAGATAGTCTCCGACCCCGCTGCAAGATTTTCCACCCCTCTTTCAACTCTCCACATTATTCAACTGCTCCCAAGAGACTTGCTAACAGGGCTTTCTGAGCATGAAGACGATTTTCTGCTTGATCCCAAATTTTGGATTGAGAGCCTTCCATCACACCGTTAGTAATCTCTTCACCCCGATGAGCCGGAAGACAGTGGAGGGCGATCGCGCTAGAGTCAGCAAGGCTCATGAGGGTTTCATTGAGCTGATAGGGCTGGAAGATGGGGATTCGGTTCGATGCTGAATCTTCTTGTCCCATGCTGGCCCAAACATCTGTGTAAAGAACGTGGGCTCCTTTGACGGCTGTCTGTGGGTCTTGGCTAACGCGGACGTGCGTGCGATCGCCCGCTATTTCTTGGGCACGTTTGACAATTTGAGCGTCGGGTTGAAAGTCCGCTGGGGTTGCCACCGTGACATTCATGCCGACGAGTGCACACCCCAGCATTAGGGAGTGAGCAACGTTATTGCCATCGCCCAAATAGACCAGCGTAAGCCCCTCTAAGCGACCAAAGGTTTCTTTGACGGTTTGCAAATCTGCCAAAACCTGGCACGGATGCTCTAGATCGGTGAGCGCATTAATAACCGGAATATTGGCGTAGTTTGCGAAGGTTTCTAATTCGCCTTGTTCAAAGGTGCGAATTGCGACGATATCTAAATAGCGATCGAGAACTCGCGCGGTATCCTGAGTGGGTTCGCCTCGCTTAACCTGAGTCACGTTGCTGTTGAGGTCAAGCACGTGCCCCCCCAACTGATAGATGGCTACTGAAAAGCTCACTCTTGTCCGAGTCGACGCTTTATTAAAGAGTAACCCCAAAACTTTATTGCAACGTGGCTCAACGTCTCCAGCTTTCATTGCGGCTGCTAAATCTAACAACTGATATACGTGAGTCGCACTCAGGTCAGCCATGCTCAAAAAGTCTTGTCCGGTTAGTGAAGCGATGCTCATCCCTGGTATCCAAACGGTAAAACACTACATGAAGCACTAAGACGAAAAATTAAGAGAACTAAGAGCTTATCATGAACCCAAGACAGCATTACGATGCGGAAGCACTTTTCAAGAACTCAGGTAAAAAACTCAGGTAGGCGCCTTGCTGTTATCCGGGTTCTTCGGCAAAATTCCATGATAATTCTGTTTAAACAGACATGCGATACCTCGGTAGGAAGTGGAAAGTAAATTGACTCGTCGAATGCGTCTGGCGTTATCCATATGAATTATCGTCTCGGCTGGTTTAGTGTCTTGATTATTACTACGGTGAGCGGACTGATTGTGCGCGTGGTGGGGGATCCGCTGGTAGAAATGACCAGCCCCAAAGTTGAAGAAATTTTTGAAGACATCGAAGATTGGCTGGATGACACTCAAGACACGATTCACGATCGAGTGGAAGATATTAGAAAGCACTAGGCTATTTAGAGTTTTGCGCCTCGTCTTTTCTGGTTTTTATTACCTCAAAATTTTGCCTAATCGCAGCTATCCCGGCTTGATTGTCTTGTTCCATGTAGAGTTCGCTTGCTCGCGCTAAGTCTCGTGCGGCATCCCCGTCTTGGCGCAGGTTGGCAAATGCTAGACCTCGATTGTGATAGGCTTCAGCGAATTGAGGAGCCGCCTGGATTGCTTTACTAAACTCCACAACAGCGTCTCGATAGGTCTTGTTTTTGAAGGCATCGATTCCATGCTGAATAGAGTCAAATGCCTTAACATCGCTCACTTCTATAGGGTCTTCAGGCAACTGGACAGGGTCATCAAACACAACTGAGATGCTGCCCGCTCCCAAATATGCCCACATCATGGCAGCAAAGCCGATGCCTGCTAACCCTCCAATGACAATAAACCAGGCAACGAAGTCTAAGATTTCCATGGGATGTGTATTAATTCTGCCTTCAAATGTGTGCTTACCAATACCCTATCTTGAGATTAACCAGTTGCCATAACCCGTTACAATACACGGCGATCGCCAATTCTGGTTATGCTATAAGCAGAGCGCGATTAGAAAGGATGCACTAGCGTAACTGATGGCAACTCATGGACCTCAGCCCTTAGTCAAAGATCCCGAACGACTCGAAACTCGACTCAAAGAAATTCCCCCAACTCCGGGCGTCTACTTTATGAGAGACGCCCACGATAACATCCTCTACATTGGTAAATCAAAAAAGCTGCGATCGCGCGTTCGGTCTTATTTTCGGGATGATCATAGTCTCAGTCCACGCATTGCCCTCATGGTTATGCAGGTCGCTGAGATCGAATTTATTGTCACCGACAGTGAAGCAGAGGCGCTTGCCCTCGAAGCAAACTTAATTAAGCAGCATCAGCCCCATTTCAACGTGCTGCTTCGGGATGATAAAAAATATCCCTATCTTTGCATCACCTGGTCTGATGACTATCCTCGAATTTTTATTACTCGAAAGCGCAGATTAGGCACAACGCGCGATCGCTACTACGGGCCGTATGTCAATGTGGGGGCACTGCGACGGACTCTCAGCCTCGTTAAACGCATTTTTCCACTGCGACAACGCCCTCAGCCGCTGTTCAAGGATCGACCTTGCCTTAACTATGACATTGGTCGGTGTCCTGGAGTTTGCCAGCAGCTCATTTCCCCAGACGACTATCACAAAATCATTCAGCGGGTTGCCATGATCTTTCAGGGCAGGACAAAGGAACTGGAAGACATTCTCACCGAGCAGATGGAGCACGCCGCTGAGACTCTAAATTTTGAACTGGCAGCCCGCTACCGAGATCAGCTTCGCGGTATTCAGAATCTAGGAGCGGATCAGAAAGTATCTAGCCCGGATGATACGGTAACCCGAGATGCGATCGCCCTCATGGCAGACGATCAGCATGCGTGTATTCAGCTATTCCAGGTTCGAGCAGGACGATTGGTCGGCCATTTAGGATTCTTTGCCGATGCCCAATCGGGGACACCCGGCGAAATTTTGCAACGGGCGCTTGAAGACCACTACCAAACAGTTGATCCGGTTGAGATTCCTGCCGAGATTCTGGTTCAGCATGAGCTCCCTGAAAGCGAGATTTTAGCCAATTATCTCTCTCAGCAACGGGGGCGCAAAGTATCTGTTTATGTGCCTCAGCGCCAGGCGAAAGCCGATTTGATCGAAATGGTTGAGCGCAATGCAGGCTATGAGTTAGCAAGAACTCAGCGGTTTGCCGATCGCAATAATCGCGCCATGCTCGACCTGGCTGAACTACTCGATCTGCCCGACTTGCCGCATCGCATCGAAGGCTACGACATTTCACATATTCAAGGGTCAGATGCCGTTGCGTCTCAGGTGGTCTTTGTGGATGGCTTACCCGCTAAGCAGCATTACCGCCACTACAAGATCAAAAATCCCGAGGTGCGGGCTGGGCATTCAGACGACTTTGCCAGTATGGCAGAAGTTATCCAGCGGCGATTTCGCCGATATGCGAAGCAGAAATCAGAGAGGAGTGCGTCTGCGGTTAGCGCTCTTCAATCGGGATCGGACGCGACATTAGCAGCCTCTTCAAATGGGCGGTCAGATCAAGCCTCGATCTCGACGTCCCTATCTTCTCAAGCGTTGTCTTCACCCTCCTCCACTGATTTCCCCGACTTAATCATGATTGACGGCGGCAAGGGGCAGCTTTCGGCGGTCGTTACCGTGTTGCGGGAGATGAATCTCCTGGAGGAGGTGAGAGTCGTGTCGCTGGCTAAACAGCGGGAAGAAATTTTTCTACCGGGTGAGTCGGTTCCTCTCGATACCGATCCAGAGCAGCCTGGAGTGCAATTACTTAGGCGACTGCGGGATGAAGCACACCGATTTGCTGTCAGTTTTCATCGCAAGAAGCGCACCGATCGGATGCGGCGATCGCGCTTGAGTGAGATCCCTGGATTGGGCAGTAATCGCAAGAAGGAGCTGCTGGCGCATTTCCGATCGATTGATTACATTCGGGAAGCTACCGCTGAGCAAATTTCAGAAGTACCGGGGATCGGCCCTAAACTGGCACAGCAGATTTATGATTATTTTCACCCGCAGACTGAAGAATCTGCCGTAATGTGATCTGCGTCTGGGCAGGTAAAATTCTAGGCACACAAAATAGTGGATGTGCTGGTGAGTGGATGTGCTGGTGTCGCGGCGATCGCATGCCAATCACCCTACCTCACATCTTCGTTTGCTTGCTCTCATGCTTACTCTCATAGCGCTCATAGGCTTCGACGATGCGCTGCACCAGCGGATGCCGAACCACATCACCCTGCGTGAGGCGGCAGAATGCAATCTCATTAACTGGGCGAAGAATATGCTCGGCAAGGGCAAGCCCAGACTGTCGATAGCTGGGGAGGTCAGTCTGGGTAATATCGCCGGTGACCACCATGCGAGAACCAAACCCTAACCGGGTTAGAATCATCTTCATCTGAGCAGGCGTGGTATTTTGGGCTTCGTCCAAAATGACAAACGAGTTGTTGAGCGTTCGACCCCGCATGTAGGCAATCGGAGCCACTTCAATGACGCCTCGCTCCATTAAACTCGGGATTTTTTCTGGATCGATGAGTTCGTGGAGCGCATCGTAGAGCGGTCTGAGATAGGGGTTGACCTTTTGCTGCAAATCTCCGGGCAAAAAGCCGAGTTTTTCGCCTGCTTCGACTGCAGGACGCGTCAGGATCAAGCGCTCATATTCATCGGCCAGCAGCGCTTGTACTGCAACGATCGCTGCCAAAAATGTTTTGCCAGTCCCGGCGGGGCCGATGCAAAAGGTCAGATCATGAGTGCGAATTGCTTGAATATACTGACGTTGACGAAATGTTTTAGCACGAATGTCTTCTCCACGGCGAGTCCGAGCTAAGACATCCCGTTGCAGACTGCGCAGCTCATCTTGGCTGGCGGTGTCGAGGGCATGTCGCGCTGTAAGAATGTCAACCCCGGTGATGCTCTTACCACGGCTCCAATAAGGTTCGAGCGATCGCACGAGTGCTTGACACTGCTCAATGGCTCGATCAATTCCAGAGATCATCAACTCTTGCCCACGCAGCACAACCGTTGCTCCAGTTAGCCGCGACAGTTGTTTGAGATTTTCTTCGTGAGAACCTGCAAGGGCGATCGCACTCGTTTGGTCAGGTAATTCGATGATGGTACTGTTTGGCATGTAGTCTTATTTAAAAGACGTTTGAAACCCGTCTAGCTCCCTCGGATTGCAAACGTCTCAACCGTGTTAAATACACTAACAAAAGCACTGCGTGACGATGCAGTCACTGCCTAACTCAATTATCGAAACCGCTTACGTGCGGCCTCTAATTTGCGCTTTCGACGCAGGCTAGGCTTTTCGTAGCGCTCGCGTCGTCTAACTTCAGACAAAATTCCAGCCCGCTGAATTTTTTTCTTAAAGCGTCGCAACGCCGATTCAAGCGATTCGTTTTCTGCTAGACGAATCTCTGCCATCTCACCTATCAACCTCCCCAAGTTGCCAAACTTAAGTAAAAAAACTAGACACATATACCATTAAGCTGATTTGAATAATCAGTTCGATCGCCTAGACTCTGCCCTATACGCCTTAGACATCGATATCTCCCCCGTGCCCATGAATCGATCAGGTATTTCGAGAACGAGGACGAGACGGGCGGCGAGACGGTGGCTTTGACGAACGAGGTCTGTCGTGCGATGTGGGCTCAGTTGGCGCTCCCCCATAAATTTCGAGATGCGCCACATGACCTGCCGCCTTTGATATAGCGTGAATGACCGTCCGAATTGCTTGAATATTGCGCCCACCGCGTCCAAAGACCCTCCCTTTGTCTTCTCCTTCGATTGCCAAACGAATCAGCACACGACCCGTGCGCTCAGACACTTCGGAATCAACCTTCAAAGAATCGGGGGATTCTAAAAATGGCTGAACCAAAAATCTAACAAGCTGAGTATAGTCTGGCTCCGACGATTGCGAACCAGCAGACGAGGATGGGGACGAATGAGTATGCGAATCAGACACGACTTAATCAGGCATTGACCTGTTCAAAGACGTTTGCTTTTTCTAGAAGTCGGCGTACCGTTGGGGTTGGTTGTGCTCCGCTTTGCAGGCGTTTGACAATAGCGGGAACTTCCAACCGGGTTTCATCGGTTCTGGGGTTATAGAAGCCCAGTTCTTCAAGCGGACGCCCATCTCGGCGATTGCTGCTATTCATTGCAACAATCCGATAGCTAACCTCGCGCTTTTTACCATATCGTTTGAGTCGCAGCTTGATCATGCTGAATCGTATACTCCTGAGAAATCTAGCGGTGCGTTTTAAAGTTAAAAAGGTTTGTGGGATCGTGAGCCCATACGTCAGGTCAATTTTAAGCCTGAAACTATTGATGATACCACTTAAATTCAGAGAATGACCATTTTGTGTGGTATGAGACACTCATCTCTACAGGGAACCAAATCCCTTTTTCTTCTTTTTCTTCTTTTTCTTTGACGATCCCGCAGGCCCTGGATAGCCACGCCAACCCGGTCGAGCTCCTCCCATATTGCCAGGAGCCCCAGCATTTCCTCCCATTCCAGGCATTCCAGGCATTCCAGGCATTCCAGGCATCAACTGGCCCTGCCCCATTTGCTGCATGAGCGATCGCATTTTTTGGAAATCACTCACGAGCTTGCTGACATCATCCAGCCCATACCCAGACCCTTTAGCAATTCGACGACGGCGGCTCGGTGAACCCGACAATAAATCTGGATGGCGCCGTTCCTCTTGGGTCATTGAGTTGATCATGGCTTCTGCCCGCTTAAGCTGGGTTTCCCCTTTCTCAAGCTGGTCGCTCGAAATTTTGTTCATGCCAGGGATGAGCTTTGCCAAGCCGCCTAAGGACCCCATAGTCTTAAGCATGCGGGTTTGTTTGAGAAAATCGGTGAAATCGAACTGCGCCGAGAGAATTTTCTCCTGCATTTTCTCAGCTTCTGCAAAATCGACTTCTTCCTGCGCCTTTTCGACAAGCGTCAAGACATCGCCCATCCCTAGAATTCGAGATGCCATCCGGTCGGGATAAAAGGGCTGTAATGCTTCGACCTTTTCACCAACGCCGACAAATTTGATGGGTTGCCCCGAAATCCGGCGGACTGACAGAGCCGCACCTCCTCGGGTGTCTCCATCTAGCTTTGTGAGAATTGCTCCAGTGATGCCAATTTCATCATGGAAGGTGCGCGTTAAGTTTGCGGCTTCCTGACCCGTCATGGCGTCGACTACCAGCAGCACCTCATCTGGATTGACGGTACGCTTGATCTCAGCCAATTCACTCATCATCGACTGGTCAATTTGTAATCGGCCTGCTGTATCAATGATGACCGTGTCAATGCCCTCTGCTCTGGCTTTTTCAACCCCCTGTCGAGCAATCTCAACAGGATTTGCATCGGTACCCAGGTCAAAGACCGGAACATTAATCTGCTGCCCTAGCGTGATGAGCTGATCAACAGCAGCAGGACGATACACGTCGGTAGCGACCAGCATTGAGCTGCGATTTTGTTTGCGTAGCTGAAGGGCAAGCTTAGCAGAGGCGGTGGTTTTACCTGTTCCTTGCAACCCTGCCATTAATACGATTGTTGGTGGAGTGTCAGCCTTTGCAAGAGGAGCATTCGTTTCTCCCATGATCGAAACGAGCTCATCGTGAACAATCTTAATGAACTGCTGATCAGGACGAACCCCTGCAATGACATCGGCACCCAGTGCCTTGGTTTGAACATCTGAAACAAAATCCTTCACTACTTGCAGGCTGACATCTGCCTCAAGTAGGGCTCGTCGCACCTCTCTCAAGGCTTCTTGGATATTTGCCTCAGAGATTTTGTCTTGACCCCGGAGCTTCTTCCAGGCTCCCTCTAGACGTTCTGAAAGAGCTTCAAACATGAGTATTGAGATTGATTTAAGCGACAGGTACTAATATGAATTCCATTTTCTATATTACGAGGTTTGAGTTCGGGTTATCGAATCCTGAGACGTTAACCGTTTGCTCAATTACGCTCTTGACTCACGATAGAGGGCTAAAAAGAACCGTCGGTTAAGAATTTAGCGGGCGATCGCCTGCCAAATTGGAATGTCCTGAGACGATGTTGAACTAGCCAACGTCCTATCTAGACTTAGCGCAATTGGAAAATTGCGATAGAGCGCATCTGAAGACCATCCTGGAGCTCTTTGTGATGAAAGCTTCTAGATGTAAATAGAGTCGCAGTTTAGGATTGCCGACAGATTTGGGCATAAAAAAAGGGAGAGCCATAAAACTCTCCCGACCATCAGGGTGCATCTACTTAACATATTATGCCATGTTGGGGATGAGGGGTGACACCCCCTTAGATAATTTCTTTAAAAATGAAAAATTTTTTTCGTGATAGCGGTATTCGCTTACGTTAAACCCGTTGATGTAGGGGCTCCATGGCCTACACCCCCATCTCTGTGCTTAGCACACTCACACAATTCACACGCGATTTAGAATCGCTATAGAGATGAAAAAAGGAGAGCTACCGTCGACTCTCCCACATAAGGGTTCATTCCTTATCACATTATGACCTTTTAATGAAAAGGGGTGACACCCCTCGTCCTGACCTCACTCGTATCTCAGGCACAGAAGAACCGTCACAGACTTCTTGCATTGACGCTGACAGATTATAGGGCGCAGCTACCGAATAAGTTTGGGAACTGAGATGTAAGGTTTGCCGAACTGCTAGCCATCTAGCTTTTTCTTGAGAAGCTGGTTGGTTAATTTTGGATCGGCTTTGCCGCCCGTTTGCTTCATGACTTGTCCAACGAAAAAGCCTAAAAGCTTTTTCTTGCCACCCCGATATTTTTCAAGCTCGTCGGGATGATTGGTTAAAACCTCATCAATGATGGGCTCAATCGCATTAGCATCAGAAATTTGAATTAGCCCTTTCTTCTCAACTAGCTCTTTGGCAGATCCGCCTTGTGTCAGAAGGTCGGGAAGAATATCTTTGCCGATTTTGGTGCTGATTGTGCTGTCTTCAATCAGCGTAATTAGCTCAGCTAAGCTGTTGGGCGCGAGAGCAATTTCGGTAATAGACAGCTTATTTTTGTTGAGATATGCGCTGATGTCCTGGGTAATCCAATTGGCAGCAAGTTTTGGAGTGGCTCCAGCAGCCACCACCGATTCAAAATAACGAGCGATGGTGAGATCGTCAGTTAACACCCTTGCGTCATACGGTGACAGCTCAAGTTCGTGTTCATAGCGTCGCCGCTTTTCTGCGGGCAGCTCGGGCAGCTCTGATCGCCATTGTTCAAGCTGTTCTGACGAAACTTCGATAGGGCCGAGATCAGGCTCTGGGAAGTATCGATAGTCACTCGATCCTTCCTTGACACGCATACTAATAGTGCGCTGTGCTCCTTCTTCCCAGAGGCGAGTTTCTTGGATAATGGGCTCCCCAGCTTCGAGGGCGGCAATCTGCCGCTCAATTTCGTAGTCGATGGCTTTGGCGATCGCGCTAAACGAGTTCATGTTTTTAATTTCGACCTTCGTGCCAAATTTCTCCTGCCCCACGGGGCGCACTGAGATATTGACATCGCATCGAAGTGATCCTTCCTGCATGTTGCCGTCACTCACGCCGAGATAGCGCATAATGCGCCGCAGTTCTTGGGCATATTCGGCAGCTTCTTGCCCAGAACGGATGTCAGGCTCTGATACGATCTCAACCAACGGCACGCCAGCGCGGTTGTAGTCTACGAGCGAGAAGGTTGATCCGGATAGGCGATCGCTCCCCCCGTGGACCAATTTGCCAGCATCTTCTTCCATGTGTAGGCGAGTGATGCCAATGCGCTTGCGGACGGGATTGCCAGCATCATCAACCAGCTCAATTTCGAGCCAGCCATGCTGGGCAATCGGCAAATCGTACTGAGAAATCTGATAGTTTTTAGGCAAATCTGGGTAAAAATATTGCTTTCGGTCAAATTTGCTGTAAGGTGCAATTTCGCAATTCAGTGCCAGTCCTGCTTTGACAGAATATTCCAATACTGTTTGGTTGAGGACGGGCAACACTCCCGGTAGCCCCATGCAAACCGGATCAATGTAGGTATTCGGAGTTGCGCCGAACTCAGTCGAACTAGTTGAGAAAATTTTCGTCTCGGTGCTGAGTTGGCAATGAGTTTCTAGCCCGATAATGGCTTCGTAGTTTGTTTTGGCAGGAGCAGCAACTGTCATACTCGTAAAACCTGCAACTGAGCAACATATTGGCTCTATTGTAGCTCTGTCAGGGGGGTCATGACTGAGCGATGACGGGCCGTAATCGAGATGGGAGCGATGTCACAGGATACGACGATAGCCCTTGCATTCAGATTCTTCCGACGTATAATTTTCTTCCGATTCGTCTCCTAATCTGTATTAAAGCTAGCTATGATTGAACCCTACCGGGCTCAGATGTGTATCAAGAGCCCCAGTGGCGCAAGGATTATACGCACGTTTGATGTCCTCATGGCAAGAACGTGAGGCTATATTAAGGCCATATAAGGCTGTATTTTGGATGCACGGAGTAGGACGCACGTATTAATCTAATATCAGGTGTAGGATAGGATTCTCCGATTTAAATCTGCTTTTTAAACCTGCTTATAGCAATTTGCAATGGTGCTAAGTCCATAAATGCTGGTGTGGAGTGCGGCGCGGCCTACACCTCCGTGCCTAACTCAAGCGCATACCGCTATGGGGTTCATGTTTAGGATTAGCAGGTGGATTCGAGAGAATAGCGATAAAATTGTTAAAATCTGTTGCTGATCGATTTGTAGCCTGTTAGCGTGCCCCTCATGTCTCAAAAAGCGAGTACCGCAGATAACCAGAGCACCGCCTCGGCAAACGGGCGTCATGCTAAGTCGGCGAAGCCGTCTCAAAATGTCATCCGAATTCGGGGAGCACGGCAGCACAACTTAAAGAATATCGATCTAGAGCTACCGCGCGATCGCCTCATCGTATTCACAGGAGTTTCGGGGTCAGGCAAGTCGTCGCTGGCATTTGACACGATCTTTGCTGAAGGCCAGCGGCGCTATGTCGAATCTCTGAGTGCGTATGCGCGTCAGTTTTTGGGACAAGTTGATAAGCCTGATGTTGATGCCATCGAGGGCTTGAGTCCGGCGATCTCGATCGATCAGAAATCGACCTCCCACAACCCTCGCTCGACAGTGGGTACGGTCACTGAAATCTATGATTATCTTCGTCTATTGTATGGTCGCGCGGGAGAGCCTCATTGTCCCCATTGCGATCGCTCGATTTCGCCCCAAACGATCGATCAAATGTGCGATCGCATTTTAGAACTCCCTGACCGCACGCGGTTTCAGATTTTGGCCCCTGTGGTGCGCGGCAAAAAGGGGACTCATAAAAAACTGTTGTCGAGTCTGGCATCGGAGGGGTTTGTTCGCGTTCGAGTCGATGGTGAGGTCAGAGATCTATCAGACCCCATTCAGTTAGATAAAAACCAATTTCACGACATTGAGGTCATCGTAGACCGTCTGGTCAAGCGAGAGGGCATGCAAGAAAGGCTGGTTGACTCGCTCTCAACTTGCCTGAAGCGGGCAGCCGGAATTGCAATTATCGACATCGTGTCATCCACTCAAGATTCATCGGAAGACGAAGATCAATCCTCCGATGGCAAGGTTGTCGAACTGTCAAAACGGCGATCGTCTCGTTACCAGGCAGCCGAAACGGGATCTGCCTATAATCCAAGCTCCCTTGCTGACGACGACGCATTACCAAAGGAGCTAGTGTTTTCTGAAAATTTTGCTTGCCCTGAACATGGGGCAGTCATGGAAGAGCTGTCTCCCCGCCTGTTTTCTTTTAATTCTCCCTATGGAGCGTGTCCCCACTGTCACGGACTAGGCACCCTACGCCGTTTTTCTGAGGAATTGGTGGTTCCTGACCCGACGTTGCCGCTCTATGCAGCGATCGCCCCCTGGTCAGAAAAAGACAACACGTACTATTTTTCATTGCTCTACAGCGTGGGGCAAGCTTTTGGCTTTGAAATTCAAACGCCGTGGAATCAGCTTACTCCCGATCAGCAGGCTATTGTCTTGCACGGTTCTAAGGAGAAAATCTATATCGAGTCAGACTCTCGATATGGCGAACGCCGGGGCTATAATCGCCGTTATGAAGGCGTTTTGCCAATGCTGGAGCGGCAGTATCGAGAAAGCACCTCAGAGCTCTACAAGCAAAAGTTAGAACACTATTTAATTGAACAACCCTGTGAAATGTGTGGGGGCGATCGCCTGCGTCCTGAAGCATTGGCCGTACGAATTGGGCAGTATCGCCTCAAAGATTTTACGAGCGCATCTATTCGAGAGTCACTGCAGCGCATCTACGATTTGCAACTCACCTCTCGACAAGCGCAGATTGGGGATTTAGTCTTGCGCGAAATCAAAGCACGGCTCCAATTTTTATTAGATGTTGGATTAGATTATCTGACGCTTGATCGCACGGCCATGACGCTTTCAGGGGGAGAAGCCCAGCGAATTCGTCTTGCGACTCAGATTGGCTCCGGGCTGACAGGGGTTCTGTATGTGCTAGATGAACCCAGTATCGGACTCCACCAACGCGATAATGGACGATTGCTATTGACCCTGAATCGACTCCGCGACTTAGGAAATACCTTAATTGTGGTTGAGCATGATGAGGAAACCATTCGCGCTGCCGACTATATTGTGGATATTGGTCCTGGGGCGGGAGTACACGGGGGCGCAATCATTGCCCAAGGAAGCCTGAATTCTGTTTTGTCGAGCAAAGAATCTCTAACGGGAGCCTATCTATCGGGGCAGAGGGTGATTCATACGCCTGCATCTCGTCGTAACGGGAATGGTAGACGGTTAGTCGTAAAAAATGCTCGACGTAATAATCTCAAAAATCTAGACGTGGAAATTCCACTCGGCATGCTGGTATGCATCACGGGTGTATCAGGATCTGGGAAATCCACGCTCGTCAATGAGCTGCTTTATCCGGCGTTGCAGCATCATTTTGGCCGTAAAATCCCCATGCCGAAGGAAATCGATAAAGTTGTCGGGCTGAATTCTCTGGACAAGGCCATCGTCATTGACCAGTCGCCCATTGGTCGAACGCCGCGCTCGAATCCTGCAACCTACACCGGCGTATTTGATGTCATTCGTGATTTGTTTGCCCAAACGGTCGAGGCAAAAGCACGAGGCTACAAGCCAGGGCAGTTTTCGTTTAATGTCAAAGGCGGGCGATGTGAAGCGTGTGGCGGACAGGGCGTCAATGTTATTGAAATGAACTTTCTGCCCGATGTATATGTCCAGTGCGAAGTATGTAAGGGAGCCCGCTACAACCGAGAGACTCTGCAAGTGAAATATAAAGGAAAGTCGATTGCCGATGTGTTAAGCATGACGGCTGAAGAGGCAGCAGACTTTTTCCAAAATATTCCGAAGGCGTCTGCTAAGCTGCAAACGATGGTTGATGTGGGCTTGGGCTACGTGCGGCTTGGGCAAACAGCTCCGACCCTATCTGGTGGGGAGGCACAACGATTGAAGCTGGCAACCGAACTGTCTCGCCGCGCTACGGGAAAAACCCTTTATCTCATTGATGAACCAACAACGGGATTATCTTTCTATGATGTCCACAAACTTTTGGATGTTTTACAACGCCTCGTCGATAAGGGGAATTCGGTCATTGTCATCGAGCACAATTTAGACGTAATTCGTTCTGCCGATTGGCTTGTAGATTTAGGTCCCGAGGGGGGCGATCGCGGGGGAGAACTGGTTGCAGTCGGCACTCCAGAGACGGTCGCTCAATCCTTTGATTCGTATACAGGGCAATACCTGAAGTCCGTCTTAGCACAACATCCGCCTGCCCCATTGCCAGTTGAGGCAGAGCAGGCAGTGGACTAGGCACCCATTAATGCTGCTTATTAATGCTCAAAAATGTTGTGATACTGCAACAAATCCAGGGTTGCCAAAACCGGAAGACATGCAAAACACTGCTGGGCAAGATCCAGCCGTCCCTCTCGTTTGAGCATTTCAGTGAGTTTGAGCTGCACGCTAAGCAAGTGGCGAACGTCGTTCGCGGCATACTGAAGCTGATCCGGCGAAAGATTCGCAACATTTCCCCAATCTGAACTTTGAGCGCTCTTATCGAGTTCGACGTGCTCTAGCTCTTGCACGACGTCTTTGAGTCCATGCCGAGGAGTATAGGTACGGGCAAGCTTGCTAGCAATCTTGGTGCAGAACAATGAGGCCACTTGAATGCCTAGATGATATCGCAGCATTGCAATGTCAAATCGGGCAAAGTGAAAGACCTTAAGAATGGTTGGAGTTTCCAATAGTTGTTTAAGGTTAGGAGCCTCTTTTTGGCCGATTTCAATACGAACAGCAGTCACGCGGTCTTGAGGATCGCAGAGTTGAACCAGGCAAAGGCGATCGCGCTGGGGCAATAACCCCATTGTCTCAGTATCAATGGCAATGGAGTCTGCCTCAAGAAGCTGAGACAGACTATCATCTGAGAGATCGCGATCGCACACTTGAAATGTATTCGATTCCATACGTCGAAGGAGTCCATTAAAAAACCAGCCACCCATTTCTTACACGGGTGACTGGCCATTCACAATCTAGGCAGAAAGAGTCCGGCGTTTCGACACCATTCGGAAGGTTTCGATGATATCGCCTTCTTCCCAACTGTTGAAGCGATCGATGCCAATACCGCATTCATAACCGGCATTGACTTCCTTAACATCATCTTTCATCCGCTTCAGGGAGTCTAGATTTCCTTCGTAGACAACTTCGCTACCTCGACGCACTCGGACGCGGCAATTTCGGATGACCTTGCCCGATTGTACATAACATCCTGCGACTGAGCCCTTGCCAACCGGGAATACCGCCCTAACTTGAACTTGACCCAGCGGCTCTTCAACCATCTCAGGCTCTAACAGACCCTCCATTGCGCCTTCGATATCTTCAAGCAGCTTGTAGATGATGTTATATTCGCGAACGTCAACTCCAGCGCGATCGGCAGCTTGCCGAGCACCGCTAGCTAATGTTGTATTGAATCCGACAATCACTGCGCTACTCGCTGCCGCCAAGTCAACATCCGTTTCTGTCACTTCACCCGGCGCAGCAAGCAAGACTCGAACCTGAACCTCTTTTTGAGGTAGCTGTTGAAGGGATGCTAAGATCGCTTCCACCGACCCTTGAACATCGGCTTTGAGAATGAGATTGAGTTCTTTCAGTTCGCCTTCTTGAGCCTGAGCAGAAAAACTATTCAAGCTGACTCGGCGAGATGCCATTGCCTGCTGTAAGCGAGACTGACGCTGCTGCTCTGTCCGATCAGCCGACACAGAACGAGCCTCTTTTTCATCGGTGAAGACTTCAAATTCGTCACCCGCTGCAGGGACATCATTAAGTCCTAATACTTCAACAGCGAATGATGGATCAGCTGCTTCGACGCGCCTTCCGCGATCGTCAATCATTGCCCTAACTTTACCAAATGCAGAGCCAGCAACTAAGCTGTCGCCCACTCGTAAGGTTCCATTTTGAACCAATAATGTCGCTACGGGGCCTCTCGCTTTGTCTAGGTTTGCCTCAATCACAGTGCCTCGTGCAGAGCGATCGGGGTTGGCATATAAGTCTTCGACCTCAGAAACCAAGAGCAGCATTTCTAAGAGGGTATCCAGGTTATCACCTGTGATGGCGCTCACTGGAACCATAATAGTGTCACCGCCCCACTCCTCTGACACCAGTCCGTGTTCGGTTAATTCCTGCTTAACCCGATCCGGTTGAGCCCCCTCTTTGTCAACTTTATTGATGGCAACAACGATGGGCACACCAGCGGCCTTCGCGTGGCTAATCGCCTCGATCGTTTGAGGTCGAACTCCATCATCAGCTGCGACCACTAACACGGCAATATCAGTCACTCGTGCTCCTCGAGCCCGCATTGCGGTAAAGGCTTCGTGCCCAGGAGTGTCAAGGAAAACGACCTGCTGATCGGTGTCGCCATGAGTGACATCAACATGATATGCCCCAATATGTTGGGTAATGCCGCCCGCTTCTCCCTGAGCCACTTTGGTCTTGCGGATGGAATCAAGCAGGGTCGTTTTGCCATGATCAACGTGTCCCATGATCGTGACCACGGGTGGACGTCGTTGCAGGCTATCGAGATCAGCCTCGTCTAACATCTCGGTTGTTTTCTTCGCTTCAGCCTCAGCTTCAGCTGTTTCAACCCTGACTTCAAATTCCTCAGCAACCATCGTTGCGGTAGGAATATCGAGAATCTGATTGATATTGGCGGCAATCCCTTTATGGAAAAGGACTTTAATGACTTCCGTTTCGGGTACGGTCAGCGCTTCGGCTAAATCGTGAACGGAGATGCTGTCCGTTAACGTAATAAGTTCAGGACGCTCCGGTTTATTCTCGGACTCACGGCGATCGCGGCGTTGTGATCGACTCGTATCTTTGGTGGGATCTGACTTTTTCGGACGCTGCGACGCAGGAGTAACAGAAGCAGTCTTTTTCTGCCCCGGATAATTCTTGGGCTTGGGTGGACGCATCAGCGACAGGCTCACTTGAGACTGGCTGACCTCGTTCCCCGCTCGCATGTCATCGAGATCTTCTTCTTCCTCTTCTTCGATAACAGGTTGAGTACGACGCTTTGTCTTAGGAGCTTTGCGCTGAAGAAGCTCTTGCTGCTCATCGTCCTCTTCTTCCACCCGATTTTTTTGTCTCTTCGGTGGGCGAGGAGGCATTGGACGACGAAGCTCTAGATCAGTCGTATCGTCAGGAATGGCAACGAGATCATCGTCATCCCGTGGTTCATCTTTCTTACGCGTTTCCTCCGTCGAAGGACGGGATGGAGGCCGACGGAGTTCTGTAGCAGGCTTTGGCCGAGGTGCACTAGGCTTCTTCACCTCAGGGGCTTGACCCGACCTGCCATTCTGATCTGATTTAACAGGCTGCCTTATCTCAGCCTCATTAGCATCACGACGTTCTGGCTTAGACGAGTCAGAGCGTTGCGGCTTTGAACGCTTTAGAATAGGACGTTCGACTGTCGTAGGTTGAGGGCTGGTATCGTCCTCAGTGGGTCGCGCAGGCGGCTTGATAAGTTCTGGAACATCTTCGTCCTCATCCTGCTCGTGATCTACGCTATCTAATTCCTGATCTGGTAAATCTACCTTATCGTCGGGCGACTCCATCGGCTTCGAGGCGGATGGGCGCTGTAATTCTGGCAGCGCAGAGTACTCAGCGACTGCGCTATCGGAATTTGACGCTTCAACTGGAACAGCTTTCTCCGGCTGTTCTGGCGTAGCAGAAGGCGGTGTTGGCGCAGGAGGGGTCGATGGAGGTTGAGGGCGCGACACCGGCGGCTTCGCGGCGACTTCAGGACGCTTGGGCGAATCCGCAGTGGTTGGACGATGCTTGCGAACTTCTAATATCTGTTGCTTTTTCTTCACGGGCGCTTTAGATGCGGTCGACTTGGTCCGAGCCCCTGTGGAATGACCAGCGGCAGCATGTTTGCTGGAGGAGGATCGGCTAGGAGTATACTTTTCGGCAGCGGTGCGAATTCGATTCGCGTCTTGCTCAGTGATTGTGCTGCTATGACTCTTTGCTGAAATATTTAGCTGACCACAGACCTCTAAAATGTCTCTATTATCTAAATCTAATTCTTTCGAAAGCTCGTATATCCTGACTTTGCCGTTGTTCATCCACTCTTTCCTCTTCGTTCCGACTGCTTGTTACATACGATCTACTGCCCTAAAGAAACGACGGTTTTCATATCTCAACTTCCAAGAAGTGAGGATGGTGACCACCTCTCTCAAATAAGAAATGCAAACGATTATGCTCTAATTTCGAAGGGGTATTTGTTTTGATATGCCACTCCTTGATAAGCATCCTTAACCATCATGCACGAATCCGACTGGAGTCGGAAAGTCTTTACATAAGATAGCAGCAAGATTTTACAGCTACTATTCAAGCCTATGTAAGCAGAACTTGGTTCGGTTTTCTAGCACCTCTACTAGGGTATCGAAATGTCTGAAACCACAACTCTGCTGACCGACGTATTATCGCTCAAATTTGTCCATGACTGCCAAGGCAACCGAATAATTGTCAAATTCTAAATTTTCTAGATGCCTCAACGTCAAGTCTAGTGAATGAATAACCAAGTCCATTCCCAAATGCCTCAGATAATAAATTTGAGACAGGTACACGCTACGGATTATTCACGATTGAAATTACAAACTAAAGCTACATGCGCAGGAAACGCCAGGATCTGCACAAAAATTTTTGAATGGATGGCCGTTCGGCTGATTGATGCGAACCGACATTTCATCTTAGTAGTACAAAGAAAGCTGCTCCTCCTATTCATCCGCCAAACGCTGCCAAAGTTGCTCATAAATGGCCGGTGGCACAGGCACCCTTAAAGCCCGACCTAAACGATTTTTTTTCTGAGCTGCCTTTAGGCATTCGGGATCGGGGCAAATATAGGCTGAACGCCCTATCCCATTATCTAATTGTAGCGTTCGAGATGGGTATACTCGAACAATTCGCCAGAAATTTTGTTTGGGAGCAGCGTTTCGGCAGCTGATGCAGCGGCGATAATTTTGCTCCATAGGATCTATGCTAGCGCGTTGACTAATAATTGGGGCTATACAGAAGATATAGGCGAAGCTGCACTAGATACCTAATGACCAGGGCGTTCTGTTGCGGCGCTGGCTTCGGCGCCAAATCCATCGTTTTTAGTTTGGGCAGATTCCGAATCATTTGAGGCGATCGCCTCCTCGCTCTCCTGATCCTCCCCACTCTCGTGATCCCCATCGCTTTCCTGGTCTGCATCATTTTCTGCAACAGGCATTACGGGCTCAGCATCGAGCTCTTCTTCAGCCATGTCTGCATCAGGTTCGTCTTCCTCAAGTTCGTCAAATTCAGCGTCTGCTGCGAGAGCCTCTTCGTGAGCTCGACGACGACCTTCTTCTAATTCTTGAATTTTGCGATCTTCTGCGTCGTAGTCATATTTGGCAGAATCTTTAATATCAATCTTCCAGCCGGTCAATCGAGCTGCGAGCCGAACGTTTTGGCCCTCTTTGCCGATCGCCAAGCTGAGCTGATCTTCCGGAACAAGGACATGCGCCTGACGCTCTTCGGGGTTAATTAGCCGAACCTCATCAACTCGCGCAGGACTAAGCGCATTTGAAATGTAGGTGGCCGGATCAGGCGACCAGCGAATCACATCAATCTTCTCACCTCGCAATTCATTAACGACGACTTGAATACGAGATCCCCGTGCACCAATGCAGGCACCCACCGGATCGACATCTCGCTCTAGCGTATCAACCGCGATCTTGGTGCGTGGACCAATATGCCGCGAGGGAGGATTTGCTTCTCGCGCAACAGCAACGATACGGACCACTTCATCTTCAATTTCGGGGACCTCATTGGCAAACAGGTATACTACCAAGCCAGCATCAGCACGCGACACTAAGAGCTGAGGTCCTCGATGTGACCCTTCCGATACTCTCTTCAAGTAAACCTTAAAGGTGGCATTGACTCGATAGTTATCGTTGGGTAATTGATCCCGCTTGAGAAGCTCTGCTTCGACTTCTGGCTGACCAAAGCTACTGCTGACCGCCATGATGACAGATTGTCGTTCGAATCGAAGCACCCTGGCTTGCAGGACTGTGCCTTCTAAATCTTGAAATTCTTCTTGGACAAGCTTGCGCTGCTGATCGCGTAGCTTTTGAGCCAGCACCTGCTTCGTTTGAATGGCCGCCATGCGACCAAAATCACCCTGATCGGGGGTGACATCTAAAATCACGGTGTCACCTAACTGGGCTTCAGCCGCAACCTCTTGAACTTCTCGAAGCGCAATTTGGTGATCAGGAACGGTAACGTCTTCCACGATCGTCTTGGTGGCGAGGACCCGAAATCCTTCTTCTTCAATGTCGAGCTCAACATCAAAGTTGTCGAAGTACTCTTCGTCAAATATTTCGGCATCTGGACGATGAGTGCGACGATAGCGCTCGTATCCTTTCAGGAGAGCTTCGCGTAGTGCGGCTTGGACGGCATGCTTGGGCAGATTTCGTTCGCGGCTGATGCCTTCGATCATGTCTTGAAGCCCAGGTAAATTAACCATTGACATAGTGAGGACCTCCGTAAGGATATTGATACGCCGAGTTGAGACGGCATTGCAGATAATAGATGCTTAAATCGCAAGGGCGGCGTCTGAGATGTTGAGCTTAACGCATTGGTAACGGGATAAAGCAGGGGGAGATGATGACGCGAATAGGCGCATTAATTGCTAATGGAATCGGATTAATGGGTGAGTAGAACGTTGCTAACTAGGTGTCTCGGAATCGCGATCGCCCGTCCTTTCCGATTGAGATACACAGCATTGTCATCCCGCCGAATGAGCTTCCCCTCCCACGATTGATGCCCCTCATAGGGTTCGTACGTTGTAACAATAACCGGGAATCCTTTGAATGAAATAAAGTCGCGATCGCTCGCCAAATGACTCGAAATCCCGGGACTAGAAATTTCGAGGATGTAAGCATCTGGAAGCAGATCAGATGCATCAAGAGCAGCTTCTAAAGCGCGACTCATGAGCTCACAATCATTAAGCCCTGTATCCGTTTGAGGATTGCGAATATCGACTCGCAGCACCGGAGGGTTTTGATTGGTATGGAACACTGCTCCGACAATTTCTAAGCCCAAACTTTCTGCAACAGGTGCTGCTAAGTCAATGATTTGTGGAATGAGAGGATGAGTCATCGTCCCGATTGATTTTCTAATGCTCATGCCCAATAATTGGACAAAACTAACGAACAGAATCTTATAACCTTCAATAAAAAAAGCGGGCGTTGCCCACTTCTTCCAGGAGACGCGATTCTGGAAAAAGCTCAGATCAACCCTGATCTTCGCTGTATCTCAGTTTAGCGTAGAGTCTTCGAATTGGCTTCTCAATTAAACGTAATGTCCTAATCTCTATTTTTTCTCTCTATTTTTTCCAATTTGAGTGACTTCGTAGAGTTTGTATGCTTGGTCTTCGAGTTGGTCGAGTTCTTCGTCAGGAATGCGCTTCACATAGTTAATCTTGATTTCTTCTAAAAGAACCGTCAGTAAATACTCGAGTTCCTCAACCGTATTTTCTTGCTGAATTTCGTCTCGAAGCGTTTCTCCCAATTTTAAGATGAGTTTTTGAGTAAGCTCAGCACCGACCGAATCCTCCATTGCATTAGTCAACGTGCTGTAAGCATTTTTTGTCACTTCAGCCGCCAACTGCTTGGTCAATTGATCGGGGACGTTGCTAAATCCCGGAATCGCTTGGAAACCTTGATATAAAGGAGTTGAATGTACTGCATTGCCGACGCTATGAGTTAGAACGGCATCCATTTCAGGCTTTAGCTGAGGCAAGACCCTGTAAACCAAAACCATCACGATTCGTTGAGAAATAGCTTGGATTTCGTCAACACCGTTGATGTCAATATACCGACGTTCTGGTTCAGGATTGAGAATCCACCGGGCAACGTCTCCTTGACGAATCAAATTTTGCATTTGATCGATGATGCGGATGACGACAATTTCGGTCAGCTCAACAGCAACACTGGCAACCAGCCCTCGAGTAACTCGGGATTGAATAGGGGCTAGATTGACGAGTCGAGATTGGTGGAGACGGACAGTGACTGGAATAATGCGTAACCAGCGCCAGAACGGAATGAATAGCAATATGTCGTACCATCGCCAGAGCATTGCGTCAAACCAGTTGGTGCCTTTATATCGAAGGCTCAAATAAAGGGTTCGGGCTAAAAACTCGATGCCAAAAATGGCAACGAACCAGATATCGATACGCCAAAACTCATCGATAGGCCGCCCATCTTCTCCAATACCTCGGTAGTAGTTAGTTTCTATCAGCGGGCGAATATCTTGATTAAAATAGACAATTTCTTGTCGCCACCCCTCGCTGCTGAGATAGTCAGCATTCCAAAACTGCGTAAAGGCATCTTTAGACGAATCAACATCGATTCGCTCGCGCATTCGGTTTTTAATTCGCTCTAGAGTGCCCGATTTGTCAGCAACTTGAAACGGATTTTCATCGACCATGTCGTCACTGCGAACGCGCAATTCTTGAAGCAACTGTTGGGTTTGCGTCGTATCTAGTGCAGCCTCACCCTGCTGTTCGAGCTGTTCTTCTAGCTCATTAACAGCGTTTAGATACGCAGTGGTTTCCCGATGAGGTTCGATGCCTTTGAACTGGCGGCCATACCACTGAGTCAATTGAGGAATGCGGCGTAGATAAAAGTCGCGCAGGGGGATATAGCTAATGTCGAACGCGACAAGACACAGATTGATGAGCGCCGTGATTGCCATCAATCGCTCAAACCAAAGACTTTTTTTAGTTTTGGTTTGCTTAAATTTAGATCGGGCTTTCATGGGTAATTTGAAAATCCCCCGTGAGGCTAAGTGAACGGGTCAGGATAGACTGCCTTAGTCTAAAAATGTAGAACGCTGCTTAGCATCCATCTGGAGGAGCAAGACTGCATCGGTGATGATCTGCCCCATTATCTTGAAAATTCTCAAGACATAAATTATTTAAGGTGTACCAAGGGATTGCGGTAAAATTATTAATATTACGTTACAGTTTCGCCTCAAGTATGCAAACATCCATCGCATCTCCGAAGCACTCATATTGGCAGTGGCGAGGGCAGCCTATTCATTATGTGCAGGCGGGCGATCGCCCATCTCAGCACCCCCCGCTGCTATTAGTCCACGGGTTCGGAGCCTCGACGGATCATTGGCATAAAAATATTTCAGGGCTAACGCCCGCGTTTGACGTCTGGGCAATTGATTTGCTGGGGTTTGGTCGATCAGCAAAGCCTGACTGGGTTTATAGCGGCGATGTGTGGCGCGATCAGCTTCACGATTTTATCCAAACTCATATAAAGCGCCCCACCGTGTTGGTAGGCAACTCATTAGGAGGATATGCCTCGCTGTGTGTAGCGGCTCACCATCCAGATTCGGTCGCAGGATTGATTTTATTGAATAGTGCAGGTCCTTTCAGCGACAGCCTGCCTGCCGAGTCATCCGATTCTGGGCGATCGCCCAGAAAAATTTGGCAGAGCCTGATTCGGTCTATTTTGCTTCAGCCCTTGCCCAGTTTTATGCTGTTTCAATATGTGCGGCGGCGTTCCATTATTCGTAAAACTCTTGAGAAGGTTTACCTTAATAAGGCCGCGGTGACCAATCAGCTTGTAGAAGAGATTTATCGTCCGTCTTGTGACCCAGGAGCTGCCAGGGTGTTTGCATCTGTGTTTAAGTCGCCCCGAGGCGAACCTGTCGATGCATTGCTGCAACGCGTATCTTGCCCTCTACTGATGCTTTGGGGAGAGGGCGACCCGTGGATGAATGCCCGCGAACGAGGCGCAATGTTTCGTCGGCATTATCCTCAACTCACCGAGTATTATCTCCAAGCAGGGCACTGCCCTCATGATGAGGTGCCCGACGAGGTCAACGCTCGAATTCAAGCATGGGTTGAGGCATTAGACTGTTCATCATCGTTTACTTAACATTCCAGCATAGTATATGAGTCCACTGGTGGATTAGTATGACAGTGAAGCCTTGGACCCATGAATATGCGCTCGTTTCGGTTAGATCCCTATCTCTGGATTCACTTGGCTGGAGCCGCAGCCGTCCCAATTTTTCTAGAACTCTGTTTTTTAGGACTCGCTGCTGGCGATCCGGTGCTGCCCGTCGGTCTGGAGTTTTTATTTGTCGCTGTTGTGGGTATTGCGCCGGTATTTTGGATGCAGTGGCAGCGTCCTTTCTATATTTTTAGCTTGCTAGTCGTTGCGATTAAACCCGATCGCCTAACAGATGAGCAGCGGAAAATTCTGCACCTGTTTAGGACGACGCCGGTGAAAGTGCTGACGATCGTTGTCTCAGGAGTGTTGGCGATCGCCCTTTGGAAACTATTTAACGCCCCTCCGTTGGATGCTTCCTCCATCGCATTTCTGCCGCAGTGGCGACTGGGTGGCTTGCTGCTTGGGGCGATCGCATTTTTGCTCAGCAACGTGTTTCTACAAGTTCCAGCCAGTGTACTAAGAGTCTTACTAGCGCCTGAGTCTCAGGTCAATGACACTAATCCCTACGCCGTTGAACACATTTCCAAGGACTTTAGCGTGATCGGGTTGCGGGTCGAGAGAATTCTTCCAGACATGGTCGTAGAAACACCTCAACTTGCAACCGAGGGAGCCGCCGCATCCGCATCAGGACAAGACACAACGACTGACACATCAGCAGCGGACGACGCCGATCAGCCCAAACAGTCTTCGCCAGAAGCCGTCCCACCTGAATCTACCCCCGATGCTGGCTCCGCAACGGACGCCTCATCTAACGGGAATGAATTAGAAGAGCCAGTCCCTCAAACAGACGGGACAACGGATACGGTGCCAAATGCAAATGCCTCTGAAACGGATACTGGCTCTGAGGTAGAGACACAGGACGGAGAAGATCCGCACAATCCAAATGTTACTCAATCGATCAATCCTGACGAGTCAGAGCCTCCGTCAAGTTGAGCAGCGGTCATTGATTTTGAATTGCTTTGGGGAATTCTCGGGAAATGAGCATGATGGTGTATCTCAGCACAACAGGTCACCGGAGAGATAAGTTATCGTCGTATGGATAATGCACAGATTAGGACCAGGAAAATTTCCTGAATAAAGGTTGCGGCTCTTGATGCAGATGAAGTTATGTCGTCATCTCAAGTAAGCAGCTTTGATCTGGCACTTTTCTGGCACTTTTTAGAGGTTTTGCTATGGCGAGTTCTCCATCTTTATCCCACAGTCGATTTTCAGATGACCAGATGACATGGGATAGTCTCAAACGGGCGATTTCTGCTAGCTCAGGCTTTCAGAGCTGGCGTATGGAAAAAGTAGATCGTGCCCAAAGCCCTGAGTTGAGTCATGATGAGCTCGTGTTGAGCTATTTGCGAGAAACGCTAGATACCTTGGCATATTAGCAGCCAATATCGATACCAGACAGGATTCAGTATCAAATTGCCAGATCGTTAAAATAATCCGATGCTATCCATTAATTGATCAATTCGACGCTGGAGGGCTGCGATTTCCTCATACGCTGCGACTAGGCGATCGCCCTCTACGTGAACAGATTCGGTTGGATAGTTTTCGATGACCTCAATCAGACTGATGCGGTTGTCTCCCGTTGCTGACAAAATGAGGGCTGACCGCATTGCTTGGCGATCGCCCTCCCCAGACGACGTATGTATCGTCTTGCTCACTTCATCAATGGCAATGTTGCCGATCGGGCTATTGAGAATACGATCGAGCGCAATCAAATTGACGGGAACTTCGCGGTTGAGAGCTGAACGAAGATCGTCAGGATCTCGATTCGTTAACCTAAAGTATGCCCTGAGCGTTGGCGAAACCTCACCTGTTTCTGCCAAGTCACTCAGATCCTGTACAGGGATAGAGCGATTAAAGATCTTATACTTCAAAACGACTCGCTCGGCTGCCCCAGCAGGGGAATTGAACAGCAGACTGCCCGCGCATAAGCCGATGGCAAGCCCCACTGCCGATAATGATCGAATGAAGAATTTCATAACTACATGCTCGCGTGTCACAGTGTTGTGTGGATGCTCAACGGTAAACGGAAATCTCAGAGTTGAGTCATTGGATAAGACTGAGGACGAAATCGGGGTTAGATGGGTTGCGTCCTGTATGGTGAGATTGGAGGATTGTCTAGAATCGTGACAGACGTCTGGCGATCGCCCTCTCATACACCATAGCGCGATGTAAGCGCGGATCATCGATGATTTAGCCTTAATCGATTCAATTCAAACAACCTAAGAGGCCGTAAAGAAACAACGTCACGATTTGATTGAGCCGTAGGGTGCTGTATAGCCTTTCAGGCATGGCTACGCTAAAGCGTCAGCGCAACGCACCACCATGAAGTTATTTTTAACAAGCCCTAAGAGTTCAGCATAAGCTAGGTGAACGGAATCAAATGTAGTGGCGTGGCACAGCTAAAATAATGCATTGGCAGGGTGCCGTTAGCGCAGCGTAACGCACCGGTTTCAAGAGTTTCAGCCCTTTAAGGGTTTGCACTATTTTAGCTGTGTCACGACACTACACAGGTCTAAATCCCTAAAAAGAAAAAGGGGGACTTTAATAACCCGTAAATACCCCCTTTTCCGGGCAGCGATAGCGGGGGACCCTAACACATGTGCTAAACGCGTACCCCGCGCTGCGGGGGCTCACCACACAAACCTGAGCCCGTAAGGCTATACACTAAAGAGTTGTCAATCGATCGGGTCTAGACGTAAATAGGGCTAATAGGCAGCTTTAACTATCCTTTAAAATTTCAGGTACATTACCCATGACATGCCAAAAGTCTCGGGCAAACCCAGCAAATCATAATTGCGCCTTAACGAATCGCTCCATATATCCGAAGACATCTCTTCCCATGATTAAGCGCTCTCTCAACATCAGTTTAACTACACTGCTAATTTGTGCCGGTGGAACGGTTGCATCACTTGCATCACTGACAGCACTTGCTGGTTCTGCGTCTCCGGTGAGAACAGCTCAGCAACTTCCCGCTAATTCACGAGTTGTTTACGTTAATCCAATTTTGGGTGCTGATACGCCAACGAGCGGGCGTGAGAATTTTCCCTATCGAACGATTGCGTATGCGCTTGAGCAGGCCACCGACAACACTGTCATTCAGCTTGCTCCGGGTAGCTATACGAGAGACACGGGCGAGGTATTTCCGCTGACGATTCCCCCTGGAGTTATTGTTCGGGGAGATGAACCCAATAATGGTGGAACATCCGTTATCATCGGCAGCGGCAGTTTAGTGAGCCCGAGCTTTGCAGGACAAAATGTCACGATTGTTATGCTAGATGACAGCCAGCTTCGAGGCGTCACGGTTACAAACCCAAACAGTCGCGGCACTGGCGTCTGGGTTGAGTCAACAAACCCAACGATTCGCAACAACACGTTTTCGAATAGTTTGCGAGAAGGCGTGTTTGTGACGGGAACGGGGAATCCCACAATCGAGAGCAATGTGTTTATCCAAAATGACGCCAATGGTATCTCAGTCGTACGCCAGTCAAGCGGCAAAATTCGGAATAATGAATTTCAGAATACTGGATTTGCTATTGCTGTAGGAGATACTTCTACTCCGTTAATTGAGGGTAATCAGATCGTTGAGAATGTGGATGGTGTGGTGGCATCCAACCGAGCCCGTCCTATCCTTCGTCGGAATGTGATTCGCAACAATAGTCGAGATGGAGTGGTGGCGATCGCCGAGGCAATGCCCAACTTAGGAACTGCGGACGACCCTGGCGAAAATATCATCGTAAATAATGGGCGGTATGCCATCAATAACTCCACTCGTAATAACGTGTTGCTTGCAGTCGGAAATCAGGTCGATTCAGAGCAAATTGCTGGAGAGGTTGAATTTGTTGCGCGGGTTGTCGGATTTCCCGATGTTCAAGGACATTGGGCGCAAGAGTATATCGAAGCCTTGGCGTCCAGAGGCATTATCGGGGGCTTCCCTGACGGAACCTTTCGCCCCAATGACCCTGTGACTCGCGCCCAGTTTGCTGCAATTGTAACTAAGGCGTTTGAAGCCGAACCGAAACGCCCGTTGATCAACTTTGTGGATGTGAGTCAAAGCTTTTGGGCGTATAGAGCTATTCGTGAAGCGTATCGCAGTGAGTTTATGAGCGGGTATCCAGGGCAAATGTTTCGTCCTGACGAGCAAATTCCACGGGTACAGGTCTTAGTATCGTTAGCCAGTGGATTGGGGTTCGATGAGGGTAATGCAAATGCACTCAATAAATATTCTGACTCTGGCCTCATCCCAGATTGGGCAAAGGCGTCAGTTGCAGCGGCGACTGAACGTAGCATCGTTGTCAATTATCCTGATATCAATCAGCTATCGCCCAATGAAGTGGCGACTCGTGCAGATGTGGCCGCATTTGTCTATCAGGCGTTAGTCAGCACGGGTGAGGCCGAAGCGATTTCGTCACCTTATGCAGTAACTTATCCATGATCTACAAAGCGCTGTCGAAACTCATTTATTTCGACAGCGCTTTATGACGTATTTAAGGGTTTATAGTTAGGGTCTTTATATAGGCTGACCCCATTTGAACTCTCTATTAATATCTCAAATGTTCCCCGAATCCTCTAAATTTCATAATGTTTTCTTTATATTTCAGCATCCTAATGCTTGCAAACTTCTGTGTAGAAACATTAAGCGACTCCTTGCCAGACGCCCTATGGCGATCGCCTGGAAATCAATTGGAAATCAATTGGAAATCAATTAGTCATCTAACCATCGAGTCAACGCTTGCGACTGGCTCGAAGTTCTAAACGAAAAAGCCACACCATTAAGGCGACGACACCAACTTGTAGAGCAAAATTTGGAAAAGCATTCTCCACATTTCGCCCCGCAATGAGTTGAGACAAAAAAACAAATGCCCCAATTAATCCAGATGCTCCACACACTACATAAACAAATTGTCTTAGACCTCGGTAGGGGGTCTTCAACTCCGCTTTTAATCGAGCAATTTCTTCATTACTCAAGTTAGAGCGATTTAAGCGGTTTTGATTTGAGCGGTCTGACGACATATCGTTAGGAGTAGCCATGTCTTGTTCATAAATTCATCAGCACCTTACCACAAGCGCTTGCCGCGTGGATGAATCGTCTTCCAGTTGGTTCGAGCCATCGCAAGCTGAGCATCCGATACCTTAGCACCTGTTAGGTCTGCTCCACACAAATTCGCTCCTCGGAGGTTGGTATTGCTGAGGTGGGCATAGCTCAAGTTGGCACCGCGCAGATCGGCTCGACCCAGGTCAGCATTCATCAAAAACGCACCCACTAAATTGGCATCTTTCAGGCTTGCCTGATTCAAATTAGCCTGCGCCAAATCAGCTTCACCCAGATCGGCCTTTTGAAAATTTGCGCCGCTGAGTTTTGCTTGATGCAAATTTGCCTGATGGAAATTTGCCCCCGATAATTGAGCCTCTTGCAAATTAAGTAAGCTCAGGTCACGATGCGCAAAATTACGATGTCCTTTAGCATATGCATCTAAGATTTGCCGTTCGTCGAACTTGTTCACGGTTGAAGTTAACTTATTAGCTCGCCCCGACGAATTCCCCGACCCTGTAGAAGGATGAGATCGAGGCCCTTTTCGAGACGAGTCTACCTGGAAGCTGGTTGAACCTGATGAGTTTCTTATTTTTCGAGCGCGGATCTGTGCAGCAAGTCTAGCAGTCGGAGTTGAGGGTGGAAGCGGGCTCGCAAGATTATCGGAGCTATAGTCAGACGTTTTGGACGAGGGCGGATTGGGGCGTGATACCATACTTTCCGCCAGACTGTCCATATAGGGAACCAGGTCAAGGGCTCTGAGAACGTCTGCTGCTGATTGATAGCGATGCCGGACCGACACTTCCAACATTTTCGTCAGAACGTCCGCAAAATGGTCACTAACGTGCACATAATCTTGCCACAGCACCTCGCCTGTTGCCGTGTCGTAGTCCATGTCTTTAGGCGCTTTGCCTGTGAGTAGATAAATGCATGTGACACCTAATGCATACACATCGCTGGCATAGGTTGGGCGCATTGCCATCTGTTCGGGAGGGGCATAGCCTGGGGTGCCAATTGCATACGCGGTCAGTGCCGTTTGCTCAGATGCGCCTGCGCGAGTCGGCGTGATGCGATCTTTAACGGCTCCAAAATCAATGAGGACTAGTTTCTTATCTTGGTAGCGACGAATCAAATTTGCAGGTTTAATGTCTCGGTGAATGACTTGCTGGCTATGAATATATTGCAGCATCGGCAAGACTTCGCTGAGAAACTGCTTGACCCCTGCTTCACTAAATGGCCCCGATCGCTTGACCTCTTGCTGGAGCGTCGAACCACTGATAAATTCTTGAACTAGATAAAATTCCTGATTGGCATCAAAATAATCGAGCAGTCTAGGAACTTGGGGATGATCGCCAATTTTTCCGAGCGTCTTGGCTTCTCGATCAAACAGGTCTCTCGCCATTTTTAGGACGTGGGGCGACGACGCAGCAGGTCTTAACTGTTTGATGACGCAATTAGGATGACCCGGCAACGATTCATCAATTGCCAGAAATGTTGCTCCAAACCCTCCATGCCCTAGCGCTCGAATAACTCGATAGCGATCGCGTAGCAGTAGCGTAGAGCCACAGGCTTGGCAAAATTCTGTGTGAGCCAAATTTTCAGGATGAGGGCAGGCTGAGTTCAAACAGTAGCTCATTCCACATTACTCGCTTTATCGCGCACCAAAGTGTCAACCCTCGCAACCTGTATCAACAGACCCACAAATCTGGATGCTTGCCCAAAGTTTGACACGATGATTCCATTATCTTGGCAGGAAAGGCAGAATGCAGCCCCATTCTTGCGGGAAATCTCTTAAAGAATTGCTGAAGTTATTCCCATTTTGATTGAAATCTTAGTAAAAGCCCATTGTGTTCACCTTTTTTAGAGAGCAGGATTAATTACCTTTACGTCATCCCCAATGCGTTATCCAGAAACTAGGAGGAATTTCGCGTCTGGGCAGTAGAATAGGGGGCGTAGCATAACTTAACTGGCTTAAGAGCACGCGAGGCAATGCGCATCTCACTAAACTGGCTATCTGAACTGGTAGATCTAACGATGACCCCGGACAAGTTGGCGGAAACGCTAACGATGGCAGGGTTTGAAGTCGAAGATATTGAAGACCGGCGCGCCTGGGCAAATGGGGTTGTTATTGGCAACGTCTTAGACTGTAAAGCCCACCCCAATGCGGACAAGCTACGCGTATGTACGGTCGATATTGGTCGCGATGCTCCTTCAACCATTGTTTGTGGAGCGTCTAATGTCAAGACGGATACGTTTGTACCTGTTGCGACCGTTGGTACGTATTTGCCCATTGTCGACTTAAAGATTCGACCTAGAAAATTACGCGATGTTCCGTCCGAGGGCATGATCTGTTCGTTAGCTGAATTGGGTTTGGCCAAGGAGTCACAGGGGATTCACATATTTTCTGAGACAAACCTGAAGCCGGGAGAGGATGCTCGCCCCTTCTTAGGGTTGGATGACGTCGTGTTAGACCTTACGTCAACAGCCAATCGAGCCGATGCACTTAGCATGGTGGGAATTGCTCGCGAAATTTCAGCAATTACGGGGGCTCAGCTTCATCTCCCTGATGTGCCGCCAATGTCTATTCAGACTCAAGGAAGTGGGTTAACTGTGAGTGTAGCCGAGCCACACGCTTGTCCCGCTTACATCGGCACCCAAATTGAGAATGTTACGATCGCCCCGTCTCCGCGATGGCTTCAGCAGCGATTACAAGCTTCGGGCATTCGCCCAATCAATAATGTGGTCGATGTTACCAACTATGTCTTGCTCGAATGGGGGCAACCACTACACGCATTTGATGCCGATCGCCTTTCCCAGGTTGCAGGTCAAGATTCGTTGACAATCGGAGTGCGCTTTGCCCATCCAAGCGAATCCTTGAAAACTCTGGATGGGCAGGTGCGTAAACTGTCTGAACAAACCTTGTTAATTACGGCTAATGATGCCCCCGTTGCCCTAGCGGGTGTTATGGGTGGGGAGGACACCGAAGTCTATGACGGAACGACTCGTTTAGTCTTAGAAGCTGCAATTTTTGACCCGGTAGCGACTCGACGGTCTGCTCGAAGTCAAGGGTTGCGGAGTGAGGCATCGACTCGATATGAGCGCGGGGTCAATCAAGCGGAACTAGACTTGGCATGTCGCCGTGCGCTCTTGCTGATGTGCAGTTTGAGTGGTGGAACACTACTAACACAGGCGATCGCTGATCATCGTCCCGATTTTGCTTCATTTTCTCGAACGATCGAACTTCGCTTAGAGCGTATTAACCATGTGTTAGGGCCGATTGCCGTTATGCAGTCAGTAAATGGAGTAGGGCCTTCATCCACATCGGATATAGAGCCCGGTGAACTCACTGCAGGAGATGTGGAGCACGTGCTCACGGCGTTAGGATGCCAGCTCACGCCCGCGAGTCAGGCAAACGTGTGGACGGTGCGCGTTCCGCCCTATCGGTATCGAGATTTGGAACGCGAAATTGACCTCATTGAAGAGGTCGCTCGTCTCTATGGATACAACAAATTCTGCGATACCTTGCCCGACAAATCAGAGCTTGGATATCTTTCAGTCGATTACGCTCTAACCCGAGAAATTCGAACAGCATTCCAGGCAGTCGGGTTAACAGAACTCATTCATTATTCTCTCGTTCGACCCGGGTTCACTAATCAGATCGAGCTTGCCAATCCCCTCTTTGCTGAATATTCTGCGTTGCGTACCGAACTGCTGCCCGGTTTGATTGATGCATTTCAATACAACTTAGAGAAAGGATGCGGCGCCCTAAACGGTTTCGAAATTGGTCGAGTGTTTTGGCGCACTGAAGATGGATTTGACGAAGCAGATCGCGTCGCGGGAATTATCGGAGGCGACACTCGATATGGGCGCTGGGTAAATAGCGGACGTGAAGTTCCTCTGACCTGGTTCGAAGCAAAGGGCATTTTGGAAAGCGCATTTCAACGGCTAGGGTTGGGTGTAGAATATCAGCCTGATTGTCGCCATTCTGAGCTACACCCTGGGCGTACAGCGTCGTTGTGGGTTCAAGGTCAGCGATTGGGAACGTTTGGTCAGCTTCATCCGCAACTTCGTCAAGAACGAGAATTACCCGATCAGGTCTATGTCTTTGAACTAGATTTGGATGTCATGCTTGATCAGATGGATCAAGAGGAGCGAATCAATCCAATCTTTAAGCCGTTTTCTACGTATCCGTCTTCGGATCGAGACATTGCCCTCTATTCGCCAATTCAAGTCTCGGTGGCAGAATTAAAACGAGCAATTCAAAAAGCTGGCCCCCCCTTGTTAGAGTCGGTCGAACTGTTCGATGAGTATCGAGGAAAAGGCGTTCCAGAGGGAAAGCGTAGTTTGGCATTTCGACTGATTTATCGGGCGAGCGATCGCACGTTAACAGACGTTGATGTTGACCCGGTGCATGCAAACGTGCGAGATAGCCTTGCAGAAAAATTTGGAGTGGAGCTGCGCAGCTAAGTGAATTGCAATGCTAGACAATGATGCGCTACCGAGCGTAAAAAGTACTGTTTTAGTGGGCTGGTAGTTATGCCTAAATACATCATGTGGGGATGTTATTGCGACGACGTCTTAGAAAAGCGGGCTCCCTATCGCCAGGCGCACCTAGACGGACTCGCCAAACAAAAAGAATCGGGGGTCTTGATCACCATCGGACCCACCAAAGATGTCACTAAAGTGTTCGGCATCTATGATGCCGAGAATGAGGCAACCGTTCGGCAACTGGTCGAATCTGACCCCTACTGGACGGGCGGCGTGTGGACGGAGTATGAGATTAAGGAATGGATTCAGGCGTTTTGACCCTCCGCCTGGTCACGACAAAAAGCGATCGCCTCGTCGAGACACTGGGTGTGTCGGGGATAGTGAACGGATGGACGGGCGATCGTGACCAATGTGATGCCTAGTTCATCGGCAATCTGCTGTTTGATCGGTTCTCCCCCCGCTTTTCCAGATGCTTTTGTGACGACCAGCGTAATGCGCCACTGATGCCACAGGGCGCGTTCAAGATCTGTTGATAAAGGGGGACGAATTGCGATGATGCGATCGGGGGTAAACCCCGAATCTAGGGCAACGCTGAGCGCTGTTTTGGAGGGCAGAATTCGAGTAAAGAGGGTGGCTTTACTGTGCCAGTCTCGAAACTGAGGTAATGGCCGATAGCCAATGGTTAACAATACCCGATGACCGATTAAGACGTTACTTTCAAATAAATTATCAAACTGTTTGAACGGGTGTTGTTGACTGGTAAGAGAGCCAGACTTGGCTACCTCAGGACGCTCATAGCGAAGATAGGGAATACCCTGGGTGGTGGCACAGGCGATCGCCAGCTTAGAAATATCAACCGCGAACGGATGAGACGCATCCAAAATGATTCCAATTCGATGCTGGGTGACAAACTCTCGAATGCACGTTTCATCAAGCAGCCCCACCCAAACCGCCACGTTGGGCACATTGGGATAGAGGCGCTTAGCGGCTTCTGTGGTGACTGTAATGATGCAAGCCCAGTCTGTTTGGGCGATCGCCCGTGCCAACCGCGCGCTTTCTTGGGTGCCACCAATCAGCCAGATGGGGGGGGTCAAAACTTCACCTTAAACAGGTGAAAAAGCTCACCTGGAAGCTGTTTGACAATTTTTGCCCCTGATTCTTTGAGGAGACGTTTCCAATCATCCAGCGATTCTAGATAGACCTCCGCTCCTAGATAGGTTTCTAGAATCGCCCAGTTTTCGGCGCCCTCAGCGTCAGAATCAATGACATCAAAGACAAAGAATCCATCTGGTTTGAGAACACGCTTCACCTCTGCAAGAACATCGCGCCAATAATCAAGCGGATAATAACAGCTAAACCCCGTGGCGATCGCCAAATCAAAATAGTCAGCATCATAATTGAGCTGGTTGGCAACTCCAAGCTGAGTCCCCTTAAATAGTTTGGAATTGAGTTGAGGCCCTCTTGTGTTTAGCGTATCTCGCGCCACGACGCTAATATCATGCCCATAAAACAAGGCTTCCCAATCACGCCAAGGATAGATTAGAAAACTGACCCCGCACCCTAAATCTAAGCAATGCTGATTCTTCCGGGGTTGAGCAATTTCCCAAAATGGTGATGCCGTTTTTGATGACAGAGCACCGCTTGTCCACTCTCGGAAAATCGGCATTGCCTCAACTTCAGGCGGCAAGTCAAAGGGTTCACGTTTATATTCTTTGTTGAACCGTGAGGCAACGGCTGAAAGTTGGGCTTGCCAATCGGATGAGCGATCGCCCAAAAAATTGGCTAAGTTTTGTGCATCAGATTTCTGGCTTCGCCCCTTTGACACTAGACTCACTCCTTAACAACATGCGCCGATCCGCGTGAGATGTCACCCGTCTTTTATCCTTTGAGGGCTCGGTTAAAATTCTCTCGATATGACTTATTTGTTAGCAGTACAGGCCAAAGCAAGGTCAGATATAGGCGCCCCTGGTCAAAATTTGTTCGCTTGAACCCTCTCCAAAATTTCACACCACCCCCCAAATACACAACAATTAATAAGATAGTTATCAAGAGGTTCATGACTCAAATCTCCTCAATTAACACTAAACGTTGACCTCAGCGTAGTCATCACATATTCACGGAACGATTCGATTTAACCTGGATAAGTAGAAAACATCGGTTAAATCATGGTAATAAGTAAATCAAACCAGAACTGTCTCTAAGAACTGCTATTGAGGTCTTTATACTTAAGTGTAGGATAGCCAACGGAATTCTGGCTGCACTTTGCACTATGCTCAATTGTCCTAATCCAGGATCGTACTAAATCTGCTCACTGTGCTTGCAGACCTGATGTTAGTGAGTATCAATATGCGCAATTACAAGGTCAGCCCAAGCTCACTTGCGATTTCCTTATTGAGATGACATCTCTCTGCAGATAATTTTCGGTAGAGCGACGAGGAAGTATTTCGGAGGCGTAAGACAAACGTCATATCTCGGTAAGCTAATGGTAGGGCGGTACGTCTTAATGACCTGGTTGAAAATTGTTCTGTTGATCGATTCAGAGATATGGTTTTATCTGGCGATCGTCTAGGCTCCTGCTTTAAGGAGGCTTGGTGTGGCGAGTGAAGATTGGATTATTGCAGAGACAAGCGGATATTGAAATCGCCGCTGGACACAGTGGAGATTGCTAACAGCAAGGAGGATGTATGCGAGCAGTGCTGATGGCTGGTGGATCAGGAACGCGGCTCAGACCGCTAACCTGTGATCTCCCAAAGCCGATGGTGCCTATCCTGAACCGACCGATTTCCGAGCACATCATTAATCTGCTTAAGCGACATCAGATTACAGAAATCATTGCAACGCTGTATTACCTGCCTGATGTCATGCGTGACTATTTTCAGGATGGCAGCGATTTTGGTGTGCAAATTACGTACGCCGTCGAAGAGGATCAGCCTCTGGGCACCGCAGGATGTGTCAAAAACGTCGCTGAATTATTGGATGACACATTTTTAGTCATCAGTGGAGATAGCATCACTGATTTTGACCTGAGTGAAGCAATTCGGTTTCATAAGGAACGAGGTTCAAAAGCCACACTCGTCTTAGCGCATGTACCCAACCCAGTCGAATTTGGGGTCGTCATTACAGATAAACAGCATCGCATTCAGCGATTCTTGGAAAAGCCGTCAAGTAGCGAAATCTTTTCCGATACGGTTAATACTGGGACCTATATTTTGGAACCCGATGTTCTACAGTATTTGCCTGAAAATCAGGAATCTGACTTCTCAAAAGATTTGTTTCCCTCGCTGCTAGAAAAAGGCGAGCCGATGTATGGTTATGTGGCTGAGGGATATTGGTGTGATGTGGGGCATCTCAACGCCTATCGAGAAGCTCAATATGATGCGCTCTATCGCAAGGTCAAATTAGAGTTTGATTATGACGAGCGATCGCCCAATATCTGGATTGGCCGAAACACTCAAATTGATTCATCAGCCCGTATTCACTCCCCTGTCCTGATTGGCAACAACTGCCGTATTGGCGCACGGGTTCAGATTGAACCAGGAACGGTCATCGGAGATAACGTCACCATTGGAGCAGATGCTGACTTGAAGCGCCCGATCGTTTGGAATGGAGCGCTTATTGGCGAAGAAGCCCATCTGAGAGCCTGTGTCGCCGGACGCGGAACCCGCGTTGACCGACGAGCACATGTCTTAGAAGGTGCGGTGATTGGCTCGCTTTCAACCGTTGGAGAAGAGGCCCAAATCAGCCCAGAAGTGAGGGTTTGGCCGAGTAAGAAAATTGAACCGGGTGCAATTCTCAATATGAATCTAATTTGGGGACATGTTGCCCATCGCAACTTGTTTGGGCAACGGGGTGTATCCGGATTGGCGAACGTTGATATTACACCCGAGTTTGCAGTTCGACTGGGTGCTGCGTTTGGCTCCACGCTCAAAACCGGCTCCTCTGTGATCGTATCTCGCGATCAGCGCAGCATTTCCCGGATGGTGTCGCGATCGCTCATCGCTGGACTCATGTCGGTTGGGGTCAATGTCCAAAATTTAGAAGCAACAGCAATTCCAGTAGCACGGGCAGTTGTGCCAACGCTTCCCGTTGAAGGGGGAGTCCACGTCCGCATTCATCCCGATCGCTCTGACCACATTCTCATCGAGTTTTTTGATAGCAAAGGTATTGCGCTCTCTAAAGCCCGTGAGAAAAAGATTGAGGGAGCTTATTTCAAAGAAGATTTCCGTCGAGCCCAGATTCAGGAAATCGGCAATATGGTGTATCCCAGCCAGGTGATCGATATCTATAGCACCAGCTTTGAGCGACATCTGAATGTGGAAGCAGTTCGCAATAGCAATTCTAAAGTCGTCATCGACTACGTATATGCCGTATCCGGTGCTGTTTTACCTCGATTGCTAAACAAGTTTGACTGTGACGCAGTTGTACTCAATGCTAGTCTCAGCCAGATTATGCCGTCTGCCGCAGATCGGGAGGTCATGCTTGACCAGCTTGGCAGCGTGGTTGAGGCGCTGAATGCTAATTTAGGGGTTCAAGTGTCTGCCAATGGTGAACAACTGATCCTCGTGGATGAGTCGGGCAGCGCGATTCGTGGCGAATTGTTGACGGCTCTAATGACCCACATCATTCTCACTGCTCAGCCTCGGAGCGCTGTGGTTGTGCCTGTTAACGCATCTAGCGCAGTTGAACAAATTGCTCGGCGCCACGATGCTGAAGTGGTTCGCACGAAGGCTAATCCAACATCGCTGATGGAATCTTGCCATACCAATCCCAATGTCGTCTTCGGCGGCAGTGGCGAGATGGGCTTTATCTTTCCCCAGCTTCATCCAGGCTTTGATGCGATGTTTTGCATCGCAAAGCTGATTGAAATGCTGACTATTCAAGAGCGATCGCTCGGTCAGCTTCGCTCTGAGTTGCCTCGCGTCTGTCACAAGGGCGTGACGGTGCGTTGCCCGTGGTTGGTAAAAGGAGCCTTAATGCGCTACATGGTCGAAACTCATCCCAGTGACGTGCTGGATTTGACAGACGGTGTTAAAGTGCTAAATCCTCACGATAAAGATAGTTGGGTCTTAGTATTACCCGATGCGGGTGAACCCTTGGTACATCTTTATGCCAACAGCAATGACCGGAGTTGGGTGGATGAAACCCTGCGAGACTATCGCAATCGTGTGCATGATTTCGTCGAGCGGGAAGAAGGCATGGAGGAAAGTCGCTCCGACATGGAGGCGTTAACGTCCTCGTAAGGGCTCGCGGTCTTCTATCATGAGGCTTTTTAGACGAGCTGCCTATTGATTAGGCACAATAGAAGACTAGTCGCTCATGGCATGTAATGGCGCGACTACACTCTGTTCCGATCAATAAAACTGCGAGATTGCAGTCAATCGCTGGAGTGGATTTCATCACTCGTGATCGATCCGCTCTAGCAAATTTTTGGGGTTTCAATTTGGGTAGGAGATAGTTGATATGAATAGCTGTATCTTGATGGCGGAGATTATCCAAGATCCTCAACTCCGCTATACATCCGATAATCAGATTCCAATTGCAGAAATGCTGGTTCAGTTTGATGGGCTGCGGGATGGCGATCCGCCAGAAACGCTGAAAGTCATCGGCTGGGGAAATCTAGCCCAGGAAATTCAGGAGACATATCATCAGGGCGATCGCCTCATTATTGAGGGTCGCATTAATATGAATACGTTCGATCGCCCCGAGGGGTTTCGAGAAAAAAAAGCCGAACTGACTGCTCAGCGAATCTACCGGATTGGCAGCCTAGAGGGAGGCACTTCCTCACCGGCAGTGTCTGCTCCAACAGCGAGTTATGAATCTTCATCTCAACCGCAGGTTGCGACATCATCAGCTCCAACCGAAGCGCCCCCTATGGACCCGGCAGATTATGACGATATTCCGTTTTAGCAATCCTCTGCGATCATCTTGAGAAACGGAATGCATTCCAAAACCATCATGATGCGTTTCAAGGAGAGCATCGTCCGGCCTCCGTTCACAGACGCCAGCTAACTAAAAGGAGAGTGAGAATTAATAACTAATTAACTGGGGTGCTAGGATTCGAACCTAGGAATGGCGAGACCAAAACCCGCTGCCTTACCACTTGGCGACACCCCAACAGGCTTATGCAAACCAGCTTTCATATACTAGCAGTTCTGATCTGAACTCTGTCAAGAATCTTGGCTAAAAATCATGCCTGAGAATAGCGTGCCCTCGTCGATAAATTTCTTGGGCATAGTCTGTCCAGGTGCCTTGTCCCCAGTAGCGAAAACAACTGGTTTGCAACAGCAGGTTATGAAGCAAGGCATTTCGATAGCGATGCTGTCGGGTAATTCTCTCGGAAGACGATGCGCCCTGCTGCGATGAGAGGAGCGGATCGATGGTTTGATGAAACGCTCGGCTTAGTTTCTCCATAGGATTGAGAACATTTTCATAGCCTTGAACCCAACTGATGTGATTCGTCCATGAGCCGCCATCCATATGAAAATTAGAATCTTCCTGTTTTAAATCATCAATGGCGTTGCTGACGGCATCGGGTGTCGCAGAATTGGGGTCAACCCGCTCCCAAATTCGATGTTGGGCGATCGCCTGGCAAACCGGATAATCGTCAGGATTACAGCCCGATGCCTCAATCAGCTCTAGATATTCCGTTCCATTCATGCCAACGACGCCCGTTGTTCCTCTCCCCTGATCGCGCATTTCATACCAGGCATTGCGAAACGCAGCCGGGAACTCATTCATCATCACCCCGCCATTCTCGCCGTCCCCAATCTGAGTCACCAAGGGGGGGATGCGGATGCCACTGATGGTTGTCTGGGAGAGTGTTTTGGCTTCGTAGTACGGCTGCATCTGAGCAACCAGTTTAGTATCGGAGCCTTGGGTTTTAATCAACGTGGTGATGCTAATGGTGTCTCCAGACGAATTTCGACTCACCAGACGATGGGGAATATGCTTATTTTGCAAGGGTTCTCCGGTGGGCAATTCGACGGAATGCTCTTGCACCATAAGCCAGCGATATCCACATTCTTTGAGCACTCGAATGAATTCGTACAGCGTATCAGGATGATTGGGCAAGTGCATCTCTGGAGGCGAAAACCCCTTGATACGTTGCAGAGCCTCCCACCCAAACAGCGAAGCAAAGTGATGCTGCCACGCTTGAATATGCAGCTTGATGTCTGGAATCGGGGTCGATGGGATAACGGCATGACTCCATAGGGTACCCAGCCATTCTACGTATGGCTGATAGGCAGAATCACACGTGATGCGTTTGAGATTGTTGAGAATGTCGTGGCGCCCCATCTGGTGCAATCCCCAAAGTAGATTGCCAGAATAGTCGAGCATGACGCGGGGGTTACACCCTTGATTGATTAGATCAGGGATGAAGTCTGCGATGCGGCTGTAGCAGTATGAGAAGGGCCCTGCATTATGATTATCTCCCTCGTAGGGGTGCTCAAACATATACTGCAGATTACTGATTAATTCTCCGTTTTCGCCAGCCGGAATGATGGGCTGATGCATGTGAAGGGCGATCGCAAATCCGGCTGAAATTTGGTCAATTTGCACATTGGTTTGCGGCAAAAAGACGGCTTGACTGGGCGACAGCGCAGACTGTAATTCGAGCTCCCAACCACAGATAGTAGGTAGGCCATCTACTGTATCGGGCAAGTTGGGCAGAGCAGAAGCAGCAGATTGAGTGAGAGAAGCCATTGCGTTCTTATAATACTCAGTTCAACTCGATTTGAGTGTAGCGATTTAAGTGTAGCTTTTAGGCGTGAAGAGTACCCGTGCGGGTACTGCCAAACCTAACAAGATGTTTCGAAAATAGGGAACAGATACGCACCCCTACAAATCACCCAACTGCCTCCCGAATTTCGATTTTGGAGGCAGTTTCTTACATCAAGTCTCAGAATTGGGCATGACTTAGGTCTAGGGGGAGCCGATGCATCGCGCGGGTTCTTCACCACCATTTAGTTCATCTTAGTTCATCCATTTTGAGAAATGAGAGTGGCTATTTTCAGCGTACTGGGAAACTTAGAATGGTTTGACAAGACTGTTATGAATATTTCTAAACGGTGTACTTTTTTTATATTTTCTCGCTAGATCTCATTACAAGCGAATGTTGTGGGTAGCCTAGAATATATAGCGATTCTAAATCGCTTGTGAATTGTGTGTAAGTGGTGGGGCGGGCAGCCCGTCCTACCACTTACAACCCATTTGGGCTTGCTATATGGTCTGTAGATAACATCATCTATGAGTACGACCTCGGACCCATTTAAAACTGCCAACTATCTTTTAAGAAAAGCTGCTCACGATAAATGGCATCGACTTCAGAGCAAACAGCACATTTTGCGATCGCAGCTTGGGTTTAATGATGTGCCGACGTCTCGCCCTAGGGCATGTATAGGGTGCGCTCATTATCACGGAATCGCCTATGGGCAGAGCCGTAATCAGCGCACGATTCTCGTTTGCGGGTTTCATCCCTATGGATGGCGAGACACTGATCAGTGCCCTGATTGGAGGGATGCTTTAGAGAATCTCTAGGGCGATCGCCCCCCGTGATGGCAGAATAAACCTATATACCAGACAGTGATACCAATACTCGTGTTGTATCAGTGCCGGTAGTAGAGGGTTTTTGAGGAAATCTAAGCCATGCTGAAGCGATTTGCAGCAATCTTTTTGGTGGTCTTGAGTCTGAGTTTGCAGAGTTGCATTTCAACAGCATCCGGTCTGAAAAGCTATGTAAACTCGTATGAGGGTTATGAATTTTTATATCCCAATGGTTGGGTTCCGGTCGAAGTTTCGGATGGTCCGGATGTTGTCTTTCATGATTTGATTGAGCCAACGGAAAACGTCAGCGTCATTATTAGCGACGTTCCAGATGGGCAATCGTTAGAAGATTTGGGTAGCCCCAGCGAGGTGGGACAGCGCTTGGCTCAAGGCTCAACTGCCGCATCGTCTGAGCGTCAGGCTGAGTTAGTCAATGCCGAATCACGGACATCTACAAAGAACAACACGACCTATTACCTATTGGAGTATGCCGTTCAGCTTCCCAATCAGTCTCGACATAATCTTGCGAGTGTTGCAGTGCGGCGGAACAAGCTATTTACCTTTAATATTTCAACGACCGAGCGACGCTGGTCAAAGGTGAAAGAGAAGTTTCGGCAAGTCGTATCCTCTTTTTCGGTTTATTAATTGGGTTGACTATAGCGATCCTAAATCGCTTGTGAATTGTATGTGAGCGGTGGGGCGGGCGCCGCCCCACCGCTCACAACCCATCTGGGATTGCTATAGTTCGGTTGACTAATTTGGTTTACTGATCGCGGGCATTGTTATGGGAACTCCAACATTTGTACTCGCATCGGCTTCTTCAGCTCGGCGACGGCTGCTGCACAGTGTGGGGATTGAACCGGTTGTGATGCCTAGCCAGTTTGATGAGTCA
>JBNPEG010000021.1:37847-63000 GCA_051117555.1 Elainellaceae cyanobacterium | reverse complement strand
ACTGATCGCGGGCATTGTTATGGGAACTCCAACATTTGTACTCGCATCGGCTTCTTCAGCTCGGCGACGGCTGCTGCACAGTGTGGGGATTGAACCGGTTGTGATGCCTAGCCAGTTTGATGAGTCAAGCATCCAGGCTGACACGCCAGCCGAATTGGTGCGATCGCTGGCTCAAAGCAAGGCTGAGGTAATCGTGGCTCAGCTTACAGAATCTGCCAGCCACCCAATCGCGACGCTCGTTATGGGATGTGACTCTGTGCTTGCTCTAGAAGGCGAGGTGTATGGAAAACCCGCTGATGATCATGACGCGATCGCTCGTTGGCAATCGATGCGAGGACGGGTTGGGCAGCTTTACACAGGGCATGCACTTGTTGATCTCTCAAAACCGCGAGCACTCGTGCGGTGCCAAGTGACTCAGGTCTTCTTCGCAGACGTTAGCGATCGCCAAATTGAAGCGTATGTAGCAACGGGCGAACCGCTCCATTGTGCAGGATGCTTTGCCTTAGAAGGACGGGGCGGTGCGTTTGTCGAAAAAATAGAGGGATGCCACAGCAATGTCATTGGGCTGAGCCTCCCTCTTTTAAGACAGATGCTAGAGGAACTCGGGTACGATATCGCTGATTTTTGGTAGGGATGCAATCGTCGTAGACCCGATTAGGGTCTTATTCAATTTCGATAGACTGCGGGCTTGATGAGGATGGGCTCGATGCCCCAGTCGATACTCGAAAATCGCTGTAGAGGCGATCGCGCCATTCAAAGAAGCGCGCATAGGCTGGATTATTGGCTAGCCCTGGAATGCCTTTTCCTTTCAAAGACTCTGGCAGATCAAGGTAACTTCCAGATGGAAATTTGATGTACATCGTCAGCCCTGCCACTGCAAAATCTGCCAGCGTTGGAGAATCCGTAACTAGATAGGGGCTGTTATCTAACAGCAAGGTCAGTGCTTCTAGATTTTGTTCGAGAGATTTACGGGCGGCTTTCACCACATCCGGTCCAAATCCAATGCCAAAATTGACCAGATCGAATGCCTCATGAGGAACTGCACCCACAATCGTTTTGAGGAAATCGGGAGTTGATGGGGGTAAAACAGCAGTGCGAAAGTCGGGGTGTTGCCCAAACGCACCGATTAGGGCTTTTCGAGCATTTAACCCGATTGATTCATCGGCCCATTCTTCCATGAGCAGGCACAGTCCGCGCTGCTTTAGGTCGGTTGGGAGGATGGGGCGATCGGGATATTTTTTGTCGAGATAAAAGGCGATCGCCGTCGAATCTGCAATCACCTCCCCTCCATCTTTAATCACAGGGACTTGGCGCTGACCCGACATTTGAAAGAGCTCTAGCTGCCCAACGCCGGGGGTGACTTCTACTTTCCGATAGGCTAGACCTTTGTAGTCAAGAATAAGCCTGATTTTTTCGGTGTAATGGGATAATTCAAACTGATAAAGCTCGATCATTATTGATCTCCTACTGCGGTGTTGATTAGATGGATTTGAGACAGATTCCGAGTTATTAACAGCATCCTTTAACAGGGTAGTGTGTGATTGCAATTCTCGAATATCCCGTCAAAGGATTCGCCCCATTTTTGACCCACCGGGGCAGTGTAGCGAAAGTGACTCTCTCTATAGGTGTGCTTTCCTTGACGCAGCACTCTGAATCGTGATCTGGATATGGCTTGCTTACTTGATCTAGCGATCGCTCGCGAAATTTTGCACAATTCGATATTTTGCATAGATACTAACTAATGGTTGTATAGTTCCAAATCGTGAGCGTGAACGAATTAATCCAGACTGTTAATGACAGCCTCCTAGAGTTGGTCGGGCAGGCAGTTCAGATTTTTCCGGCCTTGATTGTCGCAATCATCGTTCTTGTCATTACTCGATTCAGCATCAAGCCCATCCGCCAGATTGTGGGCGCTACAGCAGAACAGCTCATTCAGAGCCCGTCCTTGCAGACGCTCATCGTTCAAGTCGTGACCGTTTCGACCTGGGTGATTGGCATTCTCATTGCCTGCCTAATTGCATTTCCTGATTTGGGGTTGGGAGATTTAATTGGATTGCTAGGACTTGGGTCGGTTGCGGTTGGTTTTGCATTTCAAGATATTTTCAAAAATTTCTTGGCTGGAATATTATTGCTGCTCAATGAACCGTTTAAGCTCAACGATCAAATCATCGTCGAAGACTACGAGGGGACGGTTGAAGCTATTAATATTCGCTCGACGGCGATTCGTACCTATCAAGGTGAACAGGTGGTTATCCCTAACTCAATCGTGTTCACGAGTCCGATTCGAGTCTTAACTGAGTATGAATCACGGCGAACGGACTTGGCGATCGGACTCGACTACAACACACCCCTGCCTCGCGCTAGGCAAGTGCTTCAGATGGCACTCGTCGATGTTGATGGCATTCTTGCGAGTCCATTGCCGGAAGTTGATGTGGTAGGGTTTGGCGATAGCTCTATCGATTTTGTGGTGCGCTATTGGACATTGCCTCAAATTGTGTATGTTCGGCAAACAAAAACGCGAGTCATGCTAGCCCTCAAACAGTCCTGTGATGAAGCGGGGCTCAATATTCCCTACCCAATTCGCACCGTGTATTTCTTTGACCAAGATAAGTATGACGATCGCCACCCAGCTACTAATGGAGCGGGTTCAACATCGACAGAGATGAAAGAGTCGTGAGCGGAGGCTAGAGCTTCCGCTAACAGGCGGTTGCGTAATGGGCAAGCTGAACAATGTGCTGACGGAGGATGTCTAACCCCAGGCGATCGCGCGCGGAGATGAAAATGGCTTGAGGAAATTCATCTTTTGCGACTAGCAAGGTTTCGTAGTCAACTTGATCCACCTTGTTGAAGACAAGCAACGCTGGCCCCGGCGTCATGGGCATCTCTTGCAAAATCTCCATGACCGAGCGAATCTGGCTTTGCCATGCTGGATGTGATAAATCAACGACATGCAAGAGTGCATCTGCTTCGGTTACTTCTTCCAATGTGGCTCGGAACGCATCTACAAGTGAAGGCGGGAGCTCGTGGATGAATCCCACGGTGTCTGTTAAGACAACGGATAAAGGGGCCTCAGTATGCGAGTCGGTGATTGTCAGTCGTCGAGTGGTGGGGTCGAGGGTCGCAAACAGTTGATCTGCTGTATACACGTCGGCATTCGTTAGGGCATTCAGGAGTGTCGACTTGCCCGCATTGGTATATCCCACGACGGCGATCGACGGAACATCGTGATGCTGCCGTTGTTTGCGTAGCCGTGAGCGATGGGCCTGAAGTTGATTCACCTGTTGCTGAAGCCTAGAAATTCGCCTTTGAATCGCACGTCGTTCGGTTTCAAGTTTAGTTTCCCCCGGCCCCCGCGTCCCGATTCCGCCACCGAGTCGAGACATAGTGCGTCCTCGCCCTGTGAGTCGGGGCATCATATATTCGAGTTGAGCCAGCTCGACCTGCAATTTTCCGGCTCTAGATTGAGCCCGTTGAGCAAAAATATCGAGAATGACTTCTGTGCGATCCACTACGCGCACGCCAATACGCATCTCTAAATTTCGCACCTGTGCAGGAGACAAGTCGCGATCAAACACAACCAGGTTGGCTCCTACGGTCTGGACGGCAAGAGCGATCGCCTGCACTTTTCCCTCTCCCACGACGGTTTGTGGATGAGGACGCGATCGCTTCTGCTGAATAACTTGAAGGACTTCTCCCCCAGCAGCTTCAACCAGACGAGCCAGTTCTTCTAAATCATCGTGAAACTGCTCCGGCGATGCGTCACGAGTCATCACCCCGGCTAGAAGCACCCGATCTTGATCGGGGCTAACCTGCTGAGCAATATAATCTCGCCGAAATTCTTCTTCCAGTCCTTCGGTGAGATCAAGAAAATCTTGTTTGGTCACTACATCGAGGCTGAGCGGCGGAGATGTGGTCCAGGTCATCTCCGGATGAGGCACCAAATGAGCCAGATAGGCTTCTTTGACATAGCCAGTGGCTCCGCCCCCTCGTCGCTGAAAGCCGCCCCCCGATAGCGTCAGTACGACCAGCGCATCGAGTCTCTGAATAGCCATTGTCGTGAGGGTCGACTCGCTGGGCGTTCCAGGTGATAGCTGAGTTGCAATACATCGGATGCCGCTGAGGCGCTCTGCACCATAGCGAGGCAGCTCTAAAGGCGGAATTTGGGTCTGCTGGGGAGTGCCAACGCCGACGCGGATAACCTGGCCTCGGCGATTGAGATACGCGCAAATGGGCTGACTGATATCTTGACTGATGGCAGCAAGACGCTGAGCGAACTCAGGCGTAGTGAGGCGATCGCCCGGTAATCGCTGATGATAGAGCCGCTGCAACTGCTTGAGCTGACTAGATTTAAGCCCTTGAAGTTGACCGTAAATCGTTTCGATAGGCACCGACCCGCTAACTGGCATACTGACTAGTTATATTCTAATCTTGCTGAATCGATGTCAGTCCTGTTGGGGGTTGAAATAAAGCTTCATGATCAAGGATTTCCAAACTCCCTTGAGCCGGTCGGTGAAATGGGTTGGAGTCGATCGATGGCGAATGCCGAGCGCCCTCTCATAGCTTGAATACGCCTCCTGATAGCGATCGAGTCGATGTAGAGCAACGCCTCGTAATGTCCAGGCTTGAGGGCTGTCGGGTTGAATCTCCAAGGCGCGATCGCAGCTCGATAATGCGTCTAGATAATTTTCTAGATGAATGAGAATAATGCTCCGAAAGACCCAAATTTCGTGGTTTTCAGGCTGATCGTGGATTGCCCGATTAAACGTTTCTAACGCTTCAGCGTATAACCCTTGACTAGCCAATACTTGACCTTGTTCATACCAAGACATGCGGGTATCTCGATGAATAGTGTTCTGCTCAGAGTCGATCCAAGTTTGGGGGGTTGAAACTAGAGTCATAGCGCTGTCATTGGAGATGCCCGAACGAAAATGCCAGGGCTTGAGATAAACATTCATGCGGCTGCTCCTGAATGAGATGAAACCGAGCAGAAATAGAACCGAGAATTGCCAAATAGATGGAAACGGATAGCTCTACAGGTTAAATATTCGACAGGTAGAGATTTTATCCGGAAGAATTACGTGGTTCTTGAACAAAATAGACAGGTTTTCTTAATCAATCCGGCGATGCGATCGCTGGGTTGATTAGCGTGCTAGAAACTCGAATCTATCTACAATTTTTTCGCCTCATAACGGGTCGTTATAAAACGCCACCATGACTCAAAATCTGATGTCTGGTGCCCGTTGATACGTATGAACAAGTCGGCTTTCATCTTTTTTTGAACCCATTTGTTTCTTGATGGAGTCGCGGTCGAACCATATTTGAAGTCGAACCATATTTGAATGAGTCTTTCAATAAACTTTCAATTAAAAATTAGCCCGCATTTTATATCAACAGAATTTCTCATCGTTGTAAAGGCGCTAGATCCATAAAACGTGTGATTCAAATTTGGGCCTCTAGTGATCTAGCTCACCGCAACGCTTAATAGAAGAGGAGCAATTCCCTTTGGATGTTGGTTTGTCAAATGCACCAGACGTTGATTCTTAATCGCGCAACGGGATTCATTATATTTCTAAACCCTGATGTGTTTTAATGTGAAACGGTTCAAATTAATGTGTAATAAAATCGATATGACCCAATAATCATGTGGGGTTTCGCCCCCGTTTACAGAAATTTAGATTTTCGCTATGTTGACATTTGCAAGGGAATAAAATTGATTTCTCCTGATTTTCGAACTGAATTTGCCAATAGTTTCTAGCAGAAAAAAATATCCTAAAAAATGAGAATCAAACAAAAAAATACAAGTTGATTTTCATGATTCATCTTAAATGTGGTGAATTTATTTGTACTTAAATGCCGGTTTATTCATAGTTCCTACTGTTAATCGGGAGCGCTCCAAGGAGTGCGTAAATTGCATCATTAATGTGAATTAATGTTGGGTCACTCCGAAGATGCTCTCGGTCAGTTTTTGAGTGAACTCAGGCTCATTATTCTTTTTTTATTTTCTACAGTGAACTGCTGAGCCTAAATCGGGCTTACTAATCTTGTTCTGAGTGAAATGATTCGATGTCACGGGATGCACTAGTTGTTGGAATTAATCAGTATCAGTACTCGCCCAATCTGCAGGCTCCGGCGCAAGATGCAGAGGCGATCGCGCAATGTTTACAAGCGTATGGCGAGTTCCGGGTTCATCGTCTGCCAGAGGTAATCCAAAAGCACCAGCCCCGCATCGGCCAAAAAACGCCTGTGACGCTGAGGCAACTTGAATCTGAACTGATCAATCTCTTTAAACCCAAGGGAGCAAACGTTCCTCACACGGCGCTGTTTTACTTTTCTGGTCACGGGATGCAGCGTGACGCAGGGATTCAGGACGGCTACCTCGCGGTTAGTGACTCCCAGCCTGATGTTGGATTTTCTGGGCTATCGCTATTTTGGCTAAGGCGGCTCCTTCAAGAGAGTCCTGTTCGTCAACGAATTGTCATCTTAGACTGCTGCCATAGCGGTGAATTTCTTAATTTTCTAGACGCTGATCCCGGCGCAAAGTCAGGCACTGATCGCTTGTTTATGGCAGCATCCCGTGAATATGAAGCTGCCTATGAATCGTTGGAGAGCCCCTATAGCGTTTTCACCAGAGCCATCTTAGACGGGCTTGATCCGAGCACTAGCACTACAGGACTGATTACTAATTATGCTCTGACCACGTGGGTCAGTCATGCTCTGAAAGGTGAAGTTCAGCAACCCCTGTTTGAAAGTTCGGGGAGTGAAATCATCTTGACTCGCGCTCAGGGAGGGGCGATCGCCAAGAAGATAGCCCCGTCGGCAGAGGTCTGCCCGTATCGGGGTTTGGAATGTTTCGAGGAGTCGCATGCCGAGTACTTTTTTGGTCGGTCAGAACTCACCGATCAACTGCTCGACCAACTCAGATCTGGGCAATTTGTGGCCGTTGTTGGGGCATCAGGGAGCGGCAAGTCATCACTGGTGCGGGCTGGGCTGATTTCAGAACTGCGGAAAGGGCAAAAATTTTCAGGGAGCGATCGCTGGCGCATTCGATTGCTCACGCCGACTGAGCATCCCCTTAAACGTTTAGCCGCAGTCTTCGTTGATCCAGACCTCACTGAGTTAGAAAGAGCCGAACAGCTTCGGCGCGCCGAGGTATTTCTAAATGATGGAGGAACAGGGCTGGCTCAGCTCGTACGCGCTAGCCTGGTAACTCCTAGTGCGACCGGGGTCGGCCCTCGTCCTCATCTACTGCTCGTCATTGACCAGTTCGAAGAGATTTTCACACTCTGTAACGGTCCAACTGCGGAGCAAGAGCGTCAGCAGTTTTTCAATTGTCTAATCGATGCGATTCAATCCGCCGATCGCTATCTCAGCGTGGTGATCGTTTTACGGGCTGACTTTTTTGGCAAATGCTCGCTCTATAGCAATTTGGCGCAGCAGGTCGAACAGAATCTGATTATGGTCACACCGATGACCTATGAGCAGATCAAGTCAACTATTGTTGAACCTGCTCAAAAAGCCAAATTGGCCTGTGAACCCAACTTGATTTACACCATGCTGCTTGACGTGGTGGGAGCACCCGGAGAGCTTCCCTTATTGCAATACACTCTGTCGGAGTTGTGGCAGCATAGACAGACCGACCCAGATACCCAGGTTTCTTCATTGACGCTTGATGCATATACCGAATTAGGAGGCATTCGAGGAACGCTGCAAAAGCGAGCCACTGAAATTTTTAATAGCCTATTGCCTGACGAACAAATCATTGCTAAGCGAGTGTTTTTAGCTTTAACCCAGCTTGGTGAAGGAACCGAAGACACGCGGCGACGGGTATCAAAATCGGAACTGGTCAGCCCTAGTTTTCCGCTCTATTTAATCGAGCAAACCCTGGAAAAACTGGTTGCGGCAAAGCTAGTGGTAACAAGTCAAGAAAAGGGAACGTGGCACCGTGCTGATGCATATCAGTTTTCAGAGGTGGCTGGGGTTGTCTCATCGGACCCGATAGTGTCTAATCTAGCCCTTAATGGCCGATCATCTAAGTCAGACGAGTTTTTAGGCTCCCAAACCCTCACTCAATCGGGTGTTCCTAGAATCGAAATCCAGGTGATGAAATCAGGAGATCATACTCAGGAAACGATTGATGTGGTTCATGAAACACTCATTCGCAACTGGTCACTGTTGAGGGGGTGGCTCGAAGAAAACCGGGAAATGCTGCGGCGGCAGCGGCTCATTGAACGCGCGTCCCAGGAATGGAATAATGCAGGACAGCCTAGCGGTGCTGAATATCTGCTACGCGGAAGTCGCCTTGTGGATGCGGAAGATTTTTTAGAGCATCATCCTAAAGAACTTTCTCTGTTGGCACAGCACTATATCGCTATCAGCCGCATGGAGAGCCAACGTGCTCGGAAAGAATCCCGATTGCTTCAGCTCGCAGTTCCATCAATGTTGCTTGTGGCACTGATTGTCACTCTTAACCAATACCGAAATGCCGTGCAGACCCAAGCTGAGAAGGAGTATCAGCTCCAGGTTGCAACCTCTCGCGAGCGAGCGGCGATCGCCCAATCTATTCTCCAGGAACCCAACGGCGACCCACTCGCCGCGTTGCTGATTAGTCGGCTGGCAGCCGTTCAGGGCGGGCATACCTACGAAGCCCAGGCAAGTTTACGGGCGTCACTCCAAAATCTGCGACTTCAGTTTACGCTCTCTGGTCATACTCAAGCCGTTTCCCAGATGGCATTTAGCCCGGATCACGATACGATGGCAACCGCGAGTGCCGATGGCACTATTCGCCTGTGGTCACTCGATGACCAGACTCTCTATACCGTTCCAAATCCTGCTTCAACAATCATTCCGTGGAATGACCCAAATTCTGATACAGAAGGAAACCCTGACATCGCCGCTCTGGCATTTGACTCGACGGGGTATCAAATTGCGGCGATCGCCCAAGGAGAGCCGGTGGTCAGCATATGGTCTGTTGAATCAGGCACGCTCATTCAACGGCTTCAGGCAGACCATCCCCTCAGATTTCTGCAAATGAGCCCCATCGACGATCGCGTGATTGCCGCCACTGACCGAACTGTCTGGATCTGGGACGCCAGTACTGGTCAAGTCAAAGCGCGTTTGCCTCAGCCCGGTACGATTCGTCATATCGAATTAAGTTCGGATGGACAAATGCTGCTTGCTGCGAGTGACGATGGCACTGTTCGAGTGTGGCGGTTGCCGAATCCATCTGCTCAGATTCAATTATCGGACACTCCAGCAATTGTGCTGAAACATTCTCAGGCAGTAGGAAGTGCAACATTTAGTCCGGATCATCGATGGGTTGCAACGATTGGAATCGACCATCAAGTGCGCCTCTGGAGCGCAGATAACGGCAAGCTGTTAACGGTTCTTCGTGGCAATTCTTCGGATGCGCAGACCGAGGATCAGGCAGTAATGTTTCCACCAGAGCCTAGCCCGTTACCGACATCAGGCAGTCCAGAATTTGCAGGCCGTGATTCTCAAACACCAGGCACTCTCCAGCCATTTTCGATTCGCTTTAGCCCCAAGGGTCAAACGCTAGCCGTAACGACGCCTAATCAGGCTATTCAAGTTTGGCAGCATGATATTCAAGGGCAGTGGACTCTCTCCTCAATCGGCGAAACCGACCTCGATCCTAATGATCTTCCGCTGCATACGATGGCATTTAGCCCAGACGGTCGCTTTCTAGTTACTGGAAATCATCATCTCTCAGGGTATGACCATCCTAATGCAGCCTACGTTTGGGATTTGCACACAGGTAAAAGGCTAGCGAATTTACGAGGACACAACCATGCCATCGTTTCGTCTATCTTTAGTCCTAACGGCTCGTATATCGCTACGTCTGATACAACCGGAAACATCTGGGTTTGGGCGGCTGACGAGGGAGGAGAATTGCCAATGATTCGGTTGTCTCACTCGTCAGTTCGATGGGCTGATTTTGAAAGAGGAGCCTCTGCTCGATCATCGTCAAGCCTCGATGCTAACCGTCTCACAATGATGACGGTAACAGCGGACGGACGATTAAACCATTGGGATTTGGTGAGCGATGCGGCATCGGCCTATACGTCTGAGGCAGTGCAGTCTCAAGTAGCAGGGGGAAGTGCGCCACCCACGGGGATGGTTTCTTCGCCACGGCCCCTATCGAGTCTCAGTATCCAGCGGATTTGGAAACATCTGTCGCAATTTAAACAGCAGCTCCGTCCGCACCGGTTAGCCACCGCATCACAGCCCCCTGACTCTCACGATGCGATCGGGGAGCAGCATCCCGGAGAGTCTTTGCCGACATCTGAATCGTCTGCGGCGATGAGGTCATCCATCGATGAATGGGCGATCGCCGGAGAGACAACCTTGACTGCCGTTGCGTTTGGTCATCAAGATACGCTCATTGCGGCAGCAACTCACCAGGGCACCATTGAAATTCGGCACCTCGATCCGTCTACGAAGCTGCTTCGTCAAATTCAACTGCCACCATCTGACGCAATTGCGTCTACTCCATCCGCTCGGTTTTTAACGTTTAGCCCTAGCAATCAAACTCTTTTAAGCATCAGTGACGACTCAACACTGCAACTCTGGGATGTTCAATCCGGCAATCTGTTGCAAACATTGCCCAGTGATGCGGAGCAGATTCAACAGGCAGCCTTTAGCCCGAATGGTCGCTGGATTGTCAGTGCCAGTCTGGACGAAACGGCTCAAGTTTGGGATGCCTCGTCTGGGAAGTTGATGTTGACCCTTCCCCATCAGGCGTCTGTGATGAGCGCTCAATTTAGTCCGGATAGTCGGCGGATTGTCACAGCCAGTCTGGATGGCACGGCTCGAGTTTGGGATGCGCTTACGGGTGAAATTCGAGTGGTGTTGTCGGGGCATCGCGGGGGGGTGTTAGATGCGCAGTTTAGTCCGGATGGGCGATCGCTCGCAACGGCAAGTCAAGATGGCACCCTGCGGCTTTGGGATGCGGCAACCGGAACCGAACAGGTGCAGCTTCGCCCGACTCAATCGAGTGAGCAGTCAGAGGCGATTCTTAAGAGCTTTTTTAGCCCAGACGGGCACTACGTTGCTGCCCTAACTGAGCACGGTGAAATTCACCTGTGGACGGCAACCTGGGAAATGCTGCTGAAGCTGTCGAGCGATCGCAGCTTACGAGATTTGACCCCTGAAGAGTGCATTCGCTATTTACGCCTCGCCCCCAATAACTGTCCATAGAAATGTCTTTTTAACTACAGTTGGAACATCCGCCTTCAGTAAACGGTCATCTCAAGCAACCTGCTTTACCAGTTAAACGCGCTCTGTCAGATCAACACGTTATAGCCTTACGTTCCTCCCGTTAGGACGCAGAACATATGTGAGACCCCTGAGATGCGGGGATTCTACACACAAATCTGAGCCCGTAGGGCTATAGACATGCAGGACGTTTTCGTTTCGAAACACTGTAATTCAGGATTGAGAGATTTCTCTAAACCGTTCACATCTCAAGAATTGCAGCGATTTTGCTAGGTCGCGGCTCGACTGAGTGCTAGCCAACTGAGTGCTAGTCAACCTGTTGATGAGAGGGTGGGGGCTAATCCTCAAACTCTAGTTCGCGATCTAGGCGTGGAGGCGACTCCTATGGAGTTCGTCATGGGTTCATGATTATTCACCTGGAGTAATGTGTACGTTATGCGACATATAAAAAACCGTGCAGTCCGCAAATCTAATGGGTCTATGATTAAGAAAACAGCGATCGCCCTTTTGAGCACGACCCTTGTTCTAGGCGGAACGAGTCTGCCTCTGTTGGCAAATCCGCTTCCCGTCATGGTCAGCCAGCGGCAGGATGATTGGGAGGGCGTGCTGCGAATGGCTCGTTTAGTCAATAGCGATCGAGAAACGACCGCTCTGGTTTTGCAGCTTGACATTGACGACAAGCCCCAAACGACCTATGCCAATGTTGTCTACCAAATTTTTGGGCGCATCAATGGACGATGGACTGAGCTCTATACCAACACAGGTGCTCGTCTGATTGCGGGTGCTCCTGGAGGGGCTACTCTTGCCACCGAGGTGATCGATATTGATGAGCTCAATGACGACCTCGATGACGCTGTTAATTTGTCTAATTTAGAGCTTAAGGCGATCGCCCAAATTCGCTATGACGTTCGCGGACGACGCGATCAGCGCGTTACCTGGGAAGTGGTTGACTCTTACAGCACGATTGCTCAGACAACGTCGTCTCAGCGCATTGTCGTTAATCAGCCTCAGTCTACTACCACAGTCGGTAGAACCGTCATTGAGACGGAAACTCGTGAACAGCGTGTCGTCGCAACCCAACGCCCGCTGGGAGAACCCAATAATCAACTCAATCCGCATCGGGGGCACTTTAGCCTTGCCATTCGTCAATCTCAGGTCACGATTCCGGAGGTGATTGCTCGCGTCTCTCTGAAATATAAGCGCGAGGATTCGTTCTTGAGAGAGCGCCTAGTGGGCGATTTCCGCTATCGGATGAATCAGCGGGCTCAGTTTATTCGGGGGGTCAATCCAGGCGATCGCGTCGTCGTTCGGTTATTTGACCCCCAAGGATATTTCCTCGGCTACAGCGAGTTTGAATTGTTAGAAGACAACGCGGCGGTCAACGTGGTGTTGTCAGATGATGTGACAGATGGCGTTGTGCGAACAGTCTACGGTATCGATGGCGATCGCAATGGCGCTATTGATCAAGGCGTGCAGGTATATGACTATTTCACTCGGGTGACGAACATCTCATCGACCAACTATCAGAATGCCAACGTCATCTTCTACGACGACACCTCGAATATTAACACCCGGTTTTTTAATATCGCGGGTCTACCGTCACCTCGGCGCAATTGTGTCTATCCCCTTTCCTTCCAAAACGGATCGTTTGCGATCGCTCGGCGCACGCTGCGGGCATTTTCATCCGGATTAGCGCCTGCATTAGTGGCCGAACCAGGCGAAGTCGTCCAAATCACAAACGTTAGCAACACAACGATTTCAACCTACGAGGTAAGTAATCTGATTCTCGACTACCGGGAGGTTGGGTATACCGAGGGCGTGATTACCAGAACGTGTGACCTTGGATGCGTCGGCAATACGGATGGCGATGACGACGATGACGATGATTGGGAATATGACGATGACGATGACGACGATGATGACGATGACGACGATGATGACGACGACGACGATGATGACGACGATGACGACGATGACGACGATGACGACGACGATGACGACGATGACGACAATGACGACGATGATTGGGAATATGACGATGACGACGATGATGATGCCCGATATCGTCGTAACTGCAATCAAGGTATTGGAAATGGTCCTGAGGGCTGCGACCCAGGACGTTCTCGTCCCCGTGGCGGCAGCAATGATGAGGGAGGCAGAACGCCCGGTAACCGTCCTCGCTAAGTCACATCCATCGTTTGATCTCGTCTAACGGGATACCCTAGAAGGGCAGGTTAATACCCTGCCCCTATTGTGTTTTGATGAATCGATCATGAGTGCCTTTGCTGGTAAAACTCTACAATCTGGAAAATATACCCTAGAGCAATGCTTAGGACAGGGAGGATTTGGCGTCACATTTAAGGCGACCCACCACTACTTGAATCAAGCCGTCGTCATTAAAACTCTAAATCCTGACCGAATCGGTGACCCTCAATTCGCAAGTCTTGATCAGCGATTTCGAGATGAAGCACAGCGGCTGGCACGGTGTGTCCATCCCAATATTGTGCGGGTTAACGATTTTTTCCTCGAAGAGGCTGTTCCCTACCTTGTCATGGACTATATTCCGGGACAGACGCTCGATGAGGTCGTATTTCCAGATCGGCCATTAGCTGAGGCGATCGCCATTCAGTATATTCGTCAAATTGGGCAGGCACTAGAGATTGTCCATGAAAAAGGGCTCTTGCATCGAGATGTAAAACCTCAAAACATCATGGTGCGCGAGGGCACACAGGATGTTGTTTTGATTGATTTCGGCATTGCCCGCGAGTTTAAGCCGGGAATGACTCAAACTCATACCCAGTTGCTATCGGAGGGATATGCCCCCGTCGAGCAATATTTGTCGCAAGAACGCCGCACCCCTGCGACAGACGTGTATGGCTTAGCCGCCACCTTATACACGCTGTTAACCGCTCAGGTTCCGATTGCATCCATTTTGCGCGATCGCCAGCCTTTGGTGCCGCCCATAGAATGGTGTCCTCATCTGAGTCTATCTGTGAACCAGGCCATATTAGAGGGCATGGCGATCGAAGCTCGTCATCGTCCGGCTACGGTCGCAGATTGGTTGAAGCGATTGCCCGCTTCGTCTGCAACCCAGATGCCAAAAACAACATTAACGCCTCCCCCGCCTTCTGTGCCGTCAGCTTCAGTGCCGCAGTCTCGGCCACAGTCTCAGATAGACGTGAGAAGTACAGCCCCGACCCTCGCCGTTGCGCCACAAAATCGCCGTCCAGTTTCATCCTCAGCACCATCCATATCATCATCATCCAGTCAGTCTCCTCCGTCAGCGTCAACGTCGCACCATCCGAAAACTATTGCGGTGCCCTCTTCCCCTAATCGAAAGGGCTGGTGGGGATTTTTGCTGGTGCCGATTGTGGCGATCGCCGTAGTCAGCATGGCTGGGCTCGGAGCATTATGGCTGCGATCGCAACAGATTGAGTTCGCAGAATCACCCCAGCCATCATCGACGCGCACCCCAAACCCTCCCGATATTCAACAACCGGATCGAGACGAAATCCCTGAACCATCTGATAATGAGGCGGCGGAACCCAACGATGACGCATCGACTCGCCAGGAAAGACCGAGTGTGTCGCCCACGCCTCGGCCATCCTCTCCATCCCCAAATCGATCGACACCCAGTGCGCCACCTCCTCAGCAAGAGTCACCCCCCGACTACATCGAGTCTCGCAATCCCAGCGCAACTCGCAGCGTGCCCGGCTTTCCACCCGGAACCCCGACTCGCCAAATTGAAACCTTGCTAGGCACCCCTGATCAATCGGGTCAAGGCAACCAGCCCAATACCCGATACGCGCAATACAATCTGATTCCAAATCGGGTCAGCTTACGCTATGTCTATGATCAGTCCAGCGAACAAGTCGAACAGACCCAAGCCTCGTTCTCTCAAGCAGTCGATCCGCTGGTGATGCGTGTGGCAGTCAACGGCATGGTTGGCAGCAGCATGACTGAAGAGATTGAACAAGGACTAATTCAAGTTCAGAAGCGTCAATCAGATCGATACTCGTTTCAGTCAGGTGACATCCGAGGTGTCATTGAGCGAGATGGGAGCGATCGCCTCCGCGTCACTGTGACCAATCCAAATCTGTAGCCGAGCAGGCAATAGACCATCCAAGAGAGGCGTCGAGTAGGGACTCTGAGGATAGGACGATACCCTAATCGGATTAGAGGGCTATCATAGAGTAATTGTTGACATTTCTTAACGATCGCCATCTGAATGGTTGCCATATCTCCAAAACTTAGCAAGCTGAAAGAGTCAGTCACCGAACGAGTCTTATTCGGAAATGAACCGACTCCCGAACTGACTGCGATTCTGCTGGTCTATTTCGTGCAGGGCATTCTTGGACTCGCTCGTTTGGCGGTGAGCTTTTTCCTGAAAGATGATTTAGGGCTCACGCCTGCTCAGGTCTCTGCCCTAATGGGTGTCGTCATGTTGCCCTGGATGGTGAAGCCCCTGTTTGGCTTTTTGTCAGACGGGTTGCCGATCTTTGGATATCGGCGGCGCCCCTATCTGGTGTTATCCGGGTTATTAGGAACTGCTTCGTGGCTGTTGTTGGCAACGGTTGTACATACGTCTTGGGGCGCAACGGTGGCGATCGCCATGAGTTCTCTATCGGTAGCGGTCAGCGATGTCATCGTTGACTCTATTGTGGTTGAGCGGGTTCGCAAAGAATCGCTGGGGGCAGCCGGGTCGCTTCAATCGCTGTGTTGGGGCACATCGGCTGTCGGTGGATTGTTGACTGCCTATTTCAGCGGATTCCTGCTCGAACGGTTCGACACACAGACCGTCTTTTTGATTACAGCGACCTTTCCGCTGATCGTGTCGCTAGTGGCAGGGTTAATTGACGAATCAAAGGTTGAAACTCCGTCGAGCTGGTCTATCGTCGGCGATCAGGTTAAGCAGCTTCGCGGCGCAGTTACCCAAAAAGCAATCTGGATGCCGGCTGCCTTTATCTTTATCTGGCAAGCCACCCCAACGGCAGAATCTGCCTTCTTTTTCTTCACGACCAACGAGCTCGGATTTCAACCCGAATTTTTAGGGCGCGTTCGGCTAGTCACCAGCGTTGCAGCCTTAGTCGGCATTTGGCTATTCCAGCGATTTTTTAAGACAGTTCCATTTCGCAAAATTTTTGGCTGGACGACGATCATTTCAGCCGTGTTAGGCATGACAACATTGCTGCTGGTAACCCATGACAATCGGGCGATCGGAATTGATGACCGCTGGTTCAGCTTGGGTGACAGTCTTGTGTTGACTGTGATGGGTGAAATTGCTTACATGCCTATTCTGGTTCTTGCGGCTCGTTTATGTCCGCGGGGGGTAGAAGCCACTCTCTTCGCTTTGCTAATGTCAGTGTTAAATTTGGCAGGGCTTGTGTCCCACGAGTTGGGTGCGGGGCTGACTCACCTCTTGGGTATTACGGAGACAAATTTCGATCGCCTCTGGCTTCTCGTGATCATTACGAATACGTCGACCCTTCTTCCGTTGCCATTCTTGAGATTTTTACCAAGCGGACACTCCCATGCCGATCAAGATGGCTCGACGTCTCAATCTCAACCGTCGCTGCCCGCTTCTGAGTCTCCGACAGTTGCTCCCAATCTGGATTTTCACGAAATTCAACCCGTTGAAGAAGAGATGCTTCACCCCTAGTTATCCGGGGTTTCCATGTCGGTTCTAGACTCCATCTGGCCAAAATTGGATGATCTTCGTCGAAGCCTTCTGCGTCTGACACGATTCTGAATATACGGTTTAGTTGTACTCCTACTGGATGGACTGATTGGTATGCAACGTTCTCTGCTCGGAGCGAATCAAACAGACAAGCCCTATGACCGGCATGAGTGGCAAAGCGGATATCGATCGCTGCTCGATGAATTTGACTACTGGATTGATGATATTGACGGGCAAATTCCCAGCGATCTGCACGGCACGCTATTTCGCAACGGTCCGGGAAAGCTTGATGTCAACAATCAGCAGTTTCAGCACCCCTTTGATGGGGATGGCATGGTCTGTGCGATCGCCATCAAAGATGGGCGGGCTCATTTCCGCAACCGCTACGTGCGAACCGAAGGATTTATTGCAGAACAGCAAGCCGGCCAGATCCTATATCGGGGGGTCTTTGGAACTCAGAAGTCAGGAGGATGGCTTGCCAATGCACTTGACTTTCGCCTCAAGAATATTGCCAATACGCAGGTCATCTATTGGGGCGGAAAGCTACTCGCGCTGTGGGAAGCGGCGGAACCGTATCGCCTTGATCCCCACACGCTTGAAACAGTCGGCATCGATGATTTGGGCGGAGTTTTACAACCGGGTTCTGCATTTGCCGCCCACCCCTGGATTGATCCGCCCCGCGAAGAGAATGGCTGGGCTCCTCGCATGGTCAATTTCTCGATTAAACCGGGGTTGTCGACGACCATTACCATTTATGAGCTAGATGCGAATGGCGATGTGATTAGTCAACATGCTCATAGTGTTCCGGGATTTGCATTTATCCACGATTTTGCCATTACGCCCAACTATTGCATCTTTTTCCAAAGCCCGATTGTGTTTAATCCTCTTCCTTACGCGTTTGGATTTCGATCGGCTGCTCAATGCCTTCAGGTTCAGGCTAATCAGCCGACGCAGGTTATTTTAATCCCGCGACATGGCTCAGACCCTGTGCAGATGATTCCCACTCAAGCAGGCTTTGTCTTCCACCATGCCAATGCCTTTGAATCTGATGGCAACATCATCATAGATTCAGTGTGCTATGAAGAACTTCCAGCTGTTGATGCTAATCAGGACTATCGTCAGGTTAATTTTGACGACCTTGCACCCGGACAACTCTGGCGATTTGAGATCGACCGACAGACCCAGACCATTCTTCGTCAACAAATTATCTCTCGCTGCTGTGAATTCCCTGCCATCCATCCCGATCGCACTGGATGCTCATATCGCTATGTATTTCTCGGTGCAGCTCATGATCCCACTGGGAATGCTCCCTTGCAGGCAATTCTCAAATTAGATTATGACGAAAACGCTCAACAACTTTGGAGCGAAGCACCCCACGGCTATGTCAGCGAGCCCGTATTTGTTCCTCGTCCTGAAGCGATGGGTGAGGATGACGGGTGGGTATTTTCACTGGTTTACAATGCGAAGCGTCAAAAATCAGAACTCATCATCTTAGACGGACAGGACTTAGAGAAGGGACCCATAGCTCGACTCCGCCTAAAGCACCATGTCCCGTATGGACTACACGGGAGTTTTACGCCTGAGTATTTTGGTCCTGAATAGACTCGCAGGCAGAATGGTCAAGGTTTGCGGGCGGAACGGGGTCATAGCCCCCTGGGTTAAACGGATGGCAGCGCAAGATTCGACGAATGGCTAACCCACTTCCCATCCAAGGTCCAAATCGGGCGATCGCATCCAGCGCGTATTGAGAACAGGTCGGCTGGAACCGACATGATGGCGGGAACAGAGGGGAGATGAACACTCGATACAATCGAATCAGACTGATAAGGATGTGTTTCATGAATTCATTGTAGTGTGGCTCACCGAGATAGCGGAACTCACTGATACGCGCGATTTCGTCAGGAGGCACTCAGAATGAACCTACACCCTGTCAAAAAGACTGCATACCTGGAGTCAACAAAATTTTCTGCGGATGAGTTTCGCTGAATTATGACTTACCCATGGATTACTTCGGCTTCCGCTAAATCAGGGTTGAGTCGAAGATATTCTTTATAGAGGGCGATCGCCTCTGCTTCATTACTGATTGGATATTGAGCCTTGGCTCCACCACCTAATGGAATGATTAAACACAATTGACTTTTGCGCTCAAGTGAGCGGATTGACTTTCGTTTGATTACTATCATGAAACAGTCCTGGGGGCTACCACTGACTTTACATAGACTTTACTTTCTGACCAGCCGCTCGTCAGGACAATTTAAAAATTAAAATTTAATGAGGAAAAAAGCGGGCGTTGCGAAATTGATGAATGATAGGGAAACCACTAGCCCACCAACCCCCCGTTGTACAGGCATGGCAATGCATGCCCCTCCGAAAATCATTCGTCGATGAGCAATGCCAAAAAGCGTCGATGCCCATACTTCAATGCCTATACAAAAGGGCTAGTCCCCCTTAACGCAGCGGTGTGAGTCTATTTCCTTGAGGGCGTGTTGGAAAATAACTTCGAATGTTTGGCTCGGCTATCAGCCTTTGTTAGCGCAGCGTAACGCACCGCTAACGACACCCTACCTAATGCACCATTTTAGCTGTGCCACACCACTACAGCCAATGTCAGCTTAGGTAATCTGTGCAAGGAGGGCAAGCGGGCCTACTCCTAGATACGCCATCACAAACCATAACTGGGCGATCGCCTCTAGGCGCATGCTCCATTGCGGTGCAGGTCGAATCACAAACCGCCATGCTAAATAGATTGAACCCGCTAGCAGAGCAACTAAGATCAGCATCATGATCAGGACAAATCGGACATACATCGATGAGAGAAATAGGGTCAGTGTCATCAGCCAAATAATGCCTAGCCATGCGCGCATGGCGATCTGGGGGCTCCATCGAAGTGGAATCGCCGCATTCGATTGGGCACTGCTGGGATGAAGACTGCGGGCAATGGCGATCGCAAGCCAACTTAGCAAGCCAATCAACAGAAACCAAATAAGCCCAGGAGGCGGCAATATCTGAACCGATATCCAATCACAGGCTGTCGCATAAAAACTAGTGACTGGAACTGCCGCGGCATGGGCGATCGTTTTAATGAAGGGATGGGCGTCGAGCCAGAGTTCGGCAAAAAAGTGATAATGTTTGAGCGCTAGAAACCCCCATAACACCGTCAGAGGAAGGAGTAATGAAATACTCAGTGATAGGCTGAGTCCTAACTGAATAATTCCGGCACAAATACCTAAAATACCCAACTCCTTCAAGCTCACGAGCCCCTCGGCAACGGGGCGGGAAAGGGTATGACGTCCTTTTTTATCGGTTCCTTGAAATTCTTGGATAATTTGCAGTTGAAGAAAGAATAATAACGTCCCGATAAATGCGATCAGAATGGTTCCAAGCCAAAGAACAGGATCTATCGACAATTCTCCCGATGCGCGTGCACGCAACAGCAGAGAATGACTCACGGATGCAAGGCTCAATCCTCCCGCTAGCAAACTATTCCTCAACAGAGGAAACTGCTGTTGCTGATAAATCCACCAACGATTCGCCATAGTGACCAGAGCAAATAGAGAAGTGCAGGAATCTAGCTCAAAAGTTGGCATAGACTATCACAAGATTAGATGGATTTGACCTCACACAATTTGAATTTTTTGTCATGCTTCAATCGCTTCCTCTTCAACCTTGGAAATCTCGGTTAGGTGCCCAGCGGGATTGGTTTTGGCGAGGTTGGCGAATTCGCTATACCTTTATGCGCCCTGCTCGCGTCGAATCGTCAGACGCGGTTCCCATCTTGTTTGTTCATGGATTTGGGTCTGCATTAACCCAGTGGCACGCTAATCTCGCTCCGCTCAGCGACTATCATCCGGTTTATGCCCTTGATTTATTAGGCTTTGGCATGTCCGAAAAAGCCTCTGCTGATTACAATGCATCGCTTTGGGCTGAGCAAATTCATGATTTTTGGGCAACGTTCATTGGACGACCTATGATCTTGGTTGGGCATTCGTTGGGGGCATTGGTTGCGGCAACCACGACTGCGACCTATCCTGACATGGTTAGAGGCTTAGCTGTCATCACCCTGCCTGCCACTCGACAAGAGGTCTTGCCTGTTCGCTGGATTCAACCTGTCGTGACGGCGTTTGAGCGCGTTTTTGCGTCGCCAATTTTAATTCGCTTCATTTTTCAAATTGCTCGACGCCCCAAAATCATTCGCTCAGCGCTCAATCTGGCTTATGTGGATCGTCGCTATGTGACTGATGACCTCGTTGCGAGCATCGTTCGCCCCACTTGCGATCGCGGCGCAGCGCAAACATTATGCCGTTTGTCGCGTGCAGCAACTCGGTTAGATTACAGCCCTAGCCGTCAAACGTTGCTATCTACCATTCACCAACCCGTTTTGTTGCTTTGGGGACAGCACGATCGAGTCATTCCGATCGATCAGGCACAATCGTTAGTGTCCCTAAATCCTCGGATCAAACTGGTCGAACTCCCCGACGCCGGGCATTGCCCCTACGACGAGCAGTACGAACGAGTGAACTCAGAACTCTTAAACTGGATTGCAACGGGGCTTAATTGTCAGGACACGACGGAAACATAGGCACTGCTTAAGCTATTACTTAGGCTAAGTAACCTGAGCTGACTAATAGCTTCCCATCATCAGACTGCCCCTGATGGTAGCGTGTCTGAATGCGAGCACGACGCCCCCGAATTGACTGAGCCAGCCGAGCAAATGGAGGAACGTAGCGATCGCCCTCCTGCTCATACTCATTTTCCCCATCCATTCCCGTAGGACGTTGAGTATTCATGCAGGTTGCCAGATCTTCTAGATGAGGTTCTAAATCGAGCGCGCGCAAAATTTGATCAACGGACTGGTAGCGATCGCGGGGAGACGTTTTCAGCATTTTGTCGAGAATTTGACCAAAATGAGCGCTAACCTGAGCACATTCTCTCCATAGGATCTCGCCCGTGACTGGATCATAGGCAAATTCAAGAGGGGGCTTGCCTGTCAGTAGATACAAACACGTCACGCCTAGCGAATACATATCGCTTGCGTAGGTAGGGCGTAGAGCAAGCTGCTCTGGAGGAGCAAACCCAACCGTTCCCACAAACTGAGTTGATGCGGCTCTAGAATTCGACAGCTCGCCCATTTGAGTGATTTCTTCTTTGACAGCTCCAAAGTCAATCAGCACTAATCGGCCATCATGTTCGCAGCGAATAATATTGGGGGGCTTAATATCTCGATGAATGACCTGATGATCATGAACATAGTCAAGAACGTGGAGAATTTCTCTTAAAAATTTCTTGACGGCTGCTTCATTTAAGACACCACCAACCCGGACTTCCTTCGCGAGATTTCGTCCCTTGATATATTCCTGAACCAGGTAGAATTCGCCACTAACCTGAAAATAATCGAGCAGGCGAGGAATCTGAGAATGACTGCCGAGCTGGCTTAGAATCTTTGCCTCTCGCTCAAATCGTTCAGACGCTTTCCGTAAAACTGCGGGATTTTTGACCTTGGGGCACAATTGCTTTACAACGCAAATGGGTGAATGGGGAAGCCCAATATCTTTTGCGAGATAGGTTACCCCAAAACCGCCCCGCCCAAGGGGGCGAACAATCTGATAACGATTGCGAAACATACGCCCAGCCTCTAGCATTGACGCTGCCTGCTCTCGGTTGTAGTGTGCTGCCCGCGCCTGTGAAAGATTTGCGACGGAAGAATCCATGTGTTGCAAATGATTAGAGTTGGGTTAGAGTCATAAATCCCAAATTTTATCCTAGCGTCATATTCTCTTAATTACGAGAGGAATTTACGGAGAGATGATAATTTCTTGACGAATTTCAATTAAGAAATGCTCAAGTCTAAGCCGTGTCCTCCGAATATCTCGGGAATAGTTGTCAGATTTTATTAAAGGTTTTATAAAAAGCCTCCGTATTTTGCGCCGATTGCCTAGGACGAAGATGAAGACAACGGATTAGATTCATGCCGCTGGATCTTCTCAATGATGGCGGCTTCGACCCACGCTCTAAGCGCGGCATTGTCAGCAGCGGATTGCCAGCCTACGACTTTTCTCACCTCAGCATCGAGACTTTGAGGTAATCGCAGTGCGATCGCCTGCCCCCGCCGCTCAGAATACGTGCTTTCAAATTTTCCGGTTTCAGTTCGAGGCTGGTTAACCCCTGACCATGGCTTGCTGACTCGCTCGTTAGTCTCTCGAAATCGTCTCATGTGCTTTGATAGTACAACCGATCTTAAGCATCTATAACTGCGCAGCTTATCATCTTCTGCCTAATTCTGTGCAAGTGCCGGCACGTAACCGGTTTTTATCACTTGCCGTGGTGCACAGAAATTACCCCCATGAATTCCGTGTTACACGGCAAAATAGAGATAGATGGGGGGTATACCAACTCTCGATTTTAGATTGTCGATTTTAGATTCACGGGTGTAGTGGCATGGCACAGCTAAAATAGTGCATTAGGTAGGGTGCCGTTAGCGCAGCGCAACGCACCGGTTTCAAGAGCTTCAGCCTTTTAAGGATTTGCACTATTTTAGGATGTCAGACCAGTAGATGGGCATCTGTGATGTGCATCTGTGATGTTCATTAGTGTTCATTCGTAGAGATGCTGTTGATCAGCATGCCTCTTTGATGTTTCTTTAGCCTCTCGTTAAGAGGTTCATCGTCGCATGGCTACTCGCTCCAAGCTTCTGTATTCGGCTGCAGCAGTGCGTCGGATGTTAGACCTATCAGACTCTACGCCCGTACAAGTTCGGGAGTTTTTCAATGCGATTTGGGTTTGGGTCAAGGGAACTCGTCCGACCTTCATCTCCAAGTCTGACTTTAAGGTGCATTTTGTCGAACGCCGCAAAGCAGCCTCGGTGCATCTCACCATCACTCCGTGGTTGTATCGTCGTGGGCGCTATACAATTAGCAATCCGCGCAGTGGTTCGAGTTACGTGGTGGATTGTTTTCCTGACAGCTTAGACTGTGCCTGTGAAGATTATCATTGGCAGCAGATCACCTTTGGCAAAGGGTGCTGCAAGCACGGCTATGCCGTATTGCGCCATTTAGAGTTTGATTCGCTCCACGATTATGTGGATTATGTAGATCAGCATGGGTTTGATGCGATAGGCGATCGCCCAGCCGCTTAGCAATCCTGTCTGATCAACATCAGCGTCTTTGCGGGGTTGAATGCTAAAACATGCGAATGCTCCTACATTAGTAGGTGGCGGCTAGGGAGCGTAGACATGAAAACCCGGAAACTTGGTCAATCAGACGTCGACATTACGCCCATCATTGTCGGGACATGGCAAGCGGGTAAGTCAGGTTGGGTGGGCATTGACGATCAAGACATTATTAATGCACTGCAAGCCGCCCTTGATGCAGGCGTAACCACGTTTGATACGGCAGAAGTGTATGGCAAGGGATATTCAGAAGAACTTGTGGGAAAAGCCCTATCTGATCGACGGGATCGGGTTATTCTGGCGACGAAAGTTTTTCCAAATCACCTCAAGTATCAACAGGTACTCGACACCTGTGACAGTTCTCTAAAACGCCTCCAGACTGATTACATCGATCTGTATCAAATTCACTGGCCGTCTGGCGCATTTAATAGCGATAGTGTTCCGATTGAAGAATCCATGCGGGCGCTCAATGAGCTAAAGCAGCAGGGCAAAATTCGGGCGATCGGGGTGTCTAATTTCTCGCGAGACCAGATTGCAGAAGCGTCTCAGTATGGACAGATTGATAGTCTTCAGCCTCCCTATTCGCTGTTTTGGCGGCAAGTCGAACACGACGCAATGCCCTATTGCATCGAACATAATATCTCAATCATTGCCTACTCATCGCTGGCTCAAGGCTTGTTGACGGGAAAGTTTGGGCCCGACCATCAGTTTGAAGAGGGAGACATTCGCGCAAAAAATAAGCTGTTCAAAGGTGAGCATTATCAGCGCGCTCAAGCTGCGCTCGATCGGCTGCGCCCGATCGCCCAAACCTATGAATGTACGTTGGCTCAACTGGCCTTGGCATGGCTAATTCGTCAGCCTATGACCAGTGCGATCGCCGGGGCGCGAAATCCAGAACAAGCGCTTCAAAATGCGGGTGCCGCTCACGTCAATTTGTCAGAGGATGACTGTGCAACTATTGATCAAATAGGGCGCAGCGTCACCAATTACTTAGACGAAAACCCTGTGATGTGGGACTTTGCAGCATAATCTGCTGCCGTCTTAACAGAAATCTTAATTGGAAATCTTAATTGGAAATC
>JBNPEG010000021.1:0-37747 GCA_051117555.1 Elainellaceae cyanobacterium | reverse complement strand
CAACTATTGATCAAATAGGGCGCAGCGTCACCAATTACTTAGACGAAAACCCTGTGATGTGGGACTTTGCAGCATAATCTGCTGCCGTCTTAACAGAAATCTTAATTGGAAATCTTAATTGGAAATCATGGGACCTAATCATCCTCAACTAGCGGATAGTCGTCCCTCGGTGAGGCTGCCCATTCCCACATCGATCCAGCATAGTTTTTGGCATCCAACCCAACACTCGTTAACACCGCCGTAACCCACCCAGAGCGAATGCCTCCTGTGCAATAAGCCGCAATCTGAGCATCCGGTCGGATGCCATGCTGAGCTAACACCCGCAGCAGTTCGCGCCGGGGAAGGATGGTGCCATGTTCATCCATCAAATCTTTGTAGTAAAGATGCACTGCTCCAGGCACGTGTCCACCACGCTGTTCCCCGTAGGGCGTGTGCCCTGCAAATTCTCGATCTTCACGCACGTCTACGATCACCCACTGGGGGTTATCGAGGGCTGCTTTAAGGTCATCTCGCTGGATGGTCCATTGAGGAGTTCTATCGATCGCAAAATTTCCTGGAGTCGTTGCAGATCGCGAGACTGATTCCACCGTTGGTGTTCCGGCTGCTACTAGCGCATCATAGCCACCATCAACCAACACGGCGCGCTGATGCCCTAGGGTTCGCAGCATCCAAACGATTCGTCCATCTTCTCCCCATCCTCGGATAGGATCGCCCACCACTACTATCGGGACATTATTAGAAACGCCGACGTTCTGGAGTTCTTCGGCAAGCTGAGTGGGATCATCGAGAAGTTTTCCCCGGTTTGGGGCATCTTCTTGAGAAAATTGCTGCCAACTGACGGCAACCGATCCATCTATCATGCCTCGGGTGTGTTGGCGATTTGATCGGGCATCGAGAAGAGTTGCGCCGTCTGCGATCAGGGCGATCGCCTGTGCAGGAGTCACAAACCACTGAGTTGCAAGACGTTCAGTAGTGGGAGCATGAGAATTTGCAGGTTGCTCAACCGAAGGCAGAGATGCCGATGGGGTGGGCGATCGCCAAGAGTCATTCCCCTGAACGAGAAGCCAGGTGATGCCGATAGCAACGCTTCCTAGAGCGAATGAAACCGCGAGTTGAGAGAGAGAAGGCATACCTATCAGCCACCGCGCCATGCTTCTTTTCAGACTAAATCGGGGGAAAGAAGTAGCCTTTACCGCGATCTGTATGAATAAATTCAGGATTTGTCGGATCTTCCTCTAGCTTTGCCCGCAAGCGAGAGATATGGACATCAACTACTCTCAAATCAGAATGGCGAGACGGGCTATATCCCCAAATTTTTTGCAAAATGTCATCGCGAGATACCGATTCACCAGCATTTTGAATGAGCAACTGGAGCAAATCAAATTCCATACCAGTCAAGCAAATGCGCTGATTATTCGCGAAGGCTTGCCGTTTATTCATGTCAATTCTCAGCCGTCCCATTTGGATGACATCGACGTTTTCTTGGGTCGATCCTTTAGTGCCATCCCATCGCTCAGTTCGTCTAAGAATGGCTCGAATCCGAGCTTCTAGCTCTTTAGGTGAAAATGGTTTGGTGACATAATCGTCTGCGCCGATTTCTAATCCTTGGATTCGATCAGAAATTTGACCCAAGGCTGTCAGCATGATGATCGGTACGTCACTGATTTTGCGTAACTCGCGACACGCCGTGAGCCCGTCTAATTTGGGCATCATCAGATCTAAGACAATCAGATCGGGGGCTACGTGCGAAAAGAGGCGGAGGGCTTCTTCTCCATCAGCAGCAGTCGTCACGTCATATCCGCTCATCGCAAGCCGAGTCGCTAAAATCTGGCGAATTGCATCTTCATCATCTACAACCAAGATTTTTTTCGTCTCCCTCGACAATTTTCTGTGAACTCCTTACTAGCAGCAGCAACACGCCTTTAGCGTTTAAGGTTGAAGATTAGATATTGATTCTAAACCAGAATATTACAGATTATTACAAAACTTGCGATCGCATGCGGGCGATCGCCACAGTCAGTAGCTTACGAATTCCTGGAACGTAGGCCCGTTTTGTAAACACGTCATACCTATTTCGTTCGATTACATCTAGAATTTGCCGGTAGAGCATCAGGGCTGCCCAGACGGGTAATCGCGCATCGGGGCTCAGCCTGCTTATCCCCTGCTCTGCACTAGCATAAAACTTTCGAGCCCGCTGAATTTGGAACCGCATCAGTTCTCGCCACCGTTCATCAATGACTCCGTCCAGCAAATCTTGCTCAGTGTAATTAAATAGCGCCAAATCCTCAAGCGGAATATAGATGCGACCTCGACGGGCATCTTCCCCGACATCTCGCAGAATATTCGTGAGCTGATTGGCAACCCCAAGGGCGATCGCCTCTTCGGTTGGGCTTTGCAGATCGGCTGGATTGACCCAAGGAGCCGTTGCCTGAGAAGTGTCGATCCCCATCACAGCGTTTGACATCAGGCCCACCGTTCCGGCAACTCGATAGCAATAGAGATTGAGCTCATGAAAGGTTTGATATCGGCTGCGATACAAATCCATACGCTGCCCTGCGATCATGTCGCGAAAGGGTTGAATGTCGATTGGAAAACGCTCCAGCGTATCGACAAGCGCCACATCCAAATCATCAACCGGATGCCCTGAAAAGACCGCCTCTAAATTTTGTTCCCATTGATCCAAGGTCGCGGGAGTCGTTGATGCGGCTCCAGGCCCGTCGACCAGTTCATCCGTACGACGGCACCACACATAAATAGCCCAGATGGCTCGGCGTTTTTCTTCCGACATCAATAATGTACCCAAGTAAAACGTCTTGGAGTACTTAGCAGTAATTTGACGACAGAGTTCGTATGCGTCCTCTAGAGGTACCAACTTAGTTTTAGGGGGAGAGTCGGGCAATTGCAGCATTACATCGCAGACTGGAAAAAACATCGGAGCAATCAGCCATTAGCTTATAGCTTATAGCTCTCAGCGCTCAACAACGCGAATCTTCAAACACAGCTTTAGCTTTCTACATTAGCTTGATGCCACTGGAAGTTTCGAAGATCCGGAAACAGGCGGATTGCTGACCGCTACATGCTGTCTGCTAATTGCCTGCGCTGTAAGCTTACCAGAAAGTACAGCGCCCTCCATGCTTGCTAAGTATCGTTGCATCGTATAGTCTCCGGTCAGAAAGAAATTTGGGATGGGAGTTATCTGTCCCGGACGATGCTGCTGCCGACCTGGAGTTGCTTTGTAAACTGACCGAGGAGTCTTAACAACTTTATATTTCAGCAGCTTAGCAGGGGCATCCGTTGCAAAATGGTCAGGAAATAGATTTTTGAGTTCTGCCAGAGTCGCAGATACAATATCATCGTCTGATTTGGCAATCCACTCTTGCGCCGGTGCCAAGACCAACTCCAACATCGAGCGATCTGGATTGGCATATTCTCGGCACGTATTGCTCATGTCAGCATATACGCTGAGCAACGATGACCTTGAAAACAAAAGATGGTCAATATCGGTAAGCTTCCGATCAAACCAAAGATGAATATTGATGACCGGAACGCCTTCCAGTCCGTTCAGCTTTTTGAAACATTCTAAGTCTCGCCAGGGAGACGGGATCATCGATTTTAAGGGATCGACTGGCATTGCTGAGACGTAGGCATCTGCAGACACGACCTCATCCTCTGCACCGTTCAAACCGCGAATCAGAAAGCCCTGTACCGTATGGTCAGAATTCAGCAAAACCTCCTTTAGAGGAGCATTCAGCCGAATTTCTCCGCCTCTCTCGAGGATGTAATCAGCCAGGGGTTGACAAAGCCGCTCAGTGGGAGCGCCGTCGAGAAACGCCATCTTCGAACCATTCTTTTCTTGCAGGAATCGGTTCATTGCCGTGAGAATGATGGTCGATGAAATATCGTCAGGCCCAATAAAATTGAGCGACTTTGTCATCGCGATAAAGACTTCATCATTGACTCGCTCTGGGATGCGATGCTTTTGAAGCCATTCTGTCCAAGAATATCGATCCATTTCTTCGACATACGTCTGCCCCCGGAGTATCACAGGAATAAGCCCCACTCCAAAGCGAATCTTTTCCTCCCAGGTCAACATGTCGTTGTTACGGAGGATTGCCATAATCCCGTTCCATGGGGCTGGGATGTCAGGAAAATCAAATCGAGAATAGGTTCCTGGGCTGTCGGGCTGGTTGAAGATCATGGAATGCTCTTTCCATTGCAATCGATCTTCAATGTCCAGCTCTTTAAATAACTGGAGCATGTTAGGATACGCTCCAAAAAAAATGTGCAGCCCAGTTTCGTACCAGTCGCCGTCTTCATCCCTCCAAGCAGCGACTTTACCTCCTAATACATCTTGGCGTTCGAGGACAACAGGGGTGTGTCCAGCATCGGCTAAATATTTTGCGCAGGAAAGACCTGCTAGTCCCCCTCCGGCGATCGCAACTCGCATGTAACTCTAATACCCTCTAGAGCTAGGTTTATTCGTAGTTCTTATTATAAAAGTCTATGTTGCAGATTGTTACATTACGGAAAGAGTTTACATGGCATATTCCAAATTCTTCACTGAACCCTTAGATAGGGTCTTATGTCAATTCTCGATTTTGGATTGGCGATTTTGGATTGGCGGACACAAATCCTGAAAGGAATTCAGCCTGTTTATAGCAGCCGCCACAGTTCTTGATGCGGTTGCACGCCAGATAGCTTCCCCCAGCTTTGGTTTCAGGCAGGAGTCATGTCCTAAGCTATCTGGCTAACGCTATATCTATGATCCTTCCTTGACGGATTGGTACGATTCGACAGATTTCAATAGATTTCGATAGATTTCGTTGAATTATCGGGTGAAGTGCTTCGGGTGAAGTGCTGAGATAGTTCCTGGATGACATTTTCCTTGACGGATTAATTCGCCCGATGATTGGGATAAATTTTTTTCTGCGGGTTGTCAACCGGGATAATCCGGACTCTTAAAGAATTCTGTGCATAAAGAAATTAGTGGGTTACGAATTTAACCGGATGCCTGTTTGGTTACGGAAGCACCTCGCCCACGCCAAGCCGGGCCCGTCCACTGATTGTTTAGTTCCTCTCCTAAACTTTGCGATGTAAACATTTATGCCTCTGATTGTCTGTCATTTTATCTACCGCGCGAGCCAATCTCGCACGAGGTATCAAGGCTTTACGATCATTGAGTTGATGGTCGTCGTTTTCGTGTTAGCAATTCTCTCAGCGATCGCTCTTCCGTCCGTATTGGCACAACTTAATAAAGCCAAAGAGTCAGAGGCACGAGCCTTTGTGTCTACCATTAACCGAGCACAACAGTTTCACTATGTCGAGCACAACCGTTTTGGGAGTCTGACTGATCTGGAGTTGGGATTTAAGACCGATTCTCGATATTACCTTTACACGTCATTGCCGCTGGGACTCAGTCCAGACTCTATCGCAATGACGACGGCAGCTCCGATCGGAGAGCACAGCGGAATTCGGGGATTTTCTGGCAAGGTTTGGATTGGCCCTACTGGAGATGGGACAACAGCATTTGCAATTCTCTGCGAAGGACAGCTGGGGCGCATTCCCGATGTTGTTGGAACAACCTGTCCTTGAGTACTGACGTATCTATCATCCGAAGCTTGCTTGCAAAGCTTACTTGAACGGCAGTTCCTGATTGATTGACTCAATCTCTCGTTGCTCAAGTGCGTTGACTTCGCCCATATACGACGAAAGAATCTGATTCAGACGGGGGTTGTAAAATCGGTGCAGGCTATGGTTAGGAGTCGCTGGAAACCCTCGACGTTTTTTGTGTCGTCCTCCAGCGCCGGGGTCAAAGACCTGAATGGAATGGGCGATCGCCCATTCGATAGGGGCATAGTAGCAGGCATTAAAGTGCAAACAGTCAAATTCTTGCAATGATCCCCAATAGCGACCATACAGCTGATCGCCTTTCGTCAGACAAAAGGACATGCCAACGGGTTTTCGCTCATCGTGCTGATCATAGGCTGCCATAAACAGTACACGATGGCGATATGAGCTATAGAGCTGCTCAAAAAACTGGCGAGTTAAATATTTGCTGCCCCACCAGCCAAACTTGTCACAGGTATCGCTATAAAAGTGATACATCGACGAGAATAGAGACTTAGGAATGTCGTCACCCAGTAATGGCTTGATATATAGCCCAGCTTTTTCGATGGCTTTGCGCTCGCGCTTGATATTGCGTCGTTGATTGGCATTGAAGGCAGCCAAATAATCATCGAACGTGGTATACCCATCATTTGCCCAGACGTAGCTATGATGAAGCCAACTCGTAAAGCCAAGCTGTTCCATGCGCGATCGCCAATCGGGATCGACATATAAAAAATTGCAGCCCGATATCGTATGGCGATCGCAAAAATGATCGATGGCTCCTACCATCATCCCCGTCAATTCGTCCTCATCTTCGTCCGGAGCGATCAAAAATCGATATCCTTCGACTGGAGTAAAGGGTGACATTCCCAATAGTTTGGGATAATATTGCACACCTAAGCGATACGCCAAATCAGACCATTGGTGATCGAAGACAAATTCGCCATAGCTGTGTCCCTTTAAGTAGAGAGGAGCTGCTCCGACTAGGGTACGTCCTCGCCAGATTGTTAAATGATTGGGTAGCCATCCTGCTTGGGCCGTTGCGCTCCCCGACGCCTCCATGTTGTTCAGCCATGCCCACTCGAAGAAGGGAGTTTTTAGCGGCATTGCCAACGCATCCCACTCCTGTTGAGGAACGTCAGCAATTCGATTAATCCAAGCAATGGAATAGCTAAGCTTGGTTTGTTTAGACATTCATCAATAACGTTGGAAACTCAAGAACTGTTAACCTAGTCAGTAATCCATTGAGACCCATCTTTCTGAATTCGTCAAATGACGATACGACATTTCATCAGCAGTTTTGGATTACAGTCAAATCAGTTAAAACAGGGCTGGGCGGTTTGGGTTTTAATATTTGCCCAGAGGCTTATTCGATACTTCATCTATGTCAAGAGGCTTTGATATCTCAGGGGATGCTCAAGCTTGCAAGCTTTGTTGAATACTACTCTTTAAATTAGCCTACCGTCCTAGGTTTCGCATTTGTCAGTTGGAACGTCTCCATGGCTATGCTCCGTCAACCCTCCTTCCGCCGTATCCTCCTATTTCGGATTTTGCTGCTTAGCGTGCCTGTCTTGCTAATCGGACTCGCTGTCGTTTTCAAGAAGGCTCGCTCAAGTCTTCTCTATACAGCACGCCAAAATCTGACTGAGAGTGCTCAGCGCAAAGCAGAGAATGTCCAAATTTCTGTTCAAGCTCTCAAGACAAATCTGCTGACTGCGAGTCAAACATCAGCCCTACAGGCAGCTTCAGTCGATATTTCTCAATCATTTTTGGAAAGACTGGAGCCAGAACTTCCAACGGATGTAACCTGCTTACAGCTCACTGACTGGCAAACTCAGGAGATTGTGGCGAGCACATGCGGAAACCAGTTCATCGAATTTCCATCAGTACAACATTGGGCTCAAACAGACGATTTTTCTAGTGGCGATCGCTATCAGGTATATCCAGTGCTTTCGCCGACGAGTCAGCAATCCGAACAATCTGAATTACAAAGCCAGCTTGATTTAGTCGTAAGTACGCCTGTCTACGACAAGTCACAACAGTTACGCTACGTTCTCAGTGCACAAGCGGTGCTTCGACAGCTTGAAAGCGGTGAAGCAGGGTCGCTGCTTGGCTACACCGTCATTTTGCGAGATGACGGTACATTTCTCGCTCATCCTCTGGCGAATCGAGTTGGAAAGAACATCGAGGACGAAAAAGGCGACGAACGATTTCAAAATATTATGAATAGCGCGTTACGAGGTGAGCAGGACGTTCGTCATCTCCTATTTCTAGGAAATAATACAGAATGGTTAGCGGGCTATACGCCTCTTTCTATTTCACTGACGCCCTCTGATGAGCAAACATGGGTTGTCTTAGCGGTCACTCGCCTCGATAGCGCACTGCACGGGCTACAAGACATCAAACGAATTTTAGTGGTGTCGACGACCGCGTTGCTAGCAGCTCTACTCGCTGGCATGCTGATTATGGCGAGAGATTTGGCTCGCCCGATCGAACAGCTCGGCAAATATGCGCGACATATCCAAGATCGAGGTCCCCTAGAGAAAACGCCTAAAAACTTTAGAATTCGTGAGATCAATCAGCTTGCGGAAGTACTCGACAAGATGGTGAAGAGTCTCGAAGATCGGGCTAGAGAACTGGAATCCGCATGGCAGGAAGCAGAAACTGCTAATCAGCTCAAGAACGAATTTTTGGCAAATACATCCCACGAACTCCGCACGCCTCTTAATGCAATTATTGGCTGCATTCGTCTCGTCCGAGATGATTGCTGCGATGGCCACGAGGAAGAAATGGAATTTTTAGAACGGGCCGATGAAGCGGCTGTGCATTTGCTGAAAATTATCAACGACTTACTCGACATTGCCAAGATTGAGGCTGGAACCGTTTCACTTGTGATGGAACCCGTCGATTTGCAGCAGATTTTGCGAGAAGTCATTGATTTACAAGCCGTTCAAATTCATCAAAAGGGGCTCAAGCTGAATGCTATTGATTTGCCTGAATCGATTACTGTGAAAGCTGACCCTGCCAAACTCAAGCAAGTATTTTTAAACGTCATTTACAACGCAATTAAATTTACCGATCAAGGCGGCATTATGATCGATGCTCGGATTGAAACGGCTGCCCTACGGCCTGCAACGATCAATAGCTCTCACAATAGCTCTCAGGGGTATGGTAGCGATTCATCACCTAATCTCTATCCATCCAACGCATTCGATTCGTGGATTATTGTATCTGTTGAAGATACCGGCATTGGCATCGATCCAACTCAGCAGCACAAACTTTTCCGTCCCTTCGTCATGGTCGATGGGAGTACCACGCGAAAATTTGAGGGAACGGGCTTGGGCTTAGCAATTTCTCGAAACCTAATCGAGCTGATGGGGGGTGGAATTTCTCTGCACAGTGCTGGCATTGGACAAGGAACGACGGTTGAAATTGCGCTTCCTGTTGCTGACATCCCGTCTTCAGGGCTGCCGTCTCTAGACACACCTCGCTCAGCGTCGATCAGCCGGTCATGATTCGCGTGAAAGCGGGCTGAGATGAACGAGAGAGCCTTCTTGATTGAGCGATCGCGCTAACGCATCAATAATTTGGATGAGCTGAACGCCGACCCATCCCGCTGAGATAGGGGATGGTTGGTTATAGCGAGCACATTGCAAAAAGTGAGCACAAACGCGCTGAAGGGGTTCCTCTGGCAGTACAGGAATTATTGCCTTTTCTTGATAAATCGGATGAAAGCCATCCGGAGTGGAGTCGAGGCAGCCTCGGTGCAGGGTGAGCGGCGATTCTGCCTGTAGTTCGTCGAATATTAGCGTGCCCCGATCGCTAACCAGGCAAAGGCGGCGCTGCTTATCAGGATTGAGCCAACAGAGATGAATCCAGGCTTGAAGCCCGCTTGGATAGACCAATCTTACCCACACTAAATCGGACAGGTTTGACTCCGAATTAGGGGAAGGAACGCTGCGATGTAGCCAGGTTTGTCCGTATGCTTGAGCCTGAATCGGGACGTCATTGAGCCAATAGTTGAGAATCGCAATATCATGAATGGCTAAATCCCAAAGCGCATCCACATCATGACGAATGGGGCCGAGGTGAGTACGGGTAGCGTAGCCGTAGTGGGGAATTGAGGACCGATTGGCGTTTATCCAATGGTGTCCGGCTTGAATTGCTGGATGAAAGAGATAGGTATGGTCAACAACAAGCTGCCGTTTCTGGCGTTGAGCGAGCTGGCAGAGAGCGATCGCCTCGGTAGGATTTAATGCCAGGGGTTTTTCGGCTAAAACGTGATGCCCTCGTTCCAAGGCCGCCCGAATCAGCATCGTATGCGTGCTGGCGGGTGTCGCAACGATAGCGGCATCGACATCGGACACATCTAAGGCAACGTCCCAATGGGGAGTAAGTGTCGTGGCCGAATCCAAGTCAAACTGTTGAGATACAGCGTGCAAGCGCTCAGTAGAGGGGTCGGCGATCGCCATAATCCGGCATGACGGTTGACTTAGAAAATTGCGGATTAAATGAGTTCCCCATCGCCCCGCCCCCAAAATGACAACTCCCAGGTCATCCTGATTGTTCACCGTCTAACCCTCATGCGCGTGGGTGTTGTGACTCAGTCATTTGCTGCAAGGTTTGAAATGCTGCTTGCGCAGCCGCTTGCTCAGCTGCCTTCTTGGACGGACCTTTGCCCTGCCCCCAGGATTTGCCTTGGAACCAAACTTCGGCGACAAACCGTTCCATGTCTCCATAAGTTTGCCCAATTTCAGTCACTCGATAGTCAGGCAGAGTTTGCCAATGAGCTTGCGTCCACGCTTGCAAGGCACCTTTATAGTTATGGAAGGTCGGGTCTTGGCGAATTGTTTCGGTGTAGTGTTGCAGGTGAGAATTTAACCAGGGGCAAACCAGTTCGAGGGTATGGGTGCTGAGATACAGTGCTGCTAAGACAGCTTCAAAGGCAGCGGCGAGTCTGGTTTGTCGTCCGGCTCGATTGCTTACGGCGCTGCTGCCGATTAAAAGATAGCGCTCAAGCCCATAACATTCGGCAATTTCAAACAAGATGCGATCGCTCACCAATACCGAACGAATGGCCGAAAGCTCTCCCTCAGTCGCATCAGGATATGTTTCGTATAAAAATTCTGCAGCAGCTAGACGAATTACCGCATCTCCAACAAATTCGAGCTTTTCGTAGTTTGCCTGAGCTGAAAATGTAGCATGGGTTAGAGCTTGATGCAGCAACGACCAATTTACGGGTATGGATTCATCGAGTCCAAGCTTTTGGACGAACTGTTGAAGTTGTTTGTGTCGACGCAGATCGCTAAAACTCATATCAAGCGAGATTTAGAGAAGAGTAGGACATAAGCCGGGTTCTGTTCTTCTAATGGATGAACCATTAGAAGGGCGGTCATCTATCTGGGACATCTGTTACCAGATGCCTCTAGCGGTACTTAAACACGGAACCGGTAAAAGACCAACCGTCGTTCCTCCGACCTTGCTCCCGACCGGGGTTTACCGAGCCAGCGCCTCACGACGCTGCTGGTGCGCTCTTACCGCACCTTTGCACCCTTACCTGTGAAAGGTTGTAGTCTGACGTTACAGTCATCTTCAACCTTTCCATCGGCGGTATGTTTCTGTGGCACTATCCTCACGGTCACCCGCACTGGGCGTTACCCAGCAAGTCTGGTCTTTCGGGAGCCCGGACTTTCCTCAGGCTACAGCCTGCAACCGCCTTCGCCTACTCTTCCCTTATGTCTAGTCTAGTGGGTATTGCCCATTTCGATCACGATTTCGCCTACCAGGGCAGCACAATCGTCCACGGCAATTTTTTCACCTGAATTTCGCAGCGAACATTGTAGAGGCGATCGGCCCGAGCAGGGTCGGCAGGGTCAGCAATCCGCATAACTAGGCATAGATAGTAATTCAAGGGCGCTTTTTCTGCCATAAAATCGTTGTGAAGCGCCTTCTTGCTGTCATCTTTTGAATCTTTTAGTCCCTGAATATTAATAAGAGGTTTCGTTGCTTCGAGCGTATCGGTTTCGGCACTTCGCTCGAGCAAATCTTCTGCCGTAATTTTTTCTGAAAGCGTTTGTCCAGGCCCTACAACGCTAAACACCTGAGGATAGGAGAGGTCTAGGCTTTTGTAAGATACTAGGCGAATCACTCGTCGCGATCGCCCCCCCAAATCAGTCAGCGAACTTCTATCCCAATCGATATAAATGGCATCATCTGAATTATTTTTGACGTTGAGTGCCAAGGTCTTGGGCTGTTTATCTGCCTTCGGATCATCGCTTAGCAAATAGCTTCCCTCAAATTTAAGATCGATCTCGACGTACTCCTGAATTCCCCGTCTCTCAAGCTCTTGATTGAGCTGATCTGCGTTGAGCGAGATTTTAGTTTGCTGGGCTAGCGCATTTCTTGCCTGATAGAGAATGTAGGCAACCGTAATTAGATAGACTGCCAAGATGAAGATATCCAGTTGGTCCATGAGTCAACTAGGGAAAGAGCAGATCTATATCAATCAGCTTATTTGGTTTCCATCCAATTTTGCCCTGCATTTGCCTCTGCGACGAGCGGAACTCTGAGATCAACAGCAGATTCCATCTCAGATCTAATCTTGGGCTGTATGTCTTGCCATTCATCGGGTGGCACTTCAAATATCAATTCGTCATGAACTTGCAATAGCAGACGCGCTTGATAGTCCTTGAGAACCTCATGCAGCCGCACCATCGCAATTTTGATGATGTCGGCGCTCGATCCTTGAATAGGGGCATTCGCTGCCGCTCGAAGCAAGCCCGCATCGTATTGACCTGGTGAACGAACTTGGTTGAGATCGATATCATCAGGATTAGTCCCATGCAATCGTTTGAGGCGATCGCTTGTGAAATTAAAATATCGACGGCGGCCTAAGATGGTTTGCACATATCCAGTGGCGATCGCCTGCCGCTCCATGCGTTGCAAATACTCAAACACCAGCGGATACCGCTCATAGAAGCGATCGATAAAGATCTTAGCCTCGCCTCGACTCACACCTGCTTCCCGGGCAAATCGAGAGGCTCCCATGCCGTAAATCACCCCAAAGTTAATGACTTTCCCTAATCGCCGCTCTTCAGCCGTAATGTCATCCTTTTCAAAGAGCAGTTGTGCCGTTAAGCGATGCACATCTTGATTATTGCGATAGGTTTCAACCAGCACAGGCTCTTCGCTCAAGTGAGCCAGAATTCGCAACTCAATTTGAGAATAATCTGCTGCAACCAAAAGCCAACCAGGTTCTGGCACGAATGCCGCTCGAATCTGACGGCTGAAGGCCGTCCGAATCGGGATGTTTTGTAAATTGGGATTTGAAGACGACAATCGCCCGGTTGCAGTCACTGCTTGATTAAAGTCAGTGTGAACCCGTTGCGTCTTGGGATGCACCAAATCTGGAAGTGCATCGACGTAGGTTGATTTGAGTTTGGAAAGGGTTCGATACTCGGTAATCGCATCAATGACGGGATGATCACCCTGGAGCTTTTCGAGCGTGGCGGCATCTGTTGAATAGCCCGTCTTGATTTTGCGCGACTTGCGCCGATCGAGTTTCAAGGTTTCAAATAGCAGCTCACTCAGTTGCTTCGGCGATCCCAGGTTAAATTCTTCGCCCGCGAACTCATAGGCTTGCTTTTCTAAGGCCTCTAAATCTTTGCTGAGATTTTCAGAAAATGTCTTGAGGTACTCTCGGTCAATCCGAATGCCCTGATATTCCATCTCTGCCAAAACGGCTTCCAGCGGCAATTCGACCGTCTTAAACAGTTCTTGCAGCCGAGGAATAGCGTTTAATTCTGCCCGAAGTTTAGGAACGAGGTGAAATGTCGTGTATACATCGGTGCCGCAATAGTCTGCAACTGATTCGATGTCTAAATCGGCAATGGTTTTCCCTTTGGGCACCAAGTCGCTGTAGCTCTGGGTAGCGAGGTTGAGATAGCGCAGTGCCAAATCACCCAAATTGTGACTTGCTTCAGGGTTAAGGACATAGCTTGCCAACATGGGATCAAACACAACCCCTTGAATATGAATGCCCTGAGCCCGCAAAACGAGTCGATCAAATTTGCAATTTTGAAATGCTTTAGGATACTGGACGCTCTCCAAAATCGGACGGAGCGTATCTAACACTAGAGAGAGATCTAGATTTTTGCCAGTGTGATGCCCAATTGGAATGTAGGCGACATCGTCGAGAGCGCTGTCCCAGCAGCAGCCAATGCCAACAAGGTCGGCATCTCTAGGGTCTAGGGCGGTCGTTTCAGTATCCCACGCAACCGGAATATCAGGATTGGTGCATCCTTGGAGCGTTTTGACGAGTGTTTCGAGCTTTTCAGGCGTGTCGATGAGGGTGGGCGTAATGGTTGCTTTGAGCACCCGTTGACTGGCATTGGTCTCTTCTGGGCTAAAAAACCAGAGATCATCATCGTCATCGTCGGGAGCGGGTTTGCCATCTGAAATGGCCGCAATCTCATCTGCCGATACCTCTCCGCCAAATACGCGCTGGAGTTTGGGCAAGCGATTGATAAACTGCCGAAATTCAAGATGTTGCAAGAGAGAAGCAACTGCATCAGGATCAAAGCCTTTGAGCTTGCAGTCGTCGAGCTCGATGTCAAGGGGCACATCTAAGTGAATTTGTGCCATGAATTGCGAGTGAAAGGCACTGTCTCGACCTGCTTCTAATTTTTTGCGGACAGCGCCTTTAGTCTGTTCGATTGCGTTATAAATCCCCTCTAGGGATTGATATTCGCTCAGAAGCTGAACCGCTGTTTTTGCGCCAATGCCTTTCACACCCGGAATATTATCGGACGAATCGCCGCAGAGCGCTTTATAGTCAACGACTTGAGTCGGCACGATGCCCATCTTTTCTTCAACCTGCTGGGGGCCGATTTCCATGGCGCCTGAGTTGCCACGCGGACCAAATGCACTGCTCAAGTACAGCACTGACACTTGTTTGTCAGCATCAACAAGCTGAAAGAGATCGCGATCGCCACTGAGAATCTTGACCTGAAAGCCCGCCTCACTGGCGCGTCGGGTCACAGTGCCCAGCACATCATCTGCCTCAAACCCTTCAGCAGTGAGTACGGGGAGATTAAACGCTTTGAGAATGGTTTGCAGATTTTCCAGGTCTGGGAAAAAGTCTTCTGGCGCTTCGACGCGACCGTCCTTATACGTAGAATCTGCGTCATGGCGAAACGTCGGAGCATCCAGGTCAAACGCCACCGCTGCATAATCGGGCTGCTCAGCCTCCATCATGTCGAGAAAAGATCTGAGAAACCCGTATGACACACTGGTCGGAATGCCCGTAGAAGTTCGCAAGCCGCCGTCTCGACCTTTTGCGTGGGCATAGTATGACCGGAACGCCAGCGAATGCCCGTCCACCAGAATGAATAATGGAGGAGTGTGGTTTGAAGATTTTCCCATATCCTGATTGTACCGTTCAGTTCCAATCTGGCTTCCCGTTCAAATCTGGAAACGCATGCAAATTTTCACTATTGAGCGTCTGAGATGGGGGCAGATGGCTGTCATCGATCTGAATGCGAACGTTGACGGGCCCATAGTTTTCTCGGATTCGCCCTTCGATTTTTTCTGCAATTACCGGAGCCATGTCCGCAAATTTTGCATGAATCGTCAGCCTCATTTCCACAACAACTTGCCGCCCGACGATACCCCACGATCGAATTTGATAACAGTGGGTAATCCCTTCAATTTGTTTGACAATTTGAATGATTGCTTCGGGGGCGATCGCCACCTGACGCACAAATAAGGGTAGATGCCAGCATAAAATTCTCCAAAAACCGGGAATGATAAGCAGCACTAGCAGGAGAGCAAGCAACGGATCAACCCAAGCATAGCCGAGCCAAATTCCAACCAGTGCAATAAAAACCAGCAGTGTTAGCCATGCATGACGAAGAAGCTGATGAGCATTGAGTCGCAATGCTCCGCTTTCTAATACACCGGCTTCGTAGCGCACAAAAATGGTTAGACAAAAGCTGACTGCGACAATGACTCCAAAGAGCTGCACCAAGGGTAAGCCAATCTGTACTGGAAAAAGTGTGCTCAAATAGTGACTCGTCAATTCGAGTTGTTGAATCGAGAGTATGAGTAAGCTGAATCCGGTGAACCCCAGAAACGAGGTCAGTCCTAAAATCATTGCCGTTTCTTGTTGACTGTGTCCCCAGACGTCTCGACTTGAAAATCGATAAGGGGACGACACGGCGATAAGACTCAGCATGACGCTAAAGCCATCAATCAGGGTGTGTAATGATTCTGCTAATAAGCTGAGTGATTGTGCTGCCCATCCTGCCCATACTTTTACCGCTAGTACTATTAACGTTAGCCAAAGTGTTGCAATTAGAACGTGGTAACTTGCTTTACGTCGATTTCGTGCCTCAGTCATAGCCCAAAGGCTATCACGGAAACGACGGTGCTGTAGGGCGGTGTCTCAACCCCGATTTGGCAAAAATTAGGCAAAACTCTACCAAAATCTCCAATGTATTGCGTATCCAGTCTTAGCATCAATTCTTCGAAGTAAGGCTAACCAATGAACAGGCTAGTACAAGATGGCGGAAGTTTCATACCCGTAGTGGTTTGACACGCCTAAAATAGTAGGTTGGGTTAGCGATAGCGTAACCCAACGAAAGGGTTTCTGCTGTTGGGTTTCGTAACCTCAACCCAACCTACTTTAATCCACCAAATTAGCTGTGCCACGCCAGTAGTGTGAGCGTCTCGCTCATGTCGCGGGCAAGATGCCCGCACTTAAATGGTTGGCTTATTGTTGCCAAACAGTGCTAGAACCCTTGCAAGGCTGGTGGCCGTCAATCCAAAATCGTCAATCCAAAATCGCCAATCCAAAATCGCCAATCCAAAATCGCCAATCCAAAATCGAGAATTGGTATAACCTGGCTCCACTTCGGGACTCAGGCTGCTACCCTCAGTAATGAACTCGATGACTGCCTTTAATTCGACCTCTACTCAGGGGATTCAATACACCATGGCTCACCGCGATATTCGTCTCCTTGTTTTAGATATCGATGGCACCCTTGCCGGAGAATCGAACCAAATTCGGCCTGTTGTAAAATGCGCTATTCAAGCGGCTCAAGCGAAAGGGATTCAGGTGGCGATCGCCACGGGGCGAATGTATCGATCTGCCCTGCGGTTTTATCATGACGTCGGTTCGACTCTGCCGCTGCTGGCCTACCAAGGTGCGTTAATTAAAGATCCTCACACATCGAAGCTCCATCGCCATTGGGCAGTTTCCAAAACCGTCGCAACTGAGCTGCTTGAGCATTTTGAGCAGCTTGAATTAAATCATCTGCTGTCCATTCATTTTTATATTGACGATCAGCTTTACGTTCGCGAAATCACCTCTGAAACGCGGGAGTATGCAGAACGTTCTGGCGTTGAGCCGATTGTGGTCGGCGACTTGCGTCGCGCATTAATTCAGGAACCCACCAAAGTCTTAGCCTTGAGTGACAACATTGACTTAATTGATCATGTCTTATCGTCACTACGCCAGCAATATACGCCAGCAGAATTATATTTCACTAAATCAATTGCAACCTTCTTCGAGGCGGCTAACCCTTTGGTCAATAAAGGAGTGGCCGTGCAGTATCTTGCTGAAACTATGTTAGGACTTCAATCTAGCCAAGTTATGACTGTCGGGGATAACTTTAACGATGTTGAAATGCTTGAATATGGGGGAATTGGGGTGGCAATGGGCAACGCCCCGGCTGAGGTCAAGGCTAAGGCGCAGTGGGTCGCACCCGATGTAATGAATGATGGCGTTGCCGGAGCCATTGAAGAATTCTTGTTGTGATGGCCCAGAATAGGATGGACTTGTAATGGCAGCCGATTCCTAGCGTAAGCCTAGCCTAGGACATGACTCTTAATGAAGATTGTGGCGGTTGCGATACTTGAAATTGATACTTGAAAGGAATTAATGCTTGAAATCGATTTAAACATCAGAAAGGGCATCGACGACTGACCGTGTTTCGTCTCGATGCCCTTGCTGGTTCGCTCCTCACACACTCCGAGAATATCACACTGAAAATATCCTGTCACCCCCTCCGGCAGAAATTTTCTATATCAGTGCGGGAGCGATCGCCCCCACTCCGTTTTCGAGAATTAGCCTTAAGACTCGTTGGGTTGCGAGAGTAAGCCCGAGTCGAGCTTGAACTCGGCCTGGGCTATTAGTTTTCTCGTCACCGAACATACGACAGGTTTGATAAAACGTCTGGAATTCTTGGCTGAGCTGATGAGCAAGCTTCATGTAGTTCTTGGGCTGCAATGGAGGATGAGCGGGTGGCCGATCTAATAGCTCATCCCAAGTCGCTATTAAGCGAAGCATTAATGCTCGTTCGGCGGGATGATCAAATTGCAGCATCGCGTCTGCACGAAGCCAAGGGAGAGGAATCGGGTCGGCAATGTGTATAGTTATGTGATTAAGGTCATGATTGAGGGAATGAGGTGAGGTTGCATTCTGATCTGAACTCAATCGAATTAATCCGTCGCGATCGCCCAATTTCAGAAGAGAACAACATCGAGCATGGCTGTATTGAATTTCAAATAGAGTGTTTGATTTCTGAAAAAATTCGCTATTATATCCAGCAAAACTAGGCAATCGATTTTGTGGTTTGCGGAGAATCATCGGGCGATCGCCCGCGTCAAGCAACGGATTCGTGAGGAGTGTGAGCCATTCGGCAAGTCCGCGATCGCCTATTTGCAGATAAATCCATCCAGGGTCAGTCCAAGTTACGTGAATGTGTTGCCAGATATTAGATAATTCTGATATCGCGTCAATGCGCATCGGGGCGTCAGCCTCAGAGAGGAGGGTTATTAATTTCTGAGCCACCCCTAATGGCGGATTTTTCACCAGATTTGACAGTTTAAAGGCGATCGCGGAAACATAGCAGAGGTTTTTGGAGTCTTTCAGCCTGTTCACAGGAACGCTAAATGGGTGTAGTTGGCGTGGCGATTTAGACATCAGAGATTCAGATGATGCCCCAGCTTCCCCACTCGGAAAGGTCGATCTAACGGCATCGTAAAGGATTTGCCGAAGCCAATACCGGATTGAAAATAGTGCAGGGTCAATCAAAATATCACCGGTAGAAATCGTGGCAAATCATCTAAATGGTGTCAGCAAATTTACTTAAAGCGCATTGTGTGTTCTAGTTTATGGAGGTTACGTTTGGAATAAACCCAACGCCATCCAATTCGAGTATTCTTCAGCCTTGGCTCAAGATTGTAAATTTTTCCAAAGAAGCTCCGAGTTTGCCGTGTGAAAGTGTGTTCAAATTAACACAGCTACGTAATTTTCCTTACCTTACCAAATACGGATAAACGATACGCTTATCTTGAGTTTCAATTGAAACCTGTTTGGCTGCAAAGCTTGTCAGATTTCTTGGCTTCAACTTGCCCCCGTTCTGTTCACGAAGTCTCGACTGATCAACCCCTCTCTTCCTATGTACTCAGTATCCCCCCAATCAGATTCATCTCGACCGTTCCTGACCTGGCAGCGAATTATTGACTGGGCTCAGGAACACTATCGATGTCGAATTTTTAGCAAAGATGAAAAGGTGCCTGCCCGCCCTGGATTGTTGTATCTCGTTCAGCGAGGCTCAGTTAGGCTGGTGGGTGAGGCACAGGTGAGCGCGACTGCGACTGGCAGTGCGTCTCGTCTGTCAAGCTTAAATTCTGAAGAAGCATTTTTGGGATTTGTTGGCGCAGGGCAACCGTTTGAGATTGTGGCTCAGTCTCCTTTTACGCTTCAGAGCTTTGCCCACGTTGATCAGACTGCCGTTATCTGGATGTATTGGCATGATTTAGATAATTGGCCCCACTTTCGCAGAGAAGTGCTAGATGCCTTTCGCTACCAGCATCAGCGGAAATTACTTTGGCTCAGTACATTGGGTCAGCGTCGCACCATTGATCGGTTACTTGGCTTTCTAACGCTTCTCATCGAAGAATATGGAGAACCTTGTGAAACGGGGTATTGCTTACCCTGGGTCTTAACCCATGCTCAGATTGGCAGTGCGATTGGCTCGACGCGAGTGACTGTGACTCGGCTGATGGGTAAGCTCCGTCAGAAAGGATTGATCCAAACCTATGGTGACAATTTGCTATGCTTGCCCGCCGAATCTATCACGAAGGTTCAAGCATAGTTCATCGATTTGAGACTGTTTAATCAGCGAATCCGCACAAAGCCAGCTTGATTTAGCAATTCTTGACCTTCATTCGAGAGAAGCAGGGTTGCATAAGCTTCCCCGGCCTCCTGGTCAATTTGATCGTTGACTTTAACAATGACAAACAATCGGCGTGTAATTGGATACGCTCCGCTTTGCAACACGGCGGTATTAATTTGATTGCGTTGAGCTGGGCATTGAGAGGTCGGTACGAGCGGCTCTTGATACGGGGCTACCCACTGGTTGGGCTGAATGCCAATGGGTAATGGCTTTGTGGTACACTGCCCGATGACCTCGGGAGCTGATGCATAGTAAATTCCGCCAGGAGTAGACGAGACAGCCCGCAATGCTTGTGTCGTTGTGGGTAGAAATTGAACGCTATTGCTGAAATCTGCGCCACCGAGAATATTGCTAATGAAGAATTCGACGGTTCCGCCGTCCTCACGTCGAGAATAGGGAACAATCGCCAAATTGGGGCCACCTACTTGGCTCCAGTTTGTAATTTGCCCGGTATAGATGTCGTTTAGTTGATTCAGCGTCAGTCCCGGAACGTCTAGGTCAGGGTGAACGGCGATCGCAATTCCTTCGAGCGCAACCGGAATCTCTTTGAGCGCAAACCCGCGCTGTTGAGCGGCCTGATATTCATCAGCACTAAGCGATCGAGACGACTGTGCAAAGGATAGTTGATTGTCTAACAGCATTTGAATACCAGTTCCAGAACCTGGTGCAGCATTAGTTGGGTTTGTGTAGCGCAGTTGGAATTGAGGATGGGCTTGCTGGATTGCCTGATCGACCGAACCTCGAATTGGAGCCCACGTCGTGCTGCCCCCATAGTTAAATAGCCCAGATGGCACCTGACTATCAGACAGGCGGTTTCCTGTTGGAGTTGACGTGCTGGAAGTCGATTGAGACGTCGCCTGCTGACGGCGGATCACATTGCCCAAATCAACATTAACCTGCTGAGTAACCCACCAGATCCCGGCTCCAATGAGCCCAACCGTAAATAACAGGGTAGCAATTAGCGCAGGGGTGTCATTTTTCTGCATTATGGAAAACCCATGTCTCTTCGACTCTACGGATTTATCATGGCTCAAACCAATTGGTTTCTGTGCAGATTGACTGCTTTTAGGTCATCACCCGATCCACTTCGGATAGGAGTCGCTCAATATCGGCGTTGGGTGACAAAAATGAGAATAAATGCCGAAATCGAAGTTTACCGGCTGAATCAACTACAAACTGAGCCGGAAGCGGTGCGCCTAATGCTTGCCCAGTTTGATAGGCTCGGAAGACACGACAACTGGGGTCACTTAGAAACGGCATTTTCAGCCCCAAATCTTGAGCGACAATCTGGCTTTGTTTTGGATCGGTGCTTGTAATCAGCAAGACGTCAGCGCCTCGCTCTCGAAACTGGTCATAGGCTTTATTCAGCGCAACGGTGTGAGGAAAACAGAGGGGACAATATTGCTTTTCGGTAAAGATGCGAGTAAACGCTAACAAAACCGAGCGCCTGGGAGCTTCCGAGTCTGATCGAGAATGCCCTGTAAAGTCAGACAGCCTAACTTGGTTTCCTGCCTGGACATCGAGTAGTTGAAAGGGGGGAGCGAGAGTGCCCTGCTTAAACTGGTTGGTGGAGGGAACAGGTAAAAGATTATTAAAAAACCGTGGATTCAATAGTCCCCGGAAGTCTGTAGATGTGAGCATGGATGCAAAACTCCTCAATAATTTCTAACCTTCATCCAAGTCTAGAACGGGAGTTCTGCCTGTGAGAAAATACCAGATCCCGAGCTCGACTTGGTATAACGCACTCCCCTATTTGCATGATAAATCGACACCCGATCAGAACAGAGGAGGATAGAGAATAGAGCAGAGGCGATCGCCTGTCTAGATACCCGAGATGATGAAACGTAGCCGACCGTGGTACAAATTTCGAAAAGTGTTGCACGTCTTTGGATTAACCAGCATCTGGGGACGACTGGCGATCGCGCAATTGGTGGTTTTAGGGGTGCTGTATCTGACGTGGCCTCCCGTGTCGCTAACGCTCGTAGTTCCTGCATCTGAGATTCCCTATTGGTCAGACATTATTCAAGACTTTGAGGCCAATCATCCCGATATTCGCATTCGCCCGATCGGGCTAAACAATCCCCAAGGAGATATCACCGTTAATCTCAAAGAACTGTGCACCTTGGAGGTGACCGAGCGATCGCTCTGCGACATTATCTACCTCGATGTGATATGGGTGCCCGAATTAGCCGCGCGAGGCTGGCTGAAAAATCTCGACCCCAAGATTTCGGCTGATCAATTGAATTCATTTGTTGACAGTGAGGTCACCGCCGGACGTTATGGAGACGGGCTGTACCGCATTCCGTTTCGGGCTGATTTTGGCATGCTGTATTACCGGGATGATTTGCTGACGCAAGCAGGCTATTCGCCCCCCACTACGTTTCAAGATCTGCTACAAATCTCTCAAGCTTTGCAAGCTCAAGGCGCTGCGCCCTGGGGATATCTCTGGCAGTCTCAGCGGGAAGGGCTCGTCACCACCTTTGTCGAGGTGCTCCACGGCTATGGTGGCTTTTGGATTGATTCTGAAACGCAAGCGGTCGGGCTGGATCATCCAGAGGCGATCGCCGCTGTTAAATTTCTCTTGAAGACGATTGAGTTGGGGATATCGCCGCCTATCACCAATCCATATACGGATGACGAAGCGTTTCTCGCCTTCCAGCAAGGGGAATCGGTGTTTATGCGAAATTGGCCCTTTGTGCTAAGTCGAGCCGAAACCGATAATTCACCCTTACGGGATCAGATCAAGCGGATTCCTATGTCGCTTCACACTGAGGGGGAGACGGGCGGAGGCTGCAAAGGCAGTTGGGGCTTTGGCATTGCGAGGCGATCGCAGCATCCAAACCAGGCATGGCAAGCGATTGAATATCTCACCAGCCAGTCAGCCCAGCAGCAATTCATCCAAAAAACGAGCTACATTCCTAGCCGGACGGCACTGCTACCAACGCCTGATCTGGTGAATGCCGCAGAGCAGGCAATCTTACGCCCGCCCATTGCAGACTATGCCAACGCCTCGCTGATTTTACAGGATTATTTAGGGAAAGCATTGCGCGGGCAGTTTGACCCTGAGGTGGCGATGAAAGCTGCTGCAGAGCAGACGAGACGCTTGTTGGAGCGGTGAAACAAAAACTGTTCTTGAAGAATGGGGGTGATCTGATGAATTTGCACAAGAGTTGGCCGAAAACGTTGTGCGCGATCGCCATTGAGTCTTTCGAAGCATCCTCCTTATCATGAGGCGTAATGACATCGGATTGTGGCATCATTCTTCATCGAGCGAGTCTTTCATGAAAACCCATTTCGACTACATCGTTCTCGGCTGTGGCGGTATTGGTAGTGCAGCGCTTTACTGGCTATCGAAGCGCGTTGGCGCGGAGGTGCTTGGCATTGAGCAGTTTCCTCTCTTTCATTTGAATGGAGGATCTCAAGATTATTCGCGGATTATCCGGCTGGCCTATCATCAAGAAAAATATGCGCGTCTAACTCCCTATGCCTACCAAGCATGGGATGCCATTGCTGAGGAATCGGGGATTTCGCCGGTGATAAAAACGGGGGGGGTACAAATTGCGTATCAGGATCGCCCCTACCGACAAATTGTCGAAGATTATGCGACTGCAATGGATCGAGCCGGCATTGCGTATGAGCGCTTAGATACGGATGAATTGCGCGATCGCTTTCCCCAATTTCAGCCCCAAGGCGAGGTGATCGCTCTTTATCAGGAACAAACCGGCATCGTTGATCCATCACGAGGCAACGCAATTCACATTTCGTTGGCGCGTAGCAACGGCGCAACGATTTTGGCAGAATGTCCAGTCATCAGCATCCAACCGGATCAGTTGGGAGACGGAGTTCTTATCAAAACGGAAAAAGGATCGTTTACGTGTAATCGGCTTGTGGTTACGGCTGGAGCATGGACTAGCTCCCTGCTGGCATCCGTGGGAATGCAGATTCCGCTGACGGTCACGCAAGAACAAGTCACCTACTATTCGACACCGAATCTAAAGGAATTTTCTATCGGACGATTTCCCGTCTTCCAGTGGAAAGATGAGTCGAGCTATTATGGCTTTCCCATCTATGGTGAAGTTGCGACCAAAGCCGCCATTGATGCCTCCGGTGACGTGGTTACTGCTAAGACTCGCAGCTTTGAGCCAAACGCGGCGCGAGAACAGCAGCTTGATGACTTTTTGACGACGCATATCCCTAACTTTGTGGGTCCCAAACTGTATACCAAGACGTGCTTATACACCCTTCCACCCGATCGGGACTTTATCCTCGATGCACTCCCCAACCTCCCGCAAATCGTTGCCTGCGTGGGGGCAGGGCATGCTTACAAGTTTGCTAGCTTGCTGGGGCAAATTTTGAGTGACCTTGCCATTGACGGAGTCTCCCAACACGATATGTCTCTCTTTACGTTTAACCGTCCGGCTTTGATCGAACGAGACTTTGTGCCATCACTGCGGGTTTAAATGACTAAACGCTGGGGGGCAAACAGTCCTTTGTCCCTACCCAGATCGAGGCAGATTTGACGAATTGGATAGCAAGTCAATCTTTCATTTCCCCATGAATACCCTAATCTCATTACTTGAACGCTACACGCCCGGCATGACACTGCCGCAAGCCTTCTACACCAATGAGGCAATCTTTGATGCAGACATGGGCCAAATTTTTCAGACCCAGTGGCTGTTTGCAGGCCATAGCTGCGAGATCGCAACACCGGGTCAGTACATCACATTCAAAGTAGGTGATGAATCGTTGATTATAGTTCGAGATCATGATGGTAGCGTACAGGCTCATTTCAACGTGTGCCGCCATCGTGGGTCGAACTTAGCATGGGGCGATCGCGGCTGTTCTAAAGCGCTGGTTTGTCCGTATCATGGCTGGTCATATCAGCTCAACGGCACCCTGAAAGCGGCTCGGTTTATGGGCGATGACTTTGATCGAGACGCCCACGGCTTAATGTCTGCTCACGTTCGTGAACTCGCCGGATTAGTATTTGTCTGTCTATCACCGCACCCACCCGACTTTGAAGCAGCAGTAGAGGCGATCGCCCCTCAGCTCTTTCCCCATCGGCTTGATCGCGCTAAGGTGATTGCGCGCGATCGCTATCAAGTGAATGCCAACTGGAAAACCATCATCGAAAACAACCGAGAGTGCTATCACTGTCAGGGTGCCCATCCTGAATTTATGATGGCGAATTACGATTCTGGCTTGCCGGGAGACGATCGCAACGGCAACTATCGCTTTCAGCAGACATTGGCGGATGCCCATCGTCACTGGGAAGTACTGGGCTTGCACCCCCGTGACGTGAGCTTTCCAAATGGGGCTTGGTTTCGCGTCTCACGGTTCCCCCTCAAACAAGGCTTCTTAACTGAAAGTCTCGACGGTCGCCTCACGGCACCCCTCATGGGGGAGATCTCCGACGCGAATGTAGGCAGCCTGCGATTAATTGGATTGCCAAATTTCTGGGGGCACGCCAATGCTGACTACGCGATGACAACCCGCGTGATTCCGGTCAATGCGCGTCAAACTCAAGTCGAAGTCGCCTTTCTAGTGCGTGATGATGCCGTTGAAGGACGCGACTATTCGATTGACGATGTCGCAGCAGTCTGGCGGGCAACGAGCGAGCAAGACTGGCAACTATGTGAACACAATTATGCAGGAATTTGCTCAGCAGCCTATCAGCCAGGCCATCTATCACCCTTGATGGAAGCGTCGGTAGTGGAGTTTATCAACTGGTATGTTCGATGGCTCCAGCCCAGCTCAGCCCCATCCCCGTCCTCAACCATGCAGCCGGTAGCTTTTAATCGCGACATGCAGGTTCAAACATTGAATGGCATCTCGTAGATTGAGGTCGCACAGCGATTCGATGCGTTCGAGGCGATGGAGCAAGGTGTTGCGATGGATATATAAGACGTCAGCCGCTTCTGCGATCGAACATCCTCGGTCGAGGTAGGTTTCAAGCGTATCTAGCAATTGGGCTCCGCGTCGTTCGTCATGTGCGGTAAGTGTACGCACATGATGCAAATAGAGATTGTTAGCTCGATGAGTAGGAGGCAGGTGATAGAGCCAATGAAGAAGTCCTAAGTCCTCGAAGGCGATCGCCCCGTGTCGTTTTAGCAGGATACCAATCTGGGTAGCCTCCTGCGCGTGTTCATAACTTTGCCGCACGCCATTGGAATGAGTATCTCCCGCAGGGAAAACCGTGCCAATGCCAATGATTAATGGACAGGTCAGCGGGCTTAGCGTCGTCAATAAGTCGTCTGCAAGATGCTTTCCTTGACTCGGCTGATCGCACTCTAACACGACGACGAGATGATCGTCTCGACCGACGATCAAGAACGATCGATAGGACTGAGCTAATCTTTGTTTTATTGATACTTGAAGAGGCTGAATCGCTTTTTGTGAGGACGTTGCATGCCGAATCAATAAGACTTGATGAGACTGATCTAAGCGGTAGTTTAATCGTTGAGCTTGCTCTTGCAACAGGCTTAGCGGGCTACTTCCTTCTAATAGTTGAGTAAAAAAGTCACCGTGTAGGGTGTCTTCTACATTGCGGACAGCTTGCTCTTTGACCAACATCAGCGCAGCAACAGTAGCACCATGATCTAATGAAAGCTCATCCAGCGGAGTCAAGGGTTGATGCCCTACAACTAGCCAGATATAGCCGTAAATAATCTGGTTGACCACAACGGGGGCAACGACGCGCGCCATCGTCATGCCTATCTCAGAATTGGGCGGCAGGTGCTGAGGTTTCAAGGTTTGCATCCGTTGCTCATGGGCTTTCCTATCCGCTAGATGATGGATGATCTCAGGCATCGATCGCCCCTGGGAAATAGTATGCTCCCAGGCTGGATCGGTCAGGCCATAGGGTGCCGCTGCTAATAGCTGAAAGGTAGGAGATTCAATGGCGATCGCTCTCTGAAGTAATTCAGCGAGTGTGGACGCTAAATCATGGAGGGAGGCTCCTTGCAGAACGAGGTTAGTAAGTTGCTGATTGATGTGTGCCGACTGTTGAAGTAACGTATATTGCTGATTAACAAGGCGTTCTAAGATGGCTTCAGTGATTTGAATAAATAGTAGATCAGGAGGCGTTTCGATGATGGGCAACCCGAGACGGTCGGCATCATGACGAATGATATCTGGAATGTGGTCAAAATAGTGCTCTGTACTGAGTACTAGCCCTGCAAATCCGAGTTGAGTCAGTCGATTAACGAGAGATTTTTGATGATCTGGATTCTTATAAAGTCCTAACCCACTTGTTAAAAGCAGGACTCCTTTTCGTTCCCATTGATAATGAGCATTTGTGATGTCAACCACATGCACCCAATGAATAGAATTATCCAGTCCTTTTTTGCCTGCAACCAATTGCGAAGATGCGAATATTGGCAAGTCTAACGCCTGCCGAACTGTAAACGGATTCATTTGGAAATTGTTTAAGTCGTAAGTAGATAGTCTCAAATTTTCGTAGGATGTGTTAGCGGTAGCGTAACGCATCACCCCCCTAAAACCAATACGTTCCTAAACCTAATGATTTATAAATACATCGCCATCATTAAGAAACAGATTCAAGGCCCTGCACCGCACGTAACATAGGGTTTTATATTTGATTACGGCTATCTACTTATTGCTTTAGAATCTAATTTTGTAATACCTGAAACAAATCGCTACTTGAAATCCAGATAAGGTTACCAAAGTACTTGAATTTAGCAAGAATAAAACTATTGCATCTATAAAACTCGTGCAATAGTTGAAGTGTCTAGATTTTTATCTGAAAACATTCGATCATAAGTGCCTCCACTTAAGTCTTTCTTGACTATTTTTTCTTAATTAAGAAAGATTGAAATAGTGTGGACAGTTACCGAAGAATCTGAGTTAATTTCTATTAATTAGTAGACGTTTCAATAATGGCAATACCCACAAATCAATAATTAGTTGAAAAATTTAGTTAAAAAAAACCTCTAAAATGACGCCGATGATCCAATTTGATGATGTCACGAAGCTGTATCCAGGCTCAGGCAAGCCTGCGGTACAGAATTTAACGATTTCTGTTCCTGAAGGCGAAACCTGCGTCGTCATTGGGCCATCGGGATGTGGCAAAACCACCGCCATGAAAATGGTGAATCGTCTGATCGAGCCAACCAGTGGCGCCATCTTTGTTGGAGGACGCAACATTCTTAAACAAGACACGATTGAGCTACGGCGCAACATTGGGTATGTTATCCAGCAGATTGGTCTATTCCCTCATTTCACGATTCGAGACAATATTGCCCTTGTGCCCCAAATGCTTGGCTGGAGCAAGGCTCGCATCGATCGCCGCGTGGATGAGCTGCTAGACATTGTAGGGCTCGACCCGGTACAGTTTCGCGATCGCCATCCTCGGCAGCTTTCGGGCGGGCAGCGTCAGCGCGTGGGTGTGGCACGGGCGCTTGCTGCTGATCCTCCTGTGATGCTCATGGACGAACCCTTTGGCGCAATCGACCCGATTACGCGCGATCGCCTGCAAAATGAGTTTCTCCAATTACAGAAGCAGTTGAAAAAGACCATCATGTTCGTGACGCACGATATTGATGAAGCCCTCAAAATGGGAACGCTCATCTGCATTTTGCAAGTGGGTGGCGTCCTTCAGCAGATTGATACGCCGACGAATATTCTCTCCAATCCTGCCAATGGGTTTATTGCAGATTTTGTCGGCTCAGATCGAGGGTTGAAAAAGCTGACGCTCGTGCGCGTCAGCGAGGTGATGCATACCAATCCGACGCTCGGCTACTACGATGAACCTGCCTCTGATCTGGTCAAGCGGATGCGGCAGCACGACCTCGATAGCCTGTTTATCGTCGACGATACTCAAACGCTGATTGGCTATGTCACCCTTGAAGGAGTCCAGGCTCAGCCTGGTAAGTATGCTCACGAAATCGTGCATGAGATCATTGCAACCACTGAAGAAGAAGCAACCATGCGGGATGCCTTCTCAGAAATGTTGAGCTATGGGGTGCGGTTTTTGCCGGTTCTCGATGGCGATCGCCGCCTTGTGGGTTTGGTTGCGGCAGACGATGCTCAGCGCCTGATCAAACAGCCCCACGCTGCCCCTGTCCTGGCGAGATAACCGATGGGTTCAATCTGGGTTCAACTATGGAAAATTTAGGTGGCTTTTTTGTCAGCATCAAGGACGGTCTACTGTATTATGTGCCCGGTGTGGGTCGTCCTGACCGAGTGATGGAGTTTCTGGGAGGGCATCTGCTCATTACCCTAGTGACCCTGGTGTTTGCAATTCTCATTAGTGTTCCGCTGGGGGTGTTGATTACACGCGTGCGATCGCTCTATGACCCTGTGATTAAACTGGCGGGCATGTTGTACACGGTGCCGAGTCTAGCAATGTTTGGCATTTTGGTGCCCATTGTGGGTATCGGATTTACACCCGCTATCATTGCGCTAACGCTCTACTCCTTGCTTGCGATTATTCGCAATACGGCAGTTGGCATTAATGGAGTTGACGCCGCAATCATCGAAGCTGCTAGAGGCATGGGGATGCGCGATCGCAGCATTTTACTTCAGGTTGAGATTCCTCTTGCCCTCCCCGTCATCTTTGCCGGAATTCGCATTGCCACCGTCTCGACCATCAGCTTGGCAACCTTAGCATCCTTCTTTGGTGCGAATAGCCTGGGCAATTTAATCTTTGAAGGAATTGCCGCTGGCGGCACCCGCAACGACAAAATTGCAGCGGGCGCAATCGGTGCCGCTGTCCTGGCAGTTTTATTTGACCAGATTATCGGGCGAGTGGAGCGGAGTTTGCCTGGCTCGGTCGCAAAATAGGAGATAGCCCATGTTGGGAGAGATGAGCGATTACATCATCAACCAGTCTCAAGAATTTACGACTGCGCTGAGTCAGCATTTGACGATTACATTCATCGCGCTGACCATTTCGATCGTGCTAGGACTGGTCTTAGGCATTTTGGGGTCACGGATGCTCTGGCTCCGAGATACCCTACTCACTGTTGGCAAAATCGGACGCACGATTCCAAGCTTGGCGATTCTCGCCCTTGCTCTGCCGCTTTTGGGAATTGGGACGCCTCCGACCTTAGTCGCGCTGGGGTTCATTGGCACCTTGCCTATCCTGATTAATACCACCATTGGGATCGAGCAGGTAGATGCGGATACCAAGGAAGCTGCGCGGGGCATGGGAATGCGCGATCGCCAAGTTTTGCTCAGGCTAGAACTGCCCATTGCCTTGCCGATTATCATGGCGGGGGTGCGCACCGCAGCCGTGGTAGTAGTAGCAAGTACGACTCTGGCAGCCTTTATTGGCGGCGGCGGCTTGGGAGATTTGATCTTACGCGGTCATGCCCTCAACAAAGACCACATTATGCTGGCTGGAGCCTTGCCTGCGACGTTGCTGGCTTTCTACTTTGAGGAAGCATTTGGTCGCTTAGAAGGGTGGGCAACGCCAAAAGGCTTAAAAGAGGAGACGAGGGTATCGGGTGGATTGATCGGTGTTTTATTAGCCGTTGCGGTGATGCCATTAATCTTTGGCGTGTTGCTACCGTGGGAGCTATCGGTGGATGGATCGGGAACCCCTGTGGTGTTAACCGGCCTCCATGCAGAATATCGGGCGATCGGCTTTCCAGTCCTGCTCTTGAGCCTAGTTGCTGCGTTGTTTCCTCGACGATGGCAGCCGGGGAATTCATTCTTGGTGTTACTGGTGACGAGCGGGCTGGCGATCGCCTCTTTGCTATGGCTGGCGATCGGCATCTCAACCACCCTTGATCAGCTCCAGAGCGGATTGAGCTTGTTTTTAGTCGCCGTGTTTAGCGTGGCGGTGATCACAGGTTTTGAATTCATCCGTTTCTATCGCAGTCGTCAGATCAGCCCTAAACGACTCCAAGAAGCGACGTCATCGCCTTAATTATCGATTTCAGTCGATTTCGGTCGATTTTGGTCACTCTGGGTCAATCGTATGTGTCGATGTGTTTTACGTTAATCGTTTATTTCATACTTTTCAGGAGAATTCTAATGCTCGGACGACGTGTCTTTGTCGGTGTTTTAGTGGGTGCATCCGTCGGAATCTTTGCGGCTTGCAGTAGTAGCAATTCAGACGCGCCAACGATTCGGGTGGGCTCCAAAGACTTCACCGAACAGTATGTGCTCGGCAATCTCTACGAAATTTTGCTGGATGAGTCTGGGTTTAATGCAGATTACACGCCAGTGGGTGGATCGAGCGAAAACCATCAGGCGATCGTCAACGGAGAAATTGATATCTATCCGGAATATACGGGCACCTCTCTGCTGACTCACCTGGGTATGGAGTTTGACTCCAGCATGGGAGCCGAAGAAGTCTACACGACGGTTAAAGACGCCTACGCCGAGCAATTTAGTCTAGCCGTTCTTGAGCCTACTAATTTTAATAACACCTACGTCTTAGTAATGCCAAAGCCCCAAGCGAATGAGCTGGGAATTCAAACGGTGAGCGACCTGTCCAATAAAGCCAGCGATTTAACCTTTGGCACCACTCAGGAGTTTACCGAGCGGGATGATGGACTGCCTGGTTTGAAAGAAACCTACGGCGGGTTTAACTTCGAAGATGTGGTAGCACTCAATCCAGGACTGCTTTACTCCGGCATTGAGGAGGGTGAAATTGATGTCACAACCGGCTTCGGCACCGATGGTCAAATTGCCGCCTACGATTTGCTGGTGTTAGAAGACGACAAAAATTTCTGGCCCCCCTATCCAGCCGCGCCCATTGTCAGACAAGAGATTCTAGACGAGTATCCTGAAATTGCGGATGCGCTCAACCAACTATCTGCGATGCTCGACGCCGAAACAATACGATCGCTCAATTGGGAAGTCGCTGGTAATAGCCGGGAACCCGATGAGGTCGCCCGCGAATTTTTAGAGCAGAGTGGGTTGATTGAGGGTTAAAGCGCGCCCCTGAATTCAGCGACGCCTTAAATCTGCCGACTTGTCACGTTTGTGGGGGCAGGGCATGCCGTGCCCTGCAAAACTCCCCTACGCGGATAGATACCTCAATACCCATTGATCTGACTAGAATAGAAACAATTGGCGCCCCTGGCTGATGCGCATCCGTGGGGAATTAGCTGTTTTGAAGGGCGATCGCACCCTTAGCTTTTATGCAATTGTTTCGACTACCTCTTTTCTGTCTAGTCATTGCGCTGACTGCCTGCACGACCTCATCTACGCCCCCCGACGAGTCGTCAGACGCGACAAAGCCGTCTGAAACGCCGAACGCAGTATCCAGTCCAGAAACCGCAGAGCCCAAACAAACCACGACTCCGCCTGAGTCGGCGGTCATCCCCACAGCCCCCTTATCCCCCGCTCCAATTCGCATCAGCGTCTCCGATCTTCCGCCTCCCTATGCGAGTCAAAGCGTGGCGAAAAGCCCAAATGTAGTGCCGGTTCCGCAAAATCCGACGCTGAATGTTCCGGAAGGGTTTACGGTTAATGTCTTTGCCGACGGGCTCGATCGCCCGCGCTGGCTGGCACTGACGCCATCGGGCGATGTGCTCGTGACGGAGACTCGGCAAAACCGCATTCGGTTGCTGAAAGATACGAACGGTGACGGTGTTGCCGATGTCAAAGAGCAGTTCGCCGGTCCTGAAAACGGGCTCGATATCCCATTTGGCATGGCGTTTACTGATAATTTCTTTTTCTTAGGCAATAGCAGCGCCGTCCTGCGGTTTCCCTATTCTCAGGGGCAAGACCAACTGACCGGGCGAGGCGAACCCATCGCTGACCTACCGGGAGGCGGCTACCGCCAACACTGGACGCGAAACGTGATCGTCTCACCCAACGAGCAAAAACTCTACGTCTCGATTGGCTCTCGCTCAAATGTAGATCGCGAACCGCTGCCGCGCGCCTCGGTGCAGCGTATGAACCTGGACGGCTCAAACATGGAAACCTTTGCCTATGGGCTTCGCAATCCGGTGGGGCTTGATTTTCATCCGGTCACGGGCGAACTCTATACCACGGTGAATGAGCGCGATGGATTGGGCGATGATTTGGTGCCCGATTATCTCACGCGAATTCAATACGGAGAATTTTATGGCTGGCCCTACACCTATTTGAAGCCCAATCTGCTCGATCCGAGGCAAGCCCGGGGCGATCGCAGCCTAAATCCTGACCTTGCCGCTGAAACTCAAACGCCGGACGTGCTTTTTCAATCGCATTCTGCGGCACTGGGGCTCAAGTTCTACACGCAAGACACCTTCCCTGAGGAGTATCGCAACGGCGCATTCGTTGCCTTTCGTGGGTCATGGAATCGCAGCCGAGGAACGGGATACAAGATTGTATTTGTGCCGTTTACAGATGGTCGCCCGGACGGATATTACGAAGATTTTGTCACCGGGTTTTTGACTGACCCATTAGGCCCTACAACCTGGGGTCGTCCGGTGGGAGTGCTGGTGATGCCAGATGGTAGTTTGTTATTTACTGAGGAGATGAATAATCGCATCTACCGGGTGCAATACCAGGGATAAGTCTGACTTGCTATAAATCGTTAACAAAACATGATGTGCAAGTTGAACTGCGTCAGAAATATCGTTTAGTTTTCATGGACTCAATCGCCTTCTTAATTCCCGTTTCCACATTGAGCCAAGCTGCGTCGCGATCGCCCAGAAAAATCCCCTGCTGTAACCGTTCGATGATGGGCTGAATATCCGCTTGGATGGAGCGATATTTCTTGATGAGTTTAGGAATTCACCTTCCTCTAGTCGATTGAGGTTTTGGGAGGTAATGGCACAAACGACAACATCTGTACCGACTGGATCAATCCAGAGAATGATTGCCGGACGAAGTTTTGACTGGCTCAGATCTGTAAATGGAAATTGTACTAAAACGACATCATCCTTTATGACCCTGTGATGGATTCTCTATCATCGAGGGTGTAAATGTCAGGTTCGTCGCGCCAAAAGTCAAAGCTTTTTCCTTGCTCTGCAAGATGCATCATTTCTGTTATCGATGGATAGGGGATTTCACTCAATAATTTGTCTAGCAGTAACACTTGCTCGTTGGCTGAAAGAGATTGAATGACCTGAACAAGTGATTCAACGAGCTGTATGTTTGGAGCTGATGAATTTGTATTCATTGGAAATTCTCCCGATAACGTTTTAGCAGAGCGAGGTAGTTTTATTTTTGGCCTTGTTTTTAGACAATTGGATTAACGAGTAAATCATTTTTCGGTAGGCCAATCGTAGGTATTGTTTTTCACGGCTTCGTAGTTGGCGTTAAGCTGCGGTTCTAGCAATAGAATAGCGGCGATGCGGCGAGCCATAAATGTGACTTCGCGAGCTTCTTCAGGTTTAAGGGGGCGGCCAAGCAAGGCTTCTTCGCGGTAGCTGAGCCATTTTTTGATGACTTGGTAGCCACCGATGGTATAGTCCCAAACTCGGGAAGGTATGTTTTTCCAGTAGGCGACGTGTTGAAGTAGATGTCGTGTTTCCTATCCAAAAATTCTTGATAAGGGTAGGCACTGCTAACCATCGAGTAATGCCTTCGATAATTCAACAGTGAGCTTCATCCATCCTAAAATCCGTCCTTAAGCTGCTAACCTACTCCATAAAGAAGATGTAACAAATCAGAAAGCCACATTTAATTCTGCTCAACAACCCGCAAAAGTCTTTGTAGTCCGTCTACAAAATTTTTGTGGGTTATTGAAATGCTACAGAATCATGAAGAATGCCTAGATTACCTAGAACAGATTCGATGGCACGGTATACCGATGTGTCCCTACTGTGGCGCTACAAATGGGACCGCCTACAAACGGGAAAAGCGATATCACTGTAACAATTGTTTTACATCATATAGTGTGACAGTTGGTACGCTTTTTCATAAAACTCGTGTAGATTTACATAAGTGGTTTTTGGCAATTGTTCTGGTTATGGAAACTAATAAAGGAATTGGTGTCCGGAGACTGGCAAGGGAGATTGCCGTTGATAAGAACACCGCAATGAACATGATTAAGCGGATTACTCACGCTAACCCAACAGATCAAGGAATATTGTGTGAAATCCTTAAAGCACATCATCGAATCAAACCCACTGGCAAATAAACAAATAGCTTAGTTTTTGAATTGGGGGTGACATATGCCATTTTTTGTGACGATTCAGCTCTTGGTCGCTTTGTCATTTCAGTTACCAGACAATCATTGGGGAGGTGCTGTATCTGTTTCTCTAAAGAAACCCAATCTATCTCTAGCTCAAGCTGTACAAAACCCTCCCCCAGATTTATCAGAAACATCGCCTAGTTCTAGTACTACCGAGGCATCTGACGAAGAAAATCCCATTCCTGGCTCTATAGAACAGAGCGAATTGGAAAGTATTCAAAAATATAATAGCGATTTGATGAATACAGTATTTTTCTCTTTGCTAGGGAGTGTACTTACTGTAGCTACTGTAATGTTAGGTTTTAAGATTTTAGTAGATGTTATCGATCGAGAAAATCAAAAGCAAGCCATTGTTGAGGAAGCAAAAAGTGATTTATTGGATTGGATAGATAAACGATTATCCCTTTTAGCAACTAGAACACAGTGGTTAGAATACCAAATTGCCACTTTATCTGCTGATCAACTAGAACAAAAGAGAGGCTTGGAAAGTTTGTGTTCTGTGCAAGACCGTTTACGAGCAATAGAAGCCTTATTACAAACGAGTAATGTTCATCAGGAAGAGGCTGTCTCAAAATGTATTGAATTTGAACTGAAAAACATTAAGGAGACACTTGAAGACCTTGTGAGCTACCAACAAACACAACCGAATTTACAAAGCAGAATCCCAGAATTAGCTAAATTCAATGAACGCATTCGCGAGAAAATCTTGCACACCATCGATAGGCAGTCTACAAGCGCTAGCCTAGATAAAATTGAAGTTAATAAAGATCATATCGAGCATATCAGACACTCACTTCGAGGGATTGAATTGTAATTCTATATTTATTGGGAATTATTAGGAGTAAAAAGGTGTTTCAGAATATCATTCTGTGGTGCGTTCTCATTTTTTCGATGCTAATAAGCATTCTAGCACTTTGGTTTTCTTTGTTCTCCTGGAAAAGACTGAATGATTTATCAAGTAAGAAAAAAATTAGATCCTCTGCCTTGAACGCTCGACTGAATTTCTCAAAAGAGTTTCAACGAGGACTTATAAATAATGAACTTGATCAACGATTGAAAGAAGTAGAATATATCTCGCATCTAAGAGATCAAATAGAAAGCAGGAGCGTCTATAAAAGAACCGGCCGTTTATTGCAATATCTTTCCGCCTTAGAGAAAGATTTGAGTCACCCTAATAACACCGATGAAGATAGAAGAAAACTGGAAGTAGGAATAAAACATCTGAGCACTATTATCAAAGATGAACTTGGACTAACTCGCAACTATGAGGAAGGCATAATTAAGGAAATAGAATTTTTAAAAAGAGCTAAAAATACTCCAGACAGTTTTTGACTAGCAAAGGGAGAATGAGGGTTTCAGAGATTTCAGAGCTTGTTAGAAAGTTGTCACTGTTGAGATAAAAGAAAATCCTAATTTCTTTAGAACTCCTCAATGAAAGTTCTATTCACTGTTCCAAGAACTGAACTATATGACTTATAGCAATCGCTGAATTATTATATCCGCCAGCTACAGCATTTTGCTCAATATTCTTAAGATGGTTGATGAGTCTACTAGGTGGTTCAGAGAACTGCTGACGGGCACTTATCGCATAGGGCGATAAGTGCTCTTTATAATTTGGATCTTGAATTGCCTTAGCAACCGTATCTAAGATTGCCGCAGCTTGCTCGTGTTCGGATTGACTACTCGAAAAATTAATTGGAAAATCCATAGTTCAGTCTTACAAACCGCTTGATTTAGATTTTCTTAATTTGCCCAAGTTCGTGACATGCCTCCTAGATTCTTGAAGTAGGAAAACCATTTCTTCTGAACTTAGACCTGCCCTTTGCAATGCCCGCTCTATCACAGGTTCATCAGCATGAGCAATAGCATCATCTATGTGCCCAATCAGCTTACTGACTTCAGGCTTAGAATAATTTTCTTCAGGAGTTGCTTGAAGCTGTTTCAACATTTGAGAAAGCTCACCATCGGACTTGCCACTTGTATGAATACCTTCGAAGAACATATTATTTATCTCCCATAAAAAATTCACTACCGTTAACGCAGACACTTTCCCAAAGTTCCTATGATGATCTCAATCAGTGCATAGTCACACCGACGTAAGTATGAAAATTAATTACATACTCAGAACTAGAAAATACTTTGATGGAACTATGCAGGGTGTGGAAACTCTGCACAAACATAAAAGCTATTACGCAAATTAGTACAAATATACTGATTTTGATTTAGAAAGGCAAGAGTAATCTCGAATAATCGATTTGCCTTTCAAGATATTTTTCCAGAGTTAATGGTGGAAAAGAGGTTTTATGATTTAAGAGAACCTTTGAGAAGGATTCAATGCTTTGCACCCACAAAATTTAGAGGATTTCAAATCAGATTATCTTATGAATTGGTATTAGGCTGGCAAATTGCTTCATGGCCAGTACTTTCAAGACATCCTCATGAACTAATTTAAGTGCAGATGTGGGAAACGTAGATTTCTATCTTTTAAGTCATGAGCCTCCCTCCGCCCTTCCCAAATTGCCACGCTGCTAAAAGTGTGGCAATCAAGCGTATGGCGATCGCGCTAGGGCTAACATATGACTATAAAAGACGTGGTTAACGCTAAATCATTGAGTTCAGCCCGTTCATCTTCAATTGCGGTTAAAACATCTACGCCTCGCTGTTGGAGTTGATCTGTAATGGCAAGGGGAACGTGCACATCCATATAAAACTGAACTGCCATCTACAGCAATCCCTGAGCTTTCATGCGAATCGCGAAAGGAGACAGCGGAACAGAATCAGTCTCTTGCTG
>JBNPEG010000181.1:0-24594 GCA_051117555.1 Elainellaceae cyanobacterium | reverse complement strand
TTACACCGAATCTTGGCTAAAAAAACAAATGACTCACCCATAATTACGCACGTTTCGCTTGAGTGGATGTCATTCAAAACTTAACCATCAAGTTGAACACCCTGCGATTCCAGGTGCTATAAATTTTGCCAATCTTTTAACTAAATATAGATAAGTTGAATTTAATTACCAGCAAAATCATAGTTGAAAGTCAATGGAATGGCGGTCTTTATGAAGGCTTGATGAGCCTTTATAAAGACTTAAATCAAGAATCGTCAGCATCATCTCCCATTCACTCAAATCAGGGATTACACTGAAGTTGCAAATAACATACAGCAATTAAGTACGTTTAAGCATTTGACTCAGGGCTTAACCTTCAGTGCGCCACGGCTGATGAGTCGATCAAGCAGCTTATCCAGCCGTATTGGGCGTCGAAAGGGGATATCGCATGTTTTCTAAGAAACTGAAGCGTACGGTTTGGCATGTTCATTAATGATTGGCATCACAGTAATCAGGTATTGACTTAAGAGTCGGAGACAGAGAATGATTCGCAGGTTTATATTCGTCCTGGCATTAGCACTTTGGGGCTCTCAATCTTTCTTCCTTCCTGGTTTGGCAAACGCTCGTACCCCACTCACCCAAGCCGTTGTCCGACAACTCCGCAACATTGTCGAGCTCATCCCTGAAGATCGGCCTCGGCGTCGTGCTCGTGTCTCTGACCGAATGACCCCAGGTGATGCGTTGTCCACCGCTCGCGAAGCATTTGCCGAATTGCGCTTTAATGACGGCTCGCTAGCACGATTGGGCGAACGGGTTGTTTTTCGATTTTCTCCTGCCACGCGAACATTTCGGCTGTCTAACGGGACGCTTTTATTGCTTGTGCCTCCTGGTCAAGGGAGGACTCGAATCCAAACTCCCAATGCAACTGCTGGTATTCGAGGGTCAGCCCTTTTTGCCCGATATATCCCCGGAACAGATACTACCCTGATTGGTGCATTGACCGACAGTGGGATTGAAGTCGCTAATGAAGATGCATCTGAACAGCTTGCGCTAGAAGCGGGTCAGATGGCAGTAATTTTTGAAGATTCGATTATCCGGGTTTATGAGTTTGATTTAGGCGCTTTCTACGAGACCAGCGAACTTGCTAGAGGCTTAGGTCTCGCTGATGCAAGCGGGGCTTCTAATGTGCGATCTGAGAATGCAGCAGATCAGGCGATCACCCAAGTGCGGCAAGAGACAATCGATGCTATCCAACGACAGTCTCCGATTGTGGGTGATGACATTATTGTCAATCCAGCTTTCATTCGTCTCTCTGCAACATTATCCCGCGATCAATCAGGAAATTCGTTGTTTACCCCCTCTACTGATTCTGGATTGCCCCTCTCCGATCAAATTCGATCCATTTTTGAAGCAGGAGAAATTCAAGGTCCTGAAAGTCCTTTTGAACCGCCTACTAATGATACGCCATCGCCTCCTAATAATATTCCTGACCCCGTGGAGCCGACTCAACCTCCTGACCCCGTTGAACCAATTCAACCTATCGAACCTCCTCAGCAACCTGGTTCACCAGTAGAGCCGCCAATTGGTGTCGATAATCCACCCAATAGCGCCCCCAATAATCCACCCGATAACACGCCTAATAATCCACCCGATAACACACCTAATAATCCACCCAATAACGCCCCTAATAATCCACCTAACGTTCAGGAACCAGGCATTAGCGTGCCCAATTAATGTTTAAAACCGCTTGTTGACTTGTTGACAACAGTATGTGGCATGGCGTTGCTGAATGAAGGGATGATTACAGCATCTCCAGATGTGAGCGAGACAATCAATGCTACTCGTCCTAGCGCGAACACACCGCCCTATGGCAAATTGTTCGAACGAGTGCGTTTTGCTTGAGGCAAGGCCGTACCTTTAAATTTTTATTGGGTTGAGTGAGGGCATTGAGATTAGGCATACGAAATGGCTTTCGAAGCCGTATTCAGCAGCAATACGTAGACTACGCATCAGGCGAATGCTCCTCACTGCATGATTCTTCACCCCAAAGCCGTGTCGGCGCAATTGGGTCGTCTGCACAGTCTTTGTCGTCATAGACGATATGAATATGAGGAAACTGACTATCGTCTCGTTCAGGCAAACTAGGGACTGGATGAACGAAAGGTACCGGCGCCATGTCTGTGAATCCGGGTAAATTCTCTAAATCGGTTAAAACTGTATCGACTGACTGATAGCGTTGACTAAAGTCGTAACGAATCATTTTCGTCAAGATTTTTTGTAATTCGGGCGTAATGTGGAGTCCATTGGCCCAAATGAGTTCTCCTGTGCGGGGGTCTTCTTGTAAACGCTCAGGAGAAAGACCTGTTAAAGCTTGAATTCCAATAACTCCGACCGCATAGATATCACTGTTAAATCGAGGATGCCCTGCGCACTGTTCGTTAGGCATGTAGCCTCGTGTTCCGATGCCGACCGTGTTGACTTGAGAATTATCGTCAATCAATCCGCCATGAATCTCTTTGACGGCTCCAAAGTCGATGACGACTAAGCGATGGTCGGAATGTCGACGAATGATGTTGCTCGGTTTGATATCCCGGTGAATAACACCAAACTCATGAATAAATTCTAGAATTTTGAGCAGCTCTTTCAGCAGCCCAACGACCCACTTCTCAGGCAGTTTCTGATTAGAAATCAGTTCTTCACGAAGAGGATGTCCATCAATAAATTCTTGAACGAGATAAAACTCTTGGTCTTCTTCAAAATAGGCCAGTAGTTGAGGAATCTGTTCGTGCTTACCTAGTCGCTCCAGCGTTTCTGCCTCACGCTGAAACAACCGCCGAGCTAAATTCAATAGCTTTAGGTCATCGCTGATGGGTCTTAGTCGTTTTGCTACGCAGAGAGGATGGCCTGGGCGCTGGGTGTCTGCCGCGATGTAGGTTTCTCCGAATCCGCCAGAACCCAAGACTTCAATAATTTGATATCGTCCACCCAGCAGTTTTCCGAGTGCTTCTCTTTCTCGTTCCTCGAGTAAATCTCGGAGATCATCTTGCTGACTAATAATTTCTTGAATAATGGGTGAGCTTGCATATTGCTTGAGGGTACTACGCAATTTGAGTTTGCGTAGATTTTCGCCTGCTAGGCTCGTAATTACGTAAGACAGGCCCCCCAAGCCAATGGTAGCCATGGGGATTGCTGTTGGAATGATCAATAGCGCCCCTATAAATAGCCCTCCACCCAAAACGCCCCAAAGGAGTAAAAAGAGCAAGGTTCGACGAAATCGTGCCGAGGGTTGCTGAGGTTGGCTGATGAGCGTGCCCAACGCTAGGGCGCTTATAAATACCAATACTCCTCGCCAATATGAATTGGGCAGTGCGTGGGCGATCGCCCGGTTTTCTAGCAGAGTTGCGATGGCGTTTGCATGGACTTCTACCCCTGACATTTTGCCAAACGGGGTTGCATGCATATCTTGAAACAGAGTGGCTGTCGGACCGACTAGAACAATTTTGTCCTTAAAGGTTTGCTCTTGGACGTGCTTATCCCATGTTTCAGGATCGAGAACCTGCCAGAACGAGAACTGAGTAAATGTCTCTTGGGGGCCATAAAAGAAAATGTCGCTGCCTCTGGGTTCTGTCTCTGGAATTTGGGCAGCCCGTAAGGTTGCCTGCTCAAACGACGGCAGCATCGTGCCAAATTCTTGAAACGGATCGACTAGATCGGGATATTGCTGAGCAAGGAGAATTGGAAATTCTCTAGATAGCCGATGGATTCTGCCATCCCAATCAATCCAAAAATTGATTGATCCCACCCGTGCTGCCTCCGTCCGAAAGAATAGCAGCGGCTCAATGAGCTGAGTGACTGTTCCTTGACCTTGAATCCTTTGGTCTTCATAGCTTGCTGCTATGGCAACACGTCCTTCATAGTTCTGGAGAACTCGCTTAAGTTCTTGATCATCCGCCATACCCCAACTGCTAGGGGTGTCAAAAATTAAGTCTAGAGAAACGGTACGTGCTCCAGCCTGCATGAGCCGATCGATGGCGATCGCATAGGCTTGTCGCTGCCATGGCCACGCTTGGAGAGGTTCCAAATAGGGATAGGCTTCTGGGGTCGCGGTATAGATTTCCCCTTGATCCAAGGATTGTTCATCAATCGCTAGAATGACCACCTCACTGGGAGGCTCGACAGTGCCTCTGAGTTGAAAAAAAACCGTCTGGGTTTGCCGTTCGAGCAATTCGACCAAACCGATATCAAGGGTCGTGGCGATCGCTCCGATCAGTGCCCACGTTCCCATAAACAAATGCCCGAACCCAACCGGGCCAAGCTTCTGCCGTCCTTGAATTAACGCACTCGCTACGGGCGCGAGACGCTCTCTCAGCGGTAAGCTCTGGATGACCCTCTGGGGAATGCTGCCTTGACTTTTACCAGACGGTCGAGACTGATTCTGAGAGCGAGGCTGATCCTTGCCCTGGGGTTGCAAGTCACGCCGCATAAATCTTTACTTCATCATTAGTGAGCTTGACTCGAAATCGCGCGCCTGATGGTTCAACTTAGAATACAGAACTAACTACCCAAATGAAAGCAAATTCTCACACATCATAGGTGATCTCGATCATGAATTGAGTGAAGTTAATGATTACACGCTGACGTAGCAATCCCAAATCAATTGTGGGAAAACCCAAAGGGGTTTGGGGACTTCGGTCCCCAAGAAGGGGGCAACGCCCCCTCCACCCCTCTTACGAATCATTTAGGACTGCCTACATACATCATGAATCGCTATGATTTTGGGGAGAAACAAGGTGTTTATGTAAAAGAATTTGTCGGGGACGACCTGCCAACCACGATAGCAAACCAGATTCAAATCGTTGTACTCGATAGCCCGCTTTTTGATACAGACGACGGGCCTGTTTATTATCTTCGAGTACATGGAGATATAGATCTTGAAATCCCCAATCCAGGGCACAGTGTTCAGACGCGCGCAATAGGCGTTGAGCGACGCCTCTCTGCCGATACTCGGCTCGCACTGCCAAATTTGAAAGATAAGGTTGCTGCTTAGCAATGGGTTGCCAAAAATCACGGCTGCGAAGTGCCATTTCAACCCCGCCAATCACCTGGCTATTGCTCAGATCTGATCCATTATCTGATCCATTAATCGCGACAAAACATACGTAATGGTCGTTATCTGACTTCAACCGATACTTCAAATCTTCGTAGATGCCCAGTCGAAATAAGGGCATCATCAAGCTCCAAACGCCAGTTTGGGAATGAAAACTCTGAACCAGCAAATCAGCTAAATCATTAAGGTCAGTAAGGCGGGCAGCTCGAACTGAGAAGGAAAAACAGGGACAGGGTTGCTGAATAGATTCCACGTGCAGAACCTTAAACAAGACTGAAAACAAAACTGGGATACTCAAGACAAAAAAATATGAGAATGCAGCTTAGGTCACTCAATCCGAGCAACTCCTATGGGACACTTTGCTCAAGGCAACTGAGTATGTTCTCAGTTTGCCATTACAGGATGCAGATATCCATCCGAGATACTCCTAATTTCAAGCAAATTTAGGTGGAAACAACGGATAAGCAATGCGTCACTAAGCCATATTGAGTGCCCCAGGCTATTGACTCGATGTCTAAAATTTATTGGAGCAGTGGGCGATCGCTCATATGACAATCCATCTACTCCATGCAGCCATCTACTCCATGCAGCCATCGTAATACGACCATCGCATACAGCCATCACACTTGAGCATAGGTTCAGTTTGCAACAGCAGCAATTCGAGATAATCTAGTATCGACTATGTGGGCGGCAGCTCACATGCCGCATTCATCAGGGAGAGCATTTTCTATAGGGGTTGCGGTTCGCGACTGATAGCTCATCGTCATCTCATCAAGCCGATTTATAATCAGGGGCAATATGCCTGGTTATGCACATTGGATGCACATCACTAGGCACCTAGACAAAAATATTGATGGTCTCCTGCTAGAGGAAGAGGTATGCGGGTGCGTCGTCCATGATCTCCTCATGATTCAACAAATCAGGATTCAAGAAATGTGTAGCCGTCAGGATCGGGGATGGAATCCCATTTCAGAACTTATATCTTGAACCGAATTAGGGCAGGTTGTGAGGCTGGGGCAAGCCTAGCATTATCTGTCTGCTCTAACGTCAGGAAAATGGCGCATGAAATTAGAGAGTAATCAGTCGAGCGAAAAACCTAAGATTCTGGTTGTTGATGATGAACCAGACAATCTCGATTTGCTCTATCGCACATTTCATCGGGAGTTTAAAGTCTTGCGTGCCGAACATGCTCCTGCTGCATTAGACATTTTATCCGATGAGGGAGATGTTGCGATCATCATTTCCGATCAGCGAATGCCACTGATGAGCGGAACTGAGTTTCTGAGTCTGACTGCAACACAATATCCTGACATTATTCGAATTATCTTAACGGGGTATACCGATGTTGAAGACTTAGTAGAAGCGATCAATTCGGGGAAGGTCTTTAAGTATGTCACAAAGCCGTGGGATGATGCAGAGCTTAAATCTGTCGTTCGGCAAGCGATGGATATCCATAATGTTCTTAAAGCTCGCACGTATGATCTCCGGCGGACGCTCCGCCAAGAATCACTGTTAAATGATCTCAATCAGGCTATTCGGGGAGCGCTGAGTTCTCGGCAGATTCTACAAACTGTAGTTGAGACGGTCGGGGATATGTTTGAGGTCGATTGCTGCCTCCTACGTCCATATCAACATCGCAAGAATCAGCTCGCCGATCGCTGTTTTTCGTATATCCCACAGATTTCTGAGACGAGCGATCGCCCCTCTATTCCCCAATCCGACCACTCATTCGATATCAGCAGCTTGATCCATACCGTCTGGAAATCGCTAGACGTTCAGGTCATCGAAGACGCTCAAACGGATTGGCATCTTTCCTTAGGGGGGGCGGTTGATCAGGTATGCGTCGACGCCTATAAAAAGGCGGGCATTCGATCGAGCCTGATTGTTCCCTTGATTTGTCAGCAAGACCTGATGGCAGTTTTAGCGCTCCATCAGTGTGCATATCTCCGCAATTGGCATGAGGATGACGTTCGATTGGTCATGATGGTAGCCGATCAGGCTGCACTGGCACTGTCCCAATCACGTGCCTATGAGCGAGTCAGAGCCTTGGCGAAGCGAGAGGCACTCGTCAATACGATTACAACGGCAATCCGCTCTAGCCTTGATCCCCAAAGTATTTTTGCGGCCATTACTCAACAGCTCGGACAGGCGCTTCATGTGGATGGCTGTGCTCTATCACTGTGGACAGAAAACGATGAATTTGTTCAGTGTGTTGGGCTTCATGATGCCGTTTACCGTCGCGAATATCATTCGACCTCGCCTGATTCCTTCGAAAATCAGGGTGAAACCTGGGTAGGGGTACTTCCTATTTCTGGAGCTAATGTGGCTGAGTCCAATTTGTATACGACGGGTGATGAGAGTCGCCCGTTGCCTCAGTCTCTCGTTCCGATTGATGGCAATCCGGTGCTCAAACAACTGTTGGCCACTCAAGAACCCGTTGTGATTGATGATTTAAGCCAACATCCTGAAATGAATAGGTTGGATTTGCCTGTGCGATCGCCCGCACGAGCGTTGTTGGTGATGCCGCTCCTCTCCGATGGGCAGATCATCGGCAGCATTTCGCTTCGTCATGCCCATCAGCCGCGCCATTGGCAACCTGAAGAAATTGAGTTAGTCCAAACCGTTGCTGCCCAAGCTGCGATCGCCGTTCAGCAATCCCGGCTATATCAGACGATGCGTCAGCAGGCAGAGCAACTATTAGAACTCGATCGCCAAAAAACGGAATTCTTTCAAACCATTTCTCACGAATTTCGTACGCCCTTAACCCTGACGATTGGCCCACTCGAAGAGTCGGTGGCTCGGCAGCAAGGCTTAACCTATGAGCAATCCGTCATTGCTCTGCGCAATTCTCGCCGCCTGTTACGGTTAGTCAATCAACTCCTCGATTTACAACGACTTGATGCAGGGCGCATGCAACCTCGATTTCGCCCATGCGATGTCGTCGACTTTGTCAGTCAAATCGTCGAATCATTTCGTCCTTATAGCGAGAAAAAGCAGATTCAGCTATTGGCGAGCTTAAACGCATGCCCTCCTATTTATCTGGATTTAGAGAAATTCGACAAAGTTCTATATAATCTGCTATCCAACGCAATAAAATTTACTCCGGCGGGCGGCACCATCACGGTGATGCTAGATTCGGCGACCGATCATTGCCTTCTACGAGTTCAAGATACCGGCATTGGCATTCGAGCCGATCAGATTCCCCATCTGTTTGAGCGGTTTCACCAAGCGGAGGGTTCAACTAATCGCAGCTTTGAAGGCAGTGGGCTCGGGCTTGCCCTCGTCAAAGAGCTGGTTGAACTTCACGGTGGAACCGTTTCCCTTGAATCGACCTTCGGTGAAGGCACAACATTTACTGTGTGGCTACCTACCGGATTGGCACATTTGCCGGTTGACCAGGTGATTGAAGTACCTGCCGAAATTGAGCATAGTCGAGCGCTCGTTGAGCTTGCTGATATTGAAGCTGATCTTCACGATGGGGGCGATCGCAGCGTGGGTGAATCTGTTGACGAGGTCGATTCACATCGAGTCAAGATGCCCCCCTCACCGGATGATTCTGAGGATCAAACGAATGCTCATATCGTAGTCGTAGACGACAATCCAGACTTGCGAAATTATGTGTCTACGGTGTTGCAAAAAGCAGGATACCAGGTTTCGATCGCTCGCAATGGATTGGACGGCTTCCAATTGTTACAACGCATTCGCCCTGATTTAGTTGTCTCTGACTGGATGATGCCTGTTATGTCAGGTCTAGAGATGATTCAACAGATTCGAAACCATGATGAACTCAACGGAACGCCGATCATTCTGCTGACTGCGAAGGCGGATGAAGATACGCGCATCGAAGGAACCGAACAAGGAGCAAATGCCTATTTATCTAAACCCTTTAATCATCGCGAATTGCTGGCTGAAGTCCGTAATCTACTCGCCCTAAAAGCCAATGAAATGCGAGTTGCCGAGCTTAATACCTATCTAACAGAATCAGTCTTGAAGCGATTTTTGCCTCCCCAGCTCGTTCGTAAAGCAGCACGCGGAGAACTTGCGCTCGATTTGCGTCCAGAACCGCGCTTAGTCACCGTTTTGTTCAGTGACATCATTGGCTTCACTCAATTGTCAAACACGCTGCGATCGCGCCGAGTCGCTGAAGTATTAAATGAATATTTAACTGACATGACCCAGGCGATTTTCGACCACGGGGGAACCGTGGATAAGTTTATGGGAGATGCCATCCTGGCTCTGTTTGGCGCTCCTGAAGACTTAAGCCCCGATGAACAAGTGCGACGGGCGATCGCAGCGGCTCGACAGATGCATCAATCCCTCGAAACCCTCAACGAACGCTGGCAAGCCCAAGGAATTGACCCCGTCCAATTTCGCTGTGGTATTCACCAAGGGTCGGCTGTTGTCGGCATGTTTGGCGGAGCCGAGAGGGCAGACTATACCGCTATTGGACCCAGCGTTAACATTGCGGCACGCATCCAGGCGGCAGCAGAACCCAATTCAATTTTGGTCTCGGCTGCTGTAGCTGATTATCTAGGAGAAGAGGTCATCACCAAGGTTAGACCTCTAAAGCTGAAGGGTGTGGACGAAACCGTGTTGACATTTGCAATCCGTTCAAATGTCGGATCGGCTCCGAACTAGGTCCATTGGAAATTAAACTAGGTCTATTGGAAATTAGAGTGGTGTCTCTCAGATACATTCCTTGCGAGACTCATACTCTCAGTTCTCTAGATGTTCTCGATTCTTAAGCATATTAAAAGATGTGAACACCACAGGCAAAACCACCATGGCTAAAACTACAACAACTTACTGGAATCCTTTGCATGCCGAACATGCCAAACAATGGACAGCGATCGAAGGCACGGACGGCATGGTTGAGCAACTGACCCTGGCGATCGATGAAGCAACAGGTAATTACACTCGCCTGACTCGATTCAAAGCAGGAACCGATACCACTTCCTTTGGATCACAAGTTCATGACTACCCCGAAGAAATTTTCATCATCTCGGGTCAGCTCTATGACCAAGCATTCGACCGCTGGCTAGATGCTGGCGATTATGCCAGTCGTCCCCCTGGCGAGGTACATGGCCCCTTCCGTGCTAAGACGGACTGTGTGGTCTTGGAATGTTCTTACCCCAGCGTTACCTCTAACTGATCGGGAGCGAAAATCACTGGTGCTGCCTTCAAACATTCGCTTTCAAACATTCGCTTTCAAACATTCGTAATAGACGCGTTGCGCGTCATCTCTACTATGCATGTCAAAAAAGCGGCATAGTGTCTCTTAAGATTTCTCCATGGGTCTGAGTAGGATGCAGGGGTGACCTGACTAAATTCCCAAACAACACTCTATGCATTCAATATCTGCCATGCTGCTGCGTTATTTCACGGGTTGGGCAGTCTTGGTGGCGATCGCCCCCTTCAGCAGTGTCTCCGCAAATGCCAATCCCATTTCAGAAGTAGGCTCAGAACCGCTCTCTCCATCGGCGGGGTTGATACAGTCAGAAATCAGCGTCGTTGAATCAGCCCAGCAAATCGATGCTGCTCGGCTTGAGCGGCAAGGGTTTCTCGCTCTCCAGCGATTTGAGGCGGGCGAGCAACTGGCAGCATTGCGGCTTGCCCTTCAAGCAGGAGAGCAATTGAGCGATCGCGTCAGTCTGGGGCAGCCGTTGACCGACTATCCGGCTTTGATTCTTGTCCTAGCACTACAGACGATTCTTGACACCATTCATGAAGCTCATCAGATTCAACTCACTCAACCGCTAGAAACCTTGAGCCAGAGCCCGGATGGGGCGGTGTTGGCAACGCTGGGTCGAGGCGAGGGTATCCAGCTTTGGGACTGGTCAGGGCAGTTGCGTCATACCCTCTCCGGACAATACGGCATGAGCTTCAGCGCTAATGGAGCCTATATCGCAGCCATCACTATTGACGACGATCAAAACAGCACAATTCACGTCTGGGACGTTGCCACTGGCGAACAGGTGACCCAATTTCAGGAAGATAGCTTTGTCTTTCGGGTTGCCCTCAGCCCAGACGGGCAGCGGATTTTTACGCAGCGCATCGAGAGCAGCACGTTGGAACTCTGGAATCTGTCGGGGCAGCAAATCGGGCAGATCGATCACCAACACTTTATTGATCGGATCCTAGTTAGCCCAGATGGGCAATGGTTTGCGACCCGCAGCGGCGATCAGGCCGTGAGTTTGTGGACGATGGCGGGAGCCGAGATTGCCCGTCTTGAGACCATCACCAGCCTCGACTTTAGCCCTGACGGGTCGCACCTTTTCATCGCCCAAGACTCTGGTGTCATCCAGCGCATCAATCAAGCAGGCGTGATGCAACCTGTGATATTGCAAACTGCTGCTGTACGCCAGATTCAGGTCAGTCCGACAGGCGATCGCATCGCAGTCATCACGGATGCAGGAAGGGTTGAACTACTGGACATCACAGGCGAATCGATTGCCGAATTGCCCGGATCTAATGTGTATTTCAGCCCGGATGGAGCATGGGTTATCACCACAACCGATGACGGCACTGTCTGGTTTCGCGATCCGATCGCCCAATTTAATGCCCAACTGGTAGGCGAATTTGAGAATCCATCTATTCATTTCAATGACGACAGTAGCCGCATGCTAATCGTCGATCAAGACACGGCTCAGCTCTGGAATATTGCAGGCACGCGCGGCATACGTGACGGCGCAGGCGTATTGACTGAAGCCGATTTAAGAAAGCTAACTGAATTTGCCATTGTCACGTCGTCGTCTCAAAATGCGCCGATTCTTTCGCCCGATCTGGCTCGCATCGCCACCGTGCGATCGCCCCAAACCATTAGCCTATGGACGGTGAATAGCCCGAGCGATCGCTTCAAACTGCCGCTTCCTTATGATAGATATTGCTGATTTTTATCAAGCCGACTCGCTTCGCTTTACGCCCGACGCTGAGCAGCTCATTGTCAATGACGATATCATGTGGAGTCTCACGGACGAAATGCTCTTAGCCAGAGGGTTTAGCGGCTATCAAAATTTCAGCTCGGACGGTCGCTATCTGGCTGAAAAGACCGATCGCAATGTCTTGCTGCTAAAAGACCTTGTGGGCGATCGCACGCTGGCAGAACTCGCGGGCACAGACGCCACATTTAGCCCCGACGGTCAGATACTTGTCTCGATTGAAGCGACTGATACGTTTGATGAGCAAAGCATCCTTCGCGTTTGGGATGTGACGGGTCAGCGACTGGGGCAGTTCAACGTGCCGTTTCGGTTGCCTTCATTTACCTTCATGCCTGATGGACGAGGGTTTGCTGTTGAAGGACTAAACAGCAATCAGGTCTTTATCTGGACGCCATCTGGAGCAGACGAGGGAGCGGACGGAGGGGCGATCGCCATTGAACACACTGCCTCAGGCTGCTGTCTGGGCATTAGCACGATGGTGTTGAGTCCGGATGGGCAAATTCTGGCGACGGCAAATGAGCAAGGCTCAACCGTGAAACTCTGGAATCTGAACGGCCAAGAGATCGGCGAACTGTCTGGACATCAGCAGGTCGGCAGCATCACCATCAGCCCAGACAGCCAGCGGATTGTGACGACCGATTCACGAACCGGAACGATGTATATCTGGAATCGCGACGGACAGCAAATCGCCCAACTTGCGGACGGCTCTCAGCAGTTTTGGCAAATCGAATTGACCCCTGACGAGCAAACCTTTTTAGCAATCAGTCGGGGGGGAGGCAGCGTCATACTTGCCAATTGGTCAGGTGAGCAGATCCGGCGAATTGCTAATGATGACAGCATCGCAAACGTGCAGTTTAGCCCCGATCGCCAGCAGGTTGCGATCGCCAACTCGGTGCAAGATATGACCAGCCTCTGGATGATTGATGGAGAAACCATTGCTGCTCTGCCAGGTGGCACTGTCGCCTTTGGCGCTGATAGCCAGCAGCTTGCCACGGGCAGCAACGATGGAACCGTACGACGTTGGACCTCATCCGGGCGCGAAATCATTTCATTCGTCGCCCATGACACCCGAATCGACAGCCTTGCACTCAGCCCTGACGGACAGCGCCTCGCAACGGGCAGTGCGGATGGGCAGGTGCGCCTCTGGACGGCAGCCGGCGATTTGGTGGGTGAATGGAATTTGGGCGATTCCTCCGGTATCTACCACAGCACCCCGATTGTAGCGATCGCTTTTAGTGATGCGGGTGAAAAACTCGCCGCCATCAATGGTGAGAATCGTGTCGGCGTTTGGCAAGTGGGTGGCCTGTCAGACCTGCTCCAGCGAGGTCGGGCTTGGCTGCATGTGGAGTGAGAGGTCGATCAATCCAGGATGTCTGCCCCAACCACTCCCGAACAATCAACAGCTTCCAGGAGTTGGGCGATCGCTAGCCCAGAGATGGGGTCAATCCAATCGGGCGCCACGTCTGCCAACGGCACTAAAACGAAAGCGCGTTCGTTCATTCGGGGATGAGGAACCTGCAAATGGGGCAGTCTAACAATCTGATCATCAAATAAGAGCAAATCTAAATCGAGAGAGCGAGGGCCCCATCTTTCTCGACGAATGCGTCCGAATTGGGCTTCGATATCAAGCAGCACGTGCAGCAGCTCTCGGGCAGTCAGGTCGGTTGATACCAGCGCACACGCATTCAAAAAATTCGGCTGGGGAGGGCCCACCGCAACCGTTTCATAAAAACGAGAATGGGCGCCTAAAACCACTCCCGGTGTATGGGCGATCGCCTCTAATGCTGATTCTAGGGTGGTTTTTGGATGTCCTAAATTGCCACCCAGGGCGATCGCGGCCCGATGACGAAACTCAATTGACCGGGGCGGGCATAAACCGTCTGGATGAATCATCATAGACCCAGAATGGACTAACCATTCCCCATATTTACCACGTCGGATTAATCTACCATGTCGGATCAACAGACAGGTTAATCGTCATCTGAGATTGGCCCGGTGGAACTGCCGAAATGCACGAGCAAATGACATCACCATTCTCAAGCTCAACTTCGCAGGCATGGCAAGACCCCATCAAGCATCCGGTCGGGATACTAATCCCCGCGCGATCGGCAACCTGAAGAAGCGGTTCTCCCACTTCAGCGTCAACCGTTAAATTGTCAGGTAGAAAGTGAATTTGAACGCTCATGAGTCGTCGAATGCAGGATATCGGTTTCGCCTACTCTAGAGGCGACTTTATTAGAGGACTACTTGTCTAAGTATGGCAAAATCGGCTTGAGGTCAACATAGGCATCGACAACATCTGCCACCGAATCTAGCATGACCTCTCTCTGTTCACGATAGTTGGGAATGCCGGTGGGTAAGGAATTGAGCCCTCGTTGTTTGCGAAGTCGATTCAGCCAAGATCGACGCCACGGGCCGTTATCAAAAATCCCGTGTAGATACGTTCCCCAAATCGATTGACTCATATCAACAACGCCTAAATTGGCATCATCGAACATAGCTTTAAAGACCGGCCCCTCTTCGTCTTGAGCATTGTCCGAATTGAGCATAATTTGGCTACGACCCTGATGGATTTCATATCCGCTGACCGGAAGCCCAGGCTGAGGATAATTGGATGTCACTAATCGCTGCCGCGCCACTTTTTGGTTTGTAATGACCGTCTTTAATGGAACTAGATCAAGTCCTCGATATCGACCCTCGTGACCCTCAAGCCCCTCCGGATCGGCGAGCATCTTGCCCATGATCTGAAATCCGCCGCAGATGCCAAGCACGGTGCCCCCCGCTGCCGCATAGCTTTGGATAGCTTCCGCCATCCCGGTACGTTGAAGCGCGATTAAGTCGGCAATAGACGTTTTAGAACCGGGTAGAATAACGGCATCTGGGTAGCCCAGATTATCTTTGAGCCCGACGTATTTGACCGAAACCGATGACTCGGCTTCGAGGGGGTCAAAATCAGTGAAATTGGAAATCCGGGGCAGACGAATGACTGCGACGGTTACGTCTCGTGGATCATGACCGCTGTGTCGATCCATCAACGATAGAGAATCTTCGGCTGGAAAGGCTTGATCAAGCCAAGGAATCACTCCGATCACTGGAATACCCGTGCGTTCTTCGAGCCAGGTAATTCCCGACTGAAGGAGCGATCGCTGTCCTCGAAACTTGTTGATGATGATGCCTTTAATCAAGTCACGTTCATCTGGGTCAAGCAACTCAAGCGTGCCGACGATGTGGGCAAACGCGCCGCCCCGGTCAATATCAACCACCATAATAGTGGGAGCATTCAGCGCTTTGGCTACCCGCATATTTGCCATATCGCGGTGTTTCAGGTTGATTTCTGCGGGGCTGCCTGCCCCTTCACAAATCAGCAGGTCAAATTCCTCTCCAAGTCGGCGCAAACTCTCTTCAATCGCTTGCCACCCGGTATCAAAAAATTGCTCATAATAGTCGGCTGCGCCAATCCGCCCGATGGGTCTACCCTTGAGAATGACTTGAGAGGTTTGATCCCCCTGAGGCTTTAAGAGAATCGGATTCATCTCGACGCGAGGCGTCACGCCTGCCGCCCATGCCTGCACAGCTTGAGCATGCCCGATTTCGCCACCATTCGCCGTGACATAGGCATTGAGCGCCATATTTTGCGCCTTAAACGGTGCGACTCGCCACCCCTGTCGACACAAGATTCGACACAAGGCTGTTGTGATAAACGATTTTCCAGCGTGAGACGTCGTCCCGACCACCATGATGGCTTTCATCCAAACCTCCGAGAACCCCGTAATGTAATGGGCATAGTTCGCAATTCACACAATAGACAATCCGAATACCGAAAATTTATTTGAACCAAAATTATTAAAGTTTCTATCGCAACCCGTTATTGCAATCCGTTATTGCAATCCGTTATTGCAACCACATTGGCATCCGCACCCATCGGTTTAAGGCATTATACAAACGGTCTAACCAGGATGGCTTTGCCCATCCTCCGGCTCGATTTCGCCACTTATCGACAATCTGATGCCCCAATGGAGTGAGCCGAAAGCTGTCTGTAATTCCTTGTCCGTCAACTTCACGTCTTAAAAGCCCCGTTTGAATAAGCCAGAGTAAATCGCTTTCAGCCGCTAATTCTGAGAGCGATCGCTCTGTGTAGCCCTTTTGGACACCTGAGGTTCCAGCAATTTGGGTTAACTCGACGCTTCGCCAGCGCATGGTTTCAAATAGTTGAGTCGTAAAGGGAGCACATCGGAGCGATCGCTCTGCGCGAACCAGGGTTTTAGGAGAATATTGGATAGATGGAGAACGTTTATTAGATGCAGAGGTCATTCAACGATCAAAAATTGAGGTATGTAACTGGATAAACCGGAGAAATCTCAAAAATTCGACTTCCCCGACTGTTCAATGTCCATTCTATGCGCTTCATTTCGTAAGAGCACGCAACAATTTACGGAGCTAAGCACGCTATATCCGAATGTTCAAGCAATTTTTTTAAAGTTTAAATTGGCTTAAATCAGGTAATCAGGTCAGTCGGCATCATTCTTTGATTCAGCAATGCCGCGAATATAGCCCTACAGGCTTAGATTTGCATGTAGAATGCGCGCGCCGCGCAGGTTTTACACGAGGTCAGCATCCTAACGCGGGAGCATAAGGCAATATCTGGTATCGGAACTGGCAATTGTGATCAATTTGGTTATTCTAATGTGTAGGTGTAAATTCGTAGCTCTTATTCGTATTGTTAGACACCGCTATGCTTTCACAAATTGTTCGTCCGATGGTTCGTACCCAGATTCGCCTGTTGGCAAACAGCCAGGCGACTCGTTCCACGTTAATCACCACGATCGCCCAGTGGCTAGGCTTTTTGGGAGTCCATGCGAAAGTCCATCATTTGGATGCGGTGTCTGACCAAATTCAAGTGTCGATTACGGTTGGCAAACCTGAAGCCTGCGACGGACGCGATTGGGAGCAGATTCTTAAGAATTTAAAGCATGGAAAACCGGATGGCTTGATTCCCAATGCGCCCAGTCAAGTGACCCAGCAGCAACAAATGAAGCTGCAACGGTTGTTGGCCTATGTGATTCAAGTCGGAGATCCAGATTCAGCGCCCGATTGGGAGACGCTTCATCCCCAACTTCAAGTATTAGGGTTTGATGAACCGATGATTTTAGGCATCAAGTCAGCCCTGAAGGTGCCCCAGTCGCTCGATCGCCTCATGGAAGATATCGACCCCGATGTGGCGGCGATCGCGCTTTCTAAGGCCGTTAGCATTGCCCTCCTCGATCGGCAGGTTAACTCCTCAGAAGATCATGCGCTGTCTGCGCTGCTAAAGGCGATGAAGGAATCAGGGCATTAAGTAGTCATCACATGGGCGGGAAACTGCTGGCTGAGAGCCGGGAGGAGAGGACAGGGAGCTTTCTCTTCAAGATTATCGGGTTTGTTCCAGGAGAAGGGAGCTTGGCGAGCGGCTGCCATCCAGAGGAGTCGCTTGGCGCGGGTCATCGCAACGTAAAGTAACCGATATTCTTCAGCGGTGCTCAAATAGTTGGCGCGTTCCCAAGCCGCGTCAACGTCGGGCAGGTCAGAGTCGTGGTGAATGCTGGCTCGAATTTGGGCACGGGCGATCGCGGCAAGACTAAAATCGCCAATAAATTGGGCCTGGGGCGGCACCCATAATTTGCCGGGAATCGTATGCTCATGAAGAAACGGGATAAACACATAATCCCAGTCGAGCCCCTTTGCTTTGTGCATCGTAATAATCGTGAGCTGACCATTGCGGGTATAGCGCGACTCGGTATCTTCGGTCTCCACGGGTTCAAATCGCTCTGACCCCACAATGTCTACCAACACCTCAATGACCGACGGAAGCGACTGGTTCATAGCAGTTTGCTGGGCAATCCGTTCGGCTAGCTTATCGGCGGTGGCAAGCTCGGTTTGGTCGTAGTTGAGCGTTAGGGCGAGAAATGGAATGAGCTGATAATGGGGCAGTTCGAGGCGGGCTCGCAGCAAACTCGCACAATATCGCTGCGCCTGTAGCACCGGATCGGGCAGGGGCGGATCGAGCGGACTCGGAAACAGAAACCGTTCAGGCAGTCCGGTCAGCAGATTTAGGTCTTGGCTAGGGATCAGCTTGCGCGCCATCAAGATTTTTAGCACAGCCTTGAGATAGTCGGGCGAGTGGGGGCGATCGAGAAACTGCAAGAATGCCAGAATTTCGGCAGGGACGTGAGAATAGCGCTCTTGTTCGCCCACGTCGTAGAGAGCAATTTCCAACTGTCCAAGATTGGTGGACAGATTATAGTGCCCCGGATTCCGCAACAGCTCAGAAATAAACCGCCCTTGCTTATTTTCTCTAACCAAAATCGCAGCCGAGCGATCAGGATGGCGCGTTAGCAATTGAGCGACCCGCTGCCCGATTCGTTCAACCGTTTGGAAAATCGTGTCTGGCGCATGCAGTTCTAGCCCCCGCCCCTCCGGAAATGGGTTGGCATCGGCTTGAGGATCGCCCGGACTCACCGCATGAATCACTTGAGGACGAAATGGCAGCTCGATGTTTGATCCTCCAATGTGCTGATTGACCCAGGTCAGCATGAAATTGGCGGCATCAATGATGGGCTGAGTGCTGCGTCCGGCCTGATTCATTTCTGCAAGGCGCTGGTGGCGATCGCACGCTTCGCAAAACTGCCGAAAGAAAATCGGATCGGCGGGCGTAAACGTCGAGTTAATCGCCTGATTGGGGTCGCCCACTCGCACCAGATTCAGCGGCTGCTGAGGATCGGATGGATGGCTCGCCAGCAGTTCAAGCAGTCGGGTTTGGAGGGGAGACGAGTCTTGCGCTTCGTCTTCAAAGACGCCAAAAATCTGCTCTTGCCAGAGTTGACGAGCGCTCTCATTCGCCAACACGCGCAGCGCCGCCAAAATCATGTCGTCGTAGTCGATGAATGCCCGTTGCTGAAGCAGCCGCTGATAGTGGTCATAGAGTCCAGCGGCGATCGCCAGCACGTCAAAATCGCTGCCACTATTGCCGGATTCATCGTGGCTCATAATCCGACGAATCGCAGTCTGACTCACGTCTTGAAGCTGTTGGGGCAGCAGCCCGGAGCTTTTGGCTTCCCGAATCGTCGAATAGGCCAGATCGGGCAAGACTTCCGTTCGCAAGACGGACTGCCGCCGCAGCCGCTCAGTTTCTTCGCCATCAAACTGCCGCCCTTCAAGTAACTGCTGATATAGAACCGGGTTGGCATAAATCCACTGTTCGACAGCCGTACGAATCAGGCGATTGCTTTGATTGGGAGACACCAAGGTCATTTGGTCAAGCGTCAGCCCGGACAAATCTGGATGACGCATGGCAATATTGAGCGCCAACCCATGCAGCGTGTAGACCGAGAAGCCCAGCGGAGGGAGCAGCAGGTCTCTTAAGTATCCCCGAATTTTGGCTTTTAGGTTGGCAGCCGCCGAGCGGGTAAAGGTCACCAAAATCAACTGACGCGTGGGTGCAAGAAGGGAGGTTGCCGTTTGATAGCGCTGAGCAATTAATAGGGCAGATGCGATCGCCATTCCGGTTGACTTTCCCGATCCGGGGACTGCCGACACCGCCAACGGGCCAGACTGCCAGTCTGCCATCCGCTGCTGCCCCGGACGCAGGCGATCGCGCAGGTGGCGCATTTGTTCCTCGCGCTGATCGAAGGCAGTTTGTCTGGCAGTGGGTAATTGAGTCATTCCTACATGCAACCTGTGAAAGGGGTGGGGCACTCCTAGCGCCAGGATAGCGCAGACTGAATGCCGTCAATCCAAAATCGCAAATCCAAAATCGAGAATTGGTATTACCCCTGTATAGTCGGTAGTGATTGAGTAATCTGAATTGAACTATTCATGCGACGCGAGCCATTAGACAAGAATGATTCAGCGAGTCCGATCAAGCAGCCGGGTTTGCACTACACCTTGCTGATTGGCATTGTGCTGGTGGGAACTGTGCTGCGATTTTGGCAGCTCGATGCCAAACCGCTTTGGCTCGATGAGGTGATTACGGCTCTGTTTACCTTGGGACATCGCCAGGCAGATGTGCCGGTGAATGGTTTTTTTCCGTTGTCGGCACTGAGTGATTTATTTGCATTTCAGCCAGGAGTTAGCTGCGCTCAAATTGCTCAAACCGTCGCCACTGAATCCGTCCATCCGCCGCTGTTTTTCTGCCTGCTCTATCGCTGGATTGGCTGGCTCCAGCCTGATGCGACTCAATGGGTATGGGCAATGCGATCGCTGCCGGCATTATTTGGAGTGGGGGCGATCGCGGCTGTGTATGGGCTCAATCGCATGGCGATTTCACCGACTGCTGGGCTCATGGGTGCGGCATTGATGGCAGTTTCACCTTTTGCAGTCTATTTGTCGCAAGAAGCCCGCCACTATACGCTGCCGATGATGCTAGCCACGCTGGGACTCATCGCGCTTATTAGGATTCAAAAGGCGATCGCCCAGCATCGGCGCATTTCAGTATGGCTAGCACTCTCATGGGTAGCCGTTAATATCGCTGGGCTGTATGTCCACTACTTTTTCATCCTCGTCGTGATTGCTCAATTCATGGCGCTAGCCCTGTGGATTAGCACCCGCTGGCAAAGAGTTCAACGTTTGCACCACTATGGGGGCACCTTAGTGCTCAGCCTGAGCGTCATTGTTGTCAGCTATCTGCCGTGGTTGCCGATTGTGCTTGCCCATTTCGATCGCCCCGAAACCGATTGGCTGATTCCCTATAAACCCGACTGGCGCGATCGCATCGCCCCGCTCTATCAAACCGTCATGGGCTGGGTGCTGATGGGAATCGCGCTCCCTGTCGAAAATCAGCCGTGGTTTGTGATTCTGCCGTCTGCGCTGATTATGCTGGCGATTGGTGGATGGCTGGCATGGCAGGTGATTCGAGGAATACGACAGCTTTGGCATACGCCGACATATCGAGCGTCTCTGATTGTGCTGGGTGGCTTTGTGGGCGGGGTCATTCTTCAGTTTTTGGCGATCGCCTATATTCTCGATAAAGATATTACTTCGGTGCCACGATACAACTTTGTCTACTATCCCGGCATGAGTGCGCTGGTTGCGGCGGGTCTTTCGGTGGGTATGTCAAGACAGAGTCGGCAGGGGCAACCGATTCGCTCCTCCCGCATCAACCGATCAGCCGTGGCGATCGCCATCCTTGCAGGTCTAGTCAGCAGTAGTTTGGTGGTACACGGCTGGGTGTTTCAAAAAGGCTACTATCCGCACACGGTTGCCGAAGACATGGCCTTTGATCCGTCAACGCCACTGATGCTGGTGGTGAGCTATCAGTCGCTGCAAGAAATTGCCCTGGGGCTTAGTTTTGTGCTCGAACTTGACTCTATCTATGCAACTACGCCCAATCCGCCTGTGCGGGTGGCGTTTGTGCATCGAGAAAACAACTACAGAGACGTATGGCGCACCCTTGCTCGCATGCGTCACGAGTTGTCCTTCCCCCTCAATCTATGGGTCGTCGCATCTCCAGGCATGAAAACCGAAGACTATCCCACCCAGCTCAAGATTCGCAACCTCAACCGGGCAGGCAAATCGACCTGCACGATCGATCCAGATCGGTTCAATCGAATTGGGTTTCCCTATCAGTTGTTTCGCTGTGGTGAGTGAATGATCTACTACTCTTCAATCTGCCACGGATCATAGGTATAGTCTTCGTCCAAAATCTTCTTGGGTCGCAAGATTAAAATTACTTGTCCGAGCAGGGAAAGCGACGGCTCATCCTCAAACCATTGAATTTGAAGCTGATTGTCATGCTCGATGATGAAGTACGCATCGTCGCTCCATTGGCGTTGGGCGCGATCGATGACCACTAATACATCTTCCTTTTTTCCTTGCAGCGGCATCGGGAACTGGTCGCTCTCTGCCAAAATCACCACCGGATCTTCAGCACTCCAGACGACTTGCCAACCTGGAACGGGAATCCACGCGCCGGCTCCTGTAAACCTCACCATGCGAAAGGGGCCTTCATCCTCAATCAGAGGCACTGCCTTGAGGTCGTCGGCGCTAAGCGGCAATTTCCCAACCACAGGCAGAATTCGCGGAAGCTGCTCTTCTGAATCCATCCGATAAAGCGGTAAATAAGGCGCTGAGCGGCTGGATTTGACCGACGTATCGGTGAGCAATGCCTCAATCTCGTGGCGGGCAGACTCGGTGCTCGCAAATTTTAACCCCTGGGCAATCAGGCGCGATCGCTCAGACAGGTTGGATTGTTGTCGAGCGAGCCTCCAATAGTGATAGGCGATCGCATCTCCTGGATGTTCTGAAAATGGCGCAAAGCCAACCGGAGGCGTCGTCCGTCGAGAATATTCTTTAATCGCTTTGGCCACGTCGCGGGCAGCTTCTGAGTCGATGCCCTTCTCAAGCACTAAGCACGCCGCCGCCGCTCGTTCCTGCTGAGACAGAATGCGGAACTCATAGAGAGTGTCGCTGCCTCGCTGCTCAAAGTGCGATCGCACCGCGTCAGGAATCCCTGCTGCCAGCATCGAGTCGTAGACCTGAGTCGCTACGATGATTTGGTTTTGCTGGACAGACTCAAATCCAGTGTCTTCAAAAATTTGCTGCGGCGTGTAGCCTGACTTTTGCAGCGCTTGACAGGTTCTTCCCCATGTGACCCAATTGCCCTCCTTGCGACGGAGCGATCGCAATAGAGTGACACGATCGATGTCATTGGATTGAGCGTCGTTGGATTGAGCGTCATTGGATTGGGAATGATCGGGTTGCTCTGGCGATTCGGCGGTCATGGCGACTAGCTCGGTCTTGTTCAAACATCACTATCAAGACTCTATCGCGATTCAGAGCGCTACACTAAGATCATACGCAAAGATCTATAAGCAGACTCGTGAATGCGCGCGCTTGACGAATGCTTGTAGCCAAGGCATGATAAGAAATTGCACTATGGGGCTATAGCTCAGTTGGTAGAGCACCTCAATGGCATTGAGGGGGCCAGCGGTTCGAGTCCGCTTAGCTCCATTTCCAAATCTGGATGGCGACATTGACGAATGGCGATTGCGCTTTGGTGGAGAGTAGGATAGCAACAGAGTCCAAAAAGAATGATATGGAAAAAATTTTAAGACGTGTCATTGCCGTTGAGCGATCCATTCAAATCATCGCCATCGTTGCTCTGGTGATGTTCTTAGGCTATTTGGGCATTGAGCGGCTGAACAGCGAGCCCGCTCCAGCAGCATCGCCCACCGTTCAGCAATAGCATTGGTGACTAAAGCATATTCTCCAAGCTAAAAAGGCGGCTGAATTGATGAGCATTGGTGTACGAGAAGAGTCATTGACCAGTCTGCAACGGCATCTTGATGAATATCACGTTTATTTGAACCGGGCGATCGCCGCTGTTCAAACCCTAAAGATGACTGACCCTGATTCAGAAGAGTTTTCGCAATGGCGGAATTGCACGTTGTTGCAACGGTTCTAGAACCTTATTCAGAAGGTATGGTCGAGGCAATTGATGCCTACACAGAAGACTTGCCGGACGACGAAGCCTGACTTTGCCACTGTGCCTTACCTGATTGCCTGACAAAAGTTTCGGAGGCCGGCGGTTATTCGCGAAGCGTCCCGCAGGGTTAACTGCGCCTAGTCTTACAAAGTCAGCCTACGCCGATTGTCCCCAACCCGCGCAGGCGGGTTTTGCCTGTATAGCAGCAGTTTTAACTGCCGTTGCAAAAAGTTTTGTCAGTCAACCAGATGCCTTGCACAGAAAAGAGCGATTATTACTGCGTTGATATTGATGACTCCTTCGTTTGCGCTTTGCGAGTGCGGCGAAACTGATGAGAAAGGTCTTCCAAGATGTCATCCATGCCCATGTTTTTCCCGGATACCTTTGCCGTGTTATAAGCAAGCCGCGCCGCTGCATAGGCTTCACTGCCTGCGATCGTTTGGGTGTCTTCGAGTAGCTCGCGCATATGATTCACCGTTTGCAAGATTGGGTTCAGCGCTTCAAACAGGGCAATGTCTCGTCGGGCTTCTTCAACATTCAAATGGCGAGGCATCATGTCGTTATACTGATGCGCCATGTCCAGCGCGCGAGTGGTAAAGGTTTGAGCCTTGCGCCCCATCTTGGCAATTTGGCGTCGTTCGTCAGGGGTTAGACCAACAAGGAAGGGCAGGCGATCAAGAATCACGTTGAGCGCAGTGATGATTTCTTCGATTTCTTGCTGGGTCAGAGTCGCATCGACAGTACGAATAGGCATAGCTAATGACTCACAGATTAGATGGATGCACCAAACTGATGCAGTACTCTATAAGTGCCCAGTCTGGGAGCGGTTTTATCTCGGTATGAATGCTGAAATATTGCTGACGGAAGTTTGGAAGATCCGTATATTGCAGGATTCAGTCTTCCAAATACGACTTCAGACTGCGTCGTTTCTATAAATAACTGCGTCGTTTCTATAATCGACCCCGTCATTTCTATAATTGACTGCGTCGTTTCTATAATTGACTCCATCGACGCCCAAAATTTCTTGCCGTTTCTATAATCGACTGCGTCGTTTCTATAATTAACTCCATCGACGCCTATCAGAACCCCGTCAGCGGAGTTCAAAATAGAAA
>JBNPEG010000155.1:19679-25460 GCA_051117555.1 Elainellaceae cyanobacterium | reverse complement strand
GTAACTAAGATGAGCGCCCAAATCACAAATCCTGGAATAGCAGACAAGACTCCGACCCCTTTTAGGATAATAATAATGGCAGTTACAATTAGCGCTATACCAAAAATATAGAGGGTAATACGTTTACCCATTTTGTTATTTGAACGGCTCATATCTTTATATAGGTCATAGTCGTGAACGAATCTAATATCCCCAATTGGATGGGGTTTCACATCTGTCGATTGATGGAATCATTGTATTTTTGAGCAATTTTTAACCAGTAGAATTTATAGTGCAATCCCAAACGGGAAGAAGTGCAATCCCAAACGGGAAGAATTGATATTAACCTTAAAGCATCAAAAGGGACAGCAGAGCTGCCCCTTTGCAACCGTGATCAAGCAAACCCATGCATTATTCGATGCCTTCGATGCGGTCTTCGATCTCCTGATACAGCTCACGGAGCAAATTCAAATTTTGCTCGTTGGTGTCCCAATAGCCGCGACCGTTGGCTTCGAGCAGCGTTGTCACCACCTTGCGGAACGAATGGGGATTGAGATTCATCAAGCGCTGGCGCATGGCTTCGTCTTTGATGAACGTATCATTGGAGTCTTCATAGATCCAATTGTCAACGGCTCCAGCAGTTGCTGACCAGCCCATCGTGTTGACGAGCCGCTTCGAGAGCTCTCGAACGCCTTCATAGCCATGGGAGAGCATGCCCTCATACCATTTGGGGTTGAGGAGCTTCGTCCGAGCATCGAGGCGCACCGTTTCAGAGAGCGATCGCACTTGGGCGTTGGCGGTCGTGGTGTCTGCGATGTAGGAGGCTGGCTGCTTACCGTCTCCTCGCAGGGATGACACAACTTTGGTGGGATCAGAGTCGAAATAATGGGACACGTCGGTCAGCGAGATTTCAGATGAATCCAGGTTTTGGAACGTCGCATCAACCGTTTTGAGCGATCGCTCAAGCAGGTCACGCGACTGATCCATCATGCCAGGATTATCTGAATTAAACGCAAACGACTTGCGGCTCAGGTACATATCCTGAAGTTCTGACTCGGTTTCCCAGGTGCTATTTTCTACGGCTAAATTGACGTTTGAGGCATAGGACCCAGACGCATTAGAAAACACGCGCGTTGCCGCCTGACGGATATGAATTCCCATTTCCTCAGCCTGCTGGAGTGCATGCTTGCGGACAAAATTCATCTCATTGGGTTCATCGGCTTCAGCCGCCATTTTCACCCCGCGATCGAGCAGCGCCATCTGGTTGATGAACAAGTCACGGAATACGCCCGAACAGTTTACCACCACGTCGATCCGGGGGCGACCCAATTCTTCCAGGGGAATCAGGTCGAGTTTGTTGACCCGCCCGAGGGAGTCCGGCACCGGACGCACGCCCACAAGCCACATTACCTGGGCTAGCGACTCGCCGTAGGTTTTGATATTATCGGTTCCCCACAACACAAAGGCGATTGTTTCGGGATAGAGCCCGTTGTTCTCTGCTTTTTGACGCTCTAGCAGGCGATCGACGACCGTTTTCGCCGACTGAACGGCAGCAGTTGTGGGAATGGACTGCGGATCGAGGGCGTGAATATTTTTACCCGTTGGCAACACGTCAGGATTGCGAATTGGGTCACCGCCAGGACCGGGTAGCACATACCGTCCGTCGAGGGCTTGCAGCAGCGCACCCAGTTCATTATCGGCGACGACTTGCTTCAGGCAGAATTCCAGATATTCAAACAGGGGCTTGAGGGCTTCGGCGTCGACTTTGGAGTAGCCTGCGTGATGCAGCGCCTCGACCCAAGGCACTTTTTTGCCCATGTTGAGGAAATTGAGCTTGGTGACCTTAGAGACACGCCCATCGGCGTCGGTTTGCTCGTTTACCATTGCGGCCACTGCATTTCGTGTGGCTTGGTTGATGTCGTAGAGCAATTGCACGTCGTCGAGAATACCGCGATCGCTGTTTTGGTAAATCTCCTGAATATCCCGTCCTTGGCTTTCGGCAATGATGCGCGGCAGTCCCTTCATGTCTTCCTCGGGGCGATCGAGGCTGGCAATGTTGACCAACGTGGCGATCGCCTCAGTGGCGGTTGGGGGTTTGCCGATCACATGCAAGCCACAGGGCAACAGCCGCGACTCGATTTCCATGAGACGAATGTAAACGCTGCCCACCAACGTATCGCGGGCGTCAGCCGCAAGCTCACTGGCATCCTGATCGGGCAACTCAATGTCTTTATCCAGGTTGACTAAGCGGCACTTATCGATGATCGCGTTGACGATCGCCACGCTCCGTCCAGAATCTTTCAGGGTTTGATAGGAGCCGATGAGTTCGCTCAGTTCCTTTAAGCCTTTATAGAGTCCGGCATTTTCGGCGGGAGGCGTGAGGTAGCTAATGGTTTCGGCATAGCTGCGCCGCTTGGCGATCGTGGCTTCCGATGGGTTATTTGCCGCGTAGTAATAAAGGTTGGGTATTGTGCCAATTAAGCTGTCTGGGTAGCACTCGCCCGACATGCCCATCTGCTTGCCTGGCATGAATTCTAGCGATCCGTGGGTGCCGAAGTGTAGGACAGCATCCGCCTTCCAGATACGTTCCAGGTAGGTGTAATAGGCGGCAAACCCATGATGGGGGCTCGCAGAGCGGGAGAACAGCAGCCGCATGGGGTCGCCTTCATAGCCAAAGGTAGGCTGCACACCGATGAACACATTGCCAAACTGCTTTCCGAAGATCAGCAAGTTCTGACCGTCGCTGTTCAGATGCCCCGGTGCGGCTCCCCAGTTTTCTTCAAGCCGCTTGTGATAGGGAGTTAGCGACTCATATTCGGGCACCGACATGCGGTAGGCAATATTTAGCTCAGGGCTGCTGTATTGAGCCTGCGCATCGTGAATCACGGTCTGCATCAGGGCTTCCGGAGATTCAGGTAGGTCGTCTACGTCATAGCCGTTGTGCTTCAGCGCTTCCATGACGCGATAGATTGAGCCAAACACGTCTAGATAAGCAGCGGTTCCTACATTGCCTTTATCAGGCGGGAAGCTGAAGACAGTAATCGCCACCTTCTTTTGCAGCTTGGGGAGTCGCCGCAGATTTGCCCACTTCATTGCCCGTTGAGCGACCGCTTCGATGCGATCTTGGAGGGCGATCGCCTTTCCGGTTGCCCCATCTCGTCCAGAGAGAATGATCGGTTCGATTGCGCCATCTAGCTCAGGGATCGCAATCTGCAACGCAACTTGGATGGGATGCAATCCGAGATCACTTTCCTGCCATTCTTCCGTCGTTTGAAACACCAGCGGCAACGCCACCATGTAGGGACAATCTAGCCGTTTCAATGATTCAATGGCTTTGGGATGATCTTGCCGAGCCGGACCCCCAACTAAGGCAAACCCCGTTAGCGACACCACAATATCGATGATCGCCTTTTCACCTTTTGATAGCGGATCATAGAAGTAGGCATCGACAGGCTTTGAGAAATCTAGCCCGCCTGCAAAGACTGGAATGACTCGTGCGCCCATGCATTCCAGCTCTTGCACCATAGCTACGTAATGAGCATCATCACCCGTCACCAGGTGGGTTCGCTGAAGAACCAGGCCGACGCACGGTGCGAGGGGATCTTTCAAATCATCCGAAATATCAGAGCGAGACTGATACCAGTTCAAATATTCCTTGAGGTCCTCATACATATGAGGCGCAAGGGGATGCCAAATCCCCATGTCTGGATAGGTAACAGGGTCTTGATACTGAAGGGAGGTTTCGCCAGGCGACCCAGCAAAATTGGGACAGACATACTTATCTGCCAGCATCAGCAAGAAATTTTCCAGGTTCTCAGACGACCCTCCTAGCCAATACTGGAAGCTCAGCATGAAGTTGCGGGCATCTTGAGCCTTGTCCATCGGCAGGTACTTGAGCACCTTGGGCAAGGTGCGCAAGAGCTTGAGCATGGCATCTTGGAAGCCTGCGCCCGAATTCTGCCGCCGCTTTTTCATAAACTGGGCGATCGCACTTTTCGACTGACCCAACTGCGCCATCGAGAAGCTACCCAGCTTATTGAGGCGCATCACCTGTGGCATCGAGGGAAATACCACCGCCGCATCGAGGCGATCGCGATGCGGCTGCACGGCTTCGACCACCTTATCCGCTAGCTCCTCAATGAAGATGAGCGACGCGATGAAGAGATTGGCGTTAGCCACATCGGCTTGAAACGCCTCATAATTTTCTGGACTCCTGAGCTCTTCGAGCAGATAACCACTAATTTCGATCGCAATATTCGGATTATTGGCATTGATGGCACGAACCGCCCCCGAAAGCGCACTCTGATATTGCGGTTCCAAAACAACGTAAACCACCTTGACTAGAGTCCGTCCCTGTAGGTCATCTGGAGCGATATATCTGACCGTGGGCTTGACATGGGTAAACATCCAGTTAGACTCCTTCCTGCAAAGCTGACTCGCGACTACATAATCTCAACGGCTCCGCCAGAACTCTGCACACAGCGCTAAAACTGTCAAATGTTATTGCGTGCTGAGCCCGAGCAATTCACCGCTGAATACTGACTCTACAAGAGTTTTTGTATCATGAAAACAAAGCGTCATACCGGCGATCGCCCTCCATCTGACACAATTCGATAAAAAGATTGAGATAATTTGCAACAATTTTTGTCTAATTTGGTGAGCAGACACTCATCAAATATTGAGAAATATAAATTAGGGCGATCGCCGCATTCCACGGGATATTCAGCCATGCCTCAACACTCTATTTACCCTCATCGAGACTGAATGACATGTCTCAATTTGGCAAAATAAGGAAGGTTATGACGGTTATAGAGTCGTGACAGCTTCTCGCCGAGTAAACCGCTGTACACAGAAAACATCGACGATTGCCAGGGGGCCGCTCATTCACGTCGCTTGCGAAACGCGGGTCGTCATCGGCATAGTCAGCTTTGTGCGGGTGGGGTGTCTTCTAGAGGCCAGCATTCCGAGTTTGGTCAGTCAGATAGGCGTCGCCTCTCATTCGAAAATACTCGTGCTGGCGTCGCACGTATTGGCTCTGATTATCCCAATACGTCATTGAAATATCATCGGGATTGTACTGAGACACCTTGATCCCAATCAGAGTTTCACGAATCAGCGTGATATAGATCTGCTCTAGCTTTTGGGCTTGGTGCAGCAGGTTATTGATTTGAACACTCGCCCGCTTATAGAGATCGAGTTGGTCAGCATAGAGAGACGAGGTAGAAATAAGACTAGCCAGCTCATTAATGTGATGAGAATGCTGATTGAGGTGGCGAATCTCGGCATCAATCTGGAGATGTTCTTGAATAATCGGCGAAATTCTAACTGCGATTTCCAGCTCTCCACCTGAGTTTAGTCGTCTATGATGACGAGTTGTTTTAATCTCGTGTAAGCCATGCCAGGCGTGAATGTATTCAATATTTCCTTGGTGGTTCAGTCGGGGAAAAATCATCCTAATTCGCGGTCCGCGTTTTCGTGTCTGAACCGCGATTGGAATCCCATAGTTTCCGATTAGCAAGCTAGAATACCGATTTGTTGCCCCTCTCACCCAAACGACTGGTTGGGCGTTCACTCTTCGTAGTTTTTGATGGATTGCAATCTGAATAATCCATCCACTAACTGCTACAACGGTAGCTAACACACAAAAAATCCAAATCAGCATTCGTATAACGTGTAATTGTTTGAACCTGGTATTCTTTGAATTTGGTAATAGAGAGCTACCTTAAACTTATCCGGTTAGGATTCATGTGATTCAGAACTATTATTCAGAATATTCAAATGAATATTCATTTACGGATATAT
>JBNPEG010000155.1:0-19579 GCA_051117555.1 Elainellaceae cyanobacterium | reverse complement strand
AATTGTTTGAACCTGGTATTCTTTGAATTTGGTAATAGAGAGCTACCTTAAACTTATCCGGTTAGGATTCATGTGATTCAGAACTATTATTCAGAATATTCAAATGAATATTCATTTACGGATATATAGCAATCCCAGATGGGTTGTGAGCGGTGGCTGCCCGCCCCACCGCTCACACACAATTCACAAGCGATTTAGGATCGCTATATTCATTGACGGATATATCTTGATGCTGTCTGCTGATATTTTACTGCTGTCGAATGGTCCGGGTGAAATCACAACGTGGGTTAGACCCGTCGCCAACGCTCTCAGACAACACCTCAGCACCGATCGCCACCAGATTCGCATATCACTCATTCTCTCTCCATGCCCGAATGCGAGCGGCAAAGAAGTGGCGATCGCCCAGAGCTATCCCGAACTCGATCGCATTCAAGCAGCTCAATATTTTTTCCCATTCTTATTGTTTGGCACCACCTCGGAAGATTGGGACTGGCGCGATCGCGGCGTTGTTGTGTTTCTAGGAGGCGATCAGATTTATCCCATCATCATCGGCAAACGCCTGGGATATCGCACCGTCATCTATGGCGAATGGGAAACCCGCTGGCACTCGTGGGGCGATCGCTACGCCGTGATGAATCCAGAGCTGGCTAAGCAGGCTCCTAACCGATATGCCCACAAATTTTCAGTGGTTGGCGATTTGATGGCAGATGTAGGCAGCCATCACGTCAATCAGCTCGATCAGCCTGATGAGCGAGAATCCCGCAGCACGGCATCTAAAAATCTGGAAGACTATCAAGACTTCAATCGATCTGACATCGCCTCTTGCTCCCACCTAATCGGCCTTCTTCCAGGGTCTAAACCTGCCAAGCTTGCCCAGGGCGTACCCCTAACCTTGGCGATCGCCCAGCAGATTTCGCATGCCTTGCCGGAAACGCGATTTATCATCCCAGTCGCACCGACTCTAGATATCCAGACGTTGGCACAATTTGCCAATCCCGATCACAATCCAGTTGCTCGATTTTTTGGCGCAATCTCTGCCACATTGGTCAGTGATGCCGATGGCGCTTATCTAAAAACGTCGGATGATTTGCAAATTAGGCTGTGGACGGAGTTTCCAGCGTACGAGATGTTAGCTCAGTGTGATCTCTGTTTAACAACCGTAGGCGCTAATACGGCTGAACTTGGCTCCCTTGCGGTTCCGATGTTGGTGCTGTTGCCAACCCAACAGCTTGATGCCATGCGCGCCTGGGATGGAATTCCAGGGCTTTTGGCTAATCTCCCTGGCATAGGATCTGCCTTTGCCCGCCTAATCAACGGCTGGTTTCTACGGAAATCCCGACTGCTGGCGTGGCCCAATATTTGGGCTGGCGAAGCCATTGTGCCTGAGTTTGTAGGTCATCTAGACCCTAGCGAAATTGCCACCTTTGCACTCAACTGGCTGAACCATCCTGAGGTGTTAGAGCAAGTAGGCGATCGCCTCAGAAGCATCAGAGGAAAACCCGGAGCCGCCATGCGATTGGCGCAGATTGTCGAAGAAGAGATGCAAAAGGGGACGGGATAAAAACACGCTGGCGCATTTCTGGCGCATTTAGATGACACCTACTCTCTCAATCTGCCGAATCGCTTGTCCGTCGTCCTAGCTCGTATATGCCACACCCGACACATGCCAGAATCCCGACGCTAATCGCCCAACTCTGCCCAAGCCCTCTTTCAACGCCATAGTCAACTAAGCCACCCACGATCAGAAACGGGACAATACTGAACAGCGACGCCAAAAAAGCGTTTTGAGATTCTCGCCCTTTGCGAGTCCGCTCAAATTCTGCGGCGGAAATGTAGAGAAACCGCTCGGCAAAGTTAAACCATCGATTGAGTTGTTTAGTCACCCAATCGCCCACGGGAGAAAATCCTAGATAGAGAGCTAACGCCCACAGCGCGGCTCCCGCCAAATAGGTCATGTCGATTCCGATTCTAAATACGAGGAAATCGATTGTCATAGCAACTGCGCACCATACATTAGACTATCGCAATTAAACCTCATCTAAGCCTAGAACTAGAATTCTGCCGTGAGAAGACTCCAGATTCTGAGCCAAACTTGGCGTAGATTTAAACCTATCGTGCCTTCTCGAATCACTGCAATCTTACGGCAGTGCCAGTCGCAGTAATTAGCAACATTGCTCCCGTGTCATCAATGTTGATGGTGCCCGTGTCAATCCGAATTCCAATGACAGCATTGGCTCCTAGCTTTTCTGCTCGTTTGCCTAGCTCATCAATGGCTTCTTGCTGGCCTTTCTTAAATACACGTTCGTAGCTGGCTGTTCGTCCGCCAATGATGTCCCGGATGCCTGCAAAAAAATCACGGAGGGCATTGCTCCCGTAAACGACTTCGGAGGTGACAACCCCTAGATATGAGTCGACGACTCCGCCTTGAACAACATCTGTTGTGGCAAAAATCATGACAAACCTCTATTTTTCTTCCTTAGTTGCTCAATCTCTGATTTGTTCAGACACCGGACATGTTTCCAACCTAGCCTAAATTTCGGATTAATTTGGGGATCGATAGAACGTTATCATCCATTTCTGGTTAAGCTTAGTGTTGGCGTTGATCCCCGTCTGCTTTAGGCGGTTTCATGTTCAAATCTACATGTTCAAATCTATAGGTCGTGTTGGAAATTCCTGTTAGAACTTATTTCAGATTTCGGGTTAATCAAGGTTTAGATAAACCGAGTCAATCATTCATGGAAATTGGGGGAATTCCGAATTGGATCGGCGTGAATGCCCTGATTGATTAGGGTGAGCCCTGTAATTTACCATAAACGCTCATTAGACAGGTTTGAAGCGAGCAGAGGACTAGCAATAGTGTGTGTGAGGTTCCCATGAGGTATCTAATGCTATCGGTTAGAAGTTTGTGTCTGGGAGGATTTATTGTTTTAACGTCTTACACGACGGTTCAAGCTGAGGAAATTCGACCTCACTCGTTAGAGATGATTGTCGCTCAAGCCTCTACTCAATCGGCACAAAATGATGATCGCCTCAATGATCTGCTCAGACGTGGGCAAGAATTGGTCGAGACAGAAGACTATGCTCAGGCGCTATCGGTCTATCAGGAGGCAGCGACGCTAGAACCGAGTAATGCCCGAATTTTTTCAGGAATCGGATATTTGCAAGCTCAGCAGGGCGATTTGCAAGCAGCAGCGAGGTCCTACGAACGGGCGATCGCCCTTGATGATGACAATCCAGATTTTTACTTTGCTCTGGGCTACATTCGAGCGAATCTCGATAACTATGCTGAGGCGGCAAATGCGTATCGCCGCGTTGTCGAACTCAGCACTGATAATATCGAAGCCTATCTCGGTCTCGGCGTTGTGATGGCACGCCAGGGCAATTATCCTGAGGCGATCGCCGCCTATGAGCGTGTCCTTGAGCTACAGCCCAACAATCTTCAAGCAGGCGAATTTATTGGAGCCGCCTTTATTCGTCAAGGGCGATATCAAGAGGCGATTGACGTGCTAGAACAAGCAGTCGAATTTGCTCCGCGTAATCAGCAAAGCACCTTGCACCTCAATCTGGGTGTCGCTTGGGTAAATTTGGGAGACTTAGCAGCAGGATTAGCAGAATTCCAGCAAGCGGCGAATCTTGATCCTCGCAATGCCCAAGTGCATCTTCAGATTGGCGACTTGCTAAGGGCTCAAAATAATGTTGAAGCAGCCATTGACGCCTATCAACATGCAGCAGCACTGCAACCTAGCCTTTCAGAAGCCCATGTTCTAATTGGCGATATCTGGCTAGAACAGCAAGACTATTTGCGGGCGATTATTGCCTATCGAGAATTTGTCGAACTCCAGCCTAGCAATCCCGACGGCTACTACAAATTGGGGGTGGCTCTGCAAGGCCGCGATCGCACCCAAGAGGCGATCGCCGCTCTAGAACAGGCTCGCACCCTCTATGACCAACAAGGAAATAGGGAGGCTGTTGAAAGGGTGGAGGCAGTTCTTGAAGAGCTTTAGGGCGCGTATTTAAATCAGCGACACTCTCTGACGTTAGAGTATTAAGCCAGAGACGTCCCTGTTATTGCACCTCGCGCGATCGCAAAATCAATTCAGCAATAGCAAGATCAGAAGGCGTGGTGACTTTCAGATTCGTCTCTTCTCCCTCTACAACTTGCACGGGTAGACCACACTGTTCAAATAGAGCTGCGTCATCTGTCACCCTCCAGCCGTTTTCGAGCCCTTGGCGATGACATTCTTTTAGCCGACTGACCAAAAACCCCTGGGGTGTTTGTGCTGCCCACAAATTTTGGCGATCGGGTGTATGTTCAATGTGATGGGTTCCTGGCTTCACGATTTTGATCGTATCTTTGACTGGAACTGCCGCAATCAAACCAGGACAATGCTCAAGAGCGTCTGCACACCGATCAAACAGGGCGGGCGTCGCTAAACATCGAGCCCCATCATGGATCAAGACTCGTTCAGCTTGGTCTGGAAGCGCGCTCAGCCCGTTATAGACTGATTCTTGACGGGTTGAGCCACCTTGGATAAATTCGACGGGCTTCGTTAAGTCTAAATCTGAAACAATGTCTTTAAAGGCTTGCCAATCGAGAGGCTGGCCCACAATGCCAATCCAATGAATCTGCTGGGATGCATTAGCCGCCTCTAGAGTCCAGGCGAGCAACGGACGCCCTAGAAGCGTGAGGAGTAGCTTATTCCGCATGCTCCCCATACGCCGCCCTTGCCCTGCCGCTGGAATCAGTAAGTGCACTGCCGTCCTCACCTGCGATCGCAAATTCTTAAATTTCCAAGTCCCTGACATCGTACCGTGTTGGGAGCTATCCTTGAAGCGATTGAGGTAGCTAGAGACCTCTAAAATGATCAAATTTGTCTTCTGGATTGGTGTCTCTTCCCCTAAAATAAGGGGCGAACATCGTAACAAAATATTATGCGAGTAGTGGCTCTTGTCCCTGGCGGGATTGGTGACCAGATTCTTTTCTTCCCAACTCTGGATGATTTGAAGCAGGCATACCCAGCCGTCGATATTGATGTGGTAGTTGAACCTAGAGCAAAAGGCGCTTATCGGGTTTGCAAATCCGTCAGCGGCGTGATCCCGTTCGACTTTAAGGATCGAAATAGTCCAGCAGATTGGGCAAATCTCCTAGGTATCATTCGCGATCGCTACTATGACATTGCCATTTCCCTAGGAAGTCGCTGGTCGGTGGGCGTGTTGCTGTGGCTAACAGGAACTCCCATCCGAGTGAGCTATGAAAGCAGCATTGGGAGCTTTTTTCTAACAAACTCGGTGTCTCTGAAGACTGAGCAATATGCTGCGCAAATGTATCATGACTTGCTCAAGGGTTTAGATATTCGCAATCCATGTCCTCCTCTGTCTATCAACGTCCCCAAAGGAGACATCGAATGGGCCAATAGCGAATGCAAGCGGCTTGGCTTGGGCGATCAGGGCTACGTTCTGATTCACGGGGGATCAAGCCGTCTAGCTCAGTCGAAAGGAATCGACAAAATTTATCCGGCTAAAAGCTGGCGAGCCATCGTGGAAGACTTTCAAAATCGTCAGCCCGATCTTCCCTTGGTTATGGTGCAAGGCCCTGAGGATAAAGAGTTTGTATCGACATTGACCCAATCGTGTCCGGGTATTCATGTTGTGCAGCCGAGCGATGTGGGCAAGCTTGCTGCCATCATTGCAGGAGCAAATTTGATGCTTTGCACAGACAGCGCTCCGATGCACTTAGCCGTTGCGCTTCAGGTTTACACGCTGGCATTGTTTGGTCCGACCGATCCGGGAAAGCTTTTGCCTGCGGATGATAAATTTATTGGCATCAAATCGCCAACTGGCAAGATGGCTGATATTTCGCCTGATGCAGTATTGGAAAAAGTTTGGGGCGGTTGAGGAGAGCTTATGACCAAGAGGGCTTAGGAATTACCTACCTATGATGAAGCCTGCGGTGTTTCTTGATCGAGATGGGGTCCTCAACATTGAGGCAGGATACATTCGCCGCGTTGATGATCTTCGGCTAGTTCCAGGTGCCGCTCAGGCTGTGCGGCAGCTTAACGATCGCGGCTGGTTTTGTTGTCTGGTATCTAATCAGTCAGGTCCGGCACGGGGATATTATCCTCGCTGCCATGTTGATGCATTGCATGAGAGGCTATGTCGATTGTTAAACGATGAGGCAGGAGCAACGCTGGATGCACTCTATTACTGTCCTGATTTAAGCCCTCCCGAGGGGGGCGTCGTTCCTGAATTTAGCCGATGGACGACGTGGCGTAAGCCCAATACCGGTATGCTCGTGGCGGCGGCTTGGCAGCACGATCTCAATCTGGCAAACAGCGTGATGATTGGAGATAAAGCAACCGATGTGGATCTTGCCCACAATGCTGGCTGCACTGGAATCTTAGTGCAGACGGGATATGGCGATCGCGTTGTTAAGGGAGACTATCAGCATCATACCCGTCCCGACTACGTAGCCCGTGATTTAGCAGATGCCGTTCAGTGGCTCATTCGCACTCTTCCCCCTTTAGTTGAGGCTGTGTGACGAATCTCACAAACTCTCAGGTTTAGCTCAGAATCGCTTCAGAGCGATCTCAGCATGATCGGCGATTCTAAATAATAGACGAAATATAGTGCTCGCATGGTTAGGAGGTGGGGATAGTGAATTCTCACATTTTGTTAGTCGAAGATCAGCAACGGCTTGCCCGCATTGTTCAGTTAGAACTCGCCGATCAGGGATATTGCGTTAGCGTCAGACATGACGGGAAAACTGGTTTTTCGGCGATCGAAGATATTAAACCGGATCTGATTATTTTGGACTGGTGCTTGCCGGGTTTATCGGGGTTAGAAATTTGTCGTCGTCTGAGGCAGGCGGGCAGTCAAATTCCGATTATCTTTGTTACAGCAATGGATTCAGACGGCGATCGCCGCACAGGTTTGAAGGCGGGCGCAAACGATTATATGGTCAAGCCATTTAGCATTGAGCAACTGATCACAACGGTCAAAAATCATTTGCGCGGCACGACTCACTCTCCATACCCGTGTAGTGCGCCTGTGTAGTGCCTAGTAGTGAATGGGGAACACTGTGATGAGCCGGATCTAGAACTATCACAGGCACGTCTCTACGCAGAGACATTTTGTATAATGCGTCGATCTAGAAGCAACCAGAATCTAAGGCATAGAGTCTGCAAAGAAACAACGTCAAAGAGACACCGTCATAGTTTGATTGCGCCATAGGGTGTTGTTAGGGGCAGCTTAACGCAAACCACCATGAGCTCATTGGTTAACAGGCCCCTAAGGGAGAAGTCGAACCGACACAAGGGTCTGAGCGGTTGCTATACATGGTAAAGCGAGAAACGGTAAGCTAGTCGCAAGTTATCATAGCTTCGAAACCCGCTACTGCCTACTGAGTATCGCTCCAGCTACCCTGATAATCTCGCACTGCATCCACTATGATGTCGATAATTCGATATCGATCACTGCCTCCGTTACGTCAATCGCTGTTGTGCCCTTTCGTGTTAACCCATAGAGGAGTGTTAGCCTAGTGTCGACTCGGCTTCGAGCGCTTTCCCATCTGTTCACGGCACGTTTGTCTCGGCGCATTGTGCTTTGGGTATTTGCGAGCATTGTCATTATCGAAGCTATCATTCTGATTCCGTCGGTCTATCGCCGCGAACGCGAACTACTGCTCCACTTGAAAGAGCTATCAATGGCGTGGGCAAACGGGCTCATTGGAGATATGAACCTCTCCGAAAAATCAGACGGCGAGATAATCATCGATGTTCAACGACTCGTGCAAAATCCGCGCATTGTCGGGGTTTCCTTATATCGAGATTCCGGAGAGCTGATCAGTAATTTTGGCGAATCTCCCCAACTCCCCCCCTCCAGCGTTGAAGGTAACGAAAATGCAAGTCAGCTCGATCGGTCGACCTATCGATATGATGCGGCTTGGTCTATCCCCGTAATGGAAGGGGATTACACCCTGATTGTGCGCCATGATGCCTCATCCGTCAGGCAAGAACTCGTAGCATTTGTCGGTCGGATTGCTGGACTTGTTCTTATCATCTCGGTGTTTGTAACCGTTGCCACAATGGTAGTGCTAGAGCCATTGCTGATCACCCCGGTTTTGATGCTACGACGCGACCTATTGAGAGCGGGCAAAGCTACACGCAATGATGAGCCCATGCCTGAGTTTTATTCCGGTTCAATCTGTCGTCGCGATGAACTAGGGGATGTGATCGTGGCATTCAACCAAATGTTTAATCAGGTCACCGAAGCAATCACTGAACGTAAACAGGTCGAAGAATCACTCCGTCAAAGTGAGCAACGATTTCGCAATTTGGTTGAGCAAGCGGCGGACGCATTTTTTATCATTAACTGTGATGGCGAAATCGTCGATGTCAATCATCAGGCGTGTGAATGGCTAGGCTATAGTCGTCAAGAACTAATTGGCTTAAAGGTTCAAGAGATTCAGAAAGCATTAACGCCAGAGCAGATCCGAGAAATTTATCAAAAGGCTGACTCGGGCATTCCGGTTACGTCGGTGGGCATTCATCAGCGAAAAGACGGCACTAGCTTTCCGGTCGAGGTGAGAACAACGTCTTTTGACTGGGGGGGCGATCGCCTACGACTCTCGTTGGCGCGAGATATCACCGAACGCAAACAGGCCGAAAAAGCGCTTGAACGGCTGGCTGAGATTGGTGAACTTGCGGCCATGATCGTTCATGAGGTGCGCAATCCGCTAACAACGGTTCTAATGGGGCTTAATTCGTTTAAAAGCTTAGAGCTTCCCGAACGAGCCCATGCTCGCCTCGAACTAGCCTTAGAAGAGGGCGATCGCCTACAGCGATTGCTCAGCGAAATTTTGCTCTATGCTAAACGCCAAACGCTGCAAACGACCGACATTAATCTAGGAAAATTTTTATCAGACGTTTTGGATACCTTATGCGGAATGCCAACGTCAGTGGGGCTGAAGCTGGAGTTCTGCAAGCCCAGCGATCCTGTGATCATCACGGGCGATCGCGACAAGCTTAAGCAAGTTTTTATCAACCTGTTTGAAAACGCCTGCGACGCGTCTCCTCCCGGTAACGCCGTCACATGCAGAACTTTATGTGAACCGACTCACCACCACGTTTCCATTCAAATCCACAACGACGGCGAGCCCATTCCTGCCGAAATCCTCCCTAAACTGACCAAACCTTTCTTTACGACCAAATCATCCGGAAATGGACTAGGGCTAGCCATCGTCAAACGCATCGTAGAATCTCATGGGGGGCGCCTTACTATTGAATCTGCACTTGAACAAGGCACCACTATCAGCGTTGTCTTGCCTATTTCAAAGTCAGCATCCACAAGCGATATATAACCTTCGGTTTAATCACTTAGCACGTCAAATAAGCTATCGTCTAGCTCATATCCCAACACTTGAGTCATCATTTTGAGCCTATTTCGGCTTGAAATTCCGTGCTGTTGTGCCCAAAGCGTAATGGTAAACACCTTTTGCATCACAAAAATCTCAAGCGCTTCAGGGTTGTATTGGATGCCTTCGGTAGGACTAAATTGGTGTGGAACCAACATCGCCGCATAGCGACCGAGCTCTCCGGTTTCCCAATCTAAGGCAACGGGCAGCCAGGGATAGTATGAATCGAGACGAATGAACCACAGCCGAATTTCAGGAATCTCTGACAATTCACGTGGGTCAGACGGGTCGCGGGGATAGTTGATATCAAACCGGATTTGCTGAGACTGAATGGCGATCGCCCCCTTCTCTAACCCGCTATCCACAATAGTTTGGGCGGGTGAAATGTCGAGTTGATGAATGTGCTCTTTGCTGAGTTGGATATTCGTTGCCATCGAGCTATTTCGCAGTGTTAGTATGCAAACTCAATACCTAGCCTAAGCCAGCATTGGGCGATCGCGCGATCGATTCTATCGGAAATCTACTCCATAAAAGCGGCTTATATACCGTGACATCGGGGTTTAGTAGACATTTTGAAGCAATTTAAGTTAAAGTTGTACTGAGTTCGCATAAGGATATATCCGCACCCATTCGATTCGCTGCCAGGCTTGCATGAATAGAGTCTAACGACTCTATCGAAAAACTGGCGCGGCCAGTATCGGATTGATGATTGTTAATGGTTAGGGTAGTCATCCCAAGCGTTCCATCATCATTAACGTGGTTTCAAACAAGAAGGCATTCGTCAGTCTAAGCGATGATTTTACTCATCAGGTAATGCTGAATTTAGCCAGATTGTTAATCTTGATCTGTGCTAAATGAATTCACCTAGATGCAGATTTACTAGATGCAGATTTAAGTCTGAATCAAAATCAAGCTTAAATTTCACCGCTAGTATGCACTGACTGTTAGATTTAGATAAAGAGGTGAGAATCGTTTGATATGCAAGGTGAAGTGGCTGCAAGAAAACCAATTCGATCTCTAGAGGATGCATTAGAGCGATGTCAGGTTCATGGGATGCGAGTGAGCAAGCAGCGTCGCTTCATTCTAGAGCTGCTCTGGCAAGAAAAGCAGCATCTCTCTGCTCGAGAAATTTATGACCGCCTCAATCAGCAAGGCAAAGAGATTGGGCATACATCGGTCTATCAGAATTTAGAAGCCCTGTCGAGCCAAGACATCATTGAGTGTATTGAGCGCTCTGATGGTCGGTTGTATGGCAATGTCAGCGATCCCCATAGCCACGTCAACTGTCTTGATACCAATCAAATCATGGACATTCACGTGAAATTACCGGATGATTTGATTCAGGAAATCGAGCAGCAAACGGGCGTTCGGATTACAGACTACCGCATCGATTTCTTTGGCTACCAAGCTAGCCCGTCTCCATCGTCTAATTGATTGATACCTAAGGCATCGTTTATAGGTCTACAGAGGGACGTCTTCAAGTCGATTTATCGTATTGAATAGAATTAGATCCATTCAATACAATCAGATATGAAACTCTTACGAATCATTCTTGGAATTTTGGTTCCCCCTGTAGCCATTTTTCTAACCTACGGGCTCAGTTCAACGCTGCTGATTAGCATTCTTTTGACATTGCTGGGTTGGCTGCCAGGAAGCATCCACGCCGTTTGGGCAATTGTCAAGCACTACCAGAGTGAGGAAAAGCAAGGCGAAGCTTACTAATTGTCTCAGTCTCCGACGTGAGTCTCGGCCATATTCTCAACGTTGGTTAGGCTCTAGAATTGTTCGTTCAAAATCCTGCACAGGCATTCCGCAAGGGGTATATCCTTGTAAGAGTTGAGTGGGCGAGCGCCAACATAGAGGATACTGTGCTAGACATCAAGCAGATTCGGGAAAACGCGGATAAAGTGCAAGCCTGCCTAAATTTGCGCGGCGAAGGCTACGAATTGCAGCCGATTCTGGAGATTGACCGACAGCAGCGAGAGCTAGAGAGTAAGCGATCGCAGCTTCAGGCTCGTAGTAACGAGATTGGTAAAGCCGTTGGTCAGAAAATGAAATCTGGTGTCGATCCGCAAAGTGATGAGGTGCAAGCGCTCAAAACCGAAGGCAACCAGATTAAGGCGCAGTTGAGTACTCTAGAGCCCCAGGAGAGAGAATTTAAGGCGCGGCTAGATGAAATCCTACTAGCCCTGCCCAATTTGCCGAGCGATTCAACCCCGATTGGAGCCGACGAAGACGACAATGTAGAGGTTCGTCGATGGGGGGATGATTATCTCCCAGACTCGTCTAAAGACCTGGTACCTCATTGGGAAATTGGCGAAAAGTTGGGGATTCTGAACTTTGAGCGCTCAACTCGGATTGCTCAGACGCGCTTCGTGACTCTGATTGGAGCCGGAGCTGCGCTCGAACGAGCACTGATTCAGTTTATGCTCGATTGCCATACTCAAGCGGGCTATACGGAAGTGATGCCCCCTTTTCTGATTAGCACTGCCTCTCTCACCGCATCGGGTCAGTTGCCTAAGTTTGCAGACGAAAGCTTTAAGTGCGATCGCGACGATTTGTGGCTCACCCCTACCGCTGAGGTGCCCCTAACCAGCTTTCACCGAGACGAAATTCTCTCCGCTGACGATCTTCCCATTCACTATTGCGCGTTTACGCCCTGCTTTCGTCGAGAGGCGGGGAGTTATGGACGTGACACACGAGGGCTGATTCGTCTCCACCAGTTCAATAAAGTCGAAATGTATAAGTTTGTGCATCCTGATGCGTCTGATCAGGAGCACGAACGCCTGACCCACGATGCAGAAGGAATCTTGCAGGCGCTGAAGCTGCCCTATCGGGTGATCGAGCTTTGCACCGGTGATCTAGGCTTTGCTGCCACAAAAACCTATGACTTAGAAGTGTGGTTGCCGTCCTCCGAAAAGTATCGAGAGATTTCGAGCTGCTCAAACTGCAAAGATTTTCAAGCGCGTCGGGGCAATATTCGCTTTAAAGAACCAGGCAAGAAGGGCACCCAGTTTGTGCACACTCTGAACGGATCGGGGTTGGCGGTCGGGCGCACGATGTCTGCCATTCTCGAAAACTATCAGCAACCCGATGGCTCGGTACGGATTCCAGATGCGTTACAGCCGTATTTAGGGCGCGAAATTCTGTAACGTTCCTTCATGTTGAGGAACTGTTTCCTGATTACAAAGAGTCAATAAAGATGCCCATTTGTTTGGGCATTATTGGCGTGTAGTTTCATAGACTCAACATAAACTGGATTTTTTATAGAGTGCATCCTGTCGTGGGGAGATGTTAGTGTCCCTGAGACAGATGGAGCAAATTAAGCAAAAACCGTTGTTGACGCATTTGGGAATGGTTCATGGCGATCGCAGGCTCGGGGTCAAGGCGACGATTTAAGTCGAAATCACACGCAAAATCTAAGCAAAATCAACTCGAAAAAACTGCTCCGACACTGAAAGAGCGATTGGCTGAGAAAAAAAAGCGCGATCGCCTCCGTAAAGAAATTATCAGCTTTACAACGTTTGCAGTTTTTTTCTCAGCGTTAATTGGCTTCTTGGTTGGGTTAACCATTGATCCCAAAGCAGGGATCGGCACTGGAGTCGGCGTTCTATACACGTCCTTGTCCTTTCGCTATCCTCGATATGCGCTTTGGGCCTTTTTGATTTACTTGCCCTTTGGCGGCACGATTACCTACGCTATTGGCAATAATCCACTGTTGCAGCTTGCCAAGGATGGATTTTACATTCCTGCTTTAATCGGAGTGATTCAATATTGCCGACGAGAACGGTTGCCGATCATCGTTTGCAAACCTTTGATGGTTCCGCTGAGCGCGCTCTTGATGGTTTGTTTTGTGACCTTACTGCTGGTTAATGGCAGCCAACAATTGAGCAGTGACGGCAGCGAACAACCTATTTTGCTCGGTATCTTGGGGCTCAAGGTTTTAATTGGATATGTGCCTCTAATCGTGTGTGCCTACTATTTGATTCGAAACAAGCAAGACCTATTCTTCTTGACTCGCCTTACCTCAATTCTGATTTTGGTCTGCTGCGGTCTTGCGTTTGTTCAATATTTCTTCCTTAAAAACGGGATCTGTGTAGGCACCCAATTTGAACAAGGCTCCGACTTATTCAAGGCGTCTTTGGAGGCGCGCTGCTTTGTCGGAGGCTCGCTCCTCTACAGTCCGCAGCATAATCAAATCCGCCTTCCGGGAACATTCGTCGCGCCTTGGCAATGGGGCTGGTTTTTGATTTCAGCCGGGTTTCTTTCCTTTGCGTGTGCCTTCAATGATCCGAAGGCACGATGGCGAACGATCGGGCTGATTGCGATGGGGTCAGTGTTTGTCATGTCCGTGCTATCGGGTCAGCGAGTTGCACTAGCGCTTGTACCTGTTGCAGTTGTATTACTCCTACTATTGACCGGGCAAATTGCAAATCTCAAGCGGTTTATTCCAATTGCCGTCGTGCTCAGTATCTTGTTGAGCTTTGCAGCTGCTCGGAACCCAGAGCTAATGCAGGAACGGTTTGATAGTTTTCAATCGCGGTGGGAAGCCTCCCCTCCGCAAGATTTCATCATTGATCAATTTACGTGGGTTGCCAAAGAGCAAAACGGTATTTTTGGTAACGGGCTGGGGCGAGCAACCAATGCAGCGCGAGCGTTAGGAACAACCAAGCTGATCGAAACCTACTATCCGAAGGTGCTATATGAGATTGGGCCCTTGGGCTTGTTGTGTTTTCTCGCGTTAGTTACCACGCTAACCTTCCAAACGTTCAAGGCGTATCGCTCAGTGCGCGATCGCACCCTGCGCAGCTATGGAGCATCTTTCTGGGTCTATGTCCTCTTCATCAGCTACAACACCTACTACTATCCCCTCGACGTTGACCCAGTTGCAGTCTACTACTGGTTTTTTGCAGGGGTCGTGCTCAAACTTCCCGAACTGGATCGTCACGAAGACGAAGACGTAGACGAAAATAAGAGTCAACGTAAAGGCAAGAAACGACGACGCTTAAAACGGACCGGAAGTTTTGCATAAATGAAGCGTTGCATAGATGCTGAGTCATATTGAGTATTGAATCAGTTCTGTCGCTCCATTTTGTAATGCATATTTGTAATGCACAGTCTTGTTTCAAAGATGCGTCCCTCTCCTAATCTATGTTTTTTTGCTCTAAAAGGAGCGATCGCCTGTGGTCTCCCCCTTAATCTCTGTCATCATTCCCACCTACGGTCGAGAACAGGTGCTGTGCGACACCCTAGCTGATGTTCTCAAACAGGACTATGCCAACTTTGAGGTATTGGTCATTGACCAAACGCAAACTCACAGTTCTGACACACAAGCCTTCCTCGAACGATTAGTCGTCGACCATAAAATCCGCTGGTTTCGCTTGGACTGGGCGAGTTTGCCTGGAGCCCGTAACTATGGTGTGCGTCATGCAAACGGGGACATTATTCTATTTATTGATGACGATGTGCAGATGCCGGAGGGGTGTTTATCAGCTCATGCTCGTACCTTTCACAATCATCCTGAGGTTGGCGTCGTGGCAGGTCGAGTGTTTGATCGCATGAAACTATCTGACTTTGAACCAGGGTTGGAAATTGAGTATCTACCCCCTCAAGCGATGAACCCTGGCATTGCCTGGTATTACATTAATCTGGTGCACACGGTGAAGCCTCAACGAGTCTTAACGGCGCGGGGGTGCAATATGTCGTTTCGCCGAGATATTTTTAACAAACATGGACTGTGGTTCGATGAACGGTTTCGCGGCAGTGCCGTACGAGAAGAGTCTGATTTTTGTCTGCGAATTCGCAAGACTGGATATATTATCTGGTATGACCCAGAGGCCTATTTGATTCACCTCGGAGAGGAAAGCGGAGGGTGTCATGATATCAGCACGCGATCGCTCCAGTATCAGTTCACTTTTTATCACAATCATTTCTTGATGGCGTTTAAGAACCTGACCCCGTGGCAGTTTCTGCGCCTCTCTACTCGGCTGTTTGACTGTCATGTGCTGGGTCGTCCTCCATGCCACAAAAGTGGTTCGCCCATCAAAATTCTGACGCGGGGCACGTTCTATTTCTTAGGCTTGATGAGCACCTTAAAGACGTTAACGCAGTCCGTTTGGGATGACGGACAGATTTATAGTCGTCACGAGCGAGAGGGCTGAGGAGTGCAAGGATGGAGAAACCGCGCGTTGTCTGGCTTCTGACCCACCGAATTCAATATTTTACAAATCTATTGGAAGAACTGCATCAGCGAGGCAACGTTGATGTCAAAGCCATCTATGCCCACGAGACGGCAAATTTTCAAGATAAGGGATTTGGGCGCAAGATTAGCTGGGATAATCGCCACGAGACTTCGTTTCCTGAATATGTGCTGCCTGATTCAGCGGAGCGTCCTCATGGGCCACTTCTCAATAGCCGCAGTCGCTATCTTGACACGGCACTCCACGAGTTTGATCCTCATGTCGTTCATCTAAATGGCTATACGACTGCGATTCAGCTTCAAGGATGGGGGTGGGCAATCCGCCATCGGGTGCCCTATTTGATTCGTTGTGATGGCGACAATATTGGCAAAAAAACGGGCTGGAAATCGACGATACGCCGTCAGCTTGTCCGCCCGGTTACGGGGAACGCGTCTACGGTGATGTATCAAGGACGGCAAAACCGGGAGTTTTGGGAAAGTAATGGGGCAAAAGATCATCAGCTTATCTGGGTGCCATGTGTGTCTGACTCCCAAGTGTTTCGGGTAACTGCGTTTGATACAGAGGCGTCAAGGCAGCGCTTCCGCGCAGATATGGGGGCCGCTACCCATGAAACCGTATTTGTGATGTCAGGCAAGCTAGAACCGCGTAAGCGTCCGGCTGATGCTATTCATGCGCTGGCAAGGATCGCCGATTTGCCAATTAAACTTTGGTTTTTAGGGTCAGGGCAACTCGAAGGCGAACTCAAAGCCCTCAGTCAGCAATTAGGCGTTGACGATCGGGTTACTTGGCTTGGTTTTCGCAATCAGAGCAAGATTCCTGCAATTTTGCAAGCCGCTGATGTGCTTTTGCATGCCTCACAAATGGACCCGTGGCCCTACGCCATTCTCGATGGCGCAATTTCAGGAACGGCACTCCTGTTGAGCGATCGCACGGGCTCCTATCCAGACTGGATGGCAGACCCTCCTGCCGGGTTGGTATTTGAGTGTGGAAATGTTGAGCATCTCGCCCAGTGTATGACCACAATGGCAACTGATTCGGCACAGCGTCGGTCGTATCGAGATGCTGCGAAAGCTAGAGCCGCAGACTATACAGAATCAACGTTTTGTAACATCTTTGAGCAGGCTGTCTTTGAATGCTTACGGGTGTAGTCCAAAATCATGTATGGATAAGACATTAGTCAACCTGACGTTCTACATCGTTGGAATGTCTCAGACATCGCAGTGGTCAGCCCACCCATTGAGCATGATACCGTCTCTCAAAATTCTTCAGATTGTTCCGTCAGTTTCTCTGGTCTATGGCGGACCCAGTCAGATGGTGCTGGGCTTTTCTAAAGCGTTGGCAGATGAAGGGGCTGAGGTCACGATTCTCACGACTGACTCTAACGGGGATACAGGCCAGGTTCCATTGGATGTGCCGCTCGATCGCCCAGTCGAGCAAGATGGATATCAGATTCACTATTTTCATTGTTCTCCGTTTCGCCGCTATAAGTTTTCTCTAGGGCTTTTCCAATGGCTGACGCGCCACGCCAAAGAATATGATATTGCCCATATTCACGCGCTATTTTCTCCCGTGAGCAGTCTCTCAGCGGCGATCGCCCGCTCTCATGCTTTGCCCTACATTTTGCGCCCTCTGGGGACGCTTGACCCTGCGGATCTCCGCAAAAAACGGCGGCTCAAACAACTGTATGCAACCGCGTTAGAACGTCCAAATCTAGCCGGGGCCGCTGCCATTCACTTCACTAGCAAACAAGAAGCAACCATTTCGGAACGATTTGGGTTAAAAACCCACGATTGGGTCTTGCCGCTAGGAGTTGATTTACCTAATGTGTTGCCCGATCCCCAATCAGTGCTTACTAAGGCTGGCATTTCCATCTCGCCTCATAGGCCGCTGATTCTCTTCATGTCTCGCATTGACCCCAAAAAGGGACTTGATTTATTGATCCCTGCGTTAGAAACCTGTTTTACCGATGGACATGATTTCCAAGTCGTGTTCGCAGGCTCTAATCCTCAAGATCCGGCATATGAAGACTTTATTCGTCATAGTATCCAGTCGTCGCCCCTAGCAACGCGCACGACTATCACCGGATTTGTCTCAGGGGAATGCAAAGCAGCACTGCTCCAACGTGCAGATGTATTTGTGTTGCCGTCGTATTATGAGAACTTTGGGATTGCCGTTGCTGAAGCTATGGCGGCTAAGACGCCTGTTTTAATCTCAGATCAGGTTCATATCTACCCTGATGTGCAACGGGGAGATGCAGGCTGGATATGTGAATGTACCCCGTCGTCATTAGCTGATCAATTAAAAATCGCGCTATCCAGCGCAGACGAGCGGCAGCGAAAAGGGGCAAATGCTCAACAATATGCCCAAGCACATTACGGTTGGAGGGCGATCGCTCGACAGGCTGTTCAGAGATACCACATGATTCTGGAAAAATCGAACGTTTAATTTTCGATTTAATTCGATTTAATATTTCCCAATTCGTTGACGGATTGGCGTGCCTTTGCGACTTGAGATGACCTCGCCTAGCAATTCGATTTAGAATCCAATACACTTTTTCCATAGTGCCCTGCTTATTACCTCTAAGAATTCGTCTGCTGTCAAAACTCGGCTGAATTCTAAATTTAGAGTATGCATTCGATGACGCATGCGTTTCAGGGTGTTTAATGCCGTTCTCCTGTGTCTGAATCCATGGCAGATAACCAGCAAATTGATTTATTTGGCTCTACCGAAGAAGCGCCTTCTCCGGAAGACATTAATCCAGATTTAATACCGACGGATGTCAAAGTGCCGATTCCGTCAGGAACGTATCAGGATTTAGACCTGATGGTGAAGCACTGCAACCAGTGTCAACGCTGCGGACTGGCGGCTGGTCGCACAAATGCGGTGGTTGGCAGAGGTAATCCGCAGGCAGATATTGTGATTATTGGAGAAGGTCCAGGGCAGAATGAGGATGAAACGGGGCTTCCCTTTGTTGGCAAGGCAGGAAAGCTCTTAGAGAAAATTCTTGAATCCGTCAAATTTGACAGCGAAAAAGACATTTATATCTGCAACATCGTGAAGTGTCGCCCACCGGGAAATCGGGCTCCGACACAGCAAGAAATGGATGCCTGTCGTCCCTATCTGATGGAGCAGATTCGCATGGTTGATCCCAAAATCATTCTTTTGACCGGCGCATCGTCTGTGAAAGGGCTCATCGGTGATAAGCGAGGCATTACCAAAATTCGCGGACAGTGGATGGAGTGGGAGGATCGGTTATGCATGCCGATTTTTCACCCTGCCTATTTGTTAAGAAATCAGTCTAAGGAGAAGGGAAGTCCTAAGTGGCTGATGTGGCAAGATATCCAGGCAGTTCGAGCAAAATATGATGAGCTTCGTGGAGCATGAGGGTTCGGTCATTGATTCTGATGCTAGGCGAGGTCTTGCGGAGACGTATTCTGATTGAGAGTAGAGGGCTTTATCGCAGTGCTTTATTCTTCCGGTCAATACGCCATTAATTCTCATATCCCTTATCGTAAACCCGATGAAAACATGGCATAGAAGCGTTCTCTGAGACGCAGATTTGCAACCCAAACGATGCTGGACAGAATGAGGGCTAAGCCAACGAACGTGCCGATGCTGAGCGGCTCATCTAAAAATAGGAAGCCCCAAAGCACGCCAAATATAGGGATGAGCAGCGCAACAGTCAGGGTATTGGTTGCACCGACGTTGCGGATGAGTGAAAAGTAGAGCAGATAGGCGATCGCCACCCTCACGCATCCCCTCGCTCAGCACACCCAGATTGAATTACGACACCTTACGAACGTCCCATTCATCCTGTCAAATGCAGGATGCAAACCTGCGATTATGCAGATGTTTCGGCACGCGCGAGTCAAACCTCGCATTCAGTTTGAAGTGGTCGATTCGAGAACAATTTTTGCCATGGTGCAGGAAGGAATGGGGATCACCATCGTGCCCGAAATGACGCTGC
>JBNPEG010000122.1:0-25542 GCA_051117555.1 Elainellaceae cyanobacterium | reverse complement strand
AGAGCTAGACTGTCAAATCACTGCTCTAACGCTGGCGGAGAGGAGCGCGGCAGCAGATAGATTGCGCCTGAGATCCAGGTCAATATCACTGAAATCCAGAATGCAACGATGGATGGCATCGTCCATGACGGGGGCAAGGGTGCAATTAATAGGGCGATCGCCACAATTTGACTCACCGTTTTCAACTTGCCCCAGATATTCGCCCCCGAGATTTGGGGCTGGCTGACGCGCCATCCAGCGACCGCCAACTCTCGCGCAAGAATCAAAAACACTCCCCACGCTGGAATCTGATTAAGCTCAACTAAGACTAAGAGCGGAGCCAACACCAGGAGTTTGTCGACCAGCGGATCTAAAAATTTGCCTAAATCGGTGACTTGGTTGAGTCGTCGAGCGAGGTATCCGTCAAGCCAATCGGTACCTGCGGCAATCAGAAAGAGGCCCACACTAATCCAACGAGTCTGGTCGGTTGGCTGATTAAGCAGGTACAGGATAAATGGAACGCTCAGCAAGCGAGAAACCGTAATCCAAGTCGGCAAGTTCATGAGATTTGAGAGTGGCATCCCTCTTATCTTCACATTTTTAATCGGCTCATCGTGCATCACGGCGCAATCTTCGAGTTCGTTGGCGTTGGAAGGAATCCTAGAGAGTTGTTATAACTGGGTTGGGCAAAGAGAGGGATTGAAAGCCTGTTCTGCGCATCCGGGGCATCCTGTCAGATAGAGACGGTTACACAAGGCGCTCCATTTTATTCAAATCACCAGATTACGTATGGGCAAGAGAGGCAGGCACGTGGTTGGCATGTTGAGTTCGTATCAGGGGCTCAACCCGAGCGCTCATGACTGGCTATGGTTTCAGTCACCCGAACACTTCGGAGTTTGGAACACCATTCAAATGCTGGCGCGATCGCCTCAACCTGATATGTTGCTTCTGTATCAGTTCAATATTCCAAAGCCCACACAGCCGAAACAGCCGTGGTGGTCTAAATTGCGGCGATCAAAGCCCGCGCCGACATCGCCTGCTGATATGCAATCGTTGCTGCGTGGAGTTCCAAAAGAGCGCACCATCTATCTTCTGCGCGAACCGCCGCTCGACGAGGTGATTAACAAGCATAAGGCTCACTATCGAGCCGCCCAGCGGTATTGTGGTTATGTCTCAGGCCCTGACGACTTTGCGCCCAACCCGAACTACATGCCTGCGATCTGGTATGTCAATCGCTCGTTTCAGGAGTTAAACACTGCACCCGTTCCTGAAAAAATCCGCCCGTGTAGCTGGATTACATCCGGCATCGATCGCACTGAAAATCATCGTAAACGGTTAGATTTTTTGCGATTGCTGCGGTCTAACGAGTTAGAGTTTGATCTATATGGGCGCAATTTGCCCGACTGGTCACATCCCAGTGGGGAGCTTCGCAATAAGTGGCACGGTATGGCGCCCTACTATTACAATCTGGCGATCGAGAATTATGCGGATAATGACTGGTATGTGAGCGAAAAGCTTTGGGATGCTCTTTTGGCCTGGTGTTTGCCGATTTACTTCGGGGGCTCGGCTGCCGATGCGCTGATTCCGCCTGAGAGTTTTGTCCGATTGCCAAGCCTCGATGAGAAAGGATTGGCCTATATTCGTGAGATAACGGCAACTCCAGACCTTTGGTACGACCGCAAAGAGGCGATCGCCGAAGCTCGTCAGATTATCTTACACAAGCTTAATTTACTCAACTGGCTCTCCGAATTTGCGGAAACGCTTGAATAATTCAATGTTTGTCTCGGTATCGTTCTACTCTCCAAATTCTAAAGGCATCAGCTCATGATTGATGGTATCTACACCCTGGCAAATGATGTGGTCTTCGACCAACTGGTTGCTCTACTCAACAGTATTGAGGCCAATCAGGGCAAGGATACGCCGGTCTGCGTGATTGCCTATAACGATCAGCTAGAGCGAGTGCGTCAAGAAATCCAAACCCGCGATACCGTCACGCTGCTTTACGAACCTGATATTTTTGCGCGTTGGGAAGAGTTTTCGACCCAGGTTTGGACGACCCATCCTCAGGCGCTGCAAACCTGGCACGAACAAAAAGGAATTTCAGGCGTCTATCGGCTAGAGTGCAACCATCGATACGCGGCGTTTGATCCAGAGGCTCCGTTTGATCGCTTCGTATATTTAGATGCCGATACGCTGCTTCTGAATTCGCTCGATGCGGTATTCGAGGCGCTCGATGACCATGACTTTGTGGTCTATGATTTTCAGCACAAAGACCCGACCCACATCTTTAACGTAAATTCTCCCAAGCTTTACGAAATTTTTGAGCGGGCCCAGGTAGAAACGGAGATTTTTTGCTCTGGATTCTTTGCTTCAAAGACGGGGGTATTTCCTCCGGAGCGCCGCAGTTGGCTAGTCGATCAGCTTGCAAATGGCGAATCAGACGTGCTGTATTTAGCGGCGCCCAATCAGTCCGTATTGAACTATATGGCGTTGCGATCGCCCATTTCCCGATGTAACTTAGCATTTCATCTCCCCGAAACCCACGTCACCGGAAATTCGGTTACATCGTCCCATTTTGAAGACCGCGATCATGTGCTCTACGATCACGGCAAACGGTTGACCTATCTTCACTACATCGGACTGTCGTCAAAACTATTTACGAAAGTGTGTGAAGGAGACAACATCGAGTTTCCGTATCGAGATATATTCCTCCATTATCGATATCTCCATGCCCCTGACCAACGACCTGCATTCACAGGCACGCCCAAAGCATATAACGCCCCTCCAACCTTACAAAAACGCCTGCTTCGCAAAATTGGGCTGACTCGCTAAGGACACCTACAATGACTCGCGGAATCTATATCACGGCCAATGACAACGTTACCGATCAGGCGATCGCCCTCTTAAATAGCATTCGACTCTACGATTCAGAAACCCCGATTGTTCTGATTCCGTATGATGACCACTATGAGTCAGTTGCTCAGGTGTTGAACGAATCGTTTGGGGTGACGGTCTATGATGATCTAGATTTCATCGATCGCCTGTCTAACCAGCTCTACGATATTTTTGGGGATAAATTTTTTGCCCGCCCTAACCAGTTTCGCAAGCAAGCATGCTGGTTTGGCGCCTTCGATGAATTTCTATATATCGATACCGATATTGTGGTGTTTGAACCGATTATCGACATCTTAAATTATCTTGACCGCTACGACTTCGTGTGCGCCGATTATCAACACACCGGCGGCATCACCAACGTATTTACATCTACTGTGTTAGATGACAACGTGTTTACACCCAGCGACTTACAGGATATTTTCAACGGCGGGCTATGGGGATCAAAAAAGAATCTGATTTCTGAATCGGAGATCTATGATGTGTTCCACGAATGTGCGGCGCATCCCGACTATTTCGATTTTTCTCAGAAAACATCAGACCAGCCCATCATTAATTACATGATTCTTAAACGCGTGCCACGTCGGTTTAACGTTGTACGTCGTCCGGGAGGCGCTCCAGGCAGTTGGGCAGGCAGTTCTCACTTTGTAGCCAGGGAGTACCGATTGTTTGATCCCCACTTAGATCAGCCCCTTCAATACCTTCACTGGGCTGGGATTCGGATCGAGCCTGGATGTCCTTATTGGGATATCTGGGAACATTACCGCTATCTTAGAGAACCAAAGCCTCCGCAGATCAGACAGCCTCCCATGCAAAGAAATTTATGGCAACGATTGAAAGCGGGGCTTAAGACGCGAATCGGCTAGTACTCTTAAAGTAGAATGCTCAAGTGATCTCCTTGTGAAGCAATCTCCCTGGCTTTCTTTGGCGTTGCTCCTCGCAGCGTACAGCACGTTTAGCTGGTTTCTACATCGCTCGACCGTGACGTGGCTCGTCTGGGCACTTGCTGCGGTGTTTGCCCTAAGTCAGGCCCTACTCCTGACCGCATTTTCAGATGGGTTTAGGTTGATAATCAATAGCTGGCTACGATCAGACGCAGGCTACTTTACGTCGGTGGTGGTCGCAGCCATGCTGGTGGCGATCGCCTTCGTGTGGATTAATATTTTCGGCTACATACTGGTTCTCGTGGCTGCGGAGATGCTGGCTCGACTTGATCTACAAAATGCTGGGCTTAATCGCACCCAATCGCTAGCCGTGTTGACGATTACATCATTTGCTGGTTTGGCTGTCGGCTGGACAGCAAGTCAATTTCTCTAAATTACGCGAACTAAATTACGCGAATTAGCTAATAGACGAATCAGCCAATGGATATCACCCTCTATGTATCCGCGAACCTGAGGACACTGAAAAAATCGTCACAGAAGTGAACTCGAAGTTTGTCAAACTTCGCCATAGTAGATTTAGCGTTTAACTGTCCCTTGCCCTGCGACTCTAATAAGTTGTAGGGCAATTTTATTTGATTGACTCTGCCACATCAAGACCCCGCCATTAACACAGAGACACAGACTACCGAGGAACAGCAAAATATAGGTCGGTGCCATAACGACGCCGATCATCAACCACGTCAGCACATGAAGCACCATGATCATCGCATAGAGACTCGCTACTGATGCCATCCATCGTTGTTGGATCTGCGATTTGCCAAGCCATACAAAGGTTAATGTTTGTAGAGTTGCAATCAGATTAGCTGGAACCAACGCCGCACAAATTAGCACGCATTGATCGCGAGAGAAAACGAAGACAGGTGAAAGATCGAACATAACGTTGAGTAAAAACCATGGGCTAATTGGATGCCAATCTAACACACCTGCCCGTTTATCTGACACGGTCGCAGGAGCTATTCCGATTGAAGATTAGGGCAAATCGTTTGTGCAATGCGATCGGGCGCTGGCTGCTCCTGCCACCCCGATAAGATCCCTTGCAGTTCGGCTCTCAGCATCTCCAGCGCCTCAATTTGCGTATTGATAGATTCGACTTTAGCTTTGAGATGCTGCTTTACCTCGCCACACGGAAGCTGCCCTTCGTCGTGAATACCCAAGATTTGATGAATTTCTTGGAGACTCAAACCGAGAGACTGCGCCCGCTTAATAAACGCCAAACGGTTGAGGACAGCGGGATCAAACAGCCGATAGCCTGCGCCAGAACGCTCCACCGTAGGCGCTAATAAGCCAATCTCTTCGTAGTATCGGATAGTTTTAACAGGCAACCCACTTTCTGCGGCGATGTCGCCAATTTTCAATGATTTTGCTGGTGCTGCTGAACGTGCCATTAAAATCTGTAAGCAATTAGACTAGTCTAGATTTGGAGAATTCTTTCGAGACGATCCTAGGGTAGGCAGTTGGGGACGAGACGATCGAGACGGGAGATAATGAATCGGAGCCCCTTCTTGAAACGGACTAGGCTTTTTCCCTTGCATTTTCCACCAGCGAATGGCGATCGCTGCCCCAATAGTTCCAAGACCGAGAGTTAGAAGGGGTAAACGGTTATCAATTCCACCAATGACAGCATCAACAGTCCCCACTGTGATAAAAAAGCTAGAAATGGGCTCCTTTCGATAGGTTGCTCTCAAAAAGCGATACCACAGATCGTTCATTACAACTCAACTCTCTTCTGATGTGCTGAATGCCAAAGATATGTAAGCTGAAAGCAGCTCAAGCTCCTAAACCCAAATTCTTTAGATAATTCTTTAGATCTCTAAACTGCTCTCCTATTCTAATCTAGCGCTTAGCTCAACGCGGATTATAGAGAGTTTAATCGTTGAGGAAAAGTTCGCACGCAACATATTCTCCTAACGAGACCATACTGCTTGCGAAAGGTGTCTCCAGGAATTTATCTGCGAAAAGTCTAGAATGACGGACATGGCCGGTAAGACAAAATTAAAGAAATAAACGGGCAAGACGCCCGCACTAATACCATGGTGCTTGCCGCACGGGTCACGCACTCGTGAGATAACGCTCTAGTACAGGCCAAGCCACGACAAAATGCCCTGCCCCGTGACATACTCAATCACCAGAGCAATGACAAATCCAACCATTGCTGCACGGCCATTGAGGCGCTCAGCATAGTCATTAAATCCAAATTTTGGCTCGCTCACGTTCGGAGTTGTAGACGGTTCGGGTTTAGTCATAATTTAATTTACAAATCTTTATTCTTCTTACTATTTTTAAGAAGAATTGAGCGATAGTCAACTCCTCTACCTCTAAATCTAAGCCCGTAGGCTGTAATGAGGTCGGCACAGGTCGTTCAAGATAAGCGGCAGCAAGCAATCCTTGGGCACCGGCGAGACATCCTCACTGTCTGCTTCATCGGCTTGTTATACCTCGTTATCGAGAATAAACGTTCATTGAGTACGGACAGAGTATTTCGAGTGCGGAATTCTGGACGGTGGGAGATTTGATCTAGGATTTAAGCTAAAACTATTTAGTTATTTAGCAATTTCAGGTGAGCTGTGAGCGGTAGGGTACCGCCTACCCCATTACTTATAGCTCGATTCACAACCAATTAGGATCGCTCGATTTAGGATTGCTATTAGACAGGGTATTAACGAGGTAGTACATGGAAATTGGTGTTCCGAAGGAAATTAAAGATCAGGAGTTTCGGGTTGGGTTGAGTCCAAACAGTGTTCGAGTGCTTCATGATAAAGGGCACCACATTTTTGTAGAGACACAGGCAGGACTCGGAGCTGGATTTACCGACGATGACTACCACCAGGCGGGTGCCACCATTGTGCCAGACGCGAAATCAGCCTGGAATCAAGAATTAGTCATCAAGGTTAAAGAGCCTCTCCCGCCTGAATATCCTTATATTCAAGAGGGACAGCTATTATTCACGTATTTGCACTTAGCAGCCAATCGAAACCTGACTGAAACATTGATTAAATCGGGCGTTACGGCGATCGCCTACGAAACAGTTGAATTGCGCGATCGCCATACGCTGCCCCTACTCACTCCGATGAGCATCATTGCCGGACGGCTATCAGTCCAATTTGGAGCGCGGTTTTTAGAGCGCCAACAAGGAGGACGTGGCGTTCTTTTAGGCGGCGTTCCGGGAGTACGTCCTGGTAAGGTGGTCATCTTGGGAGGCGGGGTTGTGGGCACAGAAGCCGCGAAAATTGCGGTGGGCATGGGCGCCCAGGTACAGATTATTGACCTTAATCTCGATCGCCTCGCCTACTTAGAAACTCTGTTTGGTTCTAGAGTGGAACTGCTCTACAGCAGCGCTCCTCAGATTGAAGCGGCTGTTCCTGATGCAGATTTGCTAATTGGAGCCGTGCTAGTTCCGGGGCGAAAAGCGCCGACCCTGGTAACGCGCAGCCTAGTCGAAAAAATTCGTCCTGGATCTGTGATCATCGACGTCGCCGTTGACCAAGGCGGCTGTGTTGAGACGCTTCACCCCACCTCGCATACGAAGCCAACCTACGAAGAAGCTGGAGTTGTTCACTATGGTGTGCCGAATATGCCCGGAGCAGTTCCCTGGACGGCCACTCAAGCCTTAAATAACAGCACTTTTCCCTATGTGCTCAAGCTGGCCGACAAGGGAATTGATGCGCTCACCATCGATCCGGCGTTGGAATTGGGATTGAATATTAAGAATTACCAACTCGTTCACCCTGCGGTCAGAGAAGTCTTCCCTGACCTTGCAAATTAGGTATGGCTGCAATCTGTGACAGCGCAGATGGCTGAATAGCCTCAATCTTGATCGAAACGTAAGATTCACCACCTCTTAAACAGACTCTTAAACAGATTAATAGGCGTAAATCGCTCCATTCTCTTGAATGTTGAGTGTCGTGTAGCCCGCAGCGGCATCATCAATGCGTTGAAGCTCGACTGTCACAACATTCGATTCGTCGTTAACGCTGATGTCATACCAGAGAGTTTCTTGGGAATTTTGAGGATTGATGAGGATAAACGCCGGAAGCGGCACAGCGGTGAGAATGGTGCTGCCGTTAGGGGGCAGTTGCCGAGACGAAAACTCACTGGTGGTCAGAGAATAGTCGACGATCAAGCCAGACTGATTGATCAGACGGACGTCGGGTTGGCGATCGGGACTCACGCGGGCAATCGGCTGCCAGGGCCCTGTTTGAAACGTTTGAGCGGGGGGAGTCTGAGCGATCGCACGAGGGAGAGCCCAGTCACCTACGGCTGAACTGACCGTAGCCACGACGAGTAATGAGCCTAAAATGCGTAGATTCATGGTCTGTATGAGGTTGTAATACATACCTTCAGGGAATGAGAATTTCTTTAACGACTTTGTCATCTTTGGCGATCGCCAAACTTCGACCCTTCTGTTTTTCTTCTTGAGCAATTCCATAAATTGCTAGCCCAGTACGCAACACATCTGCCATGTTTTTGCCTGCTTCATCCGCTAATTTTTGAAGCAAATCATACGATTCAGGAGATAGGTCTAAATTCAGTCGCTTTTTTTTGGCAGCAGACATAGTTGACTTGTTTCTTTTATTACTAGACGACATTTAATGCATACAGTCATTAAAAATTGCCCACTCCCGGCAGCAACCTAAGCTGAGGAGTTGAGCACACAAATTTAATTGAACCCAATCGGTATTAAATCATACCAATATTGGCTTCATGCATATTCAAGTATGATAGCAGATTGTCTTTTCAGATGTCCATTTTGCGAGGTATGCATTACTGAATCTTTATGAACTTTAATATGGATTTAATATGTCAATTTAGGTGGATATTTATTTACACTTTTTAGATTAATTTTGTGGGTCATTAAATTTTACGGGCTCAGGCGAAAAATCGCCCCTGACTCGATCAGAAGCGAGGAGGTACTATCTGGAATATCGCCTTATTTACCGAAGAGTGCCGACCAACAGGCTCCTACAAAAAACAAAGCAAAGGTGGCAACAATTGTTCGGCCTAGGAAGGCCATAAATGCTTCCGTTGGAAGCTCGAATCCACACAGAAGCAGCACAAGGTGCAGCACAATAAACGACAGTGAACCGAGGTAGATTCCCTTAACAAGCCAGCCTGCCATTCTCAGGCAGAAATTGTCTGACGATGGATTTTGGTTGCTCATGATGGTTGCTCCTGGGGCTCTTAGCCAAGACGGCTTTGGGGATAGATCAACGCATGATTTCAACACACCTCACACAGTTCTCGTGCAGCAGCATGCACTTGAGTTAAGCCTGGTGGTGTAGGAATCTGTGCCCTGCACCCCCCATCCCTATCCATAACGGAATGGCAAACGGCTATTATTTGAAATATTTATTAGTTGAGTATGGTTTGCTTAGTTGTTAACCATCTTATACACAAATTTTGTGTATTTCAAGATGAAATATCCGCCTAAGTAGTCTGTGCCGATCGCACATTCATGCCAACGCGTGATCGCTGGACGGTTTGAGACATCTTCAGAAAGACTGATGAAGAATGAGTCGATTGCCTGCAGGATCATAAGCGTAGACTTCTCGACCATGAGAGGCTGTTGAGATGCCGTAGGGGAGTGAGCACCCAAGGGCTGTCACACGAGCGATCGCCTCGTCAAGATTGTCAACTTCAAGGCACAGGCTCATGGCTGCGCCAGCCGGATCGCCAAATTCGGCACGGTGTTCAGAGTTAGGGTTAAAGATACCGATACGCAATCCCGCGATTTGAAATTCGGCATAAGCATTCGGCAAATAGGGATGGGGGGAAGCGTTTAGGAGTTGGCCATAGAACTGTACGAGTGGCTCGAATAAAGGAGTTGCAAGAGTAACCCATGCTGAGGTGCACTGTAACGCCATAGTTGGTTCTTGAATGTGGTCTTTGAATTGATTTGATTCGTATAAACGAGCCATTTTTGTTACTAAAATCATCCCCGATTTGGAAGAGCTCGCGCTAGTCTGAGGTTGGAAAGAAGCCTGCACTATGGTTTATTCGACGTGTTTTTGAGGATCTTTCATCAGAATATTGGCGTTGCGGATCGAGTAAACGGCATTGGTTTTGAAGTCGAGCACTATCAACGATTGAATTACAACGATTGAATTACAACGATTGAACTAAAGATTGAACTAAAGATGAACTAAAGATTGAATTGAGAGGAAAATTGCTATGGTTACAGCGGTATCAGCATCAGCTGCACCTCAGTCGATTGAGTCTTATCTCGGTGATGAAGCGGAAAGCTTATTGTCTTACACGGCTAAAGTTCCTAAAGAGATGCTCCATCTCCCCGGATCAGATTGGGTTGACCGCATTTTTATGCAGACTGACCGCTCGCCCCAAGTATTGCGAAGTCTGCAACAGCTTTATTCCAGCGGTCGGCTTGCCAATACCGGATATCTTTCAATTTTGCCGGTAGATCAGGGCATCGAGCATTCGGCGGCTGCCTCATTTGCGCCTAATCCGCTGTATTTCGATAGTGAGAATATTGTCAAATTGGCGATCGCAGCAGAATGTAACGCAGTTGCTACCACGCTCGGAGTGTTAGGCAGCGTGTCTCGTAAGTATGCTCACAAGATTCCGTTTATTGTGAAGCTGAATCATAGTGAAATGCTGACCTTTCCCAATGAATACGACCAAATTATGTTTGGATCGGTTGAGCAAGCTTGGAACCTAGGAGCCGTTGCTGTAGGGGCTACCATTTATTTTGGTTCGCCAGAATCGACTCGGCAAATTCAGGACGTGAGTCGGGCATTTGCGCGAGCGCATGAACTAGGCATGGCAACTATTCTATGGTGCTATTTGAGGAATAGTGCGTTTAAGCAGGATAAAGATTATCAAGTGTCTGCCGACCTCACTGGACAGGCAAACCATCTTGGTGTCACGCTCGAAGCAGATATTATCAAGCAAAAGCAGCCCGAAAATAACAACGGTTACGGGGCGGTTGCCCAGGCTACAGGGCAGAGTTATGGCAAAACGGACAAACGGGTATACTCCGAGTTGACGAGCGACCATCCCATTGACTTGACCCGCTATCAAGTCCTTAACTGCTATTCGGGTCGGGCCGGGCTGATTAATTCGGGCGGGTCGTCAGGCGATAATGACTTTGCTCAAGCCGTACGTACAGCCGTGATCAATAAGCGTGCCGGGGGCTGTGGATTAATTTCGGGGCGTAAAACATTCCAGCGCCCGATGGAAGAAGGCATTAAACTCTTTCATGCCATTCAAGATGTGTATTTATCCTCTGATGTGACGATCGCCTGACAAAAATTGTTCTGCTGTGACGGGCAGAACGCCCTAATTGGACTAAAATTTGGCAGCGCTGAGCTGATCGGCTCGTTGCGGTGGATAGTATTAAGGGACGTAGGACGGCTATGTCCCTTATGTTAGTCATATATCTAGGCTATCGAGCTGGATGGTGACTAGATCAGCATTGGATGACACTGTGGGGTAATTATGAAACTGGCAGCACGAATTGAAAACGTTGCACCTTCGTTAACGCTGGCAATTTCTGCGAAAGCGAAAGCGATGAAAGCAGATGGTATCGATGTATGTAGCTTTAGCGCAGGCGAGCCAGATTTTGATACGCCAGAACATATTCGTGCTGCTGCCAAGCAAGCGCTTGATCGGGGCAAGACTCGCTATGGTCCGGCAGTGGGGGAGCCCAAGCTCAGACAGGCGATCGCAGATAAGCTTCAGAAAGACAATACGCTGTGCTATGGACCTGATAACATCATCGTGACCAATGGGGGAAAACAGTCCCTCTACAACCTGATTCAGGTTCTTATTGAGCCTGGCGATGAGGTCATCATTCCATCTCCCTATTGGTTAAGTTATCCCGAAATGGTGAAGCTAGCCGGAGGAACCCCGGTGATTGTTAAAACCGATGCATCCACCGGGCTGCGCATTACCGCTGAGCAACTTCGACGCGCCATTACCCCCCAAACTAAATTATTGATTCTCAATTCACCCTCCAACCCCACGGGGATGGTGTATACCCCAGACGAACTCCGGGCGATCGCCCGTGTCATCGTAGACACCGATATTTGGGTTGTTTCAGACGAAATCTACGAAAAAATTCTATATGATGGCGCAGAGCACTTGAGCATTGGTGCCATTGGTCCCGACATTTACAACCGTACGCTGATCAGCAATGGCTTTGCCAAAGCCTATGCGATGACGGGCTGGCGGATTGGATATTTGGCTGGTCCACAGCCTATTATCAAGGCAGTTTCATCTCTTCAGGGACACAGTACGTCTAACGTGTGTACCTTTGCTCAATATGGGGCGATCGCTGCCTATGAAGGGCCTCAGGACTGCGTGCAAACGATGTTATCTGCATTTGCGACGCGACGACAGGTGATCATCGACGGGCTCAATTCAATGCCAGGATTGACCTGCCAAACACCAAAGGGTGCCTTCTATGTGTTCGCGAATATTAGTAAAACAGGACTGTCATCCCTTGAATTTTGTGAAGCCCTATTAGACGAAAAACAAGTTGCCGCAATTCCAGGTGTTGCCTTTGGTGCAGACGATCACGTCCGGTTTTCCTATGCGACTGATATAGACACCATCCATAGAGGACTTGAACGGTTATCTTCGTTTGTTCAATCGCGACTCTAACCCTCATCCCAGACACCACTCCATGCGTGATCTATATCCCCCCATCGAACCGTACAATACAGGCTTTTTGAAGGTGTCTGACCTTCATACCCTTTACTTTGAAGAGGTGGGTAATCCTCAGGGCAAACCTGCCGTGTTTCTGCACGGAGGTCCTGGAGGCGGCATCGAAACAATCTATCGGCAATACTTTGATCCCACAAAATGGCGACTCGTTTTATTTGACCAGCGAGGGTGTGGGCACAGCATGCCACCCTCTGAACTACGAGAAAACACGACGTGGCATTTGGTAGACGATATTGAAAGACTGCGATCGCACTTAGGCATTGAAAAATGGACGGTCTTTGGTGGCAGTTGGGGAAGCACCCTCGCATTGGCATATAGTCAAACTCACCCCGAGTCCTGCACCGGGCTGATTTTGCGAGGCATTTTTATGCTGCGCCAGAGCGAACTGCGCTGGTTTTATCAAGAGGGAGCCAGCTACATCTTTCCAGATGCTTGGGAAGAATACTTGCGCCCCATTCCGGAAGACGAGCGCCACGATCTCATGTCAGCCTATTACAAACGGCTTACCAGCGACGATGCCCGCGTACGGCAAGAGGCTGCTCAAGCATGGTCGGTATGGGAAGGGGGCACTAGCAAGCTGTTTGTCGACTCGGCACTCAAAGAGAGATTTCGAAGCAGCCAGTTTGCGGATGCCTTTGCGCGGATTGAATGCCACTATTTCGTCAACAAAGGGTTTCTCAAATCGGAAGACCAGTTACTCAAAAACATTGACCGAATTCGCCACCTCCCCGCTGTAATCGTGCAGGGGCGATACGATGTCGTATGCCCCATGAAAACAGCCTGGGAACTTTACCGAGCCTGGCCTGACGCGAAACTAACTATCGTCCCCGATGCGGGTCATTCGATGACTGAACCAGGGATTCGCAATGCTCTGATCGACGCGACCGATCGCTTCGCCGAATATCCATCGGATTAGCTGAAATCAGCGATGCTCTAACAATCATCCTCAGTAATTGAGGTCACATTACGAAGGGTTGCGAGCGGGTCATTGGCAACCTTGATGAGGGTGTCATTGCTCCAAATTAGTTTTCGAAGGCGATAGCCCCATTGCAGCCCGGTAATGATTCTCTAGTGATTGAATAGCAGGCGATTCAGGAATCGGCTTGCGCCACTGGCTTTGATCAAACAACTGCCGTCTAAGTCCGGCGACATCTACAGTTACGACATTGCCATCTGCAACAATCCGTCTACCATTCACCCACACGCTATGGACTGCCTGTGTAGGTCGTCCCAAAACCAATAACCCAATGGGATCAGTCCGTGGTAGTAGAGATAGAGTCGTCAGGTCATACAACACGAGATCAGCCCGTTTGCCAACTGTCACAGATCCCAACTCATCTGCCAAATCAAGACCTTTGACGCCACCCATTGACGCCATATCAACAGCCTCGCGGGGAGTGATCCAGTTGCGGTAGTCTAAATCGGTGGTGCTGTGCAGCAATGCGCCAATTTTGATGGTTTCGAGTAAATCTTGCCCATCGTTGCTAGCAGGTCCATCACAGCCAAATGCCACATTGACTCCCGCTTGGCGACATTTGAGAATGGGCGCAATGCCGCTGCCGAGCCGCAAGTTACTCAGAGGGTTATGAACAACTGTAGAACCTGTTTCTGCAATGATTTGAATTTCGTCGTCCTCTAGCCATACACAATGCGCTAGCGACGTGCGTGCGCCGAGATACCCGAGTTTATTGAGATGCTCAACTGCACTATGGCCATATTTTTCCTGTGCTAAAAGCTTCTGTGCTTTGGTTTCGAGCAGGTGGCAATGGCGACGCAGATGATGGCGATCGCTCAATTCGATACAGCCTTCAAAGAGTTCGTCTGAGCAAAGCTGAAACCCCGTCGGCCCCACGGCAATATTAATTCCATGATCGGGAGAATGAAACTGGGCGATCGCCGTTTGCATCATCTCTAGATTGTCTTGCACGCTTAGCGGATACGGCTCATGGGTGATGGGTCGACCGCTGGAGGGAATCCCGGCGGAGAGGGGCTGATCTTGAATCAGGGGTGCAATGAATGCTCGAATACCCACCTCCTGATAGGCACGAGCAGCAGCCTTGATTGATTCATGCTCACGTCCCTCAATCAAAACCAAATGATCCAAAATCGTGGTGCCCCCTGACAGCAACGTCTCAACCGCCATACTTAACGAACTGAGATACACCTGGTCAGGCGTGAGCGGTTCCGAATTGCTCAAATTTAGAATCCAAAGTTCTAGAGGTCGAGGCGCGAGTAGCCCTCGCTGCCACATTTCTGAGGTATGGGTGTGAGCATTCACAAATCCAGGCAGCAGCAGTTTATGTTCGCCATTGATCCGTGTCCCTTGGGGAGGCAACGAGGGGGCGATCGCTGCAATTCGGTCATTTGCAATGCCCACATCGACGCATTCATATCCGTCATTAACCGCAATCAAAACATTCTGAATTGTATAATTCACGCCAGCACCATAATTTAGCGATTGAACCTTAATTAACCATTATCAGGAACTATCTACTATGTTTGAGCGTGTCACTCTACCCAACAATGTCTTACCGCCTGTTGCTCCCTATTGCCACGCCATTCGCGCAGGCGATTTTTTGTTTGTAACTGGGCAAATTTCAGAAGATCCTGCAACAGGGACTGTGATCAAAAGCCCGATCGAAGACCAAACCAAACAAGTGATGGACAATCTCAAACTCGTGCTCGATCACATGCAAGCAGAATTTGAAAAGGTGGTGATGGCACGAGTCTTCATCTCAGATTTTCGATACTATGAGGCCGTCAATAAAGTCTATGCGGCTTATTTTGAAACGGGTCTTCCCTGCCGAACGGCAATTGGCGTAACCGGCCTGGCCGGGTTCGCAGACGTAGAAATCGATCTGATTGTTTATTGCGGCGAATAAATTCTGGCTCGACTTATGTCTTAATTTATCGTGTCTTACGTCTCCAACGTGATGATGACTACTGAAGACCTGGGCTCTTTTAGATTACTACAGCAGTAGAGTCATCATGGGTAGTCTGCATCATCGAGTTGTTCATACTCTATTGATAGAAACATTGAAAGCTATGGCGCGATCGCTCCGAACCCTAGGTATTCCTCCTAATGCTTGGTCAGTGGATGCAGAGCTTGCAGATATCACTCGTCCTCCCCTGGCCCCTCGCCCCATTCAGGTGGCAACTGAAACGAAAACATTGCGGCTTGATTTGTCTAAATCAGCCATGATTATCGTGGATATGCAGAATGACTTCTGCCATCCCGACGGTTGGCTGGCGCATATTGGTGTCGATGTGATGCCTGCCCGCGATCCGATTTATCCTCTCAAAACTCTTTTACCCGAATTGAGAACCGCCAATGTTCCAATCATTTGGCTCAACTGGGGCAATCGTCCTGATTTGTTGAACATCAGCGCCGGGTTACGGCATGTTTACAACCCAACGGGTGATGGGATTGGACTTGCTGATCCGTTGCCCAAAAATCATGCCCCCGTCCTAACCAAAGGAAGCTGGGCAGCCGCAGTAGTCGATGAACTCGAACAAACGCCTGACGATATTTGCATTGACAAATATCGCATGAGTGGCTTTTGGGATACTCCGCTAGACAGCATTTTGAGAAATCTAGGCAAAACCACCTTGTTTTTTAGCGGAGTCAATGCCGATCAGTGCGTCATGGCGACTCTTCAAGATGCCAATTTTCTGGGCTATGACTGCATTTTGGTCCGAGACTGCACCGCGACCACGTCTCCTGATTATTGTCTGCAAGCGACTTTCTACAACGTGAATCAGTGCTTTGGTTTTGTTACAGACTCATCTGCATTGTTAGCTGCGATAGAGCAAAACAATCAGTGCTAATGGAGAATAACCGAATGGATGATGATTCGACACAGTGCGTAATCCCTATTTTTAAGGGGCCTGGCGATTACCAAGCCTATCGGATCAGCCCAAATGATACGAATCGATTAGCGCTTGTGTTTGATCCGATGATTGCAAATATATCGTTAACGTTTTGCGTTGAGATTTTCGATGTGGGTGGCAAAACGCCGCCCAATCGTCATCGGCTTGCAGTCGAAATGTTTTTTATTCTCAAGGGGCAAGGACTCGCGATCTGTGATGGTAAAACCGTTCCGATTCAGGCAGGGGACAGCGTGTTAGTGCCACCCAACGGAGTTCATATCATCGAAAATACGGGAGTTAATCGCCTCTATGCGCTGTGCATTATGGTTCCGAATGAAGATTTCGCTGAATTGATTCGTAGCGGTGCGCCCGTGGATTTGGACGAAGAAGATCTGCGCGTGCTAAGACGGGCAGATTCACTCGTTTCTTGCTGATGGTCATGTCAGAGAAATTGCGATATGCCGTTTGAGAGAGTGGCATGCATTGAATGAGTCAAAAACTGGAGCGATCGCCCAGCAGATTGGTGTTTCAGGATGAGGCGAGGTAGCCACTTCTGAAAGCTAAACCTTCACAGGTCTATGATTCGATTGCAACCCATACGGTAGAGCTAATCACGTCCCGGTGGATTTGAGCCGTTGCAATCGAATCTAGAGCAGCACCTATGGTCAGCAGTAAGAAGGATCTAAAACACGCACGGGCGATCGCCCTATCCGACACATCACGCACCGTTACGCACGAACTGGGCGGCAAGAATTCTCGCGATTTCTACACGTTTCAATTCAATCAGCGCAGCAGTTTTCGAGCCGATTTGCAAGCCACAGGTGGTAAGGCTGCCCTCCAGTTGATTGACGATGCCAATCGCAACGGACGACTCGATCGCAACGAAATTGTCAAGCGGGGCCGCATCCGCCAATCAAACACGTCACTGCGCCACAATGACTTAGATCCAGGCACGTATTTTCTTCGCGTGATGCCCAAGTCGAACGGCACGATAGACTACCAGTTGCAACTATCTGGGCAGTCAGATTCGTCATCAAACCAAGCCCTATCATCCGCCAAGCTGCGAGCAGCTCATACGCCTCAAAACGCGACGCGGAGCTGGAATGCTCGGTTTATCAATCGCGATCGCAGCAATTTGAGAAACTATAGACGCTACGATTTTTCAGATCCTGCTGCCATGGCTGATTTAGGCAGCCATGGTGGATCGGGGGATATCATTGCTGAACTCGATATCAACTATGGTCGACGCAGTCCAGCAGATGGAGTCAACAAAAACCGCTTTGCAATGGAAGCGTGGACGCGCGTTGAACTAGAAGCCGGGTCGTTTTATCGGCTAAGCAGCAAGTCTGATGATGGCACGCGCTTTTTCTTCAAAGATCCCCAAACCGATGAGATTGTCACCGAGTTGTCAGGCGATTGGCGCAATCGCAAAGCCCGCTATCCGGCATGGACTCAACTCTTGACACCAAGCGAGGGCGGCAACTATGACCTCTATGTGCAGTATTTTGATAATCGAGGTAAATCGATTATCGATGTCACCCTAGAGCGGATTGACCTAACAGGTTCGGTCGTGTCAGCCGGATTAAACCTGAGGAATCAGCCGTCTAGTTTCAACAACATTCCTATCGACTATCTCAATCAAGGCGAAACTTTTACGATCGCCAAGCAGGTGCGATCGCCCAATGACACCTCTTATCAAGACTGGTATCAGGTTGTTACGAATGATGGTCAGCAGGGCTATGTCGCAGCCGATTCGAGTTTTGTTAATCTCGTGGGTGAAACCGACGTGATCCCAATCGGCGATATCATCACCCCGCCTGCACCCCCTCCCAAACCCGATATTCCAGGTGACGGAGGCAGTCCGGGGTTCAGTCAAGGGGTGATCAGCTCAAAAGTATGGATTACGTCAGACGACAAAATCTCCTTGAGAAGCGACAAAGATATTTCAGGCATCGAGTTGGCACGCCTTGGGCAAAATACGCCCCTCACGCTCGTTGAAAAAGTCACCGGAGGTCGATACCTCAACGGCTTTGACGAATGGTTCAAAGTTCGTACGACGATTAATGGGCGCAGTTTAGACGGATATGTCGCTGCATATTATGTAGACGTGTTGAATGATGGCGGGCTCTATGAAACCGCGATTTCTAAAACCAACACGCTTTATAAGCCCCACCTGGATGAAGCCAACACACCGACCTACTATTGGACGAGCTATAAACCCTTTGCGGATCAAGCGGCTGCAAGATATAGCTGGCTCAAACCGTCTGTGATTGGTGGCATCGGCTCCCGTGAGTCCGGGTGGGGGCGACTACTCAGCCCTCCTGGTCCGGGTGGCACTGGAGATGGCGGACACGGTCGCGGCATCATGCAGATTGACGATCGCTTCCATCAAAGCTTTATTGGGTCGGGGCGCTGGAGCAATCCTAAAGACAACATCACCTACGCCATTGATGAAGTCCTAGCTCGCAACTATGACTACCTTGATTTCAACACCACATTAGACGGTCAAGAGCTGCTCAGAGGGGCGATCGCTGCCTACAATGCTGGATTAGGCAATGTGTTAGATGCTCTAGCACAAGGTCTAGACGTAGATTATTACACCACCGGGCAAGACTACTCATGGGATGTTCTTAACCGGGCGGGATGGTTCCAGATCAACGGTTGGGCATAGCACCTAAGAATGATTGCTAAACATCATTTCGTCGGCAATTTCATCTAGGAGAAAAAGATTTTAATTATCTCCACGCAAGGGAATGCCGATAATTCTCAATCATGCGGCAGATTTTCTAGACGTTTGGCACTGGTTGATTCCATGAGGACTGAATTAAATCCCGCTCATTTACACCCATCAAACATCTGAATTGGCCGTGGAATCTCAGATAACCGAACCAACTTATGGCACACTGAGGGAGTCAATCATTACAAACTTTAATCTTGGGCGTCGATCTTCGCAGCTACGTATACATTGACAGCTTGCAGCCGCAACACGCTGCGTATCTCGGCACCGAAGCACAAGGGTTTTTGCCGTTACCTGGCGATTCATCCCTCTGGGTGGAGATTCTGCCTGGAATCGAAACAAATCGCCTGATGGATATTGCCCTTAAGTCTGCGATGGTACGCCCAGGAGTCTTGATGATTGAGCGGCTTTATGGGCTTCTAGAGGTTCATTCCAACAAGCAAAGTGACACCAAAGCGGCAGGGCGAGCCATCTTGGATGCGATTGGTCTAACGCAACGAGATTGCCATAAGCCACGGGTCATATCGAGTCAGATCATCCGCAATATCGATGCTCACCACACTCAGCTAATCAATCGCACCCGACGGGGGAATATGATTCTTGCTGGGCAGACCCTCTATGTGCTTGAAGTCGAGCCTGCCGCTTATGCCGCCCTCGCTGCTAATGAGGCAGAGAAAGCCGCATTGATTAATATTCTCAGAATCTCTGCGGTTGGCAGCTTCGGGCGACTCTATTTAGGCGGAGAGGAGCGTGACATTATGGCTGCATCTCGCGCAGCCCTGGATGCGATGGAAAATGCTATTGGGCGAACTGATCCATCCCAAAAACGAAACGAGTGATCACGAGTGTGTGTTCGGCATGAAAGGAATCTCAAGATGGCAAACTCACAGCATCTTGCTCTATTGAGACAAGGTCTAGCAACTTGGGCATCATGGAGGCGAGAAAACCTAACCATTGAACCCGATTTAAGCGGTGCTGACCTTTGCGGCATGCAGCTTGGCGGAATTTCGTTTCACCGTACTAATCTTAGCGGAGCAGATCTTAGCCAAGCCCATCTAACCGATGCCGATTTAAGCGACGCCAATCTCGGCAAGGCAAATCTCCAAGGTGCCACCCTAATTCGCGCCAATCTAGAGCGGGCAGATTTGATCGTGGCAAACTTAGTGGGTGCCAATCTGACTGACGCCATCCTAGCCAATGCCAATCTGATTGGATCTGACCTCCGCAAAATTAATTTGAGCAGTGCCGATCTTTTCCGTGCCAACCTAATCGGCACCAATCTGCACCGCGCTAATCTGCGAGGCACCGATTTGAGTCTGGCAAACCTGCAACGGGCAAGTCTAGGGCAGGCGATGCTCTGCGAGGCAAACCTCAACGAAACCGATTTCCGCGAAGCTAGCCTCCATGAAGCTGAATTCATTGGGTCGTATCTTTGCAAGACTGACTTTCGGGAGGCAAGCGCCGGAGGCACTCATTTCAATAGTGCGTATCTATTCGGTGCAAATTTTCGATGTGCGAATCTTCATCAGGCAGATTTTAGATGGGCAAACCTGACTAAAGCCAGTTTCGATGGCGCTATTTTGAGTCACGTCAATCTCAGGGGAGCACGACTCAATCGTGCCGTCTTTCGGGATGCGGATTTGAGTCATGCGGATTTGAGTGAGGTTGATTTGAGTCAGACCGATGTTTGGGGGGCTAAGCTACCCAGTCCTTTGTAGTGGGTCATAGAATGCTTCAGTGAATATAGCGTGGGGCGATCGCTCATGACGGTTTCCCCCACTCCAAGCAATCGGAGATGCCTGCGAAACTCTTTACAATGAATACAGATGCGACTTAACAATTTTTATATAGCCTTACGTTCTCGCGTTAGGACTCTGAACGTGTGTGAGCCCCCGCGCCGCGGGAGTTCACCACACAAACTTGAGCCCGTAGGGCTATAAATACTGAAGTAACTGGAGTAAATCCGTATGGCGCTATTTGGACTCGGCAAGAAGAAATCTCTTCCATCCCCGAATGAAGCATTACCTGGGCGTAGTGAACCCATCCCGGTTCCTAATAAGCATTATGTCAACGGCAACCCGCTCAAGCCCCCCTTCCCTGAAGGTATGGAAATGGCGATGTTTGGGATGGGCTGCTTTTGGGGAGCCGAGCGCATGTTTTGGCAGCAAGACGGAGTGTTTTCGACCTCAGTCGGATATGCGGCAGGTTTCACGCCCAACCCCACCTATCAAGAGGTTTGCACGGGCATGACCGGGCACAACGAAGTCGTGCATGTGGTGTTTGATCCAAGTGTGATTAGCTACGAGCAGCTTCTGAAGATATTTTGGGAAGGTCATAATCCAACCCAGGGAATGCGTCAGGGCAATGATGTAGGCACCCAATATCGATCTGGTATCTATGTCTACTCTGATCAGCAGCGAAAGCAGGCTGAAGCCTCACGAGATGCCTATCAAAAGGCGTTACATGAGGCTGGACACGGAGATATCACCACTGAAATCTTGGACGCACCTGAGTTTTACTATGCAGAAGACTATCATCAGCAGTATTTAGCCAAAAACCCAGGTGGATACTGTGGGCTAGGGGGCACTAATGTCGCTTGCCCGACCGGATTGAGCGTCTAGATCTCAGTTAATTTCAAATCTTGTACATTTGGGGATGTTGCTCTGTTTCAATGTCCCCATTTGAGGTTCTGCCTGTCAGATCAATTTATCCGCTTGGGAACGATGGCACGAATGCGACGCGATCGCTGAAAGCATTACGAATGTATCATTTGAGGAATGCGGACGGTGAAGGTTAGCCACGACTGATCGAGAGCAACCGTTATGGTTCCACGGAGATGCTCGACTCGCTTTTTAACGAGAGATAGCCCCAAGCCCGTGCCACCATGCTTCCAGGGGTCATGGCTAGGAACTCGATAAAATTTGTCAAACAAATAGTTAAGTTCGCTGGATGGAATAGTGACCCCTGAATTACGAACCGTGATTTCTAATTCGTCTGAATCGGCAGTGGCTGATACTTCGATGGTTTCATCTTCGGTTGTATATTTGCAGGCATTATTCAGTAACTCAGCTAAAATTCCTTCTAGATGAGATAAGTCTGTCGTCAGCGACGGTAAATCTTCAGGAATATTTGCCTTTAGATGTTGTTGCTGGCTATGTGCCCGTTCAATAAACGGCTCGATAATTTGCAGAAGAACGACGTAAGGGGCAAATGTCGTCAACATTAACGGCTCGCTTCCTGCACTCAACCGCGACAGATTGAGCAAGTCATTAATAAGCGCTGTCTCGCGCTGGCATTCGTTTTTAAGAATTTGAAAATATTGATTTGTCCGCTTGGCTATCGAATCATCCAGTTGAGCTTGTGCTAATACGACTTCTAACATTTGAATGGCCATTCTCATGTTAGACATGGGCGTGCGGAGTTCATGAGAAACCGTACTCAGGAAGTCATCTTTGAGCTGATTGAGCCGTTCTAATTCGTCGACTTGAGCTTGGGCGGCTTGGTATAAGCGGGCTTGACGGAGGGCGATCGCACACTGGTTTGCCACCTGCTGCACGAGCCGAATATCTTGTTCCTCCAGGGGACTATCAATCGGATTAACCAACCACAAGTCTCCTAATACGCCCTTGTTATCTTGAATAGGCTGAGCCAGCATCACGACCCGCCCCCGGTAGGGATTCGGCGTAATCGAACAAAATTGAAAGGTCTGTCCTTGCAGTAATTGGTCGTAGAGTTCTGGATAATCGGCCATCCGGGCAGTCCGTCCGCGCTCAGAATACGAAAAATTGGTGGATTCATAGCAAATCGTAGATGTGCCGTAATCGAGGTCATATAGCGCGGCATTGCAACAGCTCACCTTGAGCGCCTGCGCCAGTTCTTCGACAGCCGTTTGCATGATTTGATTTTCATCGAGGCTATCGCGCACTCGATCGGTAATCCGCTTCAGCGTTTCTTCAAAATTAAACGCAAGTTGGAGTTGGGCGGTGCGATCGCGCACTTGATGTTCTAGATCATCATTAAGCTGCTGAACTTGGTGATAGAGCTCTGACTGCTGAATGGCGATCGCCAGTTGACCAGCAATCTGCTGAAGCAAATCAAGCTCCCAGTCTTGCCAGGTATGCTCCTGGTGACATTGATGAACAACAAGCGCCCCCCAAAACGCATCATTTTGGGCGATCGGCACAACCAGATTGGCACGCACTTGAAACTGCTTAAATAAATCGGCATAGCACGCTTGGGTCTGATGACTTGACTGACCATTAGGATTACCAGCCGGCGAGATCTGGGCAAATTCATGAGAATAGGACGGAAAACACTCATCTTGAAACGTGATGCCTAGCATTGAGCGCACGTGAGAACTGGTAGATTCGGCGATCACGCGCCCTTCCTGATCAGACTGGAGCCGATAAATCAAAACTCGATCGGCGCTCAGACAGTGACGCACTTCCGTGACGGTCGTATTGAGAATGTCATCGAGACGCAACGACTGGCGGAGCCGTTGAGCCACTTGAAAGATGAGACTGTTTTGCTTGGCTTGCAACTGCAAGCGCTGTTCTTCGTGTTTGCGTTCGGTGATATCTTCAGCGATGCCAGCAAATCGATAAATATGCCCGCTCGAATCATGAATGGTAAAGCCGCGATCGCGCACCCAGACAAGGGTGCCATCGGTATGAACAAGCCGATATTCAATATCGTAGGGGGCTCCCTGCCGCCCCTGTTCATAGGCGACGCGCACGCGCTCTCGATCCTCAGAATGAATCGCATCTAGAAACGAATTTGAGTTTGCCAAGAGGCTTTCGCAACTCTGACCCCACATTTTTTCATAGGCTTGATTGATATACAGCGTTTTTTTCTGAACCGGATCGTGCATCCAAAACACGTCTCGGCTATGTTCGGCAAATTGGCGAAACTTTTCTTCGCTTTCTCGGAGCGCCTGTTCAACCCGAACGCGATCGGTAATATCGAGCACCATAGACAAAATAGAGCCGATTGCATTTGACTCATTCATCAGCACTGAGTTATACCACTGGCAGTGGATGACTGACCCATTTTTGGTGTAGTTCCGATTGCTCAATTGATTGGATGAAACTGCGCCTGACAACAGTTCTTCACTAGCCGCTTTGACCTGGTCATAATCGTCGATAAACACAAATGGTATCTCATGGAGCGATCGCCCCATCACCTCATCTGCTGTCCAGCCCAAGATATTTTCTGCCTGAGATGACCACCGCCGCACTCGCATCTGAGCATCCCACTCAATGACGCCAAGCGGAGTATTGTCAACATGGAACGCAAGTCGCTGGTAGGCATTTTTGAGATGATCTTCAAACTGCTTGCGCTCTGTAATGTCTCGCTGCACGACATAACATCCCGATAGATTGCCGTAAACGTCATGCAGCATCACACAATTTTCTTCAATATAAATAGGAGTTCCATCTGCCTGATGTTCGAGCGTCTCAGAATGAGACTTGCCGTCTGCTAAAAAGCGTTTGAGCAAGGTTCGACCCTGATGAGGATCATGGGCAAAAAAATCCCGCTGGTTCATGCCGATGAACTGCTCTTTCGTGACTCCGTATTGGGCTAAAGCGGCGTCGTTGGCGCGGACCACACGCATATGCTCAAACACATAATCAAGCATTTGATCATCATGCTTAGAGCTGTCCCACCGGATGGGCGCGTCTAGCATCATTACGTAAAACCCATCTGAAGATTCAGAAAAAAGGGTTTCCAATTCTCGACTATGCTGAACTAATGCTTGATAATGTTGGATGTGGCGATCGCGCTCTGTGAGTGCCTGGTCTAGGTCTTGATTTGCTTTCCGCAAGGCGCTGGTCTGCTCGGCAACGCGCTGCTCGACCTGCATCTCAAAATGCTCCAGCAGGTCAGCATACCGTTGCTGACTTTGTTTAAGTTCAGCCTTTAGCATCTCGTAATCTTCGCTCAAATCCATTGGTGAAGAAATTTTTGGGTTAGGTCTGGGCAGTATCCAAGCAGAATGTCGTGGATGCGAGAGTTGAAAATCAGGATGCAACAGCTTTACATACCTGATTAACTCACTTAGCGAAGACAAGTTTCATCCGTACTAATCGGGTTGACGAACTCCCTGATTCAAATATCCCGATTCCGGAGTTTCTGGAAGTAAGCACTGATAAGACACTGCGATGAAGTTTAAATAATTCTGTGAATATGCATGAATATAAGTATGCACGAATAAATCGCGCAGATATGCATGTCTACAGCGATCCTAAACCGCTCGTGAATTGTGTGTGACCGCCCCATCGCTCACAACCCATCTGGGATTGCCATAAGTAGGTGGGCGGAATCAAATGTAGGATGGGTTAGCGATAGCGTAACCCATGCGGGCGTTGGGTTATTGCCTTCGGCAAGGCTGCGCCTTTCTTGAATGCCCTTTGGGCTATACGTACCTCAACCCAACCT
>JBNPEG010000178.1:0-25972 GCA_051117555.1 Elainellaceae cyanobacterium | reverse complement strand
TGAGTTTCTTGGGACTGGTCTCACTCAAAAGGGTTGCCTCATCGTTGTCCTTATAGCTATCAAACCTACCGCTAACTTACCTCGGTTACGCAAATCCTTACTATCTTTTAAGCTGAGTAGTTACGAAACATTACGTTAGAGCTAACTCGGTTTACTTGATGTGGAAAAGTGAGTTTGGAGGGCCAAAACCTAATCTAGGATAGTATGTCCAAACCCTTGGGAAAAATTGCTGGCTTAATATACTAGTCAAAGGCAGGCTGAAAATGACCGAGCAATCAAAGTATGATGTTTTCCTTTGCCATAACAGCGAAGACAAGCCTGAAATTCTATATATTGCAGAACAACTAAAAAAACTAGGAATTCGACCATGGTTAGATGAATGGGAATTCCGACCCGGTGTTCCATGGCAGCAAGTATTAGAGCAACAAATATCAGAAATTCAAGCGGCAGCTGTTTTTGTCGGCAAAAATGCTGTAGGTCCTTGGCAGAGGCAAGAAATAGATGCTTTTCTACGCAAATTTGTCAAAAATCATTGTCCTGTAATTCCAGTTCTTCTAAAAGATGCTCCACAACAGCCAGAACTTCCAATTTTTCTAGAAGGCTTAATGTGGGTCGACTTTCGCAGGCGAAGTCCTAATCCCATGAGTCAACTAGTCTGGGGAATCACAGGAGAAAAACTCGTTGAAAAAAAGCTAGAGGAGTTACGCTTTGAGAAGACAAATCTGGAATTAAAGTTAAAAGAACTTGAAGAGGAAATAAGAGATTTAGAATTGCAAATCAAGGTTGATGATCCTGATCGCAACAGGATACTGATTTGGTTGTCAAACCGCAAAACTTTGGCAAGGAAATATGGAAGTCTTGCTCTAAAGCCGTTTCCTAATCTCAGCAGAGAAGCAAAAGATCATGATGATGGAATCGAAAGATTTTATCTAGAAATCGAAAGCTACTTAGAGTTGGTCTATTATGCGGTACGTACTCAAGAATTTATTTATTTAGATGAACCACGTTTACTTCCATCTCTAGCTGACGATTCTATTTATGAGAATGCTGATGCTGATGTCTATCAGAAGTTTTTTGAGCTTATTAAAGGCAAAATCCCTGAAACCATAAGCCAACTATTGTTCAAAGAAGTAGAGTCCTATTTAGATTATTTAGAAAATAGGCTATTTAATGTTTAAACTCAGTTATTTGATCATATTTTATCTTGCATTTCGCCAATTTCCCTATTCAAATCCTCAAGCCGTTTAATGAGACGCTTAGCTTGATCAGCATCCCGAGTCAGCCTAATAAGCTTAACTTGGGTGTCATGCTTCTCATCTAGAAGAGCTTTCAATCTGCGGTGAAATTCATCTTCAAACATACTGAAAACCTGGCAATTAGTTATATTTACTAATTGCCAGCCATTTAACAAAGATCCGGATTATCAAGTTAAAAGTTCAGTAAAGGTCAGATTAGATTAACTACCGTTACCACTCAATTTTTTGATTTGATCGTCTAAATCTCTTATACGCCTCTCTGTCTGCTGCTTTTCTGATACAACTTTCTTAAGCGCATTACGAGCCTGGTCTTTCGCCCTTTGTTGCTTTGCCATGGAGAAACCTTGAGATAGTACACATGAATTACTTCTATGATCAAGTGTACTATCAGAATGAAGTTCTGAAAATTAAAAAAACTTTACAATTTTGCAAGTTACTCGCGTGTAGCGGCGAAGATTCTCCTTAAGATTGTTCAACTGCAGTGCGGTTGCAAATCTTGACATCTTTATATGAGATACATGCTTTGCACAAACACCTTTGCAAAGTAGAGTGCTACATAAACACAAGTGCGATTCATACCAGATGTTGATTAGACGATGCGATTACAGTAATTATTGATTGGAGCGATCACCTCAGATGGAGGGGATTAAGAAAGCGATTGTTTTAGAGAGACGGTGACTAGACAGTGCGATCGCCCGTACAGACAAAAACTTTCAGTGCGATCGCCCAACTGTATAGAGCGCCGCACCTGTATTTTATGTCTTGACAGCAGTGCATTCCATGGAAAGGTGCGATCGCACATGATGTCAACGAACCTGGCAATTGAATATACAGACGAAAATCCCTAGGGCGATCGCCCATTTGTTAACTCGTCATGCGATCGCCCGTATAGACAAAATCCCCTAGTGCGATCGCCAGCTAGACCTTACGTGCGCCTAGTGAAAAATCAACTACTCATCTGCAGTTTTTAGGACAGTTGCATACAATTGACTACTGATTCGAAAATCAGCTTCCTCTATCAATTGATCCATGATAGGTTTAACAGATGTAATGAAACCATTGCGTTTGGCTTGCAATAAAACACCAAGTAATCCAGTAACGCGGAGTCCGCAATTTTCAGCCAATCTTCTACCACGACGCTCATCCATTAAGAGTAAGTCTGCACCGAGTTCTAGTGCCAGAACGATCGCCTCAGCTTCGCCTAAATCAATGTCATCTTGGCTGCTTTGTAGATCTATGACACTCTGAGCATCCGCAACCACTTGAGTTTGAATCCAAGAGAGAGTTTGTACTTCAACTGCACCAGGTACAACAGTATCTACGGCCACCATTTCGTTATAGACGGCTATGGGAATAACGATGTTTGTATAGAGTTGGCGTAACAGATCTAACTGACCAATGGCAGTAAGGTTGGTGATGGGCGAAGTATCACTCACAACGATCACAACAAACCTAATGATTGTAGGGTTTCAACGTCCGATTGAAAATCTTCCACATCATAGTTGATGTACAGTCCTCGTTTTGCCAATTCGTGCTGGAATTGGAGAACCGTTAACCCAGTCCAAGCGCGGACTTTGCCGCTACTAATTCTTTGTTGCTTATACAACATGATAGCGATTTCTAGCTTCAATTCATCCTCAGTCATTTTGGTTGCGTGGAGGATGTCATCAGGGATTACAACACTCATTGGTTTTTGCTGGAAGAAATTGAACTATCCTGATCTAAGAATAAGCGATCTTGATTGCAAGCAACGACAGTCGAACATTGCCATGATGCAGACAGAACAAAATAGCATTGCATGCGTTGTATCCTGCTAGCCCCTAACTCTCAAGTGCGATCGCCCAATTGTGCAGGGCGCATTCCATAACTCACCTGTATTTTATGTCTTGACAGCAGTGCATTCCATGGAAAGGTGCGATCGCATCATGATGTCAACGAACTTGGCACTTGAACATACAGAAAACTCTCAGTCGAACAGTAGTACGTGAACTCCCACCGATAACCTCTAGTCCGCCCGTACCATTCAAAAAACGAATCGCAGCCGAGGTATCAAGCGCAATCTCACCACTGCTCACGGTTTGTCATGTGTCCAAGGTTCCCCGGCAAACTATGATGTCTAGCCTGGATGCGCTACTACTAGCTCATCCAGGCTAATTTGTTGGATAATATGAGATTTATTTAGCCCAACAGTTTAAACTTGTCGCGCTACTACAGGTGAGCGATCGCACTCCGAACCGTTTTATCAGCCCATGCCAGCAGCTACCATCACCGGAATTGTGGGCAAGTTGCAAACGACGTGAACAATGACAGCAGTCCAGACCGATCCGCTACGGCGAAAGATCTCGGCAGTAGCGAGACTCGCGACTACGGCTGTGGGAAAGACGATTGTTCATTTCTGAATGCGTTTACTGATTTACACTGCTCATATGTCGAGCTGCATAACGTTCTCCAACAGCAATTCCTTTTGGTGCAACTACTTCGATGCGCTGTAGGTCTTCTGGTGTAAGGGTAATGTCTGCTCCGGCTGCATTCTCTCCTAAATAGTTGCGACGTTTCGTTCCTGGGATCGGTACAATATCTTGCCCCTGGGCTAAGAGCCAAGCCAGAGCAAGCTGACTGGGCGTGACGCTTTTTTCAACCGCGATCGCCTTCACTTGCTCGACCAATTGCAGATTCTTGTAAAAATTTTCACCCTGAAAGCGAGGAGATTGGCTGCGAAAATCGGTTGGATCTAAATCTTCTGGTTTGGTAATTGCACCCGAGAGGAAGCCGCGCCCTAGCGGACTGTAGGCAACAAAGCCGATCCCCAATTCGCGCACTGTGGGAAGAATCTCATCCTCTGGATCGCGGCTCCATAGCGAGTATTCTGTTTGCAATGCGCTGATCGGATGAACTGCTTGCGCTCGTCGAATTGTAGCTGGCGCTGCTTCTGACACACCAAGATAGCGAACCTTGCCTTGCTTTACCAGTTCTGCCATTGCTCCGATTGTTTCTTCGATCGGTATAGTCGGATCAACCCGATGTTGATAGTAGAGATCAATTGTGTCAATTCCCAAGCGCTGCAAAGAGGCATCACAAGCAGAGCGTACGTAGTCAGGTTTACCACTCACGCCTAGAAATTGCCCATCCAATGTGCGAACGTTACCAAACTTGGTAGCAACAATCACTTGATCACGGCGATCGCGGATTGCCTGTCCAACGAGCTGCTCATTTGTAAATGGACCATACATATCTGCGGTGTCAAAGAAGTTGATGCCGAGATCAATTGCATGATGAATGGTAGCGATTGATTCTTGATCATCAGTGCTGCCATAGAACTCAGACATGCCCATGCAGCCCAACCCCATCGCTGAAACCATTAGTCCTTGATTGCCTAGCTTTCGCATCTGCATGATTACTTCTCCTGTGTTTCTTCAACTTCCGAGATTTAGCTCATTTGTCCAATCGGTCGAACAATGATTTCATTCACATCCACCTCTGCGGGTTGCTCGATCGCAAAGGCAATCGCACGGGCGATCGCGTCTGCTGGAATTACGGCCTCACGAAATCCCTCCACCCATTCCGCTGCTTCAGCATCCGTGATCGTGCTGGCAAGTTCAGTTTCCGTCACTCCAGGCGAAATCACCGTAACCCGGATGTCTCTCGATTCTTGCCGCAGTCCCTCGGAAATCGCCCAAACTGCAAACTTAGTGGCGCAGTATACGGCTGCGGTTGGATAGACGTTGTGCCCGCCAATCGAGGATAGATTGACAAACTGCCCGGATCGTTGCTGCTTAAAGAGAGGTAGTGCAGCAGCAATCCCGTGAAGCACACCGCGAATGTTCACATCAATCATGCGGTTCCATTCATCGATCTTCAGCACCTCTAGCCTGGAGAGCGGCATCAAGCCTGCATTGTTCACCACAACATCAAGGCGACCAAATTTATCCTGGGCAATCTCGACAAAGGCTTGCATGTCTTCGAGGTTGGTGACATCCAGGGCACGGTATTCTGCTTTGCCGCCTTTAGAACGAATTTCGGCAGCAATTGCTTCCAGTCGATCGGTGCGTCGCGCCCCTAACATCACCTGTAAACCCTGACGAGCCAGCAATCTAGCCGTTGCTTCACCAATCCCGCTACTGGCTCCGGTGATAGCAATCACTTTGTTTTCTACATTCAACATAGGGAGTTTCTCTCTGTTTTAGTTTCCTTGTGTTTTAGTCAGCGTGAATTAAAGAAACATACCGCCAGAGACTTCAATTCTCTGAGCATTTACCCAACGGTTGTCTTCAGAAAGTAAAGATGCGATCGCACCTCCAATATCATCGGGAAGACCAACTCGCCCTAACGCGGTTTGCGAAGCGAGGAAGTTGTTGATTTCTGGATTGTCACGGACTGCACCGCCCGCAAAATCTGTTTCGATCGCGCCTGGAGCCACAACATTTACGGCAATCTGTCTGTGCCCTAGTTCTTTTGCCATATATCGAGTCAGCACCTCGATCGCGCCTTTCATGCTGGCATAGGCTGAGTAGCCCGGCAGCGTAAAACGAGCAAGCCCCGACGAAAGATTCACAATCCGTCCGCCGTCCTTGAGCAGTGGCAACAGCTTTTGGGTGAGAAAGAAAACGCCTTTGAATTGGAGGTTTATCAATCGATCAAAATCGTCCTCGGTGGTTTCAGTAAACGGCTTATGAATCCCAATTCCTGCATTGTTTACTAGAAAATCAAACTGCTCGGTCTGCCACTGATCTTGAAGCGTCTGTTTGACCTGTGCCGCAAATTCATCAAAGGGTTTTGTGCTGGAAGCGTCCAATTGCAGGGCAGCGGCTTTACCGCCCATTTCTGAAATCTCAGAGACAACGCTACTTGCTTCTGCCTCGCTGCTGCGATAGGTCACGACCACATCGACTCCTTTTTTAGCCAGTGCCAAAGCCGTATTTTTGCCCAGTCCTCGGCTCGCTCCTGTGACCAATGCGATCTTTGTGTTGTTTATCATGGCTATTCTCCTTGTTAAAGTTGCGGAAGTTTCTTTAGCTCAGCGACAGGGCAACCAGCACTAGTTTCTCGGTGAAACTCTTGTCCATAAGTCGTTAAACTCTTGCATGTCCAGAAAGGCGATCGCTTCAATTGCTTTGCCATCCTGCATTCTGAAATACCAGGTGTAGGTGTTCCGATAAGGTCTGCCGTCCCCGGCGGTCGCCTCTCCATCCCACAGGGCAATGGCCATATCGCCATCTGCCCAGATGCCGCGCACGGTTGGCACGATTGGGGTCGATAAACGGGCACTGGTTGGGTTGATAACTTGATCGAGTAACGCTTGCTTGCGATAGGTTCCCGCAGTTACGCCAGTGCCTGTAATCGTCCAGGTTGCTTCTGGGGCGAGCAGGTCGAAGAAGTTGCCAGTTCCGTTGCGCCAACCGTCAAAAGACTGCCGGACGATTTCTTTGTTGCGCTGTTCGATTACCTGAGTCTCTGCGTCTGCTTGATTGGGCTGAGTTGCCTGAGCCAAATCTGCGATCGCTGGAAACTGATTGAGGGCAGGCTGTTTATTCAATGAGGTCGAGTCATGACTTGGCTCAAACGCAGTCCCATTCGACTGAAAACCTGCCTCATCCGTGCGAGCTTGCGTCATTGCCGGAACAACCAGCAGTCCGATCAGCCCTGTGCCAATGAAAACTTGACTTAAATAACGCATCATCTCAATCTCCTGAAATTTTTATGCAATTCGAGTCATCGGTTCGAATAGTTTCATCCTATAAGTACGAATTAGGAGTTTGAATACACAAACCTTACCGATGTTTGCCTGATCCTCTCAAAAGATGCACAGCATTCAAGATACCCGTAGCCGTTCTATATCTCGAATGGGCGGTGCACCAAACATGCGGGAATATTCGCGGCTGAATTGCGACGTACTCTCATACCCAACTCGATAAGCCGCTTGAGTGGCATCGATCGCCTCGGCAAGCATCATCTGTCGGGCAGTTAACAGTCGTAATTGCTTTTGATATTGCAGCGGACTCATGGATGTGACAGCTTTGAAGTGACGATGGAACGATGCAGCCGACATATTCGTCTGCTCTGCTAGCTCCTCAACCCGCAGCGGCTTTGTAAAATCAGCTTTAATCTGTTTAATCACGTCAGCAATGCGCTGCATATTACTGCCAGCGGTCGCAATCTGACGCACCACTGCACCTTGTTGGTCGGTGAGCAAACGGTAATAGATTTCGCGAATCATCAACGGTGCTAGAAATGAGATGTCCTGTGGTGTATCTAACAGCTTTGTTAACCGGATAACGCAATCGATTAAAGATGGCGCGGCATCGCTGACACACCAGCCTCTGACAGGGCTTTGGTTCTGACTGATACCCAGCTTTGTTTGAGCAATAATCTCACAGAGTTGTCCTGGGTCTAGCTTCAGCTTTAAGCCGAGATAGGGCTGATCAGGGGTTGCTTCTACCATACAAGCACTCAGCGGCATGTCCACCGAAAGAATCAGATACTGAGCAATCCCATACTGAAACGTTTCCTCATTGAGTGATACTTTTTTTTGACCCTGCACCACAATGGAGAATAGGGGTTCGCTAACTTCCTGGATGGTGATGGAAGAGTTGCTTTGTCGGACAAAGACTAAAGGATCGATCGCGGTTGAATGATAACCCTCTCCCCTGCCATCAGTAAGCTGATCGGCTAATGCCGCCAGCTCTGCACATTTGGCGACTGCCACGGACTGCTGCGCTGACAAAGTCTCTTTACAAGAAGAAATGCTGATCATGTTTCTGTGATTGAGTGTCTTAATAGCCATGCGTGATTCCTGACGAGTGCCACGTTTCTCTGTGACAAGAAGGTTTTCCCGATTCACATCTTGCTAGAGCTATGTTTCACCTGTAAACTACCCGCCCATCTTAAACACAACCTTGGTTATGCTGGTTTGAATACTTTGTAGGCGATCGCCAGAAACACGGGTACTGCAACCAGCACTGATAGCGCTCCGTAGGTCGCGTGATACTCGCTGATGGTAAACAGAGCGGGTGAGGTCACGGCACTTCCAGTGATGTTGAACAGGAGTACCCCGCCGATGTTGTTCGCGAAGTGTACGCCGATGGCGAGTTCAGTAGTTCCGTCAATCAACGAGACCACAGTCCACACCAGACCCGGAACGAGGAAGTAGGTACAGAATACCGTGAGCCAACCGCCTGCGATCGCCTCCGGGTTGAGGAGGTGCGGCAGGGTGAATATCACGGCTGGCGCGATCGCCAGTTTGCATCTCCATCTCCGTTTCCTTTATTGATATGTATGGGGTGCTTGGATCTGGTTGCTGATCACAGTTGCCGATAGTTTCAGGATTTGGCGACGGGTCAGCCCATACCAGCAAACACCAGTGCCGGAACCGTGGGCAGGTTAAAGACGACGTGGACGACGACGGCGGGCCAGACCGAGCCGCTGCGCCGTAGCAGATCGGCACCAACAAGGCCCATTACCAGAGCTGCGGGAAAAACGATATTGATGCCGTGCATGAGGGCGAAGATCAGGGCGCTGCTCACGACCCCGAAGATTGGCCCGTGGCGCAGCAACACATTGGCAACCACGCCCCGGAAGAGCAGCTCCTCGCCGAGCGGTGTGAGGAGACCGAGAAACAGCGTCGCTAGGATCAAGGACAGTACCCCGCCGCTGCCCCCTTCGGCGTACACTGACTGGGGGGTGGATCTGTCCCCGGTGATGGCGATGTAGACCAAAACCGCCAGACCCTTGACCACGAAGGCGACGAGCCCTGCTCCGACCCCGATCAGCAGCCACCGCCGGGAGACCGAGCGGACGCTGAAGGCGCTGAGGGAACGGATGCGTAGCAGCGCAGCGGCAGCAAACCCGGCGATGCTAGCGATGCCAGAAAGGGCAGTGAAAATCAGACCGAGGACGACGGGATCAAGTCCGCGCATTGCGAGCAACGCACCGCCTCCGTACCCGACGATGCTAAAGACGATAAGACCCACAATGCCCTCCGACAAACCTGGATATGTGAACCGGTTGCGTGAAGGCTGAGTAGAGGACCCAGCGGTGGTCTTTTCTGGCTCCTGCGGGGAGTTAGAAGACACTTTAAACATGCTCATTAACTCCTGAATTTTCTTTGTTTTAGCTAGCTTGAGTGTAGTGAGTTCCAACACTCAACTTCTTTCAGATTCTTACGGTGATTTATCAGATTCTTGTGGGGTTAGCGAACCTGTTTCGGTGTTACTCCAGTCAATCGTTTGAAGTGTTGTGTCAAATGGCTTTGGCTGGAGAAGCCAACCTGTAAAGCGATGTTGGCGTTGGCACAGCCTGTGCGCAGCACGTATCGCCAAATCTGCTTTAGAGCGTATCATTTTCGCTCGTTAGGCTTACACCACACATGCAAGCAGCAGTTCCCATTTTTTGCAAAGTTACCGTCAGTTTAAAGCTTCGTCTTCAGGTGGCAATGCATCAATAGACTGCAAGATAGAGCGCGTAATTCCCTCTCGTTTGTATAGATCGTCCAGACGATTAGGCGTATCTATATTCAGGGCAAAGAACACTGGACCTGTCGGCCATTCGACCCAGCCAACCCACCAGCCCCATCTGCCTTCCCAGCCCGTCTTAGCGCGTAGAATCCAATTCCGATCTGCTTCAACGATCATAATGTCCTTAACCAGACGCTGGTATTCAACACTGAAAGGGAGTTCATTGCGATACAACTTTTGCAGAAACGTAATCTGCTCGTGTGTTGAGATAGCAAGTTCACCGTCAATCCAATAGGGTCCTTCGCTTGTTCTTGGATCAGCATTTCCATAGTCAATCCGCATTAGATAGTCTCGTGCTTGTTCTTCGCCAATCTCATTCGCGAAAATCTCATAGACCCAAACTGCTGAGTTTCGCATTGACGAACGCAAGTCCTGATCTTGATTATGGGAAGCAAAACTTCTCTCTAATCCATCCCATTCAAAAATTTGGAATTCATCACGAACAATACCAGCATCAAGCGCAAAGAGAGCATGTGGGATCTTGAATGTTGATGCTGGCGAATAGCGTCTGTTTGCGCGCTCCTGGTTGTAAACCCACACTTGTCGATTGTCTTCGCGCTGATCGGATATGACAATCGTGCCCTGAGCTTCAAAATCTTCAAAAAATCTGTTCCAGCCAGGTTGTTCCTCCACCTCTGTGACATTTGATGGTGGTTCGTCGCTTATAGAAAGCTCAGTCTCTAAAGCTTTCGCTTGCTCATCTAGTCGAAGAGTATCAATCCTTGGGGACAATTTAGCCAAGATGGGCTGTACAAATACCACAGTGCTCACAGTCAAGCATGCGATCCATGGAAGGCGACGTTTCATACTTTTTAGTCCTTGCTAGCCTAAGAAGCTGTACTACCCACATAAGTGGCAAGCGAGAATTCCAGATGATTTCAAATGTCCTACGGGCTTTTCTCTGGGAGATACTAAAGCGTCACCAGATAAGCTTTGCATTACCACCAAAATCTCTCAACCGTCCGATTCATAGACTTGTTAGCTAGTCTGGTGCTACCAACCGCCTACTAATCTTGAATTTTAGAGTGTGCTTCGTCTAGCCCCCGGTTGCGTACAAGCAACCGAAGCACAGGTTCCTGACAATCCCATCCTTCATAAGGAGAACCTGCTTCAAACTCAACGCCTCATGACGTTCTTCAAGGGTTGGCGCACGAGATTTGGTCCGTTGCAGAGCAGAAATCAGGTTTCTGTACCGAGGTTTTAGGGACAGTTACGCGAAACTCACGGAATAATTGCAGTCACGCGGATTTCAATCCGCATCGTTGGCAGCCCAAGAGCCGCGACTCCTACCTGTGTCCAAATTGGGGCGTGGTTGGGCATGTAGTGGCGATATAGCCTGACCATCACCTCGTTAACTTCTGGGGGCAACCCACCAACATGGTAAGAATTGATGTGGACAACATGCTCCCAACCCGCACCAGCGGTTGCCAAGGTTCGCTCTACGTTCCGAAACGCCTGAGCAATTTCGTCTGCGAGCGATTCGGGAATTTGCAGATTGTCATCCCAGCCACCTTGACCTGATGTCTCCACGCGATCGCCAATTTTTACCGCTTGCGAGTAATGCAATTCATTCAGCATGTATTCCCCATAGCCGGGGGTAACAAAAAACTCGGGCTTATTCATGGTTTTTCTCCGTTCAGTACGATTGTCGATAGGGGGTTCTAAATCCTGAGGTTTGGCGCTGGAGCGACTGACTAGAGGATGCAGCGATCGCATCTTCTAGTTGCAGCACAATGCTTTTCTCCTCGTTGTGTAGACCGATTGATCTCAGAGGTATATAAGTGACCTCTAAGCAGAAGAACGACACGTCATGACACCTTCCTTCTGGCCACTGGCATTGGGATTGCTACCCATGGCTCGAACGGTGATCGTGGGTTCATAGCCGGGATAACAGCGAATTAGAACGGTGTCTTCGGTTCTGGTTACATACAGTACATAAATAGGTCTGCCTCCTAAAACAGCCTGAACAAGGTCAGGGGGAAAAGCAGCAGTTGCGACAAGCGTTGACTGGTTTAGAGAGGCTATAGAGATTTCAGATAGGGCAGGTTTTGCCCAAAAAGACTGTAAACAAACCAGCACCAACACGGTAATCGTAACTAACAAGACAAAAACTTTAGAGGATAGCTTGAACATGATTGATGTCTCACCTTTTCTATTTGTGGCGTTAAACACGTATACGCTCCTTATTGATTGAAAACCTTTCGCTAAGTAGTCCGTCATCAATAAGAGGCAGCTACTACATTCCAATGTTGAACAAGACAAGGGGCGACGACGGGCAGTACGACGGCACTGTATTGCCCTATCGAGGGTGATGACGCAGCAGCCATTGCAGGTAAATTCCGGTAACGATGCCGTAGCTTAGCCAACCTGCCCCATAGCCCAACGCTGTCGAGAATGGTGCTGGTAGTAGCCCTGGCGGCAAAATGGACGCGACAATTGAGCTACTTGCTCCTTTTAGTGCACCTCCTAAAGCGCTGACCAAAATCCACCAATGCGCTTTACGGAAAAATCGTCTCAAAATCGGAAACTGAGCCGCGCCCAAAATAGCCAGTACAATCGGCTGTGTGACAAGATTCGTCCAAAAAACTGGCCATGCGCCCAGCGTACGTAGGAGGTCAATAAGCGGATCAAAAAGGGTGTTGTAATGACTCACCAGCAATAACCCCAAAGTCCATCCCAGTGTGCTAGCCACTATCCACCAAAAGGCTTTAGGAATGTACTGACGCAAAACGAGCCATTGGGCTATTCCAATAAACAAACCTGTAAACAATATGGTTGCTACAAGCTGAAAATAAAATGATCCTTCTAGTGCTCCAACGATCGCCCCCGCAATTGTAGTAGCCAATGTCCACCAGAGCCACAGGCTAGGCGCGATCGCCAACTGTCGTGTTTTATCTTGTCTTTCATGCTGCATCATAATGCTCACCCCAGAGTTGTACTTCAACTCCATATCTGTACTATTTGCCTAGCCCGTGTGAGAACGGTTTTTATCGACAGAACTATGAATCGAGTGATTCAGGAATTTCTAGGTTGTCATCCCAACCACTTTTTCAGGTATCTTCGCGCGATCGCCAATTTTTAACGCTTGCGAGTAATGCAATTCATTATGTTTTAACAACAACTCAGGTTTGTTTCGGTGCAGCAGGCTGATTGGGCTGCGTCTAGCCAAACATTGTTGCGTAGTCGCAGGCGAATGTCTTAAAACTGCGCGGATCTTTACCAATTGCATCCTGTATACCAGACGAAACCGCTGCTGCCTCATTGCGTCGATAGTGGGCGTAATCCTCAATCAGTCCATCGGCTTGCCAAGCTGGCATCCCAAAGCCAACCATAGCTTCACGCATCTGTTCGGGTGGGATATCGACAAACGCAATCTGACGCTTCAGGGCAGCAGAGAGATATTCTGCCATCTCGGTATGTGTTAGCGCCTGCGAACCTGTGAGATCGTAAATCTTTCCTTCATGCCCAGCTTCGGTCAGAGCAGCGACAGCAACGTCAGCAATGTCGCGGACATCTACGACGCTCACCTTCGCATCACCGATCGCAGCGTAAAAAGTGTTTTGCTCAACGATCAACGATCGGAAGTTTAACAAGCCCTGCATAAACAGATTGGGGCGCAGGAACGTATATGTCATCTGGGTTGCTTGGATTGCCGATTCGACAGCCGCATGGTAGCGCAAAAAACGCACGGGTGAGTCAGCGCTGGCGGCGAACTGCGACAGTTTAACGATGTGCTTGACACCGCTATGTTTCGCTGCTTCGACAAACGCAAGTTGTTGTGCTTCGGTGTGTTCTGTTGAGTTGGTAACAAGGAAGGCTCGATCAACGCCTGCCAGGGCAGAGGGGAGTGTTTCAGGGCGATCAAAATCAGCCTCGACCATTTCGATGCCCAAATCTGCAATCGCCTTTGCTCGATTGCGATCGCGCACCATCGCGCGAGCTTGAACGTTTTGCGAGGCGAGACGCTTGAGTATCTCCAGCCCGTTATTTCCAGTTGCGCCAGTTACTAGGATCATTTGAATCTCCTGATTAGATTTTGAGCATTCCTCTGCTCTACATAGCAGAAGTTTTTGAAACAAATATTCGACAAAGCTTTCCTGTCAGAATTGTTGGCGTATTCCTCAAGGCGGGAAGTTTTCCCCAGGATAGAATTCTGGCTCCTGAATTCTGGATTCCTACCCAACCAGGATTTCCCGGCTTAAATTACACGTCGAATTGTTTGAACTATTGTTCTATACAACCCCTAACGATTTCATCTGACATTGACTGGCCCTTTAAAGCATCCTCTAAAAGAGTAAGACGCTGTCAAGAATGTTTTTTGCTATTCTCTGGGCTGCAAATAATCAGCAGATAGCACGGTAATTTTAGCAGTAGCGCGACCACAATCCAGCAGAGCCAGGCTAGATTTATTAGCCCATGCCAGGGCCCCCGCCGATTTTTAAAGCATCGCTTTTTCTTCAAATTTTGGGTTTTCATCATAGCTTATCTCTGTGTCCAATCCAATCTGAATCCGCTCAAGGCAAGCATCAACTTTTCCTTCTTGTAATGCATGAATCTCGTTGACTGTTGACTAAATAGCTATGAAACTGCAAAATTTATTTGATAAAACTAAGATCAGCTGATGGAAAATCACGCACTAGCATGAGTTCGAGTGGTGGCCGACTAATTGCCTGAGCATAGCCAGCGCTTAAATACGGCAAGTATTCATCTTGGTCAGCAACATAGGTCTGCATAAACGCTAAGCTACTCACTTTGAGATATTGTCGAGCAAGGACTGGATCAGGACCCGCCAATTCACTGGGCAGAGTCAAATTTTCGTGAATAGACACTTCAGAAGCCGCATAGATGTGAGTTCCTGCTTGGATGACCATGAGATATTTATCGATTCCCTCTAACCAAGTAAAAGGGCGAATCTGCTCCAAAAGCGCAGGAGCGAGTAGGTCATGGCTTCCGGCAACAAACATGACCGGAACTTGCATTTGCTGGAATCCATGGGTTCCGAATAAACTGCTCCCCATAGAATTCATTGCAAAAACGGCTTTAATGCGTCCATCTTGAAGCTGTTGAAAGGCTGTATCCTCCAATTTCAGCGCGGTGCATTGAAGCAGCAGCGAAAGATTGACAAGGTCAAGCCCATCGCTAGCCAAGGTACAGTTTGCTTTTAACTGCTCAATATTGAATTCTGCTCCTGCCAGTGCAAAAGCCATGGAGCCGCCAAAAGAATGTCCGATTATGCCAACTTCTTCTAAGTTAAGGCGAATAGATTGTGAAGGGCTAGATTCATTGAGTTGCTCTAGCTTATCAAGTAAGAAAGAGACATCTTTAGGGGCTTCAATAAATTCCTTAGGATCAATAACTTCACTAGCTATTCCTCTAAAGAGATTTTGAATTTTTTGAGTATTAAAGCCATGGTTATCCAATAACACAACGCTAAAGCCATGACTCGCCAAGTGCTCCGCTAAATCTGTAAAGCTATTGCGATCTGCTCCTACACCATGAGAAATTACTATCACGGGAACGGGGGTAGAGAACGAAGTTTGCGGTTGATATAGATTTGCTGTAATCCTGCGATCGCGCCCTTGATCATACACATTTAAGCTTTTCGAAGACCACTTGAAGGGACCTGGCTGCTTTAGGTTTGAGTCCTGAGTAAATTTGACTGCAGCAGTTGTTTCTAGCTCTAAATCAGCCTGCTTTTCAATCAGAGCTACCACCTGCTCAGTTCGCTCAAATAGCTGAGCGATCATTCCAGCGATTTGGAAGACTCGTGAACCATCAATTCGAACCGTTCGAGTTGGAAAGTGCTGAATTACGTTTAGAATTGTCAATTCCTCTGAATCAGCCGCTGCCTGCACAATTGCCGAGCGCAAAGCATAGAAGCCATTAAGTCTAGAATCTGTCTGGATTAGAGATCCTAAATATTGCAGTAATACCTCTCCAAGGGAAGAATATAGAAAATTAGAGAGGGCAACAGGGCTTAAATCTACTGGGGTCAGTAAAATTTCCTGGATTTTCTCCTGCTCTTCCACACCTACTCTCTGCAAATAGAAATCAAGTTCATCACTAACCTGACCTTCTCTGGCAAAGGCTTCTAAAGAGGTCACTGAAACTGTTCTTTCTAAGAAGCCATGCGAAAATGTAATCTGTTCAGCGGCAGGCGATGGCGAGGCCATTGTGGCTAACAATAGACTGCCGCACATCGCTTCAAATGCACGCCACAAGTGAGGGCTACGTGTAGCCATAAATGAACACCTCGATGTTTGAGTGACAAGCATCAGACTGGTGTGCCAAGGAGTTGCGCCTCGAAGCTAATCGCAAGTTTGATGCCGAAAGGTTGTGCTGTAATGCCCTACCGGGGTTGATGACGCAGCAGCCATTGGAGGCAAATCCCGGTAACGATGCCGTAGCCTAGCCAACCTACCCCATAGATCAATGCTGTCGAGAATGGTGCTGGCGGTAAAATGTAGGCGACAGTTGAGCTACTTGCTCCATATAACGCACCTCCTAAAGCGCTGACCAAAATCCACCATTCTGCTTTACGGACAAATCGTGTCAAAATCAGAAGCTGAGCCGCGCCAAAAATAGCCAGTTCAATCGGCCGTGTGACCAGATTCGACCAAAAAACTGGCCATGCGCCCAGTGTGCTCAGGAATTGAATAAGCGGATCAAAAAGGGGTGTGATGAAAGAACTCACCAGCGCTATCCCAAAAGTCCATCCCTGGGTGCTAACCACTATCCACCAAAAGGCTTTAGGCATGTACTGACGCAAAACGAGCCATTGGGCTGCGCCAATCAACAAACCTGTAAAAAATATGGTTGCTATAAACTGAAATCCTGACTCTTCCAGTGCTCCGACGATCGCCCCCGCAATTGTAGTAGCCAATGTCCACCAGAGCCACAGGCGAGGCGCGATCGCTAACTGTCGTGTTTCATCTTGCCATTCATGCTGCACCATAATGCTCACCCCAGAGTTGCACCTCAACTCTATATCTGTACTATTCGGTGTTCTGATTTAGACCCTAATGTTCAGAATTCACTTGCCTTATAATCACAATGTTTTCAGCAAACAGTAAAACACCTATTAGCCACGGAAGCGTCTGTAAAATGGCTTCCGCTGTCCAGTTCTGACTCTGAACCTGCCAGATCATCCAAATAATCGTGAATCCAATCACCAACGAGGATAGGATGACCGATGAATTGCGGCGGCGATAGAAGTGGATTGTCCTCTCTCGCCAAAATGGATTGAAAATACAAGCGATGTAGGACGACCCTGCACTGATGAACAAGCTGGCTTGAAGACCTGAAGGCAGGTTTGGGTATCCCAGCGCGATCGCCGTTAGACAGACTCCCAGCGCCAGATACAGGAAAGTAAACAAGGTAGATCGTTTCATGATTTCTTCTCCGGTGAAGCTTATTCTCGGTACCAAACACGCACACATTGAAAGTATTTGATTGGAAGCCCCTGACTGATCATCACTGGGTAGAAAGCATTACTGGTCGTCACTCCGTAGATATCATCATGGGTGCCTTCGATGCGATCGGGTAAAACAACAGTTTCAACATTGATCACCTGTATCGTTGTGCTTTCGATCCACTGATTTACAGCACTCACAACCTCCGAGAAAGATTCATACTCGGAAGGTCCGCCGAAGGGTCCCCGTTCAGTAATTCGAGGCGCGAAATCTTTGTATTGAATCATTTGACTCACCACCTTAAAATTGAAAATTTTAGAGTTGACAATCGATCAAGAAATCATCATGATTTGGTCTCTTTAGCGCTATAACAACCATTGGGTTAGCGGAGGAACCAGGTAGCGGAGCGAGAACGCCTCCCAGATCGCGCCGATGATGAACAGTGGGAGCGTGGCCAGGCTTAGCCAACCGAGCTGTTTCAGCCCACGAACGTAACCCTGACGATGGTTCCGAGCACCGATGGTGGCGGGGTGAACCCAAGACCGACCAAGGATGTATGCGCCAAACATCAAGAGGGCGTAAGCTTGGAGTTCGATGAGTATCGTCAGCGAGTGCGGGATCAGTGCCACCGCCATAATCTCGGTAGACGGGGCCATGGCTAAACCTAAAGTGAATGCCTTATACGCAAATAGGGCGATGCCAGTGAAGGGGACAATCAGCGAAGGGAGCACGATCCACAGCGCGCCGGTCATGACGTTGACTCCCAGGATGGTCAGCGAGAACAGCCAAGGGTTGTTGATTAGCGATCGAACAAGATCCGCTGTTCCGTTGTCTTCCAGGGTGGCCAACTGAGTTGCGCCCAGGTTGGGAAAAACCATCGCCGCTACCATCCCGATGATGACTAAGCCATAGACAATGGCGTTGATGATGAGGTAGGCGCGAAAATTGGCGCGGATGATCTGAAAGGGTTTGCGAAGCAAGCGGATGTGTCTTGCTTCATGATTCGGGTGAATTAGGCGCTTGGTTGTAATCGCTTTGCGTGACATGTTTTTAGCTCCATTGTTTGGTGATGGATGTAGTGATGCTTAAGCGTGAGAACCGCCGCGTAGAGCAGCGTTGTTGTTGATGCAAATAAGAGCGTCTAAATCCTTGGTTTTGGCGCTGGGGGGCTAGAGGACGCAGCGATCGTGGTCGGGTTTGTTGGTGGAACGATTCACTGTGATTCCACGATCAACAATCAACTCACTTTGTATACGTCATCGAACGCAGGGTTTGAGTTACCTGCCATTCGTCGGCAGCGTGAAGTTTGGGGTATCGGTGGACAACTGCTCCGTGTACGCCTGCCGGTAGATGTCCAGCCACGGCGCGCGATCGCCAGGGATGACGGTGTCATTAGCTGGGTCGTCCAGGGCAAGATCGAGTCGGCCGTTGCTGACGGTGATTGTTTCAAGCGACGGTGTATCAATCCAGTCGTTGTCGGGGGCCAGAGAGGGCTGAATGGTGCCAATCTCGACGACCAGCGCGTGACCAGATTGCAGCGTCCAGTCTGTCGATCGCAGATCGAAGCTGGTCGTGCCGGGTTTTACCACCGCCACCTGCCGGTTGAACGCAACGGCGCTGCCGTCTGGGGCGACGTCGTACAGTTCGACCATGACGTTGCCGTGGCCCTCGATCGCAAGCGATACCCGTGGCGTGCCAGTGATCCGAACCGGCTGACCAAGTGGCTCAGACCAGACGAAGAAGCGCTTGGGAGCCTCGGCTGTGGCATCGGCGGGCAGGCCGTCGTCCAGGTACGACCCGCCGCCGAGCGCGATGGTAGCGGAGTACTCCACAACCGGCCAGGTGTCCTGGGCGCGCCAGGCACCGGCACTGTCCTGCACGACGTAGGCTGGGTAGTCCACGGTCGGTTCGATGCCCTTGAGGTACTGGTCATAGAAAGACATCACCTCGTCGAACCAGCCCTCGCGGCCCATTTCCAGTTTCCCATCGGCAGTGCGATCGTTGCCCCGGTAATGCTCCCAAGGCCCGAGCCAGCCGCGCTGCGGTCCCTGGTGGTTGGCGAGGAACTCCTCCACCGCTTCGGCTTCGGCCTTCCACTCAAGGAAGCCCTGCGTGAACAATAGCGGTGTGTCGGTGCCCTTGGCGTGCCACGCCAGGTCACGGAACTGCCAGAACTCCGAGTCTGGGTCAGCGTCCTGGTAGCCGAGCGAGTTCAACGGCAGGCACAGCGGATTCATCTGCTCGTAGGCGGCATTGGTCCGGTAGCGCTCGTCATCGTCGGGTAACTGCGGCAAGATAGCAATCTCGTTATAGGTGCGCGACACATCCACGATGGTCGAGCGGGGGACGCCGTTCGACCAGGCGCTGCGGTGCAGATCCCAGATCGGTTCCTGGGCGACGACGGCTTTGAGCGCGTCCTGGTCGAGGTTGTTGCCCACTAAACCGGTGACGGCATCATAGGACATGCCATACATGCCGACGGCACCCGTAGACCAGGGCTGGCTCGCGGCCCAGGCGATCGCGGCCTGCACGTCGGCCTGCTCACCGGAACCCATGAAGTCTAGACATCCGGTGGACCCGCCGAAGCCGCGCAGGTCGACCATAACGAAGGCGTAGCCACGGTTGAATAGATCGGTGCCTTCGATCAGGTCGTTGAAGCGGTTCGAGGGGCCGGTGTGCGCGTGGTTTTCCAGTGCCTGTTGGCCGGAGTGCCCGAAGTACGCTCCGACCGACAGAATCACCGGCACCTGCTCGCCTGCGGCCAGTCCTTCGGGCAACAGAACGTCGGCGTGCAGTTCAACGTCGGAGCCGTCTGAGGACGGAAAGTAGTGCTGCGTCCAGGCCGCACCTTGGGGAACGCGGGCGTTCTCGGCGTGCGTGACCGCTTTGTCGGCGGTGGCAACCGCAGCAGTCGCAGTTGCTTCTGACTGTGTCAATGCAGCAGGTGCTCCAGCGAGAACAAGCAACATCACCGCTGTGGCCGTTAGTAAGTGTCTGACGTAGGTCTTGGGAACGCGCATACTTCTCCTCCTGATGGAAGCTGTTGGTCTTGAGTGGTGCGTGAGTCGGTCACGATTTCGTGGGTTGTTAGAAGAAATTTGAGACCTGATGGTGGACTCGTTGCCGTCCAACTCATCCGGCAAAGAACCTGGGGCGACCACCCAGCGCCCGCTGATTGGTACACACAACCCATGCCTCAGCCGATGAGAGCCAGCACGGCATGAACCGTCAGGTGGGCGATCATGGCGGCCTCTAGCCCGTAGCGCCAGAACAAATACCCCGCAACCCCTGCAAACAAAGAGTTTTGGATTAGCAAGAACCCCAGTAGTGGTGGGGTCAACGGCAGTCCCAGGGCGATCGCAGCGGGCAAGTGGCCCACGGCAAACAACAGGGAGGAGACGGCAATGGCGACGACCACCCATTGGGTCTGGGGTTTACCCTGGCGCTGCTGCCCAAATCGCCAGCCTAGCCATAGCAGCAGTGTCATCAGTCCCCAGCGGATCAGAATTTCTTCGGTGATACCGCCGTAGAGAAATCGCGCTAGCAGCGGCGTGGGCTCAGCCGCCCCATAGGCGGGTGGCAGCAGCGGGCGAGACAGCAGGGCGATCGCCGTTAGTAGTCCGCCGCTGATCAACCCACCCACCACACCGGGCAACAGTTGAGGAACCATGGCTTGCCGCCACGATCGCCCCACAGCCAGCGCCTCTGCCCCCGGTGCCATTAGTCCTAGCTGGGGAGTCAAGAGCACGCCTATCAGTACCGCTACCGACACCAAAACCGTAGGCTGCACCAGCATCAGTAGTCTGACCACGGCGGCAGGTGGGGCACCCTCTGGGAGCACGGGCAAAGGCAGCAACCCCAGGGTCATCACCCCAGCCATGCCTGCCAACCACAGCAGCCCAAACAGTCGCAGCTTAGAGTTTTTATGCTTAATCATGGTTTTATCCTCTGCTGATGGTTTTACGAACTGACGAGATTACCAACGACCACTCCGATGGCTTTGGGAAACGGGTTTGGATACTCCATCGGGTTTGAACACCTTGTAGGCGATCGCCAGAAACACGGGTACGACAACCAGCATTGATAGAGCCGTGTAGGTCGCGTGGAACTCGCTGACTGTGAATAGAGTCGGCGGAGTCACGACGCTTCCGGTCACGTCGCTTCCGGCTACGCCCATCAAGAGATTGCCGCCGATGTTGTTCGCGAAGTGTACGCCGATGGCGAGTTCAGTGGTTCCGTCAATCAACGAAACCACGGTCCACACTAGACCCGGAACGAGGAAGTAGTTGATGAAGACCGTGAGCCAACCGCCAGCACTCGCCTCCGGGTTGAGCAGGTGCGCCAGGGCGAAGATCACGGCTGGCACCAGCGCCAGAAAGACGCGGTTAGACCAAACAATACTCGCGCCCTGCACAATGTAGCCGCGAAAGAAAAGCTCCTCTGTGGTGGTCTGGATCGCAACGAAAATCAGTGCGATCGGCACGAAGAGCGCGAACGTTGTGAGGTCAAAGTTAAACGAGAAAGTGTCGGGATAGAAGAAGTACTGTCCCAGCCCAGCGATCAGCCAGAATGGCACGAACCACGCCACAAACCCATGACCGACCCGCCGCCAGCTAATCTTTTCCCGCGCTGTGACCAGCGTCCGGGGATGACGCTGGTGAACGAAGGTGACGGCGATCAGGATTCCCGCGAGGAAGAACGGAAAACTCGCCCTGAACGCAACGAAGCCCCCCACGAGGCCGAGTGCAGCGTAATCCAGCCGATTGAACGCCGCCAGCGCCTCCTGACCGCCGAGCAAGAACGCGATGCGCGGGACGGTGATGCCATTGACGACCAGCCCCACAAAGAAGATGACGACTAATCCCAGAACATACCGCCACCCCCGATGCTTACCCCACCGGGCAGCCTCCACGTAGGTAACTTTTCTCGCTTCTGCGATGATTCCCTGCATTCTTTCGGTATTTTGCATCTTCATCTCCGTTCCCTTTATGAGTAAATTCTGTGGTGCTTGGATCGGGTTGCTAATCACAGTTGTCGATAGTTTCAGGATTTAACGATGTCTTCGATAAATCTGGTGTCACCAAATCCGGCATCGTTGGACATGCGCTTGCCCCTAGTCGAACCACAATCCGAGTATCGACGGCCCCTATCAACGGAATTGTTGTGCTGTGTTTATATACTTTTTGCACAGATTTTCTTTGTCTTAGCTAACTTGAGTGTATGAGTTTTAACACTCAAGTTATTTCAAATTCTTACGGTGATTTATTAGATTCCTAGCTAGTCCTCTTGTCGATTCTCGCCCTTCAAAATTTTCTGAACTATTGTTTCAGCACTACAGTATTAAAAATTTTGTCGTGCCATGTCTCCTGTTCTTTATCCACAAAAAACCAGAGATAGCCTAGCCCAAAGATTAGCCCACTTAGGAAATACCCCAACGAGCCGCGTAGACCAGCCATCACAAAAGGCAACGAATGTCCATCGGATTTAACTACCCTGATGTTCATCATTCCCATGCCAATTGATCGCTCTCGCTGACTCCAAAGGTAACCAAAGTACAAAAAATGCCCGAATATGGGAGCGAGGGAAAATACGATCACACTCGGAGCCACAATTAGATTTGGCACAGGTATTCCGCTATCAGCGTAAGCTCCGATGATCACTCCAATAGCAACCGCTGCTAGTGAATAGATGATTGAGAGAATAGCTTGATCAATCAACCATGCAGCAGCCCGCTCTAAGAAGCTCGCCTTATTCATCTTTATGTCCTCAAATGTTTTCCACAATTGTCTAATCAAAATACTCTGAACAGCCTTTGCGGATGGCTGGAAGGAACTTGAGACATGAGGATCAACTCCTTTACTCTTGTTGCGGATGGCTGGAAGGAACTTGAGACATGAGGATCAACTCCTTTACTCTTGTTGCTGATTTCAGTTGTTAATTGGTTTAAGGATCGACAGGATCGCCGACCACTCCACCAGTAGCTGTGTGCACGGCGCGGGCCATCTGCCCAAGCGTGTTGCCGAGCGAGGTGGGATCGGCTCCTGCCATTAGGGCCGCACTGATGTCTTCACTGATAACGCGCACGACTGCGGTGGCTGCGGCGGCGTGCAGCCGCACCTCGATATCGTCAGGCGATCGCCGCAGGCGATCTGCGAAGATCTCGACCAGAGCGCGCTCTATTCGGTCGTTGGTCATCAGCCAGGCCGTCCGTAGATCCGGCTCTTTTTCGGCCAGCACGGTCATCTTGATCACAGCCTGATCAAAGGACTGCTGATCGGGATCTTTAGTCCGATTTATCGCCCACTCCATGAGGTGATCTTCAAGGGAGACTTCCCGAGGCCAGCGGCGCAATAGCGCCACAAACTCCTCGCCATCTTGCGCCAAGACCGGCTCGACACAGCTCTCCTTGTTGCGGAAGTACCGCCAGAGGGTGCGCACCGAGAGACCTACCGCTTCTGCGATCTGCTCACCGGTCGTGGCAGCGACGCCTTGCTCCCAGAACAACCGAGCCGCCTCCCGCGAAATCTCCAGACGTATCCGCTGCTGCCGCTGCTCACTCATCCTCCCTGGCTTGCGCCTGTTCTTCGTCATACCGTTGGCACCGTCACTCTCCACGACAGTCTTCTTTCAAAGTCTGTCACTAAGTGACAGAATAACGCTAAATGTCACTAAGTGACAAGAGGTTGCTTTGCCAACTAGCACGTCTCATTTCGGCAAATAGCTATTCAGGCTAATGATGCAGCTTGCCCTGGCTTACTGCTTTACTGACCCAGACTTGACGGCAGCTCTGGTTGATCCGCTGATGAACAATATCCGCGCCCATCGGTTCTATGAAAAGTTGGGCTTTCGACGGGTAGAACGACGCCAGCTTGGCGAGGACGATTGCTTTGTCTATCGTTTGGAGCTAAGCGATTACTGTTCGAAGAAATAGGTTTTCCTTAACCTGATTCAAACCTTTGAAGCCTTTGAGAAAATTAGGCTGATGAAGATAACCGGGCTTAAATCACCTCAAAATTATCCATCATGCCTAGATCTTCGTGCTCCAGCATGTGACAGTGGTACATGAACTTTCCTCGGTAGGGGGTAAAGCGGGGGATTATCCGCACCATTTCCCTTGGTCCTACTCGAACTGTGTCTTTCCAACCGATGTCCCAGGGTGCGGGAGCCTGATTATTGCGAGAGAGCACCTGAAAGTGAGCCAGATGCATGTGGAAGGGGTGGGGGATATCGGCAAAGATTTCCCAAATTTCCGTTGAGCCCAGTCGGGGAAAAATGTCGGTGCGGTTGGGGTCAAATTCTTTGCCATTGATTTGAAACCGTTTCCCGGCTCGTCTCAGGATAATGCGACGAGTGGCCTCCGCCTGTTCTGGGTCCGGGGTTTCCCAGTCGGGGGCCAGTTGAGCGGGGATGGTGCTGTCGTCGGGTTGCGATCGCACTACATCAAAGCGCATCACCTGTGATGTGGCCCCTTCTCCATCCAGGTTTCTCAACCCTACTTGAGTGCCAACCGCGTAATGGGAGAAGTCGATCACGACATCAAAGCGTTCGGCAGGGGCTATCACCAGCTTAGTCTGCGGAACTGGAGCAGGCAGTAACCCCCCATCGCTGCCAATCTGCGTGAATGCAACCTCTGCCGGTGCCGGGTCGAGGGCAAGCTTGTAAATACGGCGATTGGAAGCATTTAAGAACCGGAAGCGATAGCGCGTATTCGACACTTCGAGAAAGGGAAAGGGCGCACCGTTGACTAGAATCGTGTTGCCCTGTACTCCATTATGGTAGCCATTAGCCAGCCCCGGTTCATGCAGTTCTGGGTCAAGGGAGGGATAAAAGAAGGAGCCATCTTCGTTAAAAATGTGGTCGCTGATCATCAGGGGAATGTCCTGATCGCCTTTGGGCAGAGGCAATGCCTCCTCAACGGCGTCATGGATCAGGTAAAAGCCCGCCAACCCTTTGTATACCTGTGGCCCCGTGAACATATCTCGATGATCGTGATACCAGAGGGTGGCGCTGGGCTGCTGGTTGGGGTAAGTGTAGTCTTTGAAGCCGTGACCGATGCCGCCAACGGTTGGGTGGGCTGAATGGACGGCCCCTTGGGGGTCGGTAGCGTGAATTGGCAAAATCAGATCAGTCGCGTAGCCGTCGCTCTCTGGGGGTGTTTTGCCCCCGTGCAGGTGAACCACTGTGGGCACTGGCAGCTCATTTTGGTGTCTGACTACCACTTGACGTCCACTGGAAACAGAAATGGTAGGACCGGGAAAACTGCCGTTATAGCCCAAAATTGGGGTGCGGAGTCCCGGCAGAATTTCTATCTCTCCTGCCTTTTGGGTGATTTCGTAGTAGTCCGTGGTGCTGTCGTTGCGGACGGGTTGAAGTACTGGGGGAACTGGCAACGGGACTTGAAAGGGGGTGATGGCGATCGCATCCTTTCTGCCCCGATTATCTGGTAACGCCAACCGTTTGTTACAGGCTGTGAAAGCCATCGAACCGAGGGGCAACGTGGCGATCGCGCCGCCTGTCAGCCCCAGAAATTTTTTGCGGGTAATGTTCATTCAATTCACCTTTAATGGCTTACGAGCCGTTCAAGCTGCTAGCGACTATCTGCTGAGTACATAACGTTCCGCCAGGTTTTGACTGCGATCGCGGTAGCAGTCCAAAAGAGTAGAAAAGCGCTAAGGATCGTGGATTAAATAAGCTGTAATTCCACCTTCTGCATCTGTAAGCTAGAGAAGTAGACGATGAGCCGGAAAACCAATGCGCCCCTACCCTGCTCCCATTGAAGCTCAAATGCAACGGT
>JBNPEG010000253.1:0-26030 GCA_051117555.1 Elainellaceae cyanobacterium | reverse complement strand
TATACGGTGTCTTGTCTTCAGGGGAAAAATTTGACTCGGCTAAATTAGTCCCACACAACACTTGACCTACAGTGGCCTAAACAGTATCTACACAGGTCTCATATTTAATTAGTCCCACCTACTTAGCAACTCAGTTCAATATAGTCGTACGCTCCCGCGCCGCGGGGGCTCACCCCACAAACCTAAGCCCGTAGGGCTATACCTAGTTTTTCTTTGAATCAATCATGATGCTCGATCTATCTTCGTGTCAAAGTACAGCAGCGAGTGGTTGGGCAAATCTCTCCTGGACGGTGTTTGGCTGGCTGACCAATCCGGCATGGATGTTGCCGCCCATTGTGCTATTGATAATCATGCCGCTGCTGGTTCGTCCGCTCTATCGGCATCGCTGGCTCAGCGGAATCGGCGTCTTCTTTCTCGTAGGATATCTCCTCATCGGATCGCCCCTCGGAATCTCACTCGGCAGTCATGTGTTGACGAGTTTTCTGCCGTCAGATTCGGGTGCTACGGCAGATGCGATCGTCGTGCTAGGGCGAGGGTCAGAATTGCGAACTGGACGAGTTGATGTGGCGGCTCAACTTTGGCAAGACGAACGAGCGCCCCAAGTGTTTGTGAGCGGGTGGGGAGATGCTCCGCCGATGATACAGCAGCTCGAACGAAAAGGACTTCCTCACGATGCGGTCGATGGAGAGCCCTGCTCCCGAACCACAGAGGAAAATGCTCAATTCACTGCGGCTTTGCTGAAACCCAAGGGCATTCATCGCATCATCTTGGTGACTGACCCTCCTCACATGTTGCGATCGCTGCTGACCTTTCATAGCTACGGGTTTGACGTGATTCCCCATATCAGTCCTCTATCTAACCGGCTCAGTCATCACAAGCAGGGATTTCTAGTATTCAGAGAATATATCGGCTTGGCAAGCTATAGCGTTCTAGGGCGATTCTCTCCCCGAGATGATGCTCAAGCCAAACCGGTTGGGGCATGACTAACCGCTTACACACAATTCACAAGCGATTAGGATCGCGATATCAGGTAGAAAATTGGCAGATACGCCAAAAATTTACGATCCGCGACTCCGTATAAAGAGCTGACAAAGAATATTCAGAGACGCTAGTGTAACCACTGATACAGCTTATAGGCTTGAAACTAGTCTTATACCGACAGGTGAAATCTGTATTCGTAAGCCAACTGACTTCGACCGATTGAGTTTGACTGGTCAGTCTAGCGGTTTGCATTCATGGCTATCTAGACTTGGAGCGTCTTTGGAGCGTCTAATGTTAAAAATCATGCCAGTGGGGGACTCCATTACATATGGAGTGGTGAACAGCAGCAACACCAATAGTGGTGGTTATCGGACTGAATTGTGGAATTCGTTGCTGACAGATGGGCAAAGCGTTGATTTTGTCGGATCGCTCGAAACAGGCCCAAGCAGTATTGACGATGATCATGAAGGGCGACGAGGCTGGAGAATTGACGAAATCGCCAGTTCAATCAACGGATGGCTAAGCGTTCAACAGCCCGATATCGTACTGCTGATGATCGGCACCAACGATATCCTGCAAGATTATCAACTCAGTACGGCTCCTGCCCGTCTCAGCAGTCTGATCGATCAGATCGTTGCTCAAGTAGCGGGTGTGAAGGTGCTAGTGGCGTCGGTTCCTCCATCGGGGCGATCGGGCAGTGATTCGCAACAGACGATCGATTTCAATTCTACAATTCCAGGCATTGTTAACCAGAAGATTAGCCAAGGCAAATCGGTCTACTTTGTAGACGTTTTTTCTCGCATGACCGCATCGGATTTAGCAGATAGCGTGCATCCCACAACATCGGGTTACGCCAAAATTGCGGATGCTTGGCATGATGCGCTCTCGCCGATTTTGGGAGACGGTACAGGCGGCAGTGGTGGTGGAAGCCCAATCCGCATTGAAGCTGAAGATATGACCCTCAGCGGCTATCGCATCGAGTCGGGCAAGAGTGCAGCATCCGGGAATGAACTGATTACTTTATTCAACACAGGCAATTCTCAAGGAACGGCAAACTCCCAGTTCACAGGGGCAACAGGCACCTATGATGTGATTGTCGGCTACTTTGATGAAAACGATGGAGTGGCTCAGCTTTCCCTACAAATCGGCAACGACCAAACCAGTTGGACGCTCGATGAAAGCTTAGGCGATGGTGGAGTCAGCAGTAAGAATCGAGTTGTCAGAAAAGTCCTCAGCGGCGTTGAGCTGACTCAAGGGGATGCCATTACTGTGTCGGGAACTGCGAATCAAGCCGAATGGGCACGGGTTGATTTTGTCGAGTTTATGCCGCTGAGTAGCGCGTCTCCAGCCCCAGCACCCGCACCCGCTCCAGCACCCGCGCCAGCGCCTGCACCCGCACCGGCACCGGCACCCGCTCCAGCACCCGCACCCACGCCTGTTCCAACTGCCGGAGAATTGCTTCGACTCGAAGCTGAACAGATGGCACTCACGGGCTACCGAATTGAATCGGGCAAAAATGATGCATCGGATGATGCAGTCATTAGCTTGTTCCAATCAGGGACTTCTCAAGGAACGGCATCCACGCAATTTTCTGGACTCACCGGAACCTATGACGTGGTTGTAGGCTACTTTGATGAAAATGACGGGCTTTCCTCGGTGTCTGTCCAAGTTGGGGCAAATCAAACGGGTTGGACGTTTGACCAAAATCTTGGTGATGGGGCGGTGAGCAGCCGCAATCAGGTGAGTCGAACTGTATTTGAAGATGTGGCGATCGCCACTGGAGATACCATTACCTTGACTGGCAATGTTAACCAAGCGGAGTTTGCTCGGTTTGATTTCATTGAGTTTATTCCGGCTGACACAACCGTCGTTTAACCCATGAAGTTTGGTAGCCATGCGGTTAGCGATCGCCCTACCCAATACTCCAAGTTAGCCAGACGCCATTGAGAATAATTCGGCACTCTAGACAGTTGCGGTCAATCTGCTGTACTAAACTGCCTCGGTAGCGTATATCATTTGAACGATCTCATCAAACACTCATGATGGGTCTTCCAAATTGACAACTGCCTTATATACGCCTATGGCTTTACCCTTTGATGCGGCTCCTACCGAAGCACGGGTCGAAAATTTTTGGCAACTTGCCGCCGATTTTGGGATGGAGCGTAATGCCTATCACAATTATCTGAACGAGATTGTGAGCGATCGCTACGCGCTCATCAACGGGCTGCAAATCTTGCGAGACGAGCTTCAGTTTGCGGCATCTAGCCCTACCGATATGAAAGCGTGCGGGGCCGACATGAGCTTACCCAGCGTTGTCACCACCTTGGCTTATACCAACTGTGGCGATCGCATCCATCAGGGTGAAGCTACCAAACGCTATCGGGATGTCGTCGCCTCCCGATTTGCCACCCTCTCTGAAATCGGAGAACTCAAGCTAGAGGCTTTTTTCCCGGCAGGCGGAGGTACTGACGACGGCGCGACCTTGGCCCACGTCACCGTAGCGCACGAGCTAGACGAATCTCTGAAACGACGCGTGTACGAAGGGAATCCTCAATCCATTTCTCTCGTTGCCATCGACCTCAAAACTCACGTCGGGCGCTTGCGTGAGAATGGCCGACAAATTTACGGCAAAACCCGTGAATCTCCTTGGCGGGAACCCCGTGACGCCTGTGGTGCGATCGTTGGAACCCTCACCCACTATCATCCCGATAATTTAATTCATCGTCGCATTCGCAGTGACTTAGGAGAACAAAACTTTCAATTTTTATCGAATAACTCTATTCTCACCGACGACGGCGTCAATATCACGATGACCGTTGCTGCCAATATTGTCGCCATTCGTGGTATTCGCAATACGGCGATCGCCCTCGCCCAAGAAATGGATGAGCGGGGGTTAGCCCACCTAACTGCGATTACCACCGTTAATCGTCCGTCTCGAGATGACCTCGTAATCTATCTCGCCCGCGCTACGGTCTTTAACGGCAAAGTCCGGATTCAAAGCTTGGGCACCGAGGCTAAGCTGTATAGCGGCAGGCTGGCAGAATACGCAGGAGAACGGCGGTTACAGCTTCAGTACGATAACTGGGACTGCAATAATCTGCCCATCGAAGAAATTCCATACACGGTTCGATGGTCAGGATTATAGAAAAATTAGAGCAGATACCCGTACGACTCTACACCTTGAATTCTTCCAACCCTGAGATGCACCCTTAGGTTAAGCGGTCTAAGAAGCGCTCTCTTCATCCCGACGCTGTTGACTCTCGATATTTTCAATGGCAGCGTTCACAGCAGCCAGACGGGTTTCCATCGAGTCCTTAACCCAGCGCAAGAACTGCAACTTCTGCTCTCGGTGCTCACGAGCAGCACGGCGGTCGTAGCTCATGGGATTGCACATAGGAAAAAACATGGGATACCCCCAAAATAAATGCTGTCCTTCTTAAAGGTAGCGAGCGACAGGAGAAGTGGGTAGGTGATTCTGACTATGAGACAGAAAATACACAAAGCCTAATCTCGTTGAAGTTCAGCGCTTCTGGTTTCAGTGCATTACCTTTCTAGACTGCGATTAATAGGCTCATATTCTCTCTGGCGATCAGCCTGTTTGATAGCGCCATTGATCGGCATCACAGTCGCTGCGGTTAGTTGCTGCTGGGTCTGATTAGAGGATTGCAGCCGTGTTGCGATGTCTGGATGTGAACGGTGCCACAAATCAACCAATCCCAGGATGAAGCCAGTGAAGAGATAGCCAGATCCTGTCAGAAAAATAGCTTCAAAAGCAAAGGTTAGAAACGTTTGCATAATTGTGTGCCTGCCGGGTTTGAGGGCATTGCATCGATACAACCACTATCGGCATAAACAACCTAGCTAGTCAATCACCGCAGGAAGATTTGTTGAGACAGAAGATCTATGAAACCTGTCGATGACGACTGGCTAGTCATGATGGTTACCGAGTCACCGCTTTAATAAGAATTTGCATCCTGAAATTTTCGAGTCAAACTCACGAGGCGATCGCCTACTCCGGATGATTGTGCTGTTCGGCGTTCACAATGAGTTCTATCAAACTATCAAGTAAGCGATCGCGCTCCAGCGGTATGACAGATTTTCCATGCAATACCTCTTGGAGAAGGAAATAGTGAACAACGCTTCCAATGACGATTCGCGCTGTTGCATCCGGATCGGTCAAATTCAGCTCTGGACACGACATCAAATACTGACTCATAGTTTCAAGGGCTGGCTTTGCGATATTGCGAAGATACGGTTGCACAATCTCGGGGAATCGTCCAGATTCGCCAATAATAAGCCGCATGAACGCAACAAAGTCAGGGTCTCCGCCAGCAACATCAAAAAAAGCGGTAAGGACCCGCCGAAGTACGATTCGGGGCTCTGCGTGAAACGCCTGAGGATCGTCAACTTGAAATATGGTTCGATATTTTTCTTTGGCTAGTTGTTCGATAAGGACGGAAAATAACTCTTCCTTATTTCGAAAATGACTGTATACCGTTGGTTTGGATACTGCCGCTGTGGCGGCGATTTGGTCAATCGTTGCCCCCGCATATCCGTGTTTCAAAAATTCCTGAGTTGCCGCATCCAGAATCTTGGATGCCTTCTTTGACGGCTTGGGCTGATCAGGCGGGTTGGGGACAGATTGCATGAGGTTCTAATTCTACGGTAGAGGTGTCGAGAGGTTTACCTATGTCTCTATGGAGATTATGGGGCTATACCTAAAAGGTATAGTCCGAATAGATTAACATCAACTTGACTATCTTTACTAACCAGTTTAGTTTAAACTAGTGAATAATGTAGTGTAGACTCGCCCAAATACCCTCGTGGGGTTCCTGGGGTCAGTGTTATGACTCAATCGCCACCCAAACATCCAGAGTCTGATCATCCAGAATCTGATCATCCAGAATCGAATCAAACGGATGATGCATCCCCGTCCGATTCACAGGCTGATCAAAAGCAGTCGTCGAAAAACAAATTTAAGTCGATAGTGAAGCCTCGTGTGCTCATTCCGATCGGGCTAGTGCTCATTGGTGCTGGGGCAGCCGCCTGGTATTTTCTGTCTCAGACTGAATCTGAGATCATTGAATTGAGTGGACGCCTTGAAGGATACCCGACCGATATTGATTCGGAAGTCACAGGTAAGATCGATCTGATTACGGTGCGAGAGGGCGATCGCGTCGAACAAGGGGATCAGATTGCCCAGCTTAACGAGTCAGAACTTCAAGCTCGATTAGATGGAGCAACCGCGCGACTCAGGGCAGCCCAGCAACGAGCCACTCAAGCTCAACGTCGACTCAGCGTCATCCAAAGTCAAATTAATCAAGCCCAGCTTACTCAAGAGCAAGCGGTCGGAGAGTCGCAGGGGCGGATTTTGGAGGCAGAAGCCAATTTAGCCGCGGCAGAAGCCCAACTTATTCAGTCGCAAGCTGAGTTGACTGAGGCTCAATCTCGACTGGAGTTGGAACGGGTCGATTTGAGACGGGCTCGATTTCTGGTCGAACAAGGAGCTCTCGCTGACGAAGCACTCGACCAGGCTCAAACGGCATATGATACCGCAATAGCCACCGTCAGTAACCGAGAGGCGGCTATTGCGGCTGCTCGTCGTCAGGTTAATGCTACCGAGGGAACGCTAGAGCAAGCTCGCAGCACTGGATTCAACCCTGAGATCCGGACGGCTCGAGTTCAGGAATTACAGAGTCAGCTTGAAGTAAATCAGGCAGAGCTTGAAGCTGCTAGAGCCGATGTTGAAAATGCCCAAGCTGTGCGGCGAGAGATCCTAGCGCAGATTGATGACCTCGATATTGAAAGTCCGATTGGTGGCGTCGTCCTGACCCGCACCGTCGAGCCCGGAACGGTGGTGACGAATGGGACGACTCTGCTGACCGTCCTTGATCCAGATTCTGTCTATATGCGAGGGTTTATTCCTGAAGGGCAGATTGGGCGAGTGCGAGTCGGGCAGCCCGCTAGAGTCTATTTGGACTCGTTTCCCGATCGCCCGCTAGATGCCTACGTGATGGCGATCGATACTGAAGCCTCCTTTACACCTGAAAATATCTATTTCAAAGAAGACCGCGTGCAGCAAGTATTTGGGGTTGATATCAAAATCGTGAATCCAGATGGCTTTGCCAAACCGGGGATGCCCGCCGATGCCGAAATCATCCCTCAAGAGCTGCCAGACAGTACTGACATAATAGAGGATTAGTTCGGTGATAGCAGCACCACGACCTGATACCCATCCTGCCCATGCCGATCCAGAGTCTGCTATTCACGTTCGGGGGCTTCAGAAGCGCTATGGCAAGCTGACGGCTGTTAAAGGAATTGATTTTTCAGTCCAGCGGGGAGAAATCTTTGGACTCATTGGCCCTGATGGAGCCGGAAAAACCACCACGTTTCATATTTTGGCGGGCATTATGGAGCCAACGGATGGAACGGTTTGGGTTCTAAATCGGGCGCCACGAGATGCACGATTGAGGACTGGATACCTGACCCAGCAGTTTTCTCTGTATCTTGACCTCAGCATCGACGAAAATTTGCGCTACAGCGCTGGGTTGCGCCAAGTGCCTGAAAAGCGGTTTCAGCAGCGGCGGCAGAAGTATCTTGAGCTGATGGGATTAGCCCAAATTGGCGATCGCCTTGCTGGAGCCTTATCAGGGGGGATGAAGCAGAAGCTAGCCCTCTGTACTGCATTGGTGTCTGAACCCGATATTCTATTGCTGGATGAGCCAACTACGGGGGTTGATCCGGTGTCTCGCCGGGAATTTTGGGATGTCTTGGCGAATCTAGCCAACGACGGAAGTACTATTGTCGTCGCAACGCCCTATCTCGATGAAGCAGAGCGCTGCCATCGCATTGCGTTGATGTACGACGGACAGATTCAGCAAATTGGCACCCTTGAGCAGCTACGTCAGAGCTTAGGATTAGAGCGGCTACAGGTGCGAACCGAGGACTTACGGACGCTGGAGTCTGCTGAGCAGGTGCTACATACCCAGTCGAAAACCCGTGATAATGGTGCTGCACCGATGATTGCTGATGTGCAGACCTTTGGCGATCGCCTCGATGTATTAGTCAAAGACGCAGAGCAAGGAAGCCATCAGGTGCGATCGCTATTAGAGGATCATCAGTTTTCTGTCAAAACCGTTGAAGTAACCGATCCAACCTTAGAGAATGTATTCGTAACGCGGCTGCGACAGCAAGGCTCTGATCCACCCTTTATCCCCTTTCCTCGAACAGCGTCGAAAGATAATCATGCACAGCGCAACGCTGCCCATGGTGAACGACGTTTGTCTGACAAAATTGCTATCGGTGCGACGAACCTAAAAAAGCGGTTTGGTGACTTTGAAGCGGTCAAAGGCGTGGACTTAGAAGTACACTATGGCGAAATCTACGGATTGCTGGGGGCCAATGGAGCCGGGAAAACCACCACCATCAAGATGCTCTGCGGCTTAATTCCAGCTAGCGCCGGAACTATGGTCTTAGCGGAGCAAACCCAGAATCTCCGCAGTCGAGAGCTGCGGCGTCGCATCGGCTATATGAGTCAAAAATTTACCCTGTATGATGACCTGAGTATCGGACAAAATCTAGAGTTTTATTGTGGCGTGTATGGAGTGCCACGGCGTCAACGCCGAGAGAAAATTGACTGGGTACTCACCACAAGCGGACTCGAAGGCCAGGAAAATTTGCTGACTGGCAAGCTCCCCGGTGGATGGAAGCAGCGGGTAGCGTTTGGCGCATCGGTGATGCATGCCCCTGATATTCTGTTCCTCGATGAGCCTACATCGGGCGTAGACCCGTTGGCGCGACGGCAGTTCTGGCGATTGATTGAAGACTTTGCCCGTAATGGAACCGCCGTCATCGTCACGACCCACTACCTAGAAGAAGCCGAACACTGTAATCGAATGGGCTTTATGGTGGCAGGTCGAGTAGTGAGTCAAGGGACTCCCAATGATATTAAGACGGAGCAACCTGGACAGCTTTTTGAGCTGACAACCCGTCGTCCTCAAGCCGTTTCTGATTTACTTAAAACTCAACTCGATTCTTGGAAAGTATCCATCTTTGGCGATCGCCTCCATGTGGTTCTAGACGATCCAACCACTCAGAAATCGCAAATTCAAACAACCTTAGAGGACGCTAACTTACCTGTTCAAGCCCTTAAGCCTATTTCCTTTTCTCTAGAGGATGCGTTTATTGGTATCGTGGAGCGCGCCCGGACACAATGAAACGTATTTGGTCGCAGTGTCTCAAAGAATTGGCTCAGTTTCGGCGCGATCGCCTCACGGTGGCATTGGCGATTCTGCTCCCGCTAATTACCCTACTGCTATTTGGCACTGCGATTCGGCTGCAAGCAGAGGATCTACCCGTTGTGATTCAAGACTTTGAACGAGGTCTACTGAGCCGAGATTTTATTGAACAAATCTTTGCGACGAATCAGTTTCAGCCTGTAGACGGGTTTAGTGATAACCCAATCAGAGCACTTGAGCAAGGAGTCGCTAAGGGCGTTGTTGTCATTCCCCCTGACTTCGATCGCCGGATTCGAGATGAGCAGACTGCGACGGTGCAGGTAGTCATTGATGGAACGGATACTAACAATGCCCGCATTGTGCAAAACAATATTCGTGCAACTATCACCTCATTCTTGAATACAGCAAATTTACAATCGTCGCAGCCTCGGGTAGATGCCGAAACTCGTCTCTGGTTTAATCCAGGTCGCAAAGAATCACTCTATGTCGTGCCAGGAGTCTATGGATTGATCTTATGGATTTATCCGTCACTGCTAGCCGCCGTTGCGATGGTACGAGATAAAGAACGAGGCACAATTTTACAGGTTTATGCCTCCAGCCTCAGCGCAACCGAACTACTGCTGGGTAAAGGTTTGGCATATTTCTTCGTAGGCGTTGCAGAAGCATTAACAGTGATCAGTCTGGGGTCTATCTTCTCGGGCGTTGGGTTAGCGGGTGATCCGACTTCCCTAATCGTTGGGACTGCCATATTTCTAGCCACCAGCATTATGTTTGGCCTCTTTGTTGGAACGCGCACTAACACCCAGGATGCCGCTGTTCAAGGAACGTCTACCGTTGGCTTTATGACTGCACTACTGCTGTCTGGCTTTCTTTATCCGACGAGCAACATTCCGTTTCCGTTGTCCTTGATTTCTCGAATTGTCCCCGCTCGGTACTACCTTCAAATTACCCGGGATGCCTTTGTTCGGGGTGCTGGTTGGCGTGCAGTTTGGCTGCAATGTCTGATTATGGTAGCAATCTGTGTTCTTTTATTCACAATCACTCGTCGGATGCTTCGTCGGATGCAGCTTTCAGAGTAAGTGGTGGTTTTTAATGGGTAGTAGGTTATGACTATGCTGAAACAATTGGAAGGGGTGCTGAGTAGTCGTCTCTGGTCGCTGATCGCCAAGGAAATTAATCAAATTCTGCGAAATAAGCAACTCCTATTTCTGCTCATTTTTCCACCCACGGTTCAACTAATTGTCTTTGGCTTTGCCCTTGACCCCCAAGTGACCCACATCAATCTAGGCATCGTGGACTATGCGCATACCATCGAAAGCCGCGAGTTAGTTGCGACTTTCACGGCTAATGATGTGTTTGTAGCAAACCAGTATTTCCTCGATCAGAAGGAGCTAACAGAACAGGTGCAGCTTGGAAAACTAACGGCAGGATTAGTGATTCCTCCTGATTTTGACCGCGATCTCGCGCAAGGCGATCGCGCAACGGTTCAGGTTGTGATTGATGGGGTTGATGCTAACACCGCTGGGATCGCGAGAGGGTATGTCACTCAAATCGTTAGGCGATTTAGTCAAAGTTTGGAGACGCAACCGTCTCCACCCCTGGTTGAATCACAGAGCATTTTTTTCTTTAATCCTGGTCTAATCAGTAGTTGGTTTTTTGCTCCAGGCGTGATTGGAGCGGCGATTACTCTCACTGGAGTCTTGGTTTCATCCACAACGGTGATTCGAGAGAAAGATAGTGGCACGCTAGAGCAGTTGCTGATGACGCCTGCCGATAGCTGGGAGATTGCACTCGCAAAAATCATCCCGCTGTTTGGAGTGCTCATGGGAGTCGTTGTGTTAGCGCTCAGCATCAGTCGAATCGTGTTTGATTTACCCATTGCAGGAAATTTACTGCTCTATTTAGCGTTGTCAGGGCTTTACGTCTTTGTCACGATTGGGTTTGGCATGATGCTAGCGACGCTCGCTAAAAGTCAGCAGCAGGTCATTCTTTCTGCATTTTTTATTAACCTGCCTTTGATTATTTTGTCCGGCGCGATTTCACCCATCGAAAGTATGCCAACAGTGTTTAAGTACATCTCCCTGTTCAATCCGCTGCGCCACTTCATCGAAATATCTCGCGGCCTTCTCTTGAGAGGCGCAGGCTTGGATATTCTGTGGGTAAATGCTGGTGCGCTAGCAGTGATGGCTACGCTGTTACTGACTGTCAGCGTGACACAATTCCGCAAGCAACTTAAATGAAATCGCCCGTCGAATTCAGCATCCATCCTCAGAAATTTGTTTCAACCAATAATTGGGGCACTGCGTTTACCCAGAGGAGACTCTGAGTTCATCACAACCAGAAGATCGAGGTCACTGTTGTCGTGCACATCGCCACGAGCATAGCTGCCAAAGAGGATAATTTTCTCTGGGCTAAAGCACTCAGCGACTTTATTGGCAATCTCTTGAATGTTTGTCTTAGAGAGCATGGCAAGTAAACGATATGCCGTTGCACAGGATAATGTAATGCGATAATGAAATTATCAAAAATGCAATAGGGGCGATCGCCAGAAGAAAGGGCTGAAAAGGCGATCGCCCCTATTGCATCACTAGAAAATTCCGAGTTGCAACATCAGAATTTACTGTTCATCATCAAAGAAGTGAAGACGACCATAGCCCAGGAATATTCCTTCAGCCAATTCTCCACCATCAGGATAGGCAGTTACCCCATACAGATAGACACCACCTCGACCGGGGTTGTGTTCAGTTTCAAGCTCAACCGTTACTGAACGTCCTGGAGAGACGGGCGGATCAAACACGACGGTAACTTCCCCAGAAACCTCTGGCGTTCCACCAATGCTAGAGAGAGGAAGATTAGGTCCTCCTGCTAAAGTATCGCCCTCAAATGCGCTACTTTCGTCGACCTCTAGCGCAATGTCTTCCAGATGATCTCTCGGCGTAAACCGAACGGCTTCTAACGGTTCACCCGCATTGTCTGGCAGGTAAATCGTAAACTGATAAGTCGACTGTCTACTTGGACCACGATTCGTTGCGACACTTCGAGTTAAGCGGGGCGCGCTATCAAAATACACTCTGTTTCCAATGCGACCTGCCAAAGCGGAGGGAGCTAAGAACACGGTTGCAATTCCTAGGGTTGCAGCACTAGCCGCTACCATGCGGCCAGTCGAGTGTAAGTAATTTTGTGGTTTAAACATTGTTTAAAACTCCTATTTTTAAACCGTGCGAGTGAAGGGGAATGCACAACTATTCAATTGACTCAAAGCAAATTCAAAGAAGCCCTACTTAATTCACATCAACCTGACACCTGTTCAACTCAAAATTGAACATCAAGAATTGAACGTCAAAACGTGACACATTGTAGGGTGATAATGGGCTGGGTTATGGTGCTGAGATTGGCGATCGCCCAGCAAGGTCGTTGTAGAGAATTCTCAAAATGGACTCAGTTGCACTCTTTTGGGTGCAGCTTTAATGATTACTCTAATTTTAGTAGTTTAAATTTGTTTTTTTAAATCTTTGCGTTACAAAATTAAACGAACGTTCTAAAATTGCCCATCGCCTATCGAATGATGCCAATTTCGCTAGAATGAACGCGCCATAACTGCTCTAAATGGGTGGCTGGCATCGTCAGATACAGCACATCTCCCGCACTCAGACTGAGTTCTAACAAATCCCATCCGTGAATAGTTTGATGCCCAGTCTCGATATAAAGCGGGACAAAATCAGCCTGCATGGCAGCCTGTTTGACTCGTTGCCCACAAAAGGGATGTCCGGGTGTAATCAGTGTTGCCAGTGCAACCCACAAAATTCCGGCGGTCATGCCATTGCCAAGAATGCGTCCGCCCAGCGCCGCTGCTGCAAACGACGGAGCCGCTAAATCTGCTGGGCTCAATACCGCTTCAAAGTCAAATACTTGCTCTGTCAGTGCCGCAAATTCAGGATCTTGCGTTCTAACAATGACCGGTAGTTTCGGGGCTAAGCCCTTCGCACTGAGGGCAATTTCAAGATTCGCCACATCGTCGCTGGTGACGGCAAGCAACGCATCTGCTTGATGAATCTTAGCGGCTTCAAGGGTTGCGGAGAGGCTAGCATCTCCATGCAGGACAGGCACTTTGAGCGATCGCGCGACGTTTAGAAACCGATTATTGGGGTCATTTTCTAACACAACTAGATCGCCTCCATTTGCGTGGAGATGACTGACCACTTGCATACCAACCCCGCCCAACCCGCACACAATATGGTGATGCCCTCGTGGAATCTGAGCGGTACTGAACAATCGACGAAATCGAGTGCCCAAAATTAAGTCATTGAGTAAGGCATAGCAAATACCAATGACGCCGGTGCCAACCAACATCATGATCACGGTGAAGACCTTGATATCGGCTGGAGCCTGTTCTGCGACGCCTTCATTACCTCCAGCTCCGGTGATCATGCCCACAGAAAAGTAGAGGGCATCAACAATCGAATACTGCGAATTTACCATCGTGTAGGTCAGCGTGGCCACCAGGATGGTAGCGACCAGCGCACCCAGCACCACGAGGGTAGGGCGGATACGTTGCTGGACGTGGTTGAGACTGCCCCAAACAGTACGAAGCCGATGCACCAAATTTCGCGGTACTGCACGCACGTTCGGCTTAGTGGCTATGATTAGGCGATCGCTTCGTTGCAAGCACTGCCCCGTTTCGATTGCAGAAATTAGATCAATCCGATCTGTCGCAGGCAGATAGTAGATCAGCATCCGCTCCTGGTCGTCCCATAAATCTCGCAGGGATCGACCACACCACGGATGATATTCGTCAATGAGTTCTTCATGGATAGGCCAGGTGAGGTTTGCGAGCCGGAGTTGCCCGATCGCCCGATTGCCCAATGCTGCAAAGGTGAATACGGGAGCAGCCAAGCCAGCGACGCTCATTGAAACGTGGTCGGACAGGGTTTGATCGAGGCGATCGCCCAAACTGGTGTTAAACAATCGGTTGACGATGCGAATCTTTGCATTGAGCACGCGTGCCAGCGTCAGAATCGCTAAATTCAGCGCATCATCCCCAGCCGCCAAAACCAAAACTTGAGCATCTTTCACGCCAGCAGCAATCAGCGTATCTGCCGATCTCAAATCACCGATGACAACATCGCCCGCATGGTGAGCCTGATGGGCTTGGAGCGAGCAATCATGAATACCGGCCACTCGTGCCCTTTGCTGCTTGAGCAGGCAAAAGACTTTATACCCCGTACGACCTAGCCCACACACAATGATGCGTGGCTTTACATCCGAGGGATCAGGCGGCATAGCAGTCGAATGGACGTCTATCATCTAGCAATTTAGGGTGATAAATAAGGCGATAAATAGAGCGATAAAAACTCTTAAACTCTTATTTTGGATGACGGTTGGTCGAGGTATTGTAGTCGTAGAGACGAAGTTCCAAAACATTTGGAGAAATATTTTTTTAGAGATTGCGGGGTCTTCTACTCATTCATCAGTAGGTAGACATCAATAAACGGTGCTGTAGTGTCATGACAATAGGATGCTGTTGGGCGTAGCCGTAATGCACCACCCCGCAAAGCTAAGCGACTAAAATTCTCTTGACAAAGATGCCTTCCTTCGTGACGCTACGCGAACGCATTACATGTCGCTTGTGAAACGCAGGTTCCAAGACCTTTGGTTTTTCCGGAGTCCGCGTCGGCGTCCGCGAATGCGTACTTTGTTTGTATAGTCGCGGTTTACTCTTCGAGAAGCCGCAAGCGTCTATAACCGCTGCCCCCTAAAACATTTTTTTAGGCAGCCACATTAATTCTAAGAGCAATTGTGGGCATTCTGAACACGAAATTATAGTGAGCCCTCCTATGCACCGTGCCAAAAATATTGCCCGCCCCAAAATCAGCACTATGCCTCGTCAACAGTCAGAGGCAGCCGCCCTGCTTGATATGCATAAGCTCGTGGTTGAGAAAAAACGTCTTCAAAACGAGTTGCACAGCATCGAAGAACGTCAGCAGCATATTATCCAGCGATTGGCAGTCATTGAGAACCAGGTGGCTCGGGTAGACGGGCAAATCCGGCAGATGCGCGAGAATGAAACAACGTCACCTAACCCTAACCCTAACCCTAACCCTCAACCCGAACGGTCATCTCAGGCGATCCACGGTTCCTCATTTGACACAATGCTTTTAGAATATTAAGACTCAACCTTTTCAAGCACTCTGAGAATGATCCAGGCGATCGCCGCGCTGATTAGACCAAGCTGCCAAAGACCGCACCCCGTTGCAATGCCGAGCGCAGCAGATACCCATGTTGCAGTCGCAGAAGTCAGTCCGCGAATCCGTTTGTCTCGCAAAATAGTACCCGCTCCGACAAAGCCGACGCCCGTAATAATGCCCTGAATTGCGCGACTGAGCGCGTCGACGCTGGCACGTGCCATTCCTGTTTCGATGGGTACTAGCACAAATAAGGCCGAGCCAAAACTCACGAGCATGTTGGTTCGCAACCCAGCAGGCTTATGTTTGGCTTCTCGTTCAGCTCCGATGATGGCTCCTGCAATCAGGGCACATGACAAACGTAGGGTGATCTGTAACCAACTAAGCGGCTCGAATAAGTCAGAGTTCGGTGTCATAATTGGGCGGTGCTGAACGCGTGCAATGGCAGTTTATATCAATTTTTGATTTTGGATTTGCGATTTTAGATTGACGGCCAGACTCCTTTCAGAGCGTATGTCCGCCAATCTAAAATCCAAAATCCAAAATCGAGAATTGGTATTAGACATACTGGTATGCCATAAATCTGCAAGCTGATAGATGCGTAAACGAAACCTATTCGCGTAGCGTGAGAGCATCGATCCGGCGGTTTGACGCGCCGGTGGGTTATGTTGAGCAGTTTATAGGCAAATCAGCGTGAAGCAAGGCGATCTTCCTACCCATGTAACCTCCCAGACCGTTGACGAGGTTCTCAAAGCGTTTGATGTCTCCTCCGAAAATGGACTTGACCCAACTGAGGTTCAAACTCGCAGGGAGAAATATGGGCCAAATCGCCTGCAAGAGGCTAAACAGCGGAGCGCGCGGGAAATTCTAATTGATCAATTTAAGAGTCCTATTATTGGCTTGTTGGCGATCGCAGCCGTGCTTTCATTTCTGTTTCAAGAATGGATTGAAGGCGTTGCAATTATGGTTGCTATTTTGTTGAATGCTGGGATTGGCTTTTTTACCGAAATGCGGGCTGTCCGGTCGATGAAGGCGCTCAAGCAATTGAGCCGCACCCAAGCAAAAGTTCGACGAGACGGAGAGATTCAAGTCATTCCAGCGGACGAGCTCGTTCCAGGAGATCTTGTCGTCTTTGAAGGCGGCGATCTGATTCCGGCGGATTTGCGGCTTATCGAAACGTCAAAGCTTCAAGCAGATGAATCAGCGCTAACAGGCGAATCAGTGCCGGTGAGCAAGCAGGTTGAGCCCATCGATGACGACCTGCCGCTTGCAGAGCGAACGAATACGCTGTTTAAGGGCACCTTCGTCACGCGAGGATCGGGAGAGGGCGTCGCGATAGCGACCGGCATGGATACGGAGTTGGGACACATTTCATCCATGACCGCAGAGGCCGAAGAAGAAATTACGCCCCTCGAAAAGCGCTTGGATCAGTTGGGTCGGCGGTTGATTTGGGTCACTCTGGCGATCGCTGCCGTAGTGGCCGTTGCAGGCATTATCGGCGGCAAAGAACTCTTTCTCATGATTGAGACGGCGATCGCCCTATCGGTAGCAGCCGTTCCGGAGGGATTACCCATTGTTGCAACCGTGGCATTAGCGCGGGGCATGTGGCGAATGGCAAACCGCAATGCGTTAATTAATCAACTATCAGCCGTTGAAACCTTAGGCGCAACCACCATCATTTGCACCGATAAAACAGGAACCCTCACCGAAAATCGGATGACCGTCACTCAGATAGCCTTAGAATCTGACGACATTGACATCACTGGGGAAGCCCTCGAAACATCTGGAAAATTTTTAAGCCATGGAGATCCACTCGACCCCTCATCAGAGAAGGTCTTGCCGTTAGCCCTTCAAGTGGGTGTGCTTTGCAATAATGCGGTTCTTCCAAATGGCACCTCAACCGACAACGGAAAGAACCAGCCGATTGGCGATCCTATGGAAGTTGCACTACTAGTCTCCGGTGCCAAAGCAGGGTTTCGTCGAGATGACTTGCTTCAAGATATGCCCGAAGTCCGTGAGGTGGCATTTGACCCCGATTTGAAAATGATGACAACCGTTCATCAACTCGATGATCAGCACTATCGGTTTGCGGTGAAGGGTGCCCCCGAATCGGTCTTGCCCATTTGTACCCAACGATTCACATCGGATGGAACAGCCGATATGGACGATCACGCCCGTCAAACATGGCACGACCGATGTACTCAAATGGCGGAAGCAGGATTACGGATTCTGGCGATCGCCATGAAGGACATTGAAGATGATGAGGCCGATCCTTATGAAAACCTAACGCTTCTGGGAGTGGTTGGGTTAGAAGATCCACCCCGTGACGATGTGAGAGAGGCGATCGCGGCCTGTCATCAGGCGGGGGTTCGCGTGATTATGGTGACTGGCGATCAGCCGATTACGGCTCGCAATATCGGATTGGCCGTGGGGTTGGTCGGTGAGCAAGAGGCTCAAGCCGTGCAGGGTAGTGAGTTAAAGCCTCTAAATGATTTGTCAAAGGATACCTATCGTCGGCTGCAACAGGTGCCCATTTTTGCGCGGGTCAGCCCCGAAGAAAAGCTCAATTTGATTGCAATTCATCAAAATGATGGATCGATTGTAGCAATGACAGGCGATGGAGTTAATGATGCGCCTGCTCTTAAAAAGGCTGATATTGGCATCGCCATGGGACAACGAGGCACTCAGGTTGCCAAGGAAGCATCAGATATGGTGCTTCAAGATGATGCCTTTTCTACCATCGTGGCGGCGGTCGAACAAGGGCGAGCCATCTTTCGTAATATTCGAAAATTTACGATCTACTTACTCTCTGGCAACATGGGCGAAATCATTGCAGTCGGTGCCGCATCGCTCACCAACAGCCCGCTCCCTCTGTTGCCCTTGCAGATTTTGTTTATCAATGCGGTCAATGATGTGTTTCCGGCGTTGGCGTTGGGAGTTGGAGAAGGCAATCCGGTGCTCATGAAGCAACCGCCGCGAGATCCTAAAGAACCTGTCCTAGCTAATCGTCACTGGTGGGCAATTGGGGGATATGGATTTCTGATTGCAGGTGCGGTGCTCAGCATCTTTGCACTATGCCTCGACGTGCTCGATATTCCCCAAGACCGCGCGGTCACGATCTCATTTCTTTCGATTGCATTTGGAAGATTGTGGCACGTCTTTAATATGCGCGATCGCGGCTCGAATCTGTTTCGCAATGAGATTACAAAAAATCCCTATATCTGGGGCGCATTGCTGCTGTGTACTGGGCTGCTTCTCTTTGCCGTATATTTCTCGCCGCTTGCCATGGTCTTGCAACTAACCGATCCAGGATTGCAAGGCTGGGGACTCATCTTGGCAGCCAGTTTGATTCCGTTACTGATAGGTCAAGTGGTCATTTTCATTCAATCGAGCTCTAAATGATAAGGCAGCGGATATATAGCGATCCTAAATCGCTTGTGCGACGCATAGCCTCAGCGTCTCGCCTTTCCTGATGAAGAGGCGTTGCCAACGCAGGCAAGATGCCCGCACTCGCATTTCATGAATGATTGAGGATTGCTGTAGAAGAAACCAATCCGTCTACAAGAATGCTCGTTAGCAAATCATATCTATATCTAGCACTGCCATGTAAAGATAGCTATAAATCCTAATTGCATTCTCTCTATGACTGTTATTATTTAGTCGCGATATTTTGCTGGCCACTATTAAAATACTGGAGATAACACAGTTGGGAAACGGGAAATACTTAACGAAACACTGGAATAATCTAGGTAAACTGGGAATCGTGGTTTGCATTGCCTTGCTTCTAGCGTTTGGTAATCTGTTTCAGCTTGACGCACAGGCTCAATCGTCTCCGGCGATCGCCACTTTTGATCTGAATGCCGATTTGAGCGATCCCACTGAGTTCTATAACCTCCCCTATCCCTCGGATTTTCGCCTTGATGCCGATGGACATCCTGATCTGTCAGGGTTTCCGGTCTTCACAAAAACATTTGGTTTCTTTAAGCGTCTCAAAACTATTTCGAGCGATCGCCCCGCATTCCCAACCACTGCCGCTGGCTACTTTCGTTTTAGTCAACCCCTCGCCCCGCTTGACCCCACTGAGCTGATTGCCGCCGACCCCCAGGCGTCTGTCTTGCTTGTTGACATTGGCCGCACCTCTCCTGAGCGAGGTCGCTTGTTTCCCGTTGTGGCAACCAATCCGACGCCCGATCCATTTTATGTGCCTAAGTATTTGCTTGCGGTTGCCCCCTATCCAGGGATTGTTCTCAAGCCCAATCGTCAGTATGCCTATGTTGTTCGTCGTTCGCTGACGAGTGAAAATGGCCAGCCACTCCAGGCACCAAAAGCGTTTGAGGAGCTTCGCCAAGGGTTGATTCCGAGTGGAGATCTGAAGCGAAAATTTAAGGCATATTTGCTCTATAAGCCTCTCTGGGAAACGCTGGATCAGCTAGAAATCAACCGAAACAGCGTGATTGCCGCAACTGTATTTACAACGGGTGACGTTGTGGCAGAGATGGCTCAGCTTTCGGATCAAGTCCTGGAGCACTATGATCCGTCTATTAAATCGATTCGCTTTGAGCCCGAAACAATCATCACAGGGTTAGACCATTGCAAGTTTTCAGCTGAGGTTACACTTCCGCAGTTTCAGCGAGGGATTCCACCATTCCTATTCTTTGAAAAGGAAGAGGGTCTGTTTGAATTTGATGCCAGTGGCAGGCTTCAGGTGCAACGAAAGCAGACTATCCCGGTGGTGATCACCTTGCCCAAGAAGCCCATGCCCAAGGGAGGCTACCCGCTCATGGTCTACTACCATGGGTCAGGAGGGTTGAGCACCCAGGTCGTTGATCGAGGTCCGGTTCCTGAGGTAAACGGCAAGCGAATACCGGGGAGGGGCCCTGCCGATGTGATTGCTCGACGTGGCTTTGCGTCTGTCGGCAGTGCGCTGCCTCTGAACCCGGAGCGCATTCCTGTGGTTGTTTCTGATTTTTTTGGTAATCGTCCGTATCTCAACCCGACCAACCCATCCGCCTACCGAGATACTTTTCGGCAAGGCGTGATTGAGCAACGGCTACTGCTAAAAGCACTCGAACACGTTCGTATTTTGCCTGAGCAACTGGGCAGTTGTTCGGGGCCGACTCTTCCGCCGACTGAAAAGGAGTTTTGGCTCAATACGTCAGAGGTGACTGTGCTGGGGCAATCTCAAGGGGCTCAATACGCAGCAATGATGGGAGCCGTCGAGCCTCGTATTACAGCAGTGATACCGACGGGCTCAGGAGGCTTTTGGGCATTGCTGTTCTCGGCGTTAGCGAATTCGGATGACTCTGATTTTCAGAAGATTTCAGATGTGCTGAGCCAAGTGTTAAAGAAATCAGATCCGTTGGATCATCTATACCCTGCACTGCGATTACTTCAGAGTTCTTGGGAAGCTGCTGAGCCAATGGTTTACATGCCGCGCATTTCTAAGCGCCCGCTTCCGGGGCATTCGCCGCGCGCCATTTATCAACCCGTCGGTAAAGGCGATCGCGCTTTTCCAGAAGAAGTATTTGATGCCGTCGCTCTTGCCACAGGCGTTCAGCAGGCAGGATCTGTCTTATGGCCTGAGATGCAAGACTCTCTGGCGCTTGAGGGGCTAGATGGCATTGTGTCATATCCGGTTTCGAAGAATGTGACGAATGAGAATGGCACACCCTATACCGGCGTAGTGGTGCAGTATGAGGGAGATGGGCTGGATGATCCTCATACGATTTTCACTCAGCTTGATGATGTGAAATATCAGTATGGGTGTTTTATTGAGAGTGTTTCAAAAACCGGAACCGGCGTTGTCTCAAAGGCAAAGCCGGTACTTTTGCCATGCTCATTTCCATAGGCGCGGAATAAGAATGACCTAGCGCCGGGGCAAATGGCGCCATTTGCCCTATTCTATTGAATTCAAGTTTCTACCGTTTTTGAACCGAGCTCACTACTATGTCTCAATTTATCCCGTCGACTACTTGGCCGAATCTCCCCGTCAACGAGTGGAAAGAGACGTATGAAACCCTACACATGTGGACTCAAATCATCGGCAAAATTAGGCTTGCTCAAGCACCCTGGGTCAATCATTCTTGGCACGTCGCGCTTTATCTGACTGCCCGTGGGCTAACAACATCTCCCATTCCCGATGGCGATCGCATCCTTCAAATTGACTTTGATTTCATTGACCATCAGCTTCTCATACAAACCAGTGATGGCGCTGTAAAACAACTAGCGCTTCGGCCCTGTGCTGTGGCGGAGTTCTACCATGAGGTCATGGAAGCCCTGAGCGAGATAGGCGTCCAGATTCACCTCTATACAACCCCCAGCGAAATTGCAGATGCTATTCCATTTGAGCAAGATTATACCCATGCATCCTATGATGCTGAGTATGCCAACCGATTTTGGCGAGTACTGCTGCAATCTGATCGAGTGTTTAAAGAATTTCGCTCTCGCTTTAATGGAAAGTGCAGCCCTGTTCACTTCTTTTGGGGCAGCTTTGATCTAGCCGTTACCCGCTTTTCTGGACGCACCGCTCCCGAACACCCCGGAGGCGTACCCAACTTTCCCGATGCAGTAGCGCGAGAAGCCTATTCCCATGAAGTGAGCAGTTGCGGATTTTGGCCCGGCGCAGGACTGTCATATCCAGCGTTTTATTCCTATGCCTATCCGACCCCAGATGGATTCGGAGATGCTCCAGTTCGCCCAGACGCGGCTTTTTACAGCAACGACTTAGGAGAATTTATCTTGCCCTACGATGCGGTGCGCGAAGCGGAGTCTCCAGACGAGGTGTTGCTAGAATTCTTGCAGAGCACCTATGACGCGGCAGCCCGTTTAGGCAATTGGGATTACACTGCGTTGCAGCACACTGCATTCAAGTAGTTCAGCACTCATGCCATTCATGTTGGGTATACCCGCTGCATCGGGATCTAAAATCTCAGCCTTCAGTCATATTGGCCTCAACGATGTTGGTGGCAAAGCTCTGGTAAGCGCCACCAATTTGCTTGGCCATCGTGTCGGGGAAGACATGGAAATCTTCTGCTTTCAGCGCCGCAATGATGCCATCAGCTACTAAAGTTGGCGGCTCTGCAATCTCGGTTAGCCCTGCAGCATCGCCCATATCCGTTGCAATCGGGCCAGGATGCACACTTAACACGGTCGTACCCTGTTCGCTGAGCAATTCTCGTAACGCCTGGGTGATAGAATAAGCCGCCGCTTTTGAAGCCGAATAGGTGGCAAAGTTAGAGAATGTCTTCATCGAAACCACGGAGTTGAGCTGAGCAAAGACACCGCCACCGTTGGCTTTGAGGACTGGGGCAAAGGTCTGAGCCATATGAATCAGACCATAGACGTTAATATTCATTTGGAACTCGAGAGTGGCGATCGCATTTTCAGCCAAGGGGGTTGCCTCCTGAAACGCTCCAGCGTTATTCACCACCATATCAACATCCTTGGCCACTTGAGCGGCAGCAGTGATCGATTGAGGATCGGCCAAATCAATCTGGACGGGCACTACTTTGTCGCCATAGTGTTCCACCAGTGGCGCAACGCTCTCAACCTTTCGAACAGCGGCATACACCTTGGCCGCACCGTGCGCGATGAAGGATTCAACCAGCACTTTGCCAATACCGCGATTAGCGCCAGTAACTAGAATGATTTTGTTACTGATGTCGTAAGCCATTGGGATTTTCTCCTTGAGAAATTACAGTGAGCAAAGCAATTATTGAACAATCGGTCTAAATTAAGCCAAAAAAATTTAGCTCTGGTCTAGAAGAGAAATTGCAGCTTGCGTTGCCCCCTCTAGGGTGGTGCCGTTATCCATCACACGACCTAAGAGCGCCATACCCTGGGTCATACAGAGCAACAGGCGAGCTAGACTGCGCGGATCAGCCTTAGAGCTGATTTCCCCGGCGGCCTGGGCACGGGCGAGGGTTGCTGCAAACGCATCTTCCATCTGTCGCAAATAGGCTCGCATAATCTGAGCGATCGCTTCATCATCGGTATTAAAGTCGGCAATGTTAGTGCCGAGCATACAACCGCAGCTACCGCGTTGGCTGTGCATCTCCTGCCAGTTCCCCAGCAGTTGCTTCAGGTTGCCCAGGGGAGAGCCATCAGCAGAAAGGCGATCGCACATGTCCCGAATAGTGGTGTGAGCATAATGCTCTAACGCCTTGAGGAAGAGTGACTGCTTGTTGCCAAACGTGTCATACAAGCTTTTCTTGCCAATCCCCATATTTTTCAACAATTCAGAGAGACTAGTAGCTTCATAGCCGTGTCTCCAAAACACTTCCATTGCCTTACCTAGAGCAACGTCTATGTCGAATTGCTTTTCGGGACCGCGAGTCATTGGTAATCTACTTGGTGTTTAACCATAGTGTCACTCTAGCATTACTTAAACCAATCGGTCAAGAATTGCCATAAGATGGCGATCGCCCCACTACTTTTTACGTCTTCTACAAAGCGATTCTCCGCTGGAGAGGCTATAGCCCGTTCGGGCATAGCTACGCTAGCGCCAACGCCCCTCAACCATTCCACATCCCTTATACAGCGATCGCACCCTGTTATCGAACTTATCTATTGAGCGATCGCCCCTCTTTCGGATCGCCACTTCTGATAGTGTTGTCAAAGATTGGCGATTCGGGCGTCGCTGATCAGAGGGATGAATTTTGGAGGGGCGGTTTCTCTAAAGAGACGCTGGCGCGAACGCGAACCGCCCGTATAGTCAGAATTCATGTTCATAAATCATCCCTGAATTCAGCAACGCCGGAATTTTTTTGCGATCGCCAGTTGGATTGTAACGACAGAATTTACATTCAGAGCAAATCCAATTCGTTTTGCAGTAAATGTGAATTTTTTTAGAGCGATCGCCATTCAGATTGTAACGATGGCATCTACATTCAGAGCAAATCCAATTCGTTTTGTAATGAGTGTGAATTTTTTCAGAGCGATCGCAATTCAGGCAATTGGCAACATATGAAAACCATTAACAAATTCAGGATATTAGGTGGCGCGATCGCCCTTCCTTCAAAGCCTTCTGCTGTAGGATGTGGTGCTGTTAAGCAAACGCATCGTATCATTTGAGTCGAAAGATTGAGAGGTAGGTGCTTTCTAGGATGTACCCTACAAGATGGCGATCGTACTGTTCTGGTTTGGGTTATACGTGTTGGAGGTGGGTCATGATGTACTCTATCAGATGGCGATCGCACCACAATCGTCTCTCCTCGCTCGATCGCGCTTTCATCAATTGATGAAAATAATTTTGCTGTATCAAATCAATTTGAAGACTAGATTCAACACAAATCATCATAGGGACATTAATCTAGCCATGTTTGTAAGAGCCGTACAGCATTTGCCTTTATGGAAGTGTCGAATCATCAGTAGGTGATCGTATGAGTCAAACCTGATTATCTGAAGTTGGTTTGTAGCAGAGATTAGGCTGAGCTTCTAGTTTTAAGCTCAGTTACTAGTCTTTGTAATATGCTCGATACTCAAGAAGAATGCATTGCCTTGCTAGAGCAGCTTCGTTGGAGCGGACAACCTAGGTGTCCTTACTGTGACTCAACAAATGCTGCACCGCTTAGGCGAGAGCGGCGATACCACTGTAACAATTGCTTCACATCATACAGTGTTACAGTAGGAACACTTTTTCACAAAACCCATGTGGAATTACCAAAGTGGTTTCAGGCTATAAAAATTCTCATAAGTCAGAACAGAAAGGTATCTATCCGTCAGCTGGCTGCTGAGATTGGTGTCAACAAAAACACAGCTTCCTACATGCTTATACGATTTCGAAAAGCCTCTTATGCAGATTTAGACCTTTTGAATCAGCTTGTAAAGATATTAGAGAATTCTGCTTCTTAAAAATTCTTTAGAAAATAAAATAATTCATTGGGGTGCGAGTATGATGCTCCAAGCTGATCTATAACATTGAAAACTACCGCTGTGAGACTATCCTATGCTTTTCTCTAAGGTTTTACCAAAAGTAAAAGATCCTGATTCAGCTAAAAACTTTGCTGTACTAACGGTTCTAGCCCTAGTTGCTCTTGCATTTGCTCTCCCGTATCTGTTGAGCTGGATCTTCACTTTATTTCCTAAAGAAACTCCTGAATGGGCTAAACCTTTAGTTGTTACAGGAGTTGCTATACTGCTTTCATGGGATATGGTCGATTCAATCGTTAGTTCAGCTATTAAGGCGGCTAAGAATCAAGAGATCAGTGAATATTTAGAACAAAAACCAAATATAGCTAAAATTGAAAGACAGCAAGGATTAGAGTACTGCTGTGTTATTCCTGAAACATCTAGAAGCTTTACATCTGTAGCTGATGGTGGTCCATCTCCGACAATTTGCAAAAGACGTAAAGGGCGTGATGCTGTTACAAGAGGGTTAGCTTATAACGAGAAGGTTCTTGAAAAAGTAGCTGAGACAGCAACTTCACTAACCCTAGTTCAACTTGGAAAAGACAAGACAACTTCAAAGAATGATTTTAAGAACTTTCTTAATGATATTTATGCTTACTCATATCTTGCACCTGGTAATTTGAACTTCAATTCCCTGCTGTTGCAACAAGGAACGTTTTCGTTCGATATCGGCTAACAACAGTGTCACTAAAACATCTGCCAAAGCGGCTTCTAGCACTAC
>JBNPEG010000221.1:0-2703 GCA_051117555.1 Elainellaceae cyanobacterium | reverse complement strand
AGTTCAGGCTGAAGGTTATCCAACCTTTCACATCACCGAATTATCCGATGGCGATCGCTTAATCAAAGCGGGCGATCGCCCCTACTATATTCCAGTGACCTATATTGCGCCGTTTACTGGCAATGAAGCCGCACTGGGGTTTGATCTCAACTCTAGTGCGGCTCGCGTAGCTGCCTTAGAACCTGCTAGAGACAGCGGCGAGATTCATGCAACGGGTCGAATCCGCTTGGTGCAAGAGCAGCGCGATCAATACGGGTTTTTGGTACTTTTGCCGCTATATCAATCAGCAGTAGCGCCCCCATCTATCCGGGCTCGACGGGCACAGTTCGATGGAGTGTTGTTGGGCGTGTTTCGGGTATCTGATGTCGTTGAAGAGGCACTCCAGAATTTAAGTTATGAGGTCGACTTCACTCTGTATGACCAGCATGTTTCCCCCGATGAGCAATTCCTGGGTTACTATGATGCAGTCAGAAAAACAGTGATGGCAACCGAGGGCGATCGCCCTTCCGCCCCCCTTTCACGAACGAAATCTCTATGCCCGAATCCCACCGACTGCACGCGCACCCTTGACATTGGACAGCGGCAATGGCTCATCGATTTTTCGCCGTCTACCAACTATCCCTTAAGTGCACCCTATAGCACGTGGGCGACCTTGTTGATGGGTCTGATCGTAACAGGCAGTTTAGTACTGTTTTTGCACCACTTGCAGGCCGAACTTGCTCAAACTAAAACACTCAATGACTTAAAGCAGCGATTTTTTTCAATGGCATCCCACGAACTCCGGACCCCACTCAGCACTATTCTACTGTCAACCGAATCGCTACAAGTCAATAGCAAAGAACTCTCTGAAACCCAGAAACAAACTAATATCCAGCGCATTCATCTGACCGCTCAGCAGATGAGCCAACACATTACAGATCTGCTCACTCTCACTCGTGCAGAGGCAGGAAAGCTAGAGTTTAATCCAGAACTACTAGATATCACCGTCTTTTGCCAGCAGGTGATCGACGACTTGCAAGCCGGAATCAGCCAGCCGATTAGGTTCACGCCCCCTGATCGAAATATCAAAGCATTTTGGGATAAGAAACTAGTGCGATCGCTCTTGAGCAATCTAGTGTCTAATGCCGCTAAATACTCCCCGGCTGATACGTCCATTCACGTGACTCTTAGTAGCGATCATCGCGCTGCAACGCTAGAAATTTGCGATCGCGGCATCGGCATTCCGTCAGCCGACTATCCCCATATCCGCGATGTTTTCCGACGCGGCAGCAACGTGAGAGAGATCGCCGGCACAGGCTTAGGATTGGCGATTGTCAAAGCCTGCGTTGATCTGCATCGAGGAGAATGGACGATAGACAGTCACGAAGGGCAAGGCACCACGGTAACGGTGAGCTTGCCTCTTGAGTAGCAAATCCTATAGCGTCTTTGTCATAAACACACTATTGGGATCGTCCGTGTAGTCAGCGAAGGGGCCTCGATACTCAAACCCATACCGACTGTACAGAGATCGTGCTGGAGCAAACTCAGACATTGATCCTGTCTCCAGATTTAAAGAATCATAATCCCGCTGTTTGGCAACTTTGATGATGTGTTCCAAAATTTTCGAAGCAACGCCCTTACCCCGGTGAACCTTGGCCGTCCGCATTGACTTAATTTCACCGCTTCTGGGATTGAGTTCTTTAAGGGCCCCACAGCCGAGGAGCTCATCGCCATCCCAAGCCGACCAAAAAGTAACCTTGGGCGATCGCAACCCCTCTAGATCAAGAGCATGAACACTTTCAGGCGGCGTAATCTCCCTCATGTCATCGAGATGTTCTTGAAGAAAGTCAATGATTGTCTGACTGGTCAGGTCATCTTCACGAATCTGCAATCGACTCATCTCCCTAAATTTGCTGAACAAGTTCATTTTAAAGAACGCTGTTACAACAGCAGACTGAGAAGTAGTTAACGCCGCCTATCCGTAGTGCGTAAATTAGGAAGACATCGGATCAAAAATCCTCCGCACGTGAGGAATTTAAGGAGGCAAACGCGTAAATCCTGGGATACAAAACAGGGACATGATATTAACCATGTCCCTAGTCCGTCTGTAGTCAATCCCTCCTATTCTCGACTGCCGGGAATAATCATATTCAAAACTAGGGCAGCCATACCTCCGGTTGCAATCCCCGATGAGAAGACGCTTCTAATCAAGTAAGGCGTATTTTCCAAAACCTCTGGCACAAATGAAACACCCATGCCAAGCCCCAGAGAAACAATTAAAATCAACGTATTTCGCCGACTCAAATTCACACCATGCAGAATCTTGATGCCCGCCGTCACGACCGAGCTAAACATCAGCAGCGTTGCACCGCCCAAAACCGCTTGGGGCATGGCTTGGAAAAGCCCACCAATGAATGGAAACAGTCCTAGCAGAAACAGGATACCTGCAATGAAATATCCGATATAGCGGCTGCCCACGCCAGTCAATTGAATCACGCCGTTGTTTTGACTAAACGTAGTATTGGGAAACGTGTTGAAACACGCGGCAATCAAGGAGTTTACTCCATCGCCTAAAATCCCACCCTTCACTCGTCGCAAATAGGTTTCGCCCTCAATAGGTTCTCCCACCAACATAGAGGTTGCCGTCAAGTCGCCAATCGATTCGATGGTGGTGATCACATATAAAAACGCTAGGGGAATAAATCCGGCAAAGCCAAAATCAAA
>JBNPEG010000234.1:0-26716 GCA_051117555.1 Elainellaceae cyanobacterium | reverse complement strand
TGAGTTGCGCCAACTGATACGGGAGCGTTTGCTCGCCTTAACCCCTCCCATCGTTGCCTCGATCGCAGGAAGGCAGTCTATTTTGGACGCTTTATCTGTAGCCGGTCTCTAGAGAATTGGTATTACTTGGCGCGATTGAGTCGCAAGACATTGTGCTATTCCAAGTGCGTGAATATGCTGAAGCACTCTATCCGTTTGCTACTGCACTACCTCAGATTTGGGGAAGTGCCTGTCCCAGCATAGATTCATACCCTTATTCAGCAACGCCGAAAAACATAAACACTCAGCGCCAGTACCAGCCCGACCTCGAACACGACAAAGATATGGCCGTAATGATTGGGGTCCCAGTAGGAAACTGGGCTCTGGAAGCGGACATTACTTAAAGGCCAGAAATGGCGATGGGCATCTTCTCGGTGAAGGAGGAGATCTTCTAAACAATGGAGTAGGATACTAGCGCAGCCAATGGCGATCGCAGCCCCCAGACTGCGCAGCTTTTTCTGTCGTCCTAAGCCTACGCCCAGGCTGATTCCGACCAGCGCAAGTGGGATCGAGTTCCAAAGGTCGAATGTGTTTTGCCAGAACGATTCATAGTAGGCGACATCCCAGATCTGCGTCTCTGACATGCCCGCTATCAGTCTGGCCCAGCCATAAAAAACAAACATGGCCAAATCTGGAATGAGCGCTCCCAGCACAATCGGCCGGTTCCACTCAGGACGAGACTTCTGTCCTAAAATAGCCAGGTTGATAATTGCATGGGATGGAGTATTCATACAGGCCAAATATATGTTTTTCTACTTGTTTCATGACTTTTGAAACCCTAGGATTGCAAACACTGCGGCGGCGATCGCCACCACCACTCGCACCCAATGCAGTAGTACCCAGGTTTGCAATCGACTGGTTGCTTTTGCCGGGCTATATTTCAGGTCCATGAAAGCCAGGTTGTTGGGCAAATGGTAAATTAGCGTAATAGCTACGGTAAGCAACAATCCAAGCAAAGCGATCAGCCAAAGTAGTCGAGTTTCAGGGTTATTCCAATTGAAGACAACTGCTAGCAGGGTTGTAATTAAGGCAGGTAAAAGAGTGGCTGCCGTAGGGGGTAAAAGCAGTGGAAACTTTACCTTGAAATCTTGCATAAAGGCAATTGGATCAATAGATTGCCAGTGGCGTGCATAGCTCATGCCGATATTAATCATATTGCCAGCAAAAGCAGCAGTAGCAATAATGGCAATAATTTCTACTAGGTTCTTCATCTTTTTTGAGTCTTTAACCTAAGGGTAAGGGTCATCTTTGATATTCTTTGAAGTGATAAATTACGTCGTTCCGAAATAAGAGCAAAAGCGCCACAAGCTGTAACGAGAGAGTGACGCCAAGGGCTCCATAAACCAAGTTTGAACTGGCGATCGCCGATGGTAGTGGATCTGTCCATTGGGTTGCCAGTCCTTGGGAATAATCGAAGGCTCCCACAGCGTTATAGAGCACCAATAGTCCCCAGAGCTTAAGGCCAGATCCACGCAGGATGAAGTAAACCATAATTGGCAACAAGACGCCCAAAATAGCATCGCTAACCCAGGGTCCCAACCAAGCATCAGGGCTGATGCCGCCAAATATTTCAAGGCTAGAAATAAACAAGATCGCCTGCAACCGAGTGATGGTCAGCAGCATCAGAACGGCTATTCCCGTAATCATGATGGGTCGAGATTTTGTTGTGGTATTCATCAATTGTTTTCAATCCTTTGCACAGTAAGTAAGTAAGTAAGTAGGTCTGATTATCTATGAGACGCATTTCGACTCCGCTCAATGCTCGATCCGTTTCTGGGAAGAGGGTTGAGCGGAGTCGAAACCCGGAAGCTTAAGCTAGGTTTAATTTGCTCCTCCTACTTAGTGGATTTGGCAGATCATTTGAATTGTGTTGAAAATATGCTGCGATCAGGTCTCGACGGCACTCACTTCAAAATCTTCGTTTCCTCTGTTAACGAGGCGATGCAAAATATAAACGTGGGCGATTAGCAGGATCGGAAAAAACAAGATCGACACGAACCACATCGTGCCAATGTAGTGATTGAACAAATCGAGGTTGATGGCGATACGCCCAACATTGGCGATGTCTGCAAATCCAATCAGGGTGAAGAGCCAAATCAACGGTACGGCCAAGCCAGAGCGTCTGCGCAGGGCAAGCGCAGCAATTAATGCGCTGATGCCAGCGAGTAAATCACCGTAGGCGATCGCAGACATTACTGGTCGTGGCAAGGACGGATCGACCTGACCAACCACCAGCAACGCAAAGCCCGCGAATCGAAAAACGTGCAAAAGTAGCAGCGGTAAAACGGCTTTTTCAAAGGGTAGTTTTGAGAGAATCGGTTGCACGTACCAGAAAAATATCAATGTGTATACAAATAATCCAATGGTGCTTTGAACGCCCAAGATAATCCAATTATTCATGATGATTCGCTTTCTCCATTATTTAAGTCATTTATTTAAGTCATTGGTGTCGGGTCATTACATTCTCTTTGATGTAATCTGTTGTCACGCTTGCATGGCCGCTTTAAGTGCAGCGCTAACTGCAAGATATGCCGTTGTTAGTGCGATAGTGATTCGAAGCCAGTGAAACACTAACCACGCAGGTAATTCGTCTGGTGTGTAACTTCTCGACATTGCCCTAAAAACAACCGACACATGATAGACAGTGTCTTAAAAGGAAGCAGAATATTTGTCAACGTTGCCGAACTCGGCAATATATATCCAATCTAGAACCCGCCTTAGGTATCCTTCAGGATTGTCTTCATAGGAATAGTGTGCGGCGTTCTCTACCATGTCAAACCGACTATTAGGCAGCTTTTTGTGCAACCGCCAGGAGTTACTAACGGCTACGAACAAATCGTATTGGCCATGCAGAACCTGCACGGGAGTGGTGATATTGGAAAGATCTTGATAGAGCCGGGGATTCTCATCTGGGTAGCTAGCGAGAAAACCGATCTGACCGCGAAGCCGACCGAAGTGGGTTGAACTCTGACGATAATCTCTAAGGATGTCTTGGCTAGGGTAGGCGTTTCGGTAGCCGATGATATTGGCCACAGCAGTATAAATCCGTCCGCCAATTGGCCCGCCACAAGACAGGATTGACAGATAAACTAGGCGGCTGGTGCATAGCCAACGAAACAGAGGTTGCCCATCAATTGGCCATACGCAGCCCGCATCTCCGACAGTTGCAGATTTGATCCGTCCGGGCGTATTGACCATGTAGCGCAATACGGTGGGTGTCCCTACATCCGGCCCCACTACGTGCGGGTTTACAAAGTCGAAGTGATCTAAGATTCGTCCAAAGAATGCACCCTGTTGGCTAACCGTAGTAACATGCTTGGCTGCTTGAGAATGTCCATGGTTGGGAAGATCGACAGCCACCACGTCGAAATCGTTCTTCAGTTGTGGCCACCAGTGGCGATAGACCAAAAGGCTCTGCGGCTGGGGCGAAAGTAGAACCAGTTGCGGTTTGCCCGGATTGCGGCTGGCCGCAAATCGGATGCGCAATCCGTCAATGGTGGTGAAGTCAAGGTTCATGCAGGTTCAACAACGCCCTATAAACGTCTCAGATTGTGTGACAACAACTGTTCTCATTAGCCTTTAACCCATGCGTAATCCGTCTGAGTTATGTGCTATGGCTAGCCTCGTGGATTCTTATTCATTTGTTTAAAGAGAAATCTTGGCGCTAGGCGGCTCATGAGTTTCAACTGTGCCGATTGGCCAGGGGCAATCTCGTCAGTATTGTTGTTTAACCCCTTGATTAGCGCTGCAACTAACTTGTCGGGCGACATGCGAGGGAATGACGGATCTAAATCGCCAGCTAGCTCGGTATCGACCACTGGTGGCAGTAGCTCAACAACTCGGACTGAGGTGGCGGCTAACTGCGCGCGTAGGCTTTGAGTGTACGAGTGTAAGAATGCTTTGGCCGCACTGTAAACTGGTGCAAAAGCATAGGGAACGTAGGCTAAACCTGAGCTGATGTTGACAATTATCGACTCGCGTTGCATCATCCCCGGCAAGAAGTGATGAATTAAGCGCACCGGGCCTGACACATCGATGTCGATTTCTTGCAGCTGTTTCTCCAGCGGGAAACCCTGGGTGACATCAAATGCGTGCATAATCCCCGCATTGTTGACCAACATATCCGTGCCGCCTGCCGCATCCATAGCGTCGCGCAGGGCAACAACCGCCGCCTCGTCAGCCACATCGCAGACCTGGGAGGAAATATTGGCATGTTGGGATGCCGCCGCCGCTAGCTTCGTCTGATCGCGGCCCGTGATCACCACGTGGGCACCTTCAGCGGCGAGCGATCGCGCCATAGCCAGCCCAATCCCTGAACTACCACCTGTGATGACGATGCGCTTTCCATTGAGATCCATAGGGATAGTCCTTCAGCCAATAATGACCCGCTTAGTTAGCTTGCAAAACACAAGTTATTTAGCTTGCAAAAAAAGAGTAACTTTTTGACTGGTAAAATGCAAGCTATAATTCTGAAGCCCTCGAACCATCAGCGATCAGTGATTTACGTCATCTGGCAAAGACACGCCGCACTCAAACTGCCTGATTGCCTGCGCTCTAGATCTATTTAAAGGGCCGATGGACACTGGTGGTGCTGCGCAATGTACTTTTGGGTCAGCGCCGCACGTTTTCAAAAATTGCCGCTGCGGATGGCCTGCGCCGAACGACTATTGGACCTGGCGTCAGATGTCGATGAGAAAGGCACTGGCAAAAAGAAGCCTCCAGAGCATTTTCGGCGCGGCACGTTTGGCAACAAGTGTCGTTGCTGTGTTGCTGAGGATCATGCGGCGTTCGCACCCACAAGTCTCGAGACAACCTCTGCCGTGGTGAGAATGGCGTGCGCATAGGTCGGGCCGTTAATCTCGTGGGCGGCATGCAGCGCTTCTGGAGACAAGGCCGCCGTTGCGTCGCGAACCAGAGTTACATGGTAGCCCAGTTCGGCCGCATAGCGCGCTGACGTTTCGATACAGGTATTGGCAATCAAGCCGATGAAGATGACGTGGGTGATACCGTGCTGGCGCAACTGCACATCCAGGTCGGTGTTGGCGAAGCTGGACGCACCCCAGTGTTCCTTGACGACGATATCGCCAGGTTCGGGGCCGAAGCCTGGATACCATTCACCGCCCCAGCTGTCGACTGCGAACAACTGGTATTCGTGCGCTGCACTCTGTGAGGGTGTCAGGTGCGCCCATCCTTCAAAGTCCGTGGACTTGTGCCGGTGATGGGGCAGAATGAAGATCGGCATGCCCGCCTGGCGCACTGCCGTACGGACCCGAGTGAGGTTGGCATGAAGGTCGACCGATTTGGCAACCTCGCTGAGGGCGGGCCACATCTTGCCCTCCTCTGCAAGGAAGTCGTTGTAGGGGTCGATGAAGAGTAGCGCGGTGCTACCTTCGGGATATCTGGTTTCGTCCATGAATCGTTCCTTTCCGGTGGAGTGAGGCGAGAAAGTCCCGCGCGTTTTGTTTCACAACATGACAGTTCAGCTAGGCAGGACGTCACGACTAGGGGTAGTCACACAGTAGCAAAACACAAGTCATTTAACTTGCAAAACAAGAGTAACTTTTTGGCTGGCAAAATGCAAGCTATAATTCTGAAGCCCCTGAACCATAAACGATTATCGATTTATGCCGTCTGGAAAAGACACGCCGCGCTCAAACTGCCCGATTGCCTGCGCTCTAGATCTATTAGGAGACCGATGGACGCTAGTGGTGCTGCGTGACGTGGTGTTGGGTCAGCGCCGCACGTTCTCAGACATCGCCGACGACGAAGGCATCGCCACGAATACCCTGACTGACCGGCTTGAACGATTGATCGAGGCTGGCGTACTTGAGCGGCGAAGAGATCCCCGCGATGGCCGCAGTCGTAGATATGTTCCAACCGAGAGTGGTCTGGAGCTGATTCCGGTACTGGTCGATTTAATGGTTTGGGGAAGTAAGCATACTTCGGGCTCTGTGCCTGCCGAACTCGTGACTCGTGCAGTTACGGATCGTGCAGCATTACTGGCAGAGCTGGTGGAACATGCCCGCGAGTCTGACGACTAGTGCGATCGCCATCTTGTAGGGTGCGTCCGATGACGCACCTTTAGACATATCCTTGAAGCAAGCGATCGCAGCATAAACAACGCCCATGCACCCGACCGTTGAGAGGTTGTCTGTTAGGAATTCGAAGGTATCTGCGGCGGGTGAAGCGAACCGTTATCTTGCTCCGTTTTCGGGTTGGGCATTACAGTTAAGCTATCTGTGAGGTATTTGACGTCAGGCAAGTGGTAATTGTAGTTTATGAACTTCGATCAGGCTGATTTTGAGGTGCGATGTGAGTGGGGTGAGAAGGGGATTTTGCAGTTAGCTACGATCAGTGATGTAGTTATCATTATTGACGTTCTCTCATTTTCAACTTGCATTGATGTTGCTAACAGCCGAGGTGCGATCGTTTTTCCCTATCATTGGAAAGATGAATCTACTAAAGCGTTTGCTCAATCTGTTGACGCGGAAGTTGCAGAGAAGCGTGGTGATAACCGTTATTCATTGTCTCCAGCTTCATTGCTTGCCATTGCTTTAGGAACTCGCTTAGTCCTACCCTCTCCCAATGGGTCGTCTCTAAGTCTGGCAGCAGCGGGAACTGCAACTTTAACCGGATGTTTGAGAAATTGTAGAGTCGTTGCTTTAGCTGCGATGAATTATGGGCAGCGCATTGCCGTGATTCCAGCCGGGGAGAAGTGGCATGACGGCAGCCTCCGCCCTTCGTTTGAAGATTTTATTGGGGCAGGTGCGGTGATCAGCTATCTTCGAGGGAAATTGTCCCCAGAAGCACAATTAGCAAGCGAAGCATATCAAGGTCTTCGCCAATCCTTAGAACAATTGATAAGGCAATGTGGTTCTGGTCGAGAGCTGATTGAGAGAGGCTTTGAGCAAGATGTTGATTTAGCATCAGAGATGAACGTTAGTGATTGTGTTCCTACGTTAGTCAATGGAGCCTACGCAAATCACGCAAGATAACAAGTCTATGAAGCGGTCAGTTGAGAGATCTTGGTGGAGTTGCAAAGGTTGCCTGTCGCCGCTGCACTTCACCGTTAGCTGACTCCGCACAGGGTCTTTTACACTTGTACTTCAAGGCTATTAGTGAGTGCCAGAGCATCCAGGAGACTGTGGTTGTGACCGTTGTTTGAGGTTTGGAGTGGTGGTGCAAGGCGCTCAGAAGATAGTGGTGGAGGCAGTGGTGAGGGGCGATCGCTCCTTGGTAGAAATTGAGTAGTTGAGGGGCGATCGCTCCTTGGTAGAAGTTGAGTAGTTGAGAGGCATTGGCACTAGCGCTGCCATGCCCAAAAGGGCTATAGCCTCTCCGTCAGAGAATCGCTTTTATGAGGAAAGGGGCGATCGCCATCTAACTATCCAGTTGCATTCGATGCAGTGACAACGATATAAATGAGCTGAACTGCTAGGTTCCAGTAAAAAGATAGAGCCCCGTTTACTTTGGAGTGAATAGAATGGTTAAGCGTGCATAAATATTAGGACGTTCCCGAATCAGGAGAGCGATAATGGACTTAGCGTCGAGGGAGGCTCAAGAATGCGGGAGCGATTCAAGCAGTGGCAGTCAAAGATACGGATCAATAAGTGGTGGGTAGTTGGAGCGATCGCCACTCCAGTCTTTCTCGGGATGGTGGGGTGGCTGTGGTTACTCCCCGATCGTAGACTTCAGCCCAACGACGGTCGCCTAACTCACAACGAAAGAGCAACCCTGGCTCACCCACATCGTGAAACCCTCATCAGCGGTATTGGGACAGTCGCGATGGTTGCCGGTGGAGTGTTCCTGCTGATCAATTTCCGCATTGCCAACAGAAATGCAGAGACAGCCAACCTCAGCGATGCCGACCTCAACGGGGCCGACCTCATCAGCGCCAACCTCTGCGGGGCAGACCTCTGCGGGGCTGAGCTCAACTGTGCCAACCTCAGTAATGCCAACCTCTGCGGGGCTAACCTCTGCGGGGCCGACCTCAACGGGGCTGAGCTCAGGGGGGCCAACCTCAGCGGTGCCAATCTCAACGGGGCCGACCTCATCAGTGCCAACCTCAGCGGGGCCAACCTCTGCGGGGCAGACCTTAGATATGCCAACCTCTGCGGGGCAGACCTTAGATATACCAACCTCAGCGGGGCCGACCTCAGATATGCCAACCTCAGCGGGGCCGACCTCAACTGTGCCTTACTCAGCGATGCCAACCTCAGCGATGCCAAGCTCAGCGGTGCCTTGCTATTTTTTATAAATTCACGAGAAGTTCAAAATCTCGAACCACTTCAACTAGAGGCGAAACCTTCGCCTTTTTTATGTAATGCTGCACTACCTTCTTATTCCAGCCAACCCGATGTGAATCCCAATCGCGACTGCGATCGCATTCCCCAACTTTTGAGCACTCGCTATGACATTTCACTCGAAGAGGCTCAAGGGATAGTCGATGAAGCACGACAACACCAATGGGACTAACCAAAATCGACGCCTTCGGCACTGAACAGGTGCGGTACATCTCCTTGGCAAATGCCGTCATCGGAAGTGGTATGGTTGGGCGGGGCGTTGCCCTACTGCGCCGCGCATCACTACGTCCAAGATGATGCCTGACAATCCCAGTGCACCAAAGGTGAAGCAATCAGTGATTTGCAAAGCGTTATTGTATCCGGTGATTGGGGGCGTTAAGCCATTTGCCACGTCATCTCCTGACCTGCGCCCAAAGGCACCAGCCCTGATTCAGTAAATGGCACCTCATCCGGAATACGCCAGGTCGTTTTCGTCAGCGTAATCTGTTCAGTATTGCGCGGCAGTTGATAAAAATCTGGCCCATAGAAGCTCGCGAAAGCCTCAAGTTTATCCAGTGCATCAGCGCCCTCAAATGCTTCTGTATACAACTCAAGAGCATGCAAAGCCGAAAAACAACCCGCACAGCCACAGGAACTTTCTTTGCGATCGCGGGGATGGGGAGCGCTATCAGTGCCCAGAAAAAACTTAGGATTGCCAGACGTTGCGGCTTGCAAAATAGCCTGGCGATGCTGCTCGCGTTTCAAAATAGGCAGGCAATAAAAATGGGGACTAATGCCGCCTCTGAATAGGCTATTACGGTTGAATAGCAAATGTTGTGGCGTGATTGTGGCCGCGACATTGTCAGCAGCCAAGACGAACTGCACCGCGTCTGATGTGGTAATGTGCTCCAGCACCACGCGCAGGTTTGGAAATCGCTGCTTGAGGGGAATCAAGTGCTGCTCGATAAACGCTTTCTCGCGATCGAATACATCCACATCTCGATCAGTCACTTCCCCATGCAATAACAACGGCATATCAACCTGCTGCATCGCTTCAAAAACGCGATCGCACTTCCGAATATCTGTCACGCCAGATTCTGAATTAGTCGTTGCTCCAGATGGATAGTACTTGACCGCTTTGACGAACTGAGCTTCTTTGGCCGCAATGATTTCGTCGGGGCTGGTGTTGTCGGTGAGGTAAAGCGTCATCAGTGGCTCAAACTGTTGGCCTTCTGGGATAGCTGCAAGGATGCGATCGCGATAGGCCGCAGCATCCGCTACCGTGCGGACTGGAGGCTTCAAGTTTGGCATGATGATGGCACGGGCAAATTGGCGCACCGTATGGGGCAGAACCGCTTTCAGTGCTGCGCCGTCGCGTAGGTGCAAATGCCAATCGTCGGGGCGGGTAATCGTAAGCTTTTGCATCCTTTCATTATAAAACTATGGCAATGATGGGACTTGTGTTCCCGGGTGAACTCAAAACCAAAGCATAGGTTATCTTTCGCCTAAATCCACTGGAACAGAAACAGCCTTGGTTTGGCAAAAACTGCAAGCAATGGACACTTGCTCATAGCGGCTGATGCATCATTCCGTGCATAAGATTCTTGTGGTATAGTCTGGTCTTTGAGCCCTTGGCGCACCTTCAGCCAACGGCTAACGAATTGGATTAAAGACCTACGATTCTAAACCACAGAGATTCTATGCCCAATCATATTCTTCGCTGTGCCGTGTGCGGAGCAGAGTATACCCCTGATCCCTTCCGTCTCCAGTGCGATTGCCCCCATGCCCCGTCTCTGCTGCGTGCCGTCTATTCTGCTCAAACGCTTAGCGTCAATCCTGATCTGCCAGGTGTGTTTCGCTATGCCGACTGGCTGCCCGTCGAGCGCTGGTTAGACATCCCTGGAAAACCCATCACGTATCAAAGCGAGAAGCTTGCAGCATATTTGGGACTCGACCAATTGTTCGTTAGCTTCAACGGGTATTGTCCTGAACGAGGAGCAGCCCTGAACACCTGCTCATTCAAAGAATTAGAAGCGCCCCCTGTTCTCGCTAGAATTCCGGCACATCATTCACAAACCTTGGTGATTGCCTCGGCTGGCAACACAGGCAGAGCATTTGCCAATGTTTGTTCTTCGTTACAACTGCCCCTCTGCTTGGTCATTCCAGAGCGAAACCTATCTGCCATCTGGTCAACCCATGCCTTTCATCCCAGCGTCTGCTTGATCGGGGTCGGTGGTAATGGCGATTATTCAGATGCGATCGCCCTGGCACGATTAATCAGCGAAATGGATGGCTTCTTTCCCGAAGGCGGAGCTGCGAATGTTGCTCGACGGGACGGCATGGGGGTGACCGTGGTTGATGCAGCAGCGACTCTGGGGCGCATTCCCGATCACTACGTTCAAGCGGTAGGGTCAGGAACGGGCGGCATTTCAGCCTGGGAAGCCCATCTGCGCTTGCTAGCAGATGGGCGATTTGGCACGCATCGCATGAAACTCCACCTGGCCCAAAATGCACCGTTTACGCCGATGGTCGATGCGTGGGCAGGTCGCAGTCCTGAGATTCCGGTGATGGATGAAGCGATCGCCAAATCTCACATTAGCCAGGTTTCGGCTCAGGTGCTCACCAACCGCCAACCTGCGTATTCTCTAGCCGGAGGACTCTACGACGCTCTAGTCGAAACCAACGGCGAGATGTACGCCATCACGAACGCAGCATCCGATCGCGCTCGGCAGCTCTTTGAAACCTTAGAAGGCATTGATATCAGCCCCGCCTCAGGAGTTGCAACGGCTGCGCTCATCAAGGCGATCGCCACGGGTGCCATTCCCAAGGGCGATTGTGTGTTGCTCAACATTACCAGTGGCGGCATCAAGCGAATACAGCGCGACTATCCTTTGCAGACCTTGAAGCCTCATATCTTGTTTACTCCAAACGAAATCACACCCGACATCGTAGCGAGGCGAATTGAAACCTGGGACACCCGTTCGCCAATTGCGACACAGGGCTGTTGACACCTAATATTGACACTTAATATTGACACTTAATAAAGTGCCACATCTAACTTTGCATTGTCAGGGCGATCGCAGGATAATTCAGTGTTCTCCATCATCGAGGTTGATGGTTGACATATTCAAGTGAGGGATATTACAGGGACATTCATGGCAAATCCGGTTCTATCAGTTTTAGCTGCAATCGTTCGACGGTCTAAAGCAGGTTTTATTCGCAAGACGCATCGTACCGACGAGGTACAAGCAAAATTTCTACACGCATTGCTCAAGGCGCATCGACATACCGAATTTAGCCGTCGCCACGGGCTATCTGATGTTCACACAATTGAGCAATTTCGAGAACGGATTCCCGTGCAGCCGTATAGCGCCTTTGCACCCTATACGCAGCGCATGGTGAATGGAGAGACCAATATTCTGCTGCCCGATCCGCTTATCTATGTCAATATCAGCAGCGGATCAACCGGACAGAAAAAATTTATTCCCGTTACAGGGCGATCGCGCCGATTTCTATCACGCGGCAGCCATACCGCAATGGGGTTTGTCGCCGACGCGGCCATTCGAGACGGGCGACCTCTCGGCAACATGCTGTTTCCTATCTCGGTCAATCCCGTTGGGCATACTCCGACGGGTCTTGCCTATGCCCCTGTCAGCACTAGCGATTTGCGCCTTATGGGAGCCGCCTTTCGTCAGGTGTTTGCCCATCCGTTTGAAGCATTTCAAGTATCAGATACGCTAGCCCGCTACTATCTTTGCCTACTATTTGCGCTGAGAAATCCTCACCTTCGCATCATTGGGGCAACGTTTCCAGTGCTGGCGCTGCAACTATGTGGTTATCTAGAACAAAATGCCGACGACCTGATTCATGATTTAGAAACGGGAACGATCGCCAGTTGGTTAGCCATTGATCCACCGTTGCGAGCCAAACTTGAACGTCGATTGACAGCAAATCCCAACCGAGCCGCCCAGCTTCGCCATCATCTCAAAACAAACGGACGACTGGTTCCCAAAGATGCCTGGCGCAATCTTTCCTTCCTCATTACCGCACGAGGCGGCACGTCGAATTTTTATTTTGAACGCTTTCCAGAATACTTCGGCGACACGCCGATTTTTGGTGGCACCTATTCTTGTGCTGAAGGCGTATTAGGCGTTCATCGAGACTTTAATACAGACAGCGCGATTCTAGCCATTGAAAGCGGCTTCTATGAGTTCATTCCTGAAGATCAGTGGACTGTCGAACATCCAAAAACGCTCTTGCCGTGGGAGGTGAAGGTGGGCGATCGCTACCGAATTGTGTTGACCAACTACAGCGGATTTTATCGCTATGACCTGGGAGATGTCGTTGAAATTGACGGTTTTTGTGGTCAGGCACCGTTGATAATTTTTCGGCATCGGCGTGGGGGCGTCATGTCATCATCCACCGAAAAAACAACGGAAGATCACGTGGTTTGCGTGATGCAGCGGTTGCAACAACAGTTTGGCGTCTCTCTGGAAAATTTCTGTATCACGCTGTCTGACGATACAGTTCCGTCCCATTATCTGGTAAATATTGAGCTTGCTGCCGGAGCAACGCTTCACAATCCTGAGGCGTTTTTGCAGCAGTTTGATGACACCCTCAAAGACGTTCAAGCATTTTACGCCATCAAACGACGCGACCAGATTCCGCTGCCGCGCTTGAGGATTTTGGCACCCGGCAGTTTCGAACAATTCCGGCAGCAGATGATTCGGCGGGGAGTTGCCGAAGCGCAGCTCAAGTTTCCGCATGTGAGCGAAGATCGTACGTTCCTAAATGGCTTGACCGTTCAGCAAGAGGTGAGGTTGGCGGGCGATCGCTGCTCGGTTGTCAATTAATGTACTCAAGGGAGTCCTAAGCGGCAACCCATCCTAGTCAACACCCATCTTAGTCATTAGGGCGACATTCACTCACCGCTATCATTAGGAAATACCTGTAATACCACGTTGACCGAGATGAGGCGTTATCCCCACCCCTATGTAGCCATTTCACAAGTCCTATCCTTGCTAACTGCGATCGCATAAACTAGGCATATGAATTCTCTTGACATCTCTATTCCAGCCAACTGGGATCAATTTATAGAGTTATGGAATGTGGATGCCCTTCGCTTGCTGGAATGGCTCGAAGGGGCGGAAGCGTGTTTGGATGCGATTCGAGACAAAGGCGTGTCGCCCCAACTAGCGGCTGACGTCAAATTAAACCAAGCCCGGTTAGACGCGGCTCGGAAGATTTTAGACGACATCACCGAAACTTTCTTATCAATCCGTCAAACCTCTGATGAGCCTGACGCGTGCGATCGCTTTCAAATAGGCTTAGACAACGTCGAGAATCGCATCAACTCACTCAGCAGAGCGCTCGAAGACGCGGTCAACGAAAGTATCATCAACTCCCCCAAAGAAGCAGAGCTCTTTCTCAATAATCACATCGAGCCTATTCCCACTGGAGCCCCCTTCATGAGCTCCATCGAATCTCAACTACGAGCCGACCTTTGGTATGAGCGCGACGGGATTGCCGTTTTCCAGAAAATCGCGAAGAGTAACCCCCAAAACTATATTGAGCATTACATCTCAAGCCCTGGCGATGTGACCATGCTGCCCTGGGATGCGGCAGAAAAAATCATCAACAATTTTGGCTTCAATACTGTCAAACTTCAGCTGATTTTGGCAGCCCATGCCATGAATCAGAACGAACCCTGGAGTGGCAGTTTTACCCTATCGGGTGAAGATGTGATCAAAAATCTAGGCTGGAACAATCGCAAAGATATTACGGTTAGCCAAAAGCTATCTGAGCTTGCGAGTTGCGCCTTTGCATTAGATTGTTTGCTTGTGCGAGTCGAATGGAAAGAAGGACAAACCAATCGGCGTAAAACCCAGGTGACCGTGCAAACCTCTCGCATGTGGAATATCAGCGTCAGCGCAACAGGACAAAAAAATCTTCTCTCCGATAAAATTGAAGCGCTCACCAAAGTAGAGCTTCAAGTCCAGCCCGGTCTATGGACCAAAGGCTTCTTAAATCGAGGGGGCGCCAAGGCAAAAGAAGCACTGCACCAGTTTGGTTATCTAGCTCAAAGCGTTCTCAAAATTGACCCCTATCACAACGAACTCGCACTTCGCCTCGCGATTCATCTCACGATCGAAAGCCGAATTCATAAATCAGGGGACTACCGAGTCAAGACATTATTCGAATCCGTTTTAGTGGGCTACGATGCCAAACTCGAAAAAGCCTTAAGCGATCGCCACAAAGCCCGCGATCTCGTCCATCAATGGAATGAAGCCCTTAAAACACTCGTCAAACTGGGCTGGAGCGTCGAGTTTCATGACAACTACCCCGAATCACTCAGACCCGATTCTAAAATCCGGAAACCCAAGGGCTATATCTATATCTTGCTTGAAAGTAAGCTCAGAATTCTTCCCCCCGACCCCATTCCTGGGCTACTGGATCGCAAGAAAACACCCCGGCATGAGCCACGCAAATTAAAAGCCTCACCGCCTGAACCCACAGGAACCCTAACCGGCGAAGACGTGCGAGATGCCCGCAAGCGTCGAGGCTGGAGTCAGGCGAAACTCGCTGGATTTTTGGGCGTGTCTCAACAACTCATCTCACACATCGAATCGGGACGACGAGAACCAACTATCGAAATAGAAGCGAGTCTTAAAAAAGTCCTTAAACTCCAAGGCGATCTCAACGCGTGAGGCCGTGATTCCCAGCTTTTACTACACAGCGCGATCGCGCTATCAAAAATCGTGTTAAGAAATGATCACAAGGCTTATGTAGCAAGACTTTTCGCTTACTACAACAAACCCCGAATCGTCTCACAAACTGCCTAAACCGTGCCATTACTACAACGGTTTACTACTCAAATTCCCGGATCGACTCACAAAATTACACCCCTAGGCTTTAGATCTCTGGATTTTCCAAAACATCCTCGGATCTAGCATGTAAATCTCACAACTACTTTTTACTACAGATCAGCTTTGTAGTAGAAAAAATCACTTAAGAAATTGGCCTTAATCGCCCATGCAGCAAGATTTTCCGCTTACTACAACAAACCCCGAATATCCCCACAGAAACACCCGGATCGTCTCACAAAATGCCCGGATCAGCTCACAGCGATGCTAATAAATTCCTTATGCAGCAAGCATCCTAGCTGTTTTACTACATCCTGATCAGTTTGATCAAACTGATCGCTCACAAACACAATAGTCCACCGATCTGTAAAAATCTGGCATTGGTTTGCACAGTAAGAATAAGGGCTAGATGCGTTTATCTTCCGTTTCCTCAACATATGCGTGTAGGACCCCCGACATTTCGTCACAGACGTGGGGCATCCTGTCCCCCTCAGCATGCTTCGTCGCAGTGCAATGCGCTGATGAGCCTCCTCAGGAGGTGATCCGATGAGTATTTTCACCCCGACCCGGCGCGGAAATCCATGCCAAATTTGCGGCGACACTACGGGAAAGTGTCGCGAAACAGATCAAACTCTCCTGTGCATGAATGTTACAGACGCCTCACAGCCCATGCCCGGGTTTACGTTCATTGGGCGAACAAAAGATGACCTGTGGGGAAAATGGATTGCCAATACTATTGCCAATAATAGGGAGAGTAGACAAAAACTTCGGACTGCCCAAAATCGTAACTCCGGGCAACAGAGCCAGCGGCAGAGAAATAGATCAAAAATCTCCCAGCACGATCGTCTAGATTCGCTCTCAACCCACGAGCGCGATCGCCAATACCGTCCGATTCTCAATCAGCTCACCCTACATCCCGATGATCGCGCTGATCTCCATCGACGGGGATTAACAGACGACCTCATCGATCGCTGGGGATTTAAATCTGTTGAGCAATGGCAATCGTTGGAGCAAACCTTTCCGTCCTCATTAGCTGGAATTAGCGCAAACGGGCGATCGCTCAATACACCATTCCCTGGCTATCTCTGCCCCATCTATGACACCGAAGAACGAATCACCGGGTTCCAAGTTCGCAACCGGGCTCTTGAGCCAAATACACCCAAATATTACTGGCTGACCAGCAGAACGAAATCAAATCCAGACGGGGCGACTCCCCATTTAGGCAATGGAGAACTGCCGTTGGCTGTCTATTCCCCCAATCAGCCACCTAAGCGACAGGCGATCGCCCTTGTTGAAGGAACCGGACCCAAGCCACTGCTTACAGCGCACCGGCTAGGAATCGTAACCATCGGTGCTGCGGGCGGACAATTTTCGAATAGCCCGCAAATGCTCCGACAGATCTTGGACGAGACGGCACGCCAATTTGATCAAAAAATAGTTGAGTTCTATCCCGATGCCGGAGCAATCTGCAATCCGCACGTGCTGCGGCAGTACCGCGCTACCTGGAGATTGCTCAAATGCTGGGGATACACAATCCAGGTTATGTGGTGGAAGCAGTTCACCAAAGCAGATCCCGATATTGATGAACTTTCTGATTTAGATTCAATTAACTCCATCACTGACGCCGAGTTTGACGCGATCGCCCGCCATCCTGAACAGATTCTGACTCAGCTCACGACCCTATTCAGATTAGAAAAGGGAAAACAGAAAAAACGACAACGGCGCCAATCCGCCCATTCACCATCATCGTCGGCTGATGAAACCCTAGCGATTCAAACCTATCAACCTGGAATGCGCTTGCAAACCTGGAAAGGGGCGATCGCCAACGGGTATCGATATATCCTAGACTCATCAACCACAGGGACAGGCAAAAGCTTTGATGCAGGAAACGCCACCCTCGATTTAGCGGACGATGTCCGACAAATTATTTACCTCTCAGATCAGCATCGCAATCCAACCGTTGACACACTCAAGATTCAAAATGGCTGGGTTGATCTAGACGCTCGCCATGACGGGTTAATTCGTGAAACCACCGTAAACGGTCAAATTCGTCTGAGACGACCCCTCCGACGAGAAATCCCAGATACGCCAGCAAACTGTAGCCGCACCTCCGTAATCAGCACGCTGCGTGCGAAGCATGTTGACGGTGCCGATACCGCATCTCTGATCTGCGGAACGTGCCCTTTGCGAGACCGATGTGCTCAGTCTAAAGGCGTCGGGTATGGCTTTCTCAGTCAGCGGCAGTCAGCACTAGCGTCTCCAAAATTTAGAGCTCACCCCGATAGCCTACCTGCTCCGATGGAATATCAATACGATTCTGTAGTAGCTATCTGGGACGAACCTGGGCAAACATTTCAAGTCAAGCACGATATCCATGTCACACTTGACGATTTAGAACAAGTCATTACCTCGCTGCTAAAAACTCCCGAACAGTTTGAGACAATACAGCCCTTGCTGACTGCGCTACTTCCTTATTTAGACGGATCAATGCATCTCGGCAAATTTGGATTAACTCATACTCAAGTCGTAGATTTCCTCCCAAATCTAGGCACATTAGATATTTCAGCAATTGAGCACGTCTTAGTTCCCAATCTTTCATTTCTTAATAAAGTAGATCAGGATAAGACGAATCCTGGCGATCGCCCGCAGAGTCACAGCTTGGCAGGCGATGACCGCGTCATTGAACATGCCGAAAACTCCGTCGTCAAACAATGGCTCCCTACATTACTTCGAGTCCTAACAGGACAAATTCAAGGAGCCCTGTCGATCAAACAAGGACTACTGACGATCGCACTCCCAGACACCCATCATCGGGCGATCGCCGGTGCCTCTAAAGCCACCATCTTTCTAGATGCAACGCTAACCCGTGACGATTTAGCGCTTAAACTCGGCTGCTCCCCTGACGAGATCTTAGAAATTAGACAAGAAATGTCCCGTCCCGAAAACCTCGTCATCACGCAAGTTACTGACCTTGGACGAATGGGCATGCAGAGAGGCAAGCAGCAGCAACAGCGAACAAAAATTCTCGTTGAACACTATAAGCAACGCGACCCAACTACCAAAGTCATCGACTTCAAAAAGTATCACGGGGACGGGGCATGGTGGCGCGATAGTCGGGGAGTTAATGACTTCACCGAGATAAACACCCTCATTCTCGTAGGGACTCCCTGCCGAAACATTATCGATCAGGCGGCTGAATATGCGATTCTAACAGGAGCCTATGATCTTGACAATCAGGGGTTCAAAGCCTTTGTTGATCGAGCTATCCAAGCAGATTTTTATCAGGCCATTGGGCGACTTCGAGCCCATCGACGCCTATCTGAACAGCTTCAGGTCGTTATTTTGAGCAACTTTGAGTTAGATCTATCCACCCACCACGTATCTGCCTCTGATGTCACCCCAGAGGCTTCAACTAAGCAGGAACGCTTTGTCGCGGCAGCACTGCATGCCATGAACCATCTAACTGATCAAAATAAAAAAGTGACTCAAACGGCGATCGCCAAATTAACAGGGTATTCTCAGCAGTATTTATCTCGATTCTGGAAATTACTACTGATGCTATTAAAAGAATCAAATAGCGCTAGTGGTAGAGTCAGCCAGGCTGAGATACACGCTCCAGATAGCGTTGTCCAAAATACGAGCCAACTGACGGCCATACTAAACAGACCCGATGAACCTGCACCCAAAACTGAGATACCCCACCTATTGGAAAAACTCAATGATATGTTTCAACAATTGACGGTGAGGCAATGGCGACAGGTATGGAATAGGCTATCCGCTTCAGAACATATCAAAATTTTGTCTATCTTGCTATCGACACTACCCATAGGGCAAATCAAGTGTGCTGTGCAGGCATTTATCTAGCGGTATGAAAGCTTTTCACCTGTGTAGGATATAACTCTCTCGCTTACGGGTTGAATCACTCATACAAAGCTCGCTCGATAGGATCAAACCGTTTTGGGAATGCTAGGTAGTAAAGCGCTAGTGGCGTGCTAGCACCATTACCTTAAACCTAGATTATCAACGTTGCCGATGAGAGCATCCTTCCCCCCAAACGAAAACGAACGGATTGCGAAGCTACTCAGCTATAACATCTTAGATACAGGGTATGAACTGGTCTATGATGATTTAACGGCGTTAGCATCGCAAATTTGCAACACCCCAATTTCTTTGGTGAATTTGATTGACGTTGACCGGCAATGGAGCAAGTCAAACGTCGGTTTAGACGCGACCGAAATGAGTCGTGACGCTGCATTTTGTGCTCACGCCATCTTAGATCAGCACATTCTAATCATTCCTGATACAACCCAAGATCCTCGGTTTGCAGACAATCCCTTGGTGACGGGAGCACCCCATATTCGGTTTTATGCTGGAGCTCCCCTAGTTACTCCTGACGGATTTGCCTTAGGCACTCTTTGCGTGATTGATCTGGTTCCACGAAATTTGACATCTGAGCAGATTCAAGCGCTGCAAGTATTGAGTCGGCAGGTAGTGAGTCAGCTTGAGCTCAAGCTAAGTTTAACCTCCCTGTCCCATAAGATGACAGAGCTTAGCCGTGTTAATGATGAACTGCGCCAGAGTGAGGCAAAGAATCGTGCGATCCTTAGTGCGATTCCAGATTTGATCATGCTGATTTGCGCTGATGGTACCTTTCTAGAGGTTATTCAGTCGAATTATCTGTTTGACCTTATTCCAAAATCCCATAATCGTGTCGGTCAAAACCTCTATGAGGTGTTACCCCACTCTATTGCCGACTTAGAGATGCAGGCAATTCATCGGGCGTTGTCAACCCAGACGATTCAGATCTATGAGCAAGAGGTCTGGATCAATGAACAATTGCAACACGAAGAAGTGCGAGTTGTTCCTTATGACACTGACATTGCGTTACTCACGATTCGCAATATCAGCGATCGCAAACAGCTAGAAATTCAGCTTCAGCGTAGCCAAGACCAGCTCCATTCAATTCTGACTCATTCTCCAGTCGCCATCTTCGCAAAAGATCTAGACGGACGGTATACCTTTATCAATCGATTTATTGAAACTCTGTTTCAAACGTCGCAGGCTGAATGGATAGGTAAAACAGATGCAGACCTAATGGCACCTGACATTGCTCACCCGCTGCGCGCCAATGATGAACGAGTCTTATCACACGGAACCCCAATCTGGCTTGAGGAAACCCTCTTCATTGACGGAGAGAGGCGATATTTCTTAGCCGTTAAGTTTCCGCTCATGAATGAACAACATGAACCCTATGCTATTTGCGGAATTTCAACAGACATTACCGAGCGCAAGCAATTTGAACTTGAACTCAAACAGGCAAAGGACGTCGCAGAAGCTGCAAATCGAGCAAAAAGTGAGTTTTTAGCAAACATGAGTCACGAATTGCGAACTCCCTTAAATGCTATTTTGGGATTTGCTCAGGTCATGAATTTAGACTCTACTGTTTCTCCCAATCATGCCGAATGCTTGAAGATCATTCTCGATAGCGGCAATCATTTGCTTTCTCTGATCAATAGTGTCCTCGATCTCTCAAAGATCGAAGCTGGGCGCATGTCTCTCGTCCATAAGAAATTTGACCTGGTTGAATTGCTAACGGCGATTCATGGAATGCTATATCAGCAGGCGATCGCCAAAATGCTGCATTTCGATATTAATCTCGCTCCCGATTTGCCGCGTACGATCTACGGCGACCAGCAAAAGCTGCGCCAAGTCTTGATCAATTTGATTAGTAACAGCATCAAATTTACCCAGGATGGAGGCGTGACCGTTAAGGTGTCGGTCATAAATGATGAAACAGGTCATTCACTCCCGCCCATTGCAAAATTGCCTCAGGATGATCGGAATCTAACGCTACATTCCGGTGACAAAAAAGTAGTGATGCTATGTTTTGAGATTGAAGATACTGGCATCGGTATCGCTGTCTCTGATCAAACTCGCATTTTCGAAGCCTTTGAACAAACAGAACAGTCTAAGGGTGCCCTAAATGGCACGGGATTAGGATTAACCCTCAGTCAGCGAATGGTTCATCTGATGAAAGGTAGTATTTCTCTTGAAAGCGAGGTCGATAAAGGGACAAACTTTACACTCAACATTCCCGTTGAGCTTGCAACTACAGATCAACCTGCGCTCTCAAAGCCTAATCATATTAAACTAGCCCCTGACCAATCCCACTGGCGAATCTTGGTGGTGGATGATCAGCTCGAAAATCGTAAAATTCTTGTCAATTTGTTAACGAAGGTTGGATTTGATGTCCAAGAAGCTGTTGACGGAAAAACCGCTGTGCGTGCGTGGTGGAGATGGCATCCTCACCTAGTGTTAATGGATATGCGAATGCCTGTTATTGATGGATATGAAGCTACTCGCCGTATTCGAGCCCTAGAACAATTTAGAGGCAGGCATGAAGAAATCGCCCCGATAGACGGGCAATCATCTGATTATGCAACAGACTCCGAAAGTACTAAAATTGTTGCTCTCACCGCAAGTGCGTTTGATGAGCAGCGCTCGAAAATCTTTGATGCCGGATGTGATGGCATCATTCATAAACCATTTCAAGCTGATCAGCTTTTTGATGCGATCGCCAAGTATTTGGGAGTGAATTATGTTTACTCTCCGTCTCCGATATCAACTGATATAGATAATTCAAATAATACAGACGATATAGGACTGGGTATCCGTGATGCTAGTTCTGAACCTCGGGTCATTCATCCATCTGAATTGGATGTGATGCCGCCCTCATGGAAAACGTCATTCTTTTGGGCTGTTTCTCGCCTCAGTGATACAGACTGCTTAAAGTTAATTGAACATATTCCACCTCGCTATGCTGAACTATCTCATTCGTTAGCAATGTTAGTCGATAACTTTCGATTTGATATTCTTTCTACCCTCAATCAGGACACGACCAGACATCATGACTCATAGTGCAGTTCATTCTAATCAGGGGCATGATGACCATTTAAATCTCCTTTCCCCGACGATCGCATATTATATTCGTCGCCTGATCCGTCAGAATATCGATCGGTTACAGTCTGTTGTTGCCAAAGGGGCAGGGCTTGAAGTTGATCCGTTGAGCGACTTGAATGCGGTCATCAACAGCCTATATCTTGAGCCTGAAGAAATAGCATCTGTTGTGCTGAAACTAGAAAAATTAACCGCCCTCCATCAAGGGTTGCTAGGGCAAGCCGGATCTCATCGAAAAGAACTGCTGGATGTAGAACAGCAGATTTTCTGGATACTCGGCTTCAAACCCATACAAGTCAAACATCAAGGAACAATTTTAGTAGTTGATGATACGCCTGAAAACTTACGTCTATTGACGTCTACCCTAAGACAAGACGGATACGAAGTCAGTTGCGCGATTAGCGGTGAGATGGCACTCGATGCTGTGCAGCATGTACTCCCGGATTTGATTTTGCTTGACATCTGTATGCCTGGACTGGATGGATATCAAGTATGCAAGAAAATGAAAGCGTCATTTCATCTCCAGGATGTACCGATTTTATTTTTGAGTGCAATTGATGACGTTGCTGACAAAGTGAAGGCATTTGGGCTGGGCGGAGCAGACTATATTACGAAGCCCTTTCAGATCGAAGAAGTATTAGCACGGGTGCAGCATCAGCTCAAACTCCGTGACTTGCAAAAACGGCTGGAACAGCAAAATGTCAATCTCCAAAGGGAAGGGCGCGATCGCCAAGTCGTTGAAACACAACTCGAAGTTCAAGAGGGTCACATCCAAGCTCTGCTCAATAACATTCCTCACATGGCGTGGCTCAAAGATGCCAAAAACCGCTATATTGCTGTCAATGATATATACTGCCAACGATGTGGGATGACTGCTAACCAGCTAATTGGCAAGTCTAATGTGAATTTTCAACTACCCGCTTTGATTCGCAAACATGTCCAACTCGATGCGGATGTCATATCATCCTCGCAGTCGCAGCGCCTAGAAGAACATATTACTGATGCCGACGGCGTTCAGCGGCGAGTTGAAATCAGTATTGACCCAATTTATAGTCGAACGAATCAAGTCGTGGGCGCGGCAGGTATTGTAGTGGACTTAGCAGACTAACTGAAATTCCTCAAAAAAGAATGCACGAATCTGGAAGGCGCTCACTCATATGAGCGTATTTTGGCGTCGTTATTAATGAAATGCAGGAACTAACTGCCTCGATAGGTGCTATACGACCAAGGCGACGTTAGTAGTGGAACGTGATAGTGTGCGCTTGCATCCGCTATCCCAAACTGAATTGGGACGCGGTTGAGAAATGGTGGGTTGGGAAGGTCGGTCATATAGTGGGCAAAATACGTGCTGACAACAAAGACTAATTCATAAACACCACACACGCATTCATCATTTGCCAAGAGAGGCACATCAGTGCGTCCATCTGTATTTGTGGTAATGGATTTGAGCAGCGTTCGTTCACCCGATCTTGCATCCAGCGACCAGAGCTCGACTGTCATCCCAGAGGCGGGGCTGCCCTTCACCGTGTCTAAAACATGGGTGGTCAACTTACCTGTCATAAAATTTACCTGATAACGTGAGTCAAATCTTTTTCTCTGAGACTTTTCTGTCTCGATCGGTAATCAAGCGAGGAATAAGCGACCCAATAGCTAATGAAGGGGACCTGCGAGGATTACATTGGCGATCGCCCGTGTAACGTCGCTAGGTGTTTCGAGTGCGAGTTGGTCGTACCATTGCTGGGTCACGGCTGGGTCAATGCCGTGAATTTGTTCAGCGCGTTTGCGAGCCTTACGTACAACTGCATTGGCGCGTTCTGTCCGCTCTGCACTGTAGCGTTTGAGCGCGTATTCAACGCCGAGGTTGGTGGTCATCAGATATTGGGTCAGTACGAGCGCATCTTCCATGGCTTGACAGCCGCCCTGCCCTAGATCTGGACAGGTCGCATGGGCAGAATCTCCGAGTAGTGCCACTCGTCCTTTCACAAAACAGTCAATGGGGCCAACATCGTGGATTTCAGGACGAGCGACTGTATCAGGATCAAGTCGCTCAATGAGTCGCTGAACTGGAGTTGCCCATCCTTTGAAGTATCCTTTGAGTTCTGTTTTGTAACGGTCTGGATTGGCAGGTGTCCCTTTAGGGAGGGGGACATCTAAGAAGAAGTAGAAGCGATCGCCCGCCACGGGCATCATCGACGCTCGCTTGTGTTCGCCCACATAAATAACCCAACAGTCTTTAGGAGCAAAGTCTTCATCGGCGGCGACTAACCCATTCCAGTTGATATAACCGCCATACTTCGGCTCTATCTCTCTGCCGAGCACATAGGTGCGTAAAATCGAGCGAATGCCATCTGCTGCGACAACTAGATCGCTTTGTGCTTTGTGTCCATTTTCAAAGAACGCCGTGACGCCTTTTTCGTTTTCCTCAACCCCGATGCACTGATGCCCCAAATGTACCTCTCCTGGAAAGGCATTGAGTAGCATGGTTTGTAAATCTCGGCGCGCAACCGGATACGGACGCTGGCCTACATCATGGACTAGAGGCATCAGATCAATTGTGTTGAGGCTATCACCCGATTTGGTGCGATATTCCATGCGGTTCATCCGCCCGCCAATCTTTGCTATCTCTGCTCCCAATCCAAGGTGATTGAGGACTTTGACGCCGTTTGACCATAGAGAGATGCCAGCCCCTACCGGACGCAATTCTCGAACGCGGTCATAGATTTCAACCTCATATCCGGCTTGCTTGAGAGCGATGCCTGCTGTGAGTCCACCAATGCCCGCACCAATTACAACCGCTTTCAAATGTTCCATATTACTAACGACCGCTGAGCAATTCAAAGTTTAAATTCATCACCCGATCGACGGCTTCTGGCATGGGTAATCTCGTTTGACAAAGGAGGTCAAGGGCAACGGTGAGAATGTTAACTGGGATTTTGCTAACATAGTCGGCAAATGCCCGTCCAATAATGCTTCCACCACTTGCGAATGCGATGACTTCATGGCTAAACATCGCTGAAAATCCATCGATTTGCTGACCTGCTTCGTTGATCTTGTTTGCAACTAGACGCAGATTCGGATTATTTTTAATTGAAATCAGTGCTAAATGTTGCTCAGGTATATAAACTGTCTTGTGGTCTAGGTTTACGTTGCATCCATCACTGCTCGCGTCAATAACTCGACCACATTTTTCAAAGCGATCGGTTGCTGCGACGATATCCCCTGTTTGATACGTTAGCGCCAAGGTCATGATTCTCTCTGCGTTGGACTCTGTTTATTGTCGCAGACTGGCATAGCCTTGGGAACTGAATATCGGATGTGCTGACGTGCGATCGCCATTTGTGTTTAGCTATTTTTGCTGATCCGAAAACCTTAAAGGAGAAGCATGCGTAAGAATTAGCCCTGTAGAAAGTCTAGTGTGGCAGGTCGAGATATGAATCTGTTACAACAGCACAGTGATATCAAAATTTTTACTGACGCTACAGGCTGGGAGAATAAGATGGACAATGAGCAGTTCGATGCTGACCGTAATTTAGATCACGGTGAGAATGAAGATCCATCTGCTTCGAATGAAGATAAGTCAGAATCTCCCGATGGTGGAAAAAAGCAAAAGAGACACTCTTTTGAGTACTCTCCTCAAGAGATTCAAGCCCTCCGCCAGTCGATTCATGACAGTAGTTTGATTCGACTCTCATTTTACTTCCTTGACTATATCTTGCGAGCGCAAACGGCGCTGTTCGAGCAAATCTACAGTCAGAAAGATTTGCCCAGAATTATCGCCTCATTGTCAATTCTTTGCATACTGCTCTCCGGTATCTATGGTTTAGTCATGGGCATGTATAATGGAGTCCTTCAGGCGATCGCCTCAACTATCAAACTCCCCATTCTGTTTCTGCTGACTGCTCTCATTTGTATTCCGTCTCTTTACACATTTAATGTGCTGCTTGGGCAAAGCTTCAAATTTCTGCAAACCGTTGCGCTGATGGTGATGACATTGGGCACCACTACGATTTTGCTGACGAGTCTGGCGCCAATTGCCTTCTTTTTTACGATTACTACTCCTGAAAACTACCAGTTCTTGATGCTGATGCACGTGCTGATTTTTGGTCTGTGTGGTCTCTATGGCGTGCGCTACCTTTATCGAGGCTGTTCATATCTGGCATTTCGCATGGAGCAGCCTTTGAATGGCATGTTGCTAAAAATTTGGATCGCCATTTACGCGATTGTCGGCATGCAGCTTGGGTGGCGATTGCGGCCATTCATTGGGTATCAGGGCATGCCGTTTGAGGTATTGAGAGAACAGCAAGGCGGCAATTTTTATATCGCAGTGTGGCGATCGCTGGAGAATTTGTTTTAGCGAAGTTGCCTAGTGCGATCGCTCACGTGGAGAATCATCGCATCCCAAATGATATTGCCGTTGGCGTCTTTCGCGGGATTACCTGCGGCTTGTAATACCAATTCCCGGAAGACATGCACTAAATTAGGAATTGATGATGATCTTGAGTACATCTGATGGCGAACAAGTTTGTGGTCACGATTGAGGAAAGTTTGGATGCGATCAAGCAGCGACTGAAGCAG
>JBNPEG010000167.1:18416-26739 GCA_051117555.1 Elainellaceae cyanobacterium | reverse complement strand
CAGCGATATGCTTTTAGGATAAATCCGAGGGGCGTACCGCTTATATACAAGGTTGGGTTGAGGTACGTATAGCCCAAGGGGCATTCAAGAAAGGCGCAGCCTTGCCGAAGGCAATAACCCAACGCCCTCATGGGTTACGCTATCGCTTTAGCAAAGCCATGCCCGAAGGGCTATACCCATCCTACATTTGATTCCGCCCACCTACTTAATGTCTAGACTGTCATCGCTTCATAATTAAAAGGGTGCAGACTCTGCACCCTTGGCTTTTAGCTAGTCGTATCTCGGGCAAGACATAATGTTGGCGTCAATTCGCTATGGTCGGTCTGCTGGGTATGTTTTGTACGAATACACTCCTACTAATACACACAGCAGCACTAACACAACCAAACCTGCAAAAACACCTGTTGCGGTTGATGCAGATTGTCCTTCACCATAGGCTAAGTAAATTACTACATGTGACAGCATAGCTTATCTCCATTTTCACAGTCTCTTGCTATCGTCTTCCAATATCTGCACATTGAGCAGACGCTTAGTTGAGTAGAATGGTTTGATTGTAAATCTGCAAAATCATCAGGAGAAAGATGAAAAAGAAAACCATTAAAGCTGCCATTAGTGGAACTGTGCCCCATCCTGGCGCAACGCGCCCCGACTCAGAATTAAATCGTCGTAAGAAATATTGAAGAGGCGCGGCTTTCTTCGAAACATATTTGGTCTTTTGTTGCATCACTTACTCCTATTAGATCACGGGTTGTTTTCGGGTCGTAGGATCTCCGACCTTCTGGAAAATTCCCCACTCAACTTGCTCTTCGTCGAGATCGGGGTCGATCCCCGCAAAGACATCGCGGAAGAGTGCACGTGATCCATGCCAGATATGACCAAAGAACCACACAAGAGCAAAGCAGGTATGGAAGAAGGCAAAGAATCCTCGGTTACTGGTTCTAAAGACTCCGTCGGAGTTGTAGACTGTGCGATCGAATTCGAATGGTTCACCGAGTTGAGCTTTACGCGCATATTTCTTGACATCGACTGGATTATTGAATGTCTGTCCGTCAAGCTGTCCACCATAGAAGCTAACGGTAACGCCCGTTTGCTCAAAACTGTATTTAGACTCTGCTCGCCGGAACGGGATATCTGCCCGGACGATATCATCCTTGTCGGTCAAGATGACCGGAAAGTTTTCAAAGAAGTTGGGCATACGTCGCGCGGTCAGCTCTCGCCCTTCACTGTCTTTGAAGACGGGATGGCCGAGCCAACCAGTAGGTAGTCCGTCGCCATCGACCATACGCCCGACGCGAAACAATCCACCTTTGGCGGGGCTATTGCCTACATAGTCATAAAATGCTAGCTTTTCTGGAATAGTTGACCACGCTTCTGATCGGCTTTTACCCTCTGCGATGTCAGCGTTGACACGACGCTCAATTTCGTTCTGAAAGTAGTTTTGATCCCACTGATAGCGAGTAGGCCCCCATAACTCAATCGGCGTTGTTGCGGTGCCATACCACATGGTGCCAGCGGCAATAAAGCCTGCAAAAAAGAAGACGGCAAGGCTGCTGGCCAACACTGACTCGATGTTTCCCATCCTCAATGCCCGATAGACATATTCGGGGGGGCGCACATTCATATGAAATAGACCGCCGATGATGCCGACCGTTCCAGCGGCGATATGGTGAGCGACGACTCCACCGGGATTGCTGGGATCAAACCCTGAGGGTCCCCAATCGGGCGCAACGCCTTGAATATGCCCGGTCAAACCGTACGGATCAGATACCCACATTCCTGGACCGAAAACGCCAGTTAAATGAAACGCGCCAAATCCAAAGCACAGCAAGCCTGCTAAGAAAAGATGGATACCGAAAATCTTGGGTAAGTCCAAGATGGGTTCGTCTGTTTTTGGGTCAAAAAAGGTGGCAACGTCCCAATAGACCCAGTGCCAACATGCCGCTAAGAACTCTAGACCTGAAAAGATAATATGGGCGATCGCCACTGTTTCAAATGTCCAAAAGCCTGGATCAGTAAATGTTTCGCCGGTAATGCTCCAGCCTTGCCACGAATTCGTTACGCCAAGGCGTGCGACAAACGGCATCAAGAAACATCCCTGTCGCCACATGGGATTTAACACCGGGTCAGTGGGGTCATACAAGGCTAGTTCAAACAACAGCATTGAGCCAGCAAAGCCGGCACAGAGGGCATTATGCATGAGATGGACGGCAAGCAATCGTCCTGGATCATTGATCACTGAGGTATGGACGCGATACCAAGGAAGTCCCATCGAGTTATTCTCCTTGTTTCTCTCAACACAAACTCATATAGCAATTTGCAATTGCGTCAAGTAAAAAAATGATGAATGGAGAGGTTGAATCCCCATCCATCGTTAGCCGTTTCGAGCGATTATTCTGATGGATCAATGGGAGGCATTGATAGAACGGGTTCATCCTCCCGATCAATCCCGGTTTCAAATCCTGCGGCGGCTGCTCTAGCACGTCCCGCATGCCATAGATGGCCGACTAGAAACAGAAATGCCACGATGAAATGAAAGGTGGTTAGCCACGTTCTAGGCGACACAAAGTTGAAGGCATTAATCTCAGTAGCGAGTCCGCTGACTGAATTGATTGATCCCAATGGTGCATGGGTCATGTATTCGGAGGCTCGACGGATTTGCCATGGTTGAATATCATGCTTGAGCTTGTCGATGTCTAGCCCATTGGGGCCACGCAGAGGTTCTAACCAAGGGGCGCGAAGGTCCCAAAATCGCATCGTTTCACCGCCAAAGATGATCTCACCCGTGGGCGATCGCTGGAGATATTTCCCCAATCCGGTTGGTCCCTGAGTTGCAGCAACATCAGCGCCTAGATTTTGATCTCGAACGAGGAAAATTAGCGACTGCGCCTGCGAGGCTTCCATTACCGTAGGTCCATAGAAGACGCTGGGATACACGGTGTTGTTAAACCAGATGAACGCCGTTGCAATAAATGCTTGCCCAGCCACATTCCCTAAACTTTGGGCGAGATAGGTTTCCCCCGTCCACGGAAAAAGGTTGTACGTCCAGCGTAGGGGCGGTACGAGAATGTGCCAAATCCCGCCTAGGATTAGGATTCCGCCAATCCAAATGTGTCCCCCAATTACGTCTTCGAGGTTGTTTACGCCGACAATCCAGCCACTACCTCCAAACGGATTCCTAAACAAGTAGCCAAAGATAATACGAGGATCAAGGGTCGGATTGGTAATTAGGCGAACTGCCCCCCCACCCGGAGCCCACGGATCATACAGTCCTCCCCAGAACATGGCTTTGCAAACAAAGAGTAGCGCAAAGACTCCTAAAACCAGGATATGAAAGCCCAGAATTTGAGCAACTTTGGCTTTGTCTTCCCAATCAAACTTAAAAAAGCCCGATAGTTGTTCCGGTCCTCGGAGGGTATGATAGATGCCTCCAAAGCCCAAAACTGCTGAGCCAATCAAGTGGGCAACGCCAATGGCAAAAAATGGAAAGATGTTAGTGACGTCGCCGCCGCTGCTAACCCCAATTCCGAGACTTGCAATGTGCGGCATCAAAATACAGCCTTGTTCATACATGGGTTGATCAAGGTTGTAATGCGCGACTTCAAATAGCAGCATCGCACCTGCCCAAAACGCAATTAAGCCTGCGTGGGCAATATGGGCTCCTAAAAAACGACCCGAGAGTTTGGTGGTGATAAATCGAGCGTTTCCCGCCCACCACGCATAGCCGCTCGATTCCTCGTCATAGCCTGCTCTTGAAGGGGCAAGGATGGAGTCTTCTGGGCGTGAACGAACAGGGGGTGGAACCGGTTCGAGGACCGAATCTGTGGGCATGGTTTGTGCAGATTCAAATGGTGTTTCCACAGGATAAAAACCTCCGTTACGAAATCCATTTAACGAATGGATTGGGGAGGGGCGAACAGCTATTCACCCCTAAACAGAACTGAAATGAGTTGATTCGGATGTAGTACTACTCAGCATTGCCACGGGGCAAGACTTCTACAGGAAACTTGAATTTCTTTGCGGGTTGGTCGAGTTCTGCCATCCACGATCGCACCCCTTCATTGAGCAGAATGTTTTTGGTATAGAAAGTCTCAAATTCGGGATCTTCTGCGGCTCGAATTTCTTGGCTAACAAAGTCATATGCCCGTAGGTTAAAGGCTAAACCCGCCATGCCAATGGCGCTCATCCATAGCCCTGTCACTGGAACAAAGAGCATAAAGAAATGAAGCCATCGTTTGTTAGAGAAGGCAATCCCAAAAATCTGTGACCAGAAGCGGTTAGCGGTCACCATCGAGTAGGTTTCTTCAGCTTGAGTGGTGCTAAATCCTCTGAAGGTGTTTTTCCCGTCTGTGTCCCGATAAAGCACGTTTTCTACGGTAGCTCCGTGAATGGCACACAAAAGCGCACCTCCCAAAACGCCCGCAACGCCCATCATGTGAAAGGGATTGAGCGTGTAGTTGTGAAAGCCTTGAAAGAATAGTAGAAATCGGAAAATAGCTGTGACCCCAAAGCTAGGACCAAAGAACCAACTCGATTGTCCGAGTGGGTAGATTAAGAAGGTGGCAACGAACACAGCAATGGGGGCAGAGAAGGCGATCGCATTGTAGGGGCGAATTCCTACAACTCTGGCAATTTCGAGCTGGCGAAGCATAAACCCCATCAAGCCAAGTACGCCGTGAAACGCAGTGAAGTTCCATAATCCACCAATCTGACACCAGCGCACAAAGTCCCAGTTGGCTTCAGGTCCCCAGAGAAATAACAGAGAGTGTCCCATACTTTCTGGAGGTGTCGACACTGCAACCGTTAGAAAGTTGCAGCCTTCTAAGTAAGAACTGACTAAGCCGTGGGTATACCAGGATGTGACAAATGTAGTGCCTGTGAACCAGGAACCCAATGCTAAATAGGCACAGGGAAACAGAAGTAACCCTGACCAGCCAATAAACACGAAGCGATCGCGCTTCAACCAATCATCAAGTATGCCAGCCCAACCCCGTGTGGGTTGTGTTGCACCAATTGAAATAGTCATCATTCTATCCTCTGATCTCAAACATCAAAAAAGTAACGTTAAACGGGTACGCTCTCCCCCGTCCCGTCGTTCATAAAGTAAGGAGGTCCTGGCAATGCCAGCTCCTGAATAATTTGATCAAAATAGGGAATCACTTCCGCTGCATCCGCTGCATCTAACACGGCGAGCGTTTCAGTTTTGAGACAGCGTATGTATTGAAGAATATTGCCCAACGGGATGCCGACGTTGCCATACAACTCCTTCATGCCAACTATCCCAATCTCTTGCAAAGGTTTCTCGTTGCCCGCTAGGAGACAGTAGCTAATCAGGCGAACATACCAGCCCACGTCTCGCTTGGCTGCGTCTGTTTTTTTACGACTTCCGCTGTTGCTCGGCGTGTTGGGGCAAATCTGCCAGAACTTACGCGTGCCTCGTTCGACGATGGTTTGGGCATTTTGTTCAAGTAATTTGGCGATACGAATTCGCCGATCTCCAGTTTTGCAAAAATTGCGAATCATACGAAGTTCTCCAGGAGTCGGATAGCGGAGTTCTTCATCGGCATTAAGAATGACTTGTTTGACGATGCTCATGATGTGATTCTGTTGAATAAATGTGTAGTCCTCCAAACCAGCTCAGGCTAATTCTGTAGTCAAACCGAGTTAGCCTGCGATAGAGTCGTTTCCATCGCCTAAACCGAGCTTTGCGCTTTAGCGGCGTTGCTAACTTGGTTGGATGACTGTCCTCGTCTGGGAACAGGGTGGTTCGACTGAGATGGTAATTCGAAGCGATTGGAATCTGTTTTGTCATGATGATTCATGCTTTCCAATGATGGAATCTATAGACACGTCTGAATTTGCGGATTTTTCCACACAGGCATTGCTATGTACCTACGAAATGATTGCTGTTAATGTCCATCAATCGAAACGCTCGGCGGCTCTGACGGGTGTAACTCAGTTTGTTCATCAGAATTGCTTTCATGTTGATACCCATCTGATGAAACAGGCTGAACAGATCCCTGTTCACGATTATTCTCATCAGGGCGATTGGATGGTAGAGTGGCAACTCCAGACTGTGCTGATGTAGACTGAGACATCCGTTGATGGGGCATCGGCTGATGGGTCATCATCCACTCACCTACTATCGGAGGATTCTCCCTTGGTTTTGACCATCCAACTGGCCCTTTGGGCGATCGCAACGCATAGCCCCGAGGCGTTAGATACCGTTCATATGGAACCGTGTCTTCTCCAAAAAACTCTGAATATTCTGAACTATCAATGATGGCATCAACGAGTGCGTAAAATCCTTTTCGAGCGGAGATGTCATAGTACTGATTCATTTCCTGTCGTCCGACAGTTGGGCGACCCAGTAATCTCCGATGGATATATTCAATTGCTTTGGTGATATACAAGTTGTCCCAGTAGAGGTTTCGGAACGGACGAGACTTAGCGAGTTGACGCACAAACTCTCGCATCGTCAGTTCACCACTCTTTAGCCTAATTTCAGCGTTGGTCTGGCGTTGCCCGTCAAATACGTCTCGACCAAATACCTGACGATAGGCTCCGTGAATGATTGCGTCCATTGAGTGGTGATGGACGTCGACATTGGGAGTATGCGCCTGATGATGGTTACCTTGAGCGGTAGGGCGATCGCTCTGATATTCATGCATGGGATTCCGACCTACTTTTAGCACCCGATGCCCCAACGAACCGGGTATGCGACCAAAATCACCCGCACCGTTTCGGGCATGACCGTTGTCAGAATTTGTTCCGCTACTGATTAAAATACGGCGACTGTCTGGGCTGAAATGAGCAGGCTGAGCATGAGGATTGCGGGTTTCTTGAGGAAAGATCGCGCCAAACTGAATTTCTAACGGATCATTGCCTATGCCATAGGGATGTTGATTGGGGAGAGGTTTTTGATAGCCACCAAAGATGGTGACAAATTGTGGCACCTTCCGAACCGGCGCACTGTATTTGAACAGATTAAGCTGGGGTCCCCAATTACGGCACTCTTGCGCGTCTTGTCCCAAGCCTCGCAAATACGGGACGGTTTCTTCACCAAAATAATCGGCATATTCTTGGGAGTCTACGAGTGCATCAACCAATGCAGGCAACCCTCCGTCTGCTATTACCTCAAAGTAGTCTTGAAACTCTTCGATACAGCTAATTCCGCGTCCTAAAAAGTGGCGAAATGCTAGCTCTACAATGCGGCTAATCACAAAGGGTTCATAAAACTGCTGCCGATATAAGCGAGACTTGCCCAAATGACGGACAAACTCTTTCATCGAAATCATGCCGCTTTTGACCTGAGATTCTAACTCGGTGAATGACACCCCATATGCCTGCGTCACATTACGCTCAAATACCTGACGATATGCCGCATGAATCACCTCTTGCTTTTCTGTTTCAGATAGCTCCGATTTCATAACGAACTTAGGTTCGCGATCGGTTTCATGGAAATAGTTTTGAGGTAGTTGCAATCCTTGATGATGATTTGAAACACCTGGGCGCGCGCGGTTTGGGGGCTTCTCAACCTGATAGTCGGTAATTAATATGTCGAAGTATCGCCTGACTACTGCTGCTGCTTCGGTATCTTGAAGACAGTTCACCGCTTTCCACTGCATTTCTCGCAATGCGACCACCGTTGCCAAGGTCACATCGTCTGGAATGACGCCCCGCAGCCCTCGCACGTTGATGCTCAAAATGCTGGTGTCACCGGCAACAATAGCATAGGTAATGTATCGCAGAAACCAGCTTAGATCTCGCAGCGATCGCCTCATACGAACACTGCCGTAGGTTGATATATCAATGGCGCGAAACCCGCTAGGAGAAACGGGTCTACTCTCTGCAAAGAATGACCGCACCCAGTTCATGAAACTATTTGACGAATCGACATATCGTGGCTCTTGCAGCTTAGCGACGGGTTTGGCCGTCCCGTTCCTCTGCCTCGATTCTGCTGACAAGTAGTCTTCTGCGACGTAATAGCCTGAACCGGGCATCCCAACAGGGTCCTCAGGTTTTTCGAGATACGCCATTGGGGAACCCCCCGTAAAAATCCGGTTGGCCCCTGCTGCGACAATTTGGTCAGCATTTTGGGTCAAAATCGCGGCAATCTCTAGCCGCTTTGTGCCAGAGCGGAAAAAACTAGCAAGTTCTTTCAGTTCATGTTGCTTCAAGTAGCGATCGCGCTGCTCGGCTTCATGAATAACCGAGGTGGGTACAGTCTGAAACGGTTGCGGGTGGACAACTGGGCTACCCCCGTTAGTCTGAACGCGCATGAGTTAACTCCCGATGATTGTGGACTGGGTGGATGGGTGGATGG
>JBNPEG010000167.1:0-18316 GCA_051117555.1 Elainellaceae cyanobacterium | reverse complement strand
TGGGTGGATGGGTGGATGGTGTTTGCATAACGTGATCGAAGGGCTTGGGAGTGATTAAATTATTTATCGATTATCCAAGCTCCATTACGTCCATCACGTCGATTACTCTATTGTTTCTAGTCACTTTAATGGGGCTGAGTACTATGGCATCATGGCTTGGATGAGGTAGTCAAAGTATGGCCCGACTTCGTTTGCATCTTCGAGACTTAATTCTTCGAGAGTGGCTTCTTTCAGACAGCGCATACACTCAACTACATTTCGCAGAGGAATTTCCAACGAGGTATACATTTTTTTTACCCCTTTAATGCCGCTATCTCTAAGCGGATCGATATCTCCCGCGACTACTGCATACGACACTAAGCGAATGTACCATTCTTGATCGCGTAAACATGATGATCGAAATGTATGATTGCCGCTATTGCTTGGAGTGATAGGGCATCGCTCCCAAAACTTTTGGCTACCCCTCTCTACAATTTCTTTCACGTTGGCAGTTAAGATTGATGAAATGCGGAGCCGCTGTTGCCCGTCTTCAAAGAAGGTACGAATGGCATTGAGCTCTCCGTGACTGAGGTAGCGAACTTCGCGATCGGCATTGGCGATCGCCTGAGTGATAATGCTCATAGTTAATGATGGTTCTAAACCGTGCTGAATGGGTTGATGCGTTGACCTCTGGAAATTGGTAAGAGCAAAGGTTTCATCATGATCGATTGCATGAGATCAACGGATCGCTGTGAACCTGTTTGCCCCTACCAAGTACTGGGCAGGCGATCGCTAGCTTAGCCCGGAACAAATATGGTCAAAGTACACGCCAACTTCCTTGCCTGCATCAGCCCCCACCATATCTGTTGTGACATCCTTCATTGCCTGCACCGATCGCACCGTTGCGCCAATGGGCACGCCCAAGGAGCTGTAGGTTTCTCGCAACCCATTGAGAACCCGTTCATCCAGAATAGATGGATCTCCAGCTAACATGGCATAGGTTGCATAGCGAAGGAAGTAATCCATATCGCGGACGCAGGCGGCATATCGACGACAGGTATACATATTGCCGCCTGGGGCAGTGATGTCGGTATACAGTAGGGCTTTCGCAACGGTTTTAGTGACAATGGATGACGCATTGGCGCTAATGGTCATCGCCGCTCGTGCGCGTAGTTCGCCACTTCGAAAGTATGCCTGTAACTGATCTAAGGACGCATCATCGAGATACTTGCCTTGCATGTCATGGGAATTAATCAATGTTGTGATGGCATCTTGCATGGTGGGTAATCTCCTAATTTATTTCCTGATATGGCAATCCTAAATCGCTTGTGAATTGTATGTGAGTGGTGGGGCAGGCGCCGCCCGCCCCACTACTCACAACCCGGCATTGCTATAGTATTTCTTCAAGATAGTGACCGGATAATGTAATCAAAGTATGGAGCTACTTCAACTGCGTCTTCTTCGCTCATCGTGGCGATCGCTTCTTCTTTGAGACAGCGCATACATTCAGCGATGTTGCGAATTGGTATTTCCAGATTGTTATACATTTCCTTGATGCCGACCGTGCCAATATCCTCTAGGGGTTTCTCACTCCCTGCTAATACCGAGTAAGCAATCAGGCGGACATACCACCCTTGATCCCGTTGACACGATGCAGTTTTACGTTCATTTCCGCTATTACTAGGCGTATTAGGGCATCGTTCCCAAAATCTATTGCTACCGTTTTGAACAATCCGTTGTTCATTTTCTGCCAATGTTTTGGCAATGCGAATTCGCTGTTCACCAGTCTTGAGAAAATCTTGGAAGATACGTATTTCTTTGGGAGCTGGATAGCGGGCTTCGCTATCCGCACTCAGGATCAATTCGGTTACAAGGCTCATGGGCTTCTCCTAAAGAATTGGTTTTATTTATGTGGGTTAAGTATGAATTGAAAGAAATGACAGTAAATATTTCTGTCCACCTACTTAACAATGATTACTGAGGGAATTCATGCGGCTATAACATCTTGATGAGCGATTATCTTTGCTCTGACTTTTTTGGAAATCTGCTAAGTGGATTGAGAAAAGGATAAGAAATAAATATGAAAAACCAGTGAAGATAAATAACAAAATTTAAGAAAATTAATAATCAAATATTGATGTGGTTTTCTAACCTTTGAGGAGTCAATTTTTACCTAATAGTGTTTCGCAGTGCCACTATATTGTTGCATTGTAACTCTCATAATCTTCCTCAGATCTTCAGGTTTTATTGCTTAAATACTTTCAATCGTTATAAACATCAAATGTATTCATCATTCATTATTCATTATTCATTCAAAATCTGAGCCAGAGTATCTTGCCCATTTATATCTAATCCAATCATGAGATATCAGACGTTCATTGCTCTACTTCTTTCCCTTTGCATAGGTATCCTAACCGCTTGCGGCCAAAATCCAACTGTTAAGAGTGATTCACTGACCTATGATCAAATCAAAGGCAGTGGACTTGCTAATTTATGTCCTCGGCTTTCAGAAACCGACCGAGATATTATTCCCATCGATCCAAATCAGTCTTACTCAGTCACAGATATGTGTTTGCAACCGACCACTTTCTTAGTGAAACGAGAGCCCGTGATGAAGCGCCAAGAGGCGGGATTTGTCCCTGGCAAACTATTAACCCGTGCGAGTTCTGCCCTTGATCATATCAACGGCTTACTGAATATTGAACCGGATAATAGCTTAACCTTTTTTGAACAAGGTGGTATTGATTTTCAGCCCATCACTGTGCAACTACCGGGAAATAAACGAGTGCCGATGCTGTTCACCATCAAAGGGTTAGTTGCTAAAAGTCAATCTGGGTTAGATAGCCTAAATCCTTCAACACGTTTTAACGGCACATTCAAAGTCCCATCCTATCGTACGTCAGGTTTCCTTGATCCGCGAGGTCGAGGGTTGTCCGTTGGATATGATTCTGCGGTTGGACTGCCTAGTCAAGCAGACGATGAAGAGTTCCTACGTGAAAACGTCAAAATGTTTGAAACAGGACAGGGAAAGATTTTCTTAGACGTCACCCATGTCAGCCGCAGTACTGGCGAGATTGCGGGTTTATTTGAAAGTGAGCAAATTTCTGACACAGATTTTGGTTCGAAGGAGCCGCTGGATGTAAAAATTCAAGGCTTATTCTATGCTCGTCTAGGAACTGAGGTCGCATCTATTCCCTAAGTTCTCATTCCCAAAGTTCCATAGAACAGAGATTTGAACGCACCATAATCGCTGGCAATAAGACGTAGTTGGGTGCATAGTCGTGCGCCCAATGCAACTTTAATGTAGGAATTTAGATTGCCATGATTACATTTATTTTATTCAAACCCCAAGTCATTTACCTTTTGATTCAAAACAACCAAGCAACTCAGGATACCTATGTAGGATTCCATCCCATTCAGTTAATTGTTGCTTGGATAATCACGATGTTGATTGTTTTGAGTATTGTGCGCGGAATTAGAGATGCCGTCACCTATGCCAACCGCCTTCACCGAGTTCCATGTGCGAACTGTCAGTTTTTCACGGGTAACTATACGCTTAAATGCGCAATTCATCCGACTACAGCCATGTCTGAATCAGCAATTGATTGTCCCGACTATAAGTCGAACGATATTTATTCTATGACGTCGGTTCAAGATTGAAAGCATTCATGAGAATAAACTCGGTCTGAGATCGAGCCATCTACAGCAATCCCAGATGGGTGTGAGTGGTGGGGCGGGCGCCGCTCGCCCCACCACTCACGCACAATTCACAGCGATTTAGGATCGCTATATATTCCAAATCGGATGACTGATTCTTGTGATGGAATGAACTAATCCTCGCATAAAGACAGTTCACTATGACAGGGCACTAGATAGTTGATTCGATAAACTAAATGGGTCGTATGGCTTTGTAATGATTGCAGCGACTTTCAATTGGCTGAATTCACGTTGCTCAGAGGATTGAGCTTTTGCAGTTAACAGAATGATGGGTATATTTTGAGTATCTGGATTTTCTTGAAGGTTTTGAAACGTAGCCAGACCATCCATTCCTGGCATCATGATGTCTAAAAGAATAGCATCTGGCTTTTCGATGGCGGCTTTCATCAGACCTTCATTGCCTGAACTCGCGGTGAGTACTTGCCATTCGCCTGTTACTTCCAAGCAGATTTGAGTGGCTTCTCGAATATCTGCTTCGTCATCAATAATCAAGATACGTTTAGTGGTCATGATTGTAGTTAGACCTCAAAAAGAATTTAGCTGAGATGAGTCTGTCTAGGGCAGTAATGGCAGCATGAAATAGAAAATGCTGCCTTGTCCACTGATATTCTCTGCCCAAATCTGTCCTCCATGTTCTTGCGCGATGCTGCGACAGATGGCAAGCCCAAGTCCTGTTCCGCCTTTATGTCCGGAATCTGAGATATTGAGTTGCTGAAATCGGTCAAACACAATGTCGAGTTTTTCCTCAGGGATACCGCGACCTTGATCTTTAACAGCAATTAAAAGAACAGGCGAAGCGTTTTGAGCGAGAGCATGGGGGGCTATATCCGGCGCGGCGTTAGACGGTTCCTGCGAAGAGAAAGGGTGTGAAATTGGAGTTGTTTCTAAGGCTAACTGGTTTGGGAGCGATGCGCGATGTATGACGTCTGCGGTAATCCAAACGGTCGATCCGCGTGGCGAAAATTTGATGGCGTTGCTGAGTAAATTCGTCAGTGTTTGAATGATTCGATCGGGGTCAGCCCATACATTAGCGGAAACGGATGTGGCGGTGAGTTCAATGTTAAATTTATCTGCCATCGCACTCATGACATCCACGGCTTGAGGAATCAAATCAGCGATGTTGCAACGCTGTTTATTTAAGCTGACTTTACCGAGTTTGATGCGCTCTACGTCAAGAATATCGTTCACTAAACGCACTAACCGATTAGCATTCGAGAACGCAATGTCTAACATGCGCTGTTTCTTTTCGAGTTGGGCGTTTAGGTCACCTCGTGCTAGTAGCCCCAGTGCGGCTCGAATAGATGTAAGAGGAGTTCGCAGTTCGTGGCTGACGACGGAGACGAATTCGTCTTTCATTTGCTCAACTAACTTCCTCTCGGTAATGTCTTTGAAAACAATGACAGCCCCCAAGATTACGCCTCGGTCTTGCATAGGAGTACTGACATATTCAATCGGAATAGTAGAACCATCGCGCCGCTGGAAGAGTTCATCGGTGATATGCTGAATAGTGCCCTTCTTCAGGGTGCTGTAAATAGGGCTTTCATTCCACTCATAGAGAGTACCATCGGGCTGAACGTGATGCACTAAGGAATGCATGAACTGCCCCAGCAGATCGTCAGTCTCATAACCCAGAATTCGGGCAGCCGCGGGGTTTACAAAGGTGATTTCACCACTTGGATCGAGTCCGTAAATGCCTTCTCCTGCTGATGAAAGAATAAGTTCATTCTGATAACTCAAGTGAATGATAGAATTTTTAGCCTGATGCAGTTCATCCAATGCTCGTTCGTGTTCGTAAATTTTTCGCTTTAGTTCTACATTGGTGCGCTGCAAGTCAATGGTTCGCTTTAAAACATGCTGCTCTAGTTCGACGTTGAGCGCTTGGATTTGCCGATACAGCTGATATTGATGGATTGCCATCGCAAAGTGGTCGCCCAAGCTCTGTGCTAGCTCAATATCTGTCGGTGTCCATTCGTGGGCTTGATTGTGCTTGATTTCGCGCCACGTTTCAAAGGATTGGCGGGGACGAAGCTGTCGCGGATCTCGATCATCGAGCCGCCCTGCCCAAATGTTTTCGATATCAATTTCGCCCCGAAAGATACTCAGATAGCCGAGCAACTGCTGTTGATAGCGCAGGCATACGACAAGCACGCCTCGAATTTGAACGGATAACAGGGCGGCTGCAATATCGGATGGGATATCAGAGATGTAGAGGTCGGCGATCGCCCTTACTTTATTATCTTGCTGGATGAGTTGCTCATGGTCGAGCCACATCTGCCAATAGGGATGCTGCTCAAGGATACATGATGAGTACTTGTTTTGCGTCTCTAATGGCGAGGGCACAGGCAGGGACGAGGGAATTTGACCCGATGAAAACCATTCAGGTGCTTGGTTGGGATGTTGAGCTTCAAAATAAATCCTGCCGCCAATCCCCTGTAGTGATGCTACGGTATGGTCGAGGGCTTGCTGAAACTGCATTTCGCTCGTTGAATGCAGCAATGCAGTGACTCGATTCACACAGGCTTCTTGCTGGGCTTGGAGACGTGTTTGATTGAGCAGGGTTGAATGGGCGATCGCCACGGATACCTGGTCGGCGACTAACTGTACAATTTTTAGCTCATGCTGAGACACCGTTCGAGGTGAAGCATGGTGAGAAACGAGGAGTCCCCATAGTTGATTCTCATGTAAGATCGGCACAACTAGTGATGATTGCACCCCCATATGGGTCAAGTATTCAATGTGACAGGAGTCGACCGGGCGCATCTGAACGGTAGGCGACAAGCGCTCTTTAGTTTTATGACACACTAATGGACTGACACCAATCTGCCCGCTCCTCACATCAACAATCGTACGCTGGCGTGCTTTCAAAAACAGGTCGCGTGCTTCGTCCGGAATATCCTCTGCCGGGAATCGATGCCCAATCAACGATGGAAGCGTCTGATCTCGAATTGATTCAGCGATGACTTCTCCACTGCCGTCTGAGTGAAACCGATAGATCTTGACTCGATCTGTCTTCAGAAATGCTCGCACCTCTGTCACCGTTGAGTCTAAAATATCGGGTAATTCGATAGACTGGCGGATGCGATTGGTCATTCGATGCAGCAACGCTTCGAGTGACGGAATATATCTGGATGGATGGGGGATGGGTTGGGGCATGGGGAATGGAATGATTGTCAATAAGAGAAGGGGCAATAAGGGACAGATATAGAAGTAGGCATAGAAGTAAGAAATTTAGATGGTAGGTTTTAAACTTGCCATCATTTTTCTGCTGCGATCGCAGTCATGGTCTTGCGGATATGCATCCATCCAAGTTGATTAAAGAGGCGAGTAATCAGTTCTGATTCTGCCGATGATTTTCCGATCAAGTCATTAGCACCCGCAATAAATGCTTCATGCTCGGTGTCGGCATCGGTATGCGCAGTTAGAAAAATAACAGGAATCTCGGTCCAGGGCGGGGTATGGCGCACCACTCGACACAGATCAATGCCGTTAAAATGGGGCATTTCGACATCAAGAACTAACAAGTCTGGAGCGCACGATTCTAGAACGTGCCAAAATTGCGGTGTTTCTTCCAGCGTAGTCAGTTTAAAACCCCACGGTTCAAGGAGCGATTGCAAGCCTGCTAAGGTTTGCGGATCATCATCTACTACCAAGACATTGGCCGATGAATGATGGAGTTGCGATTGCACCGCGACAATGATTTCCAAAATTTGGGATGCATCTAGATCGCAGAGAAAGGAGCATGCCCCGATACGCGCTGCTCTGACCCGGGTTTTGAGGGTGTCGTTGCTCGTGCAAATCATCGCTGCCATCGGAGGGAGTTGACGGATTTGGTGAATGAGTGTGTCTAACTGACATTCACTAACGTCGCTCAATGGAAAATTAAGGATGATTACGTCCAATTCTTCGTCTAATGGTTGGGATGTTTGAGATTTCTTATTTAAGGCGATCGTGATGTCTTGTTGGTTTGAGCTTAGAGTTTCAATGTCGTTGGCGATCGCCGCAGTTAAGCCATAGATTTGTGATGCATCCATGATTTCATGGGTAAACTCTGCGCTATCATCGACAATCACCAACAATGGCGGGGTGCGTCGAAATCCAGGTAGGGTTGTTTCAGGCATGGCTTTCTTTAAACTGTTTTCCAGGGTGTTGACTAACTCCTGGAGTGTTTGTTTTTCCGCTTCGGTTTGGGGTAAGGCAATGCCAAATTGATATTCAATCGTTTTTGCTAGCTTAGAGCTCGATTCAAACCCAAATACTCCCAACGCGCCCGTTAAACCATGAGCAGCCGTTTGGGCTTGAAGTCGTGACGTATCCGTTAAGGTGTTGGTTAATAACGCTTGAGCTGCATATTTCAAAACTGAAAGGCGATGATGGGTTTGAGGCTGAGATTTTTGCCAGACTTCGGCTAGAGCTGTTTTTGTCTTCTCGCGAAGGGATTGTTCAGACGTTTGGCTAGTTGCGGTATTGTTTGAGCCATTCGTTGAGCGACTCGTTGAGCTATTTGCTGAAGTATCAGCTGACCCGTTGAATGATTTGCCTTTGATCGAATCTAATGGTTTTAGACGATATCCGACTCCATAGATTGTGCTAATAAAGTCGGAGGGAGCACCTGCCTGCTTCAGCTTGCGGCGCAAGCCTTTCACATGAGCCGTGACCGTATCTTCAGTTGGGGTTTCTTCGAATGCCCACAGGTTTTCTAAAATGGCGCTACGGGTGAACACATATGGCTGTTTACGAAGAAACAGTTCTAATAGCCGATATTCTTTGGGAGTTAAATTAATGGGGCGATCGCCATAGGTCACTTCGCGAGTATTTGGATCAAGGCGCAAATCACCCCATTCCAATATATTCAACATCGGAGTTGACGATCGCCGCAGTAATACCCGGATGCGAGCAAGAAGTTCTTCTATCTCAAATGGCTTTGTGAGATAGTCGTCTGCCCCTGCGTTTAAGCCCATTACCTTAGAAGTGCCAGAATCTTGAGCTGTGATTAGCAAAACGGGCATTGTGTAGTTGTTGGAACGCAGTCGTTGACAGAATTCGATGCCATCTAGTCTAGGGAGTACGATGTCTAATAAAACCAAGTCATAGCTGCATGTTTCAACAAGTTGCCATCCCATATGTCCATCACTCGCAGTATCGACTGCATAGTGTTGGCTCATTAAGACCTTTTCGAGGGCTTTTGCTATAGAGATATCATCCTCGACCAGCAAAATCTTCATCGGTTACTTCACGTCCGTTTATATAACCTTGGTTCTATTAAAAGAGAAGGTGAAAATGATTAACGATTAATGAAATGGTTAATGAAATTAAGAAAACCAGGTGATTTGCTGGACATATTATTAACTAAACCCCAGTTAAATCCACAAAAATTTATTAAAGTTAATTTCAAAATATACATCTTCACTTTCAATGAGTCATCACATCAACTTTGTAAACTATAGTGAGACAACTTTTTGTTTCTGTTGCCCAGTCGTCTTAAATGTCGTCTTAAATGTCGTTCTAAATTGTTGATTACTAGGCATCATGGATTGAATACTCTGGGAAGCCTCATCTGTATGGGCTTGGCATTGCCAAGCCCCTGCCGTCTAATGTTGATTACCTAGGCGTCATGGATTGAATACTCTGGAAAGCCTCATCTGTATGGGCTTGGCATTGCCAAGCCCCTGCCGTTGAAACTGTGATGGTATAAAATCCATATTCCTAGGACACTAAGGCACTGAATGAAAATAGGTGCCGTATTGCAAGCCTGGAAAGAAATAATTGAGTTCGATCAACACGAATGAAACTACAACCAACGTAATGGTCGCCATGACGGGCGCACTCGTGAAGTACTTCAGCAAATATTGCATGATAAATTCTCCCAAAATGTAAAAAATAGTCCTGGTATGACAGCAGTTTTAACCGCCAGACCCTTTTCAAACATCCTCTAACTATGAGTTAGCGAGGCGAAACAGACAATTCATTGTCTTTTACCGTTAATTCTCCACTCGTAAGCTCCTTAAAGACCAGGAGGGGCCATAACAAGCCCTGACTTAACGATTGAATTGCCAGCGGTAAATCGATAAAAATCTCTAATTCCTCCGGCTTAGATGACTTTTTGCTGCCAATCAAATAAGCGCGTCCTGACCAGCCAATAAATCCGGCAACGTAGAAAAAGATAGCAAATGGAATCACGACATCGATGAATCGGCTGGGACGATCGAGCGGAAGATGGGGTAGACCATCATCACCGCAGAGCAGCTCAGATGAATAGGCTTTGAACGGTTTGTTGAAGTAATAGCTATCGGGCGCTTTTTCCATGCGCTCAATAAAGGCCGGGGATTCTTTACAAGGAACCAGACTGGTATTGGCTGCTGATGCAGACGGAATAATGCTCAGCCAAACGAATGTGATCAAGCAAAATACCAACAGTTTTCGCATAGGATATCTCCAAACTTTCCAAAATCGATGCGGATGTCCTGTGTGATTAAGACGATTCATGGGATTGATCATCGGTTGATTCCTGGGCTTCATGCTGCTCGGGATGGTGCTCTGAACGGTGCTCTGAACGGTGTTCGGACGATTGTTCAGACGGGGGTGGCTGAGGCGGTTGTTCACGCTGGGGAGGACTGGAAGAGGGGGCGATCGCTGCACCAGACATCGAGCTAGAGGCAGAACCCGCCATACTAGAGCTTCCTGATGTGTTAGAAACGGTAACAGTTGAAGCACTCGCGCCGGCTAAATCACCTTCTCGTTCAATCCAAAGAAAAATGATGGCAAACACCGGAAATGGAAGAATGTAAAACACTAGCGGAATCATAATCCAGGGCAACCAGGGGGCCGCGTATGCCCCGGTTAACTCGGTTAAGTCTGTTGTCATGATGTGTCCTCCAACTAATGATTAATACTTAGAATCCTGATGGAGATAATTCATCCCCCCAACCAGGGCGATAGAGCTTGACTGACATTCACTGAGCCTCGCAACATGGCATTGACATCATCAAAGTTCTCAAGCAAGAAGTAGGCAAAAATAGCTCCACCCATTGCGCCTAGGAAGATGCCTCCACCAAGCTGAAACCAGTCTTCCTTACTCCGCAGCGGACGGAGTTCATCATTGGAATGAGAATTATAGGTTCCCCGTGGATTGCCTTGAAAGGTGGCAATTGCGAAAATTGAGATGCCCAAACATGCCGATGCCGCAATATAAATTGCAGTAATTAGCCCACTTAAATTTGCTCCGTGGGCGCTTTCTCGCAGGGGTCCGACGACGACTTCAGGTCCAACCAAAAAGTAGCCATGAGCCATCCCAATTTCAAGCCCGCGCATAAATGGAGTCAGCCCTTTACGATAGGCAGGCAGGTTACTAATGTAGGCTCTGACAATTGAAGAACTGTTGAATGGAGTGGCTAAGTTACCTCGCCATGGAGCATCGTTATACGGCTGAACCGGATCACTGCCCGCATAGGCTTCTGATAGGCTAATGGGGTTTTTAGTGGTCATAGTGGATTTACCTTCTTCGCAACTCTGGACATTCGTTCAGTGTGATGATTAAAGTCCTGGTCAAACTACCCCGATGACCAGGACTACTTTGAGACAGGAGAGTCTCAAGTCTGAGGAAAACCCCCTGCAAGCTGTTTTCTGAGGCAGTTGAAGGTTAGGGAAAACGATTTAGCAGGGGGGCTGACAGGGATACTGCCAGCGTTATCCCTGTCAATTCATAATTCTCGCTAAGTAAATCGACTGGCAGTTGACGCAATCACGAACGCTCCATAGGTGGCAATGTATCCCACAGTAAAATGCGTCAAACCGACGAGTCGAGCTTGTACGATAGAGAGTGCAACAGGCTTATCTTTCGGATAACCAAAAGACAAGGGGGTATTTTCGTGCGCCCACATTAGGGTTTCAATCAGTTCTTGCCAGTAGCCTCGCCAGGTGATCAAGAACATGAAACTCACTGCCCAGACGAGATGCCCAAACAAGAAGATCCATGCCCAAATCGCGAGATTATTGGTTCCTAAGGGGCTGTAGCCGTTAATCAACTGAGCTGAGTTCAGCCAGAGATAGTCACGGAACCATCCCATCAGATAGGTTGAACTCTCGTTGAACTGGGCAACGTTGCCGCTCCAGATGGTGAGATGCTTCCAGTGCCAGTAAAAGGTAATCCAACCCAGGGTATTCAGCATCCAGAAGGTCGCGAGGTAGAAGGCATCCCACGCGGAGATATCGCAGGTGCCACCCCGCCCCGGCCCATCACACGGGAAAGAGTAGCCGAAGTCCTTCTTGTCGGGCATTAGCTTGGAACCACGGGCATCGAGAGCACCTTTCACCAAAATTAGCGTGGTGACGTGTAACCCCAGGGCGATCGCATGGTGGACTAACAAATCACCCGGTCCGATTGTCAGAAATAATGAGTTAGCACCGTTGTTAATGGCATCTAACCAACCGGGTAACCATACGTTAGCATGATTAGGCCACGCGGTTGAGGCAATGCTATCGGGGTTGGAAAGTAGAGTGCTAATCCCATAGATGGTCTTTCCGTGAGCCGCTTGAATCCATTGAGCAAAGACGGGTTCAATCAAGATCTGCTTCTCTGGAGCCCCAAATGCGACTTCGCAATCATTGTGAACGTATAGTCCCAGAGTATGGAATCCGAGGAACAGTGATACCCAGCTCAAATGAGAGATGATTGCTTCCTTATGATCCAGTACCCGCGCCAGGACGTTATCTCTGTTGAGTATTGGATCATAGTCGCGTACTAAGAAAATTGCACCGTGAGCAAATGCGCCAACCATCAAGAATCCAGCGATGTACTGGTGATGGGTATAGAGCGCTGACATGGTGGTGTAGTCTCGACCTATGAAGGCATAGGGCGGCATCGAATACATATGCTGCGCGACTAGCGAGGTGACGACTCCCAAACAGGCAAGGTGCCATCCTAGCTGGAAGTGCAAGGAATTGTTGTAGGTATCATAGATGCCCTTGTGCCCTCGGCCAGTGTTGGGGGCAATGAAGAACCCATTCCAACCCGGTCCTTGCAGGGCTTCTGTCATTTCTTTGATGTTGTGACCGATGCCCCAGTTGGTGCGGTACATGTGCCCCGCTATGATGAAAATCACGGCGATCGCCAAATGATGGTGCGCCATGTCGGTCAACCAGAGCGACTCAGTCTGGGGATGAAAGCCACCCAAGAATGTGAGGATTGCTGTCCCCGCGCCTTGTGACGAGTTGAAGATATGCTCAGCCGAATCAGGGTTTTGAGCATATACGCCCCAGTTGCCTGTAAAGAAAGGAGCCAGACCCGCAGGATGGGGGTGAACTCTTAAGAAATTATCCCAGCCAACGTGCTGTCCTCGTGATTCTGGAATTGCCACATGGATGAGGTGGCCTGCCCACGCCAGTGAACTGACGCCAAACAGCCCTGCCAAATGGTGATTTAACCGAGATTCTGCATTCTTGAACCATGCCAGACTGGGACGGAATCGAGGCTGGAGATGTAGCCATCCTGCATAGAGAAATACGCAGGAGAGCAGGATTAAAAAGATCGCACCTACGTACAAATCATTAGTTGTGCGCATGCCGATGGTATACCACCAGTGATACACCCCGGAATAACAGATATCAACCGGGTTTCTTGCCCCTGCTTGAGTAAAGGCTTCGATCGCGGGAGGACCAAACTGGGCATCCCAGATGGCGTGGGCAATCGGTCTGACCCGCAGCGGATCAGCAACCCATGTTTCAAAGTTGCCCTGCCATGCGACATGAAATAAAAGACCCGATGCCCAAAGGAAGATGATTGCCAGATGACCAAAATGAGAGGCAAAAATCTTTTGATAGAGATTCTCCTCCGTCATGCCATCATGGCTTTCAAAATCATGGGCAGTGGCGATCGCATACCAAATCCTACGAGTCGTCGGGTCTTGCGCCAAATCCTGACTAAATTTTGGAAATTTTGTCGCCATAATCAATAGTTGAATGTATTGCAAACAGTTTGAAAGGCCGAACGATTTAGATGTAGAGGCGAATCTGAGTGTCTAGCAGTCAGAATGATTGAAATCTGCCAACTAACATCAACTAAATCCGCCTCTAGGCTAGATTTCATCTACTTCAACCAATTGCCGCCATTCGTGCTAAGAAGAAGGCCCATGTGGTGACAATTCCTCCTAGCAAATAGTGAGCGACTCCAACTGCCCGGCCCTGAATGATGCTCAAAGCGCGCGGTTGAATGGCAGTTGTAATTCTGAGCTTGTTGTGTGCCCAAACGATGGACTCAATGAGTTCTTGCCAGTAGCCCCGTCCGCTAAACAAGAACATCAGGCTAAATCCGAAGACAAAGTGCCCTCCTAAGAATAGGAGTCCATATGCGGATAGTGCCGATCCATACGAGCCAATTGCCTGAACGGATTGTGCCCAAAGAAAGTCTCGCAACCAACCATTATTTGTGATAGACGATAGTGCGAAGTTCCCTCCCGTGATATGGCTGATTGTGCCGTCTGCATTCACCGTTCCCCAGACATCTGACTGCATCTTCCAGAAAAAGTGAAAGATAACGATGGATAGGGAGTTATACATCCAAAACAGCCCTAGAAAGACGTGATCCCATGCCGAAACTTGGCAGGTACCCCCCCGTCCTGGACCATCACACGGGAATCGGAATCCTAAATTTGATTTGTCGGGAATCAAGCGTGAATTGCGAGCAAATAACACCCCTTTGAGCAAGACCAACACAGTGACATGAATGGTAAAGGCATGAATATGGTGGATAAGGAAGTCGGCTGTGCCCAGCGTGATCGGCATCATGGCGACCTTGCCACCCACCGCAACGACATCGCCTCCCCAGGCATAGCTAACCGGAGCACTCAACCCAGGAGCTGTAACTCCCAAGCCACCGAGTTCAATGTTCCGCAGACCGCCAAACACATCACCGAGCGGCTGAGCCGCCTGCATTGCGCCCACAGCAGACGTGTGAATCTGCTGCACCCACTGAGCAAAGATGGGTTGAAGCTGAATCCCGGTATCCGAGAACATATCTTGGGGGCGACCAAAGGCTCGCATCGTGTCATTGTGGATATACATCGCAAAGCTATGGAAGCCCAAGAACTGACAGACCCATACCAAATGCGAAATAATTGCATCCCGGTGACGAAGTACTCGATCAAGGACATTATTGACGTTCATCGCCGGGTCATAGTCTCGCACCATAAAGATGGCTGCATGTGCCCCTGCGCCAACAATCAAGAAGCCACCAATCCAAACATGATGGGTAAATAGTGACGTGACAGTGGCATAGTCCGTTGCCAAGAAAGGATAGGGCGGCATCGCGTACATGTGATGCGCCACGATGATGCTCAGAGACCCCAGCATGGCTAAGTTGATTGCCAACTGAGCGTGCCATGACGTTGTGAGGACTTCAAATAATCCTTTGTGACCGACAGGACCAATGAAACTTAGAAATGGCAACATGTTGGGCGTTCTAGCATCATCCAACATCACTTTGATGTCGTGCCCAATGCCCCAGTTGGTGCGATACATGTGCCCCGCAACGATGAAAATTACTGCCAGAGCTAGGTGATGATGGGCAGTGTCGGATAGCCACAACCCGCCCGTAGCAGGATTTAAGCCACCTTTGAACGTCAAGAAATCAGAATAGACACTCCAGTTGAGCGTAAAGAAGGGAAGTAGACCCTTTGAAAAGCTGGGGTATAGTTCTGCCATTAGGCTGGAATTCAAAATGAATTCGTGTGGCAGTGGAATGTCTTTCAGCGCTACGCCTGCATCCAATAACTTATTGGTCGGCAGTGCAACGTGGATTTGATGCCCAGCCCAGCCCAAACAGCCTAAGCCGAGTAGACCTGCAAGGTGGTGATTCAACATCGACTGCACATTCTGGAACCATTCCAGCTTAGGAGCCCGGACATGATAGTGGAACCAGCCTGCAAACAGCATTAGACCCGCCATGACCAAGGCACCAATGGCTGTGCAGTAAAGCTGAAATTCATTGGTAAATCCGGCGGCTCGCCACATTTGAAACAAGCCGGATGTGATCTGAATTCCTCTAAAACCACCCCCAACCTCAGCATTCAAAATCTCTTGACCAAAGATGGGCCAGACGACCTGAGCGCTGGGTTTAATCTGGGTGGGGTCAGACATCCACGCAGAAAAATTTGAAAACCGTGCGCCATGAAAGTACATGCCGCTCAGCCAGATAAAGATAATTGCGAGATGCCCAAAATGGGCGGAGAAGATTTTACGGGAAATATCCTGTAAATCATTGGTATGGCTATCAAAATCATGAGCGTCGGCATGGAGGTTCCAGATCCACGTCGTGGTTTTAGGACCTCGCGCCAGGTTGCGATCAAAATGTCCCGGTTTTGTCAATGGTTCAAATGACGTTGGGACAGGGTTCTGATCGACAACAACCCTAGCCCTTTGCCTCTGCTCCGGGGGATTAGTTGTCATTGAAACACTCCTTTTCTCTAGTAAAAGTCTGTTCTCTGTGATTCACGAATCCAAAACTCGTCATCTAAAACGGCAGGAATGCGATCGCCCGTTTCTTTGATGGTTGTGACACCGATATTGATTTGATTCATCAAATCTGACCAGGTCGGGATTGGGTGTCCTTGACTGTAAATTGCTGTCGTTTGATTAAACGTGAGCTTGTCAAAATTAAATGCCGCAATGTCAACGCCCAGTGCCGCAGACCAAATGCCTGCAACTGGAAACGCCGCTAGGAGAAAGTGGAGCGATCGCGAATTTGGAAAACTGATTCCTCTCCAAAACAGCCGTTGTTGGTAAATCTGAGCATGGTGAAAACTGTACGTCGCCTTCGACTGACCCAGCACATAGCCAGCGTTGACTGATTCGTGATGATTGGGTGCACGAATCACGGTGGATGTCACGAGTGACCCATGCGCCGCACACAGAAAAGCGCCTCCCAATACTCCGATGACACCCAGTTGATGAAATGGGCTCATCAAAATATTGTGCTCAGCTTGAAAGTGAATCATGAAATTGAATGTCCCAGAAATGCCGAGGGGAAGCCCTGAGGCAAAACTTCCTTGACCAATGGGATAAATTAGCAAGACTGAGACTGCAGCCGCTACGGGAGCAGTAAACGCGAGTGAAATCCAAGGGCGCATTCCCAAGCGATAGCTCAATTCCCACTCTCGGTCTTGGTAGCAGATAATCCCGATGATGAAGTGCAACACAATGAGTTGATAGGGCCCCCCGTTGGTGAGCCACTCCGTCAGCGATGCGGCCTCCCAAAGCGGATAAAAGTGCAATCCAATCGCAGCAGATGTGGGTACAACGGCTGCTGTCATCAGGTTATTTCCATCGAAGAGTGCCCCAGACACCAGCGTCCCTGTTCCGTCCATATCGACGGGTGGCGCTGCGAAGAAGGCGCAAATAAAGACAATCGCTGCCGTGGATAGGGTGGGAATCATAATCACCCCAAACCAGCCCACATAAATACGGTTGTCGGTGCTCGTGACCCATCGGCAAAATCGTTCCCACGGGTGTATTTGGTCACGATGTTTGATTGTCTCTATAGATTCAAGTTGGTGAGGGCGACGATTTGCGATCGCTCTACCAAACTGGGTGATCATGATAGAAAAAGCTCCTCTTTGAAATCCACTGAAAAGTATCTGTCACAATAGGCCAACCCCTTGCGGCAGAGCAATTTGTGCATGAGAAGTACTTCTCGTGCAACTTGAGGAAAGAAACGAAGAAACTATTAAAGTTAACTAGTGTTAGTTCATAAATTCTGATGACTAGTTATGTTGTGAAAAGAATAAGAAAGAAAAAGGAAGAACTTAGGAAGATGAAGGGAGTCTTCAAGAAAAGTTACATCGTGCTTTCGGTGAAACCTGGGGTCTAGGCGTTGGGAAGTAAGTTATACCAATTCCCGATTTTGGCTGTATAGTCCCAGGGGTAATGAAAACGTTCTCATCTGAATCCAGGCGTTGGGTTATTGCCTTCGGCAAGGCTTTGCCAACGTTCCTCAACCACAACCTACACAGAAGCACGTTATTTATATCTATCTACTCAAGTGGCCAGCATTCGCACAGATAAGTGGCAAGTTAAGGGTCGCTTCACCCCAAATTCCCTAACTTTCCTGTATCGATCGCACGCCCCTTCTTCCCTATAACAAAGAACAGTGATTTCAAAAGTCACTCGTCTTGATCTGTTGCCGTTCATCCGTATTGAGAGCCATGACATCCTCATTCTCCGACCCCAAAATGTTTGTTGAAGCCGAAGCCCTATCTCCTCCTCGCACTCGGACTCCTCATCGCGTGCTGCGGTGGTTACTCCCGATTGGGGTCGTGGTTGCAGGCATTGGCGCAGCGAGCTGGTATAGTCTCCGCCCTGAACCGACCTCTGGCGTGTTGTCCCTCAGCGGACGGATTGAGGGCTATCCCGCGAGTGTCAATGTACGCGGGGCAGGACGGATTGAATCATTGACGGTGCGCGAGGGCGATCCGGTCGAACAGGGGGAGGTCATCGCCCAGCTTGATGATGCCGAACTGCAAGCGCAACTGGATGGAGCCACAGCTCGGCTCAATGCCGCACAAGAGCAACAGCAACAAGCACAGGCGCAAATCGAAGTAGTGCAAAGCCAGATTCGCGCTGCCCAACTGAC
>JBNPEG010000210.1:0-26914 GCA_051117555.1 Elainellaceae cyanobacterium | reverse complement strand
GCCTCACGAGACAGGCGCATCCATTCATGGCTACAATTTGGCTAACGAAAAACTCTAGGCTCTGAATCCATGAACCCCGGATCGCCCCCTTCTGAGCCAAGTCGCTACAGATATGATGTCTTCATCTTCTATCAGACGAGCGATCGCTCCTGAAAGTCTCTGACGTATCTTAGAAGCAAATCTCAACAGCCCATAGACTATGACAGGTTCAGAACCGCTTTGGCTCATACCCGCTATCAATGCGATCGCCGGACTCGTCGTCAAAACATTGGGCGAGATGGGAAATCGATCGATTGATGAACCCATTAAGCAGAAGGTTTTTGACGCATCACGGCAGTATGTCAAAAAATATCAAGACCGCCACGGCAATCTCAACGTCTTGGGCATGTCGCAGCCCATACCACTCGAACAAATCTACACAGCCGTTCGGCTTCTAGACGCCAGCGAACTCAAAGGGTATGAGACAGTTGAATCTCTTGAAACGTCATACCGTGGGAGCAATCGGCGAGGCTTTCGGCGAGACGAGAGACAAAAACAACGAGGCATTGATGTCGCTAATAAGCAGCAGTTTTTGACCGTACTTGGCAGTCCTGGCATTGGCAAATCTACGTTTCTCAGACGCACGGGTTTAGAAGCACTTAAAAACAAACAAGGTGAATATCGCCATGCCAAAATTCCCGTATTTTTAGAACTCAAGCGATTTGACTCTGACACAATCAACGTTGAGCAACAGATTATTGCCGAATTTTCTGCCTGCGGCTTCCCTGATCCAGAAGGCACAACAAACCATCACCTGAAGCACGGCAAGCTGCTCATCTTGCTTGATGGATTAGACGAAGTCCCTAGCCGCAATCTCACCCAGGTTATTCGGAGTATTGAAGACTTTGTCGCTCAATACGACCAAAATCGGTTCATTACTTCGTGTCGCATTGCTGCCTATCACAACTTCTTTAAGCGGTTTACCAGCGTTGCCATTGCTGAGTTTGATGAGGACCAGATCGAGCAGTTTATTAGCAACTGGTTTCGCTCCGAACTCGACCAACAAAGCGGCACTGCTCAGCGTTGCTGGGATCTTTTACAACGCCCTGAAAATGCTGCCGCCAAAGAACTAGCGCAAACTCCCTTGTTGCTGACCTTTATTTGCCTTGTCTATGACCGTTCGCAAAACTTGCCGAGCAATCGCAGCGTCTTATACGGCAAAGCCCTCGACATCTTGCTAGAAGAATGGGCTGCTGAAAAGCGACTAGAGCGAAATCCGATTTATGAAGGGTTTCATACCGGACTTGAAAAAGAACTGCTGGCCGAAATCGCCTATTGCAACTTCAAAAACGACCAATTGTTCTTCTCCGAAGGAGATGTGATTGCGCAAATCACTGATTTCTTGTCAGACACACTGGATACTCCCAACAATCTCAATGGCAAATCCGTCTTAAATGCCATCGAAGTGCAGCAGGGCATTTTGGTCGAACGGGCTGAAGATGTTTACTCCTTTTCTCACCTGACCTTGCAGGAATATCTCACCGCGCTCTATATCGACAAGCATCGGATATTCGGCATTGTGATCAGAGAGCACCTGACCGATGAACGCTGGCGCGAAGTGTTCTTATTGGTTGCAGGCATGATGGGCAGCGGCGTCAACGATTTGCTGTTTCAAATCGAACGACAGGCTCGTACCCTCATCAATACCTCTGAAAAAGCCAAGCAACTTGTTCAATGGGCCGAGCATGCAACCGCAAATTCAACAGGCGACTATAAAGGACTGTCAAAACGAGCTGCTGCGCTGGCGATCGCCAGCGACATCGTCACAGCTATCGACATCGCCAGAGCCGACGACATAACCAAAGCCAGCGCCAGCGCCAGTGCCAAAGCCAGTGCCAAAGCTAGCGTCATCGACAGAGCCAACGTCAAAGCCAGCGTCATCGACAGCGACATAGCCAGAGCCAGAGCCAAAGCCAAAGCCAGCGTCATCGACAGAGCCAGCGTCAAAGCCAGAGCTAAAGCCAGAGCCAGCGACATCGTTATTGGCATCGACATCGCCAGCGCCAGTGCCAGTGCCATCACCAGCGCCATAGTCAGAGTCAAAGCCAGCGACAGCGCCAACAACAGCAACGATAGCCTTCATCGTCTTGGGATTTTCAACAACGAATCGCTGACTCAAGCAACAGCCAGACTAGAAGGGTTAAGAGCAAGAATGCCAGGCGTAGAAGACTCTTCTCAAACCCGGCAAACCTTCGCTGATGCTATTTGGGAAACTTGGCTCGGTGGCCTTCAGCTCACGCCAGATCTGATCAATCTTTCAACTCAAGAATGGGAAGTTGTCAGTGACTATCTGTATGCCACAAAGCTATTAATCGACTGCAAGGACGCCGCCGTGCGTGTCTCTAAGAAAACCTGGGAGGAGATTGAAAATCGGTTGTTAACCGTGTGATAGGCTTACCCAATCTACATGTTTAAGGCTAGACACGCTGTTAGTCTTGATTAGAGGGACAGAATGAAGGAGTTCGAGCAGAGACGGGTCGATAACACTGTAGGGATTAGTAAGGAAACGGGCGATCGCATTTGCAATCGTGCAATTTATTTTGCTAGGAATTCTCAGAACCCTGGAATCTTTGAGATTCTAGAAATCTTATATCCATTCTCTATAGCGGTATGCGCTTGAGCGTTAGTAGGTTGGGTTAGTGTCAGCGAAGCTCAATAATACCAGGGTTTGTTGGGTTTCGCCGGGGGGGGCACCACACAAACCTAAGCCCGTAGGGCTATACCTGCTCAAGAGGTGTGTATTTTGCCCTTTCTTCTAGATACTGTTTCCGGCACACTAAGGACATCACCCCTGCGATCGCCAAGTTGAGCATGCCATGAACATTCTTGTTATGAATGCCGGATCGAGCAGTCAAAAAAGCTGTCTTTACCAGTTTTCTCGCGATCAATTGCCCGACCATCCGCTAGAACCCCTCTGGGACGCTCAAATCGACTGGACAAAGCAGTCAAATGCGGCGGAGTTAACTGTTAAAACTGCTCATGGAGACACCCTCGAAGCATCCTTAGAGCCCGATTCTCGCCCTGACGGTATCGCAGAGATGCTCAAAACCCTGTGGCAAGGGTCGACCCAAGTCATCGAACGTCCAGACGATATTCAGTTGGTGGGGCATCGCGTGGTGCATGGCGGAGCTGACTATCAAGACAGCACCTGGATTACGCCTGATGTCAAAGAGGCGATCGCCCGTCTCATTCCCCTAGCGCCTGCCCACAACCCCGCCAATCTAGAAGGAATTGACGCGGTAGAGCAAATTTTGGGGCACGATATTCCTCAGGTTGCGGTGTTTGATACGGCGTTTCACAGCCGCATGCCCCAAGCCGCAATCGTATATCCCGGCCCCTACGACTGGTTGCAGCAGGGAATTCGCCGCTACGGATTTCACGGCATTAGCCATCAATACTGCGCCCGTCGTGCCGCCCAAATTCTTGGGCAAGAGCTGGCCTCATTGCGCATTATTACCTGCCACCTTGGCAATGGGTGCTCACTCGCCGCAATTCAAAATGGCCATAGCATCAACACGACGATGGGGTTTACTCCCTTAGAAGGATTAATGATGGGCAGTCGTTCCGGTTCGGTTGACCCCGGACTGTTAATTCACCTGCTGAAACAAGGTGATTACACTGCTGAGCAGCTCAATCACATCTTGAATCGAGAATCAGGGCTCAAAGGAATATCCGGTGTGTCGAACGACATGCGCCAGATTGATGGGGCGATCGCCCACGGGAATCAGCGGGCTCAGCTTGCACTCGATGTATTTGTTCATCGTCTAAAGACCCACATTGGAGCCATGATGGCATCCTTGGGTGGACTAGATGTGCTGGTGTTTACCGCCGGCATTGGCGAACATCACCCGCCGACGCGAGCACTCGCCTGCGAAGCGTTTGAGTTTTTGGGCGTAAAGCTAGATAAGCAAAAAAATGAGCGATCGCCTGTCGACGTGGATATCGCTCGACCTGAGTCAACCGTTCGGGTTGTGGTCGTTCATACCCTCGAAGATTGGGCGATCGCTCAAGAATGCTGGCAATTAGCAAGGTCAACTCATCAACATTGATGTAGAAAATTAACAGTTGCCAGCTTATCTAAGCGAATCGATGGTGAAACCATTGATTGAGTTTATTGGTTTCCTTGTCCGCCTAAGAATTCGTCGCGCTGACGTTCGGAAAGCTGGTTTCCTTGTCCGCCTAAGAATTCGTCGCGCTGACGTTCGGAAAGCTTGCTACTCAAACTTTCTTGGAATTCTTGTCGATGACGGGGTGCTAATTTGTTGCCTTGCCCCTCTAAGAATTCACTCCGTTGGCGGTCAGAGAGCTGATTACCTTGCCCCTCTAAAAACTCCTCACGCTGACGCTCTGAGAGTTGATTACCTTGTCCTTCTAAAAACTCTTCGCGCTGACGCTCGGAAAGTCCAAGAATTGTTGCATCATCCGGAGTCTGGGGGCGGCGATTCTCTTCTGCGGCTCCAGCGAGAGGAATCGCCAGCGTAGATGCAAACAGAACGGAAAGACCACTGAGAATTAGACGTTTCATAACGTGCCTCCTTGTACGTATGAAGCAAGTTATCTTGCTTGATTGACGTACATGTATCGCTTTAGTTCTTATTATGAATAAGTTCTCTTAAAGAACCCTGACTCTCAGATGAGAACCAGATAAGAATCCTATCTAAAGTCTAGAAAGTTTGCCTGATACCCAATTGAATTGTTAATAAAATTTATTCTTCTTGGGCATTATTTTCAATGTAATTCTTAATAATTGAGAACAAGCTGTTAGTAATAACTGTCTAATCGGGATGATTGAATTGTGTTTTATAGCGATCCTGTAGCAATCCCAGATGGCTTGTGAACTATGTGTGAGAAGGCACTACAGTCCGATGCCCCTGCTGCACTGCCTTAATGAAATCGATGTGAGAAATTCGAGCGCCCGTTTGGAGATACTCTATGGCTCTGAGAGCAGCCCAATGAGCATCCCAATCAGACCCCGCGCAGCAATCTTCAATCACATGAATGCGGTAATCCCACTGATGGGCATCCACTGCTGTGTAATGAACACACACATTGGTCATTGTCCCCATCAGGATTAACGTATCGACTTTTAATCCTCGCAGCAGAATTTCCAAATCGGTGCCGAAAAAGCAACTGTAGCGTCGTTTGGCGATCGCAAATTCTCCATCAACAGGAGCCAGTTCTGCATGATAGTCAGTACTTGACCAGGTTTCAAGATAGTGAATCGGTTCTGCGCCATCGAGTTCGCGCCCAAAGTCTACCATCTCTTTTCGATGTACTTCCTTGAAATGGATAATCGGGAGCGTCGCTTCACGAGCCGCTGCCAAGACTTGTTTTGCGTGGGTCAAAACCTCGTCTGTCCCAACGTGGGTCAGAGTGCCTTCATCCGTAAACACGCCGGATTGCAAATCGACGCAAATCAGAGCTGTTGTGGTCAAATCTAAATCAAGAGTCATAGAAATATAGCGATCCTAAATCGCTTGTGAATTGTGTGTGAGCGGTGGGGCGGGCGGCGTCCCATCACTCACAACCCATCTGGGATTGCAATAGAAGCAAAGCTAATAAACAGAATTCATCGTCTTTCCTAAGCTTGTTAAAAAATAACCTCATGGTGGCGCGTTGCGCTGACGCGTTAGCGTAGCCATGCCTGAAAGGCTATACAGCACCCTACGGCTCAATCAAATCGTGAAGTTGTTTCTTTACGGCCTCTAAGATCAACCATCCCCTTAACTTCGGGCTTGATCGGCCCAGGGTGTCAACAGTCTCGAAACAAACTTAAGCCCATAGTCGATCAGTAAGCCAATTAGACCGATGAGAGCAATACAAAATAAAACCTTCTCAGTTTGCAAGAAGCGCTGTGCTTGCACAATCGTATATCCCAAACCGCTTTGGGCAGCCACAAGCTCAGCGATCACCAGAAAATTCCAGGCTCCGGAAATATTGACCCGCAAAGTATCTAAAATGCTAGGGAATGTTGCTGGCAAAATCACCCGAAACAAAACTTCTCTGCGATTAGCGCCCAGAGTATAGGCTACATTAATCATTTCATTCGGAATGAACTTGACTGCATCGGCAACCATGATGGCATTGTAAAGAACAACCCCTAAGAAAATGATGACGATCTTGGACGCTTCTCCCAACCCGACCCAAATTACAATCAGCGGCACAAACGCCATCACAGGCATATAGCGAACTGTGCCCACGATGGGGGCAAACAGGCTTTCCATGCTGTGAAACGTTCCCATCGCAATGCCAATCGGAACGCCCACAATACCCGCGACGAAGAAACCCGCCGCCACTCGACCGCAACTGACGAGTATATCCACAATCAGGTTATCTTGAGCGAACATTTCCGCTCCAGCCTTGAGGATAGCAGTAGGAGTCGGTAAAAAGATTGGCGTCACCCAACCGGCGTAACTCATCATCGCCCAGAGCCCAATAGGAATCGCCAGCGCGATACACGACAATAAAAACCCTAACAGGGGTGGGAATCCTTGACGAAGACTCCAAAACACAGAGGGCTTGAGATATCGACGCTCACGGGTAGTAGGTCGCATGGATGGAGTCGTGAGACTAGATTGTGCCATGAGCAATGTTTCCTCTCGTTAGCGTGGTTGAACAACACTTGCTGTAGCCATCATTTCAGCAGTAATCGACTTCAGAATCAGCTCTTGAAACAAGTGGGTACCCATCTCACGAGTCGGAGACAGACGCCCGGTTCGATAGCCCAGCGATTGAATTCGTTTCTGAATCTCTGGCAGCAAGGCTAGGTCTTCTTTCTGAATGTCGTCATAAAACTCGATGAGCGGTTCCAAATTCTCTGCTGACAACGCTGCTTCGGTATTGGGGACGAGCCAGTCCCAGCGGATGCGGCTGCGAGTCGGACCTTGGGGATCAATTAGGTAAATGATGGCGCAGGTGGGAGAAAGAATCCAGGCAAAGTTTGGGAAAAAGCTCATAGTCGAGATGCCAGCCATCTCATAATCATTTAGCCCAAGCTGATAGGTGCCGGGCTTATAGTCAGATAAGACTTCCTCAGAATCTGGAACAGCGGGCGTATATTGCAGATAGTAGTGATATCTCGCCTCCGCCTTGACGTGCTGATAGTACTTCGCCAAAATCGGATGAACCGACGGTTCGTGATAGCTCTCGGTGTTATTTTCTACGTAGAGTTTCCAGTTGGTGTCTGTCCAGTAATCAATGCTGTGCGCCCTTACCCACGTGTGGAGGTGATAGCGCTGAAACATCTCAGGTAGCTCACCGAGCTGCACTGCTAGAGAGTCAGACGCCGGATCGAGATTGACAAAAATGAACGGTCCCCATGTTTCGACTTTGACGGGCGTCAGCGCATGAGCCGCTTTATCGAAATTCTCTGCCGATTCCATATCGGGCAACCCACGCAAGTTGCCTTCTAAATCAAAGCTCCAGGCGTGGTAGAGGCAGGTGAGTCGATGACACGTACCGCTGTCAAGTGCCACAGGCCCCGCGCGATGAGTGCAAACATTGAAAAAGCCGCGCAAGTCTCCTGCCTGATTTTGGAGAATCACCAGCGGCTGTTCGGCGATGTCAACCGTGAAATATGAATTGGGGCCGCGCAACTGGTTAATATGCCCGACATAGTACCAATATTTGCCAAAAATTTGCTGTTGCTCTAGCCTGTAAACCTCTGGAGACGTGTACATCTCAGCGGGGAGGGCGATCGCCTCAGTATGGAGCGATCGCGGCTGCCATGACTGCAACCAATCCAGAATTGTAGAAGCACCTTGACCACGGTCTTGAGACGTTTCGATAAAGCTAACCATTGCCACAGCGCCAGGATTGCATAGGTTGTATTATCGAATCAGTCTATGAACTCCCGTGAGAATTTTTTGTAGTTACAGATACGCTGAAAATCTGTCAAACTTGAATTGACAGCCCAGCAGTGCAACTGTATCGCGTTCAACAATTCATTCGGTCTGAATCAGGTTTACTAAAACGTAACAACCCAATTAACCTAGCCTACTTCAGCCTACTCAACAGTTCAGTTTGACTAACGCCTGCTTGCCCTGTCTTCCTGCTTGCCCTGTCTTATTGAGAGTTGCTTCATGTCTTCTAAAGCCGTTTCCACGGATACGTTGCCAGACTCTGTTACTGCATCTGCAAATCCTGCACGTTCTGATTCCGGTTTCAGTCAGCCAAAGTTGCAAGTCGTCGCTTTATCCAAATCGTTTCAGACGCAGCGGGGCAAATTATTAAACGTGTTAGATGACATCAATTTGGAGCTCTGTCCGGGTGAATTCGTGTGTTTGGTGGGTACCTCAGGCTGCGGCAAATCGACCCTTCTCAACATCATTGCCGGATTAGAGCAGCCGTCTTCGGGGCACATCTTGGTAGATGGCGCAGAGGTATTAGGTCCCGGCTCCGATCGCGGCATGGTATTTCAGAGCTATACTCTCTATCCGTGGCTCACGGTAGCCGAAAACATTCGCTTTGGCTTGAGTATTAGCAAGATGCCCAAGGCAGAGCAGCGAGAAAGGGTGGCATATTATCTCAATGTCGTCGGGCTTACTAAGTTTGCAAAAGCCCTGCCTAAGCAGCTATCAGGCGGGATGAAACAGCGGGTGGCGATCGCCCGTGCCCTTGCTAATCAGCCCGAAGTCTTGCTCATGGATGAACCCTTCGGCGCACTGGATGCTCAAACCAAAGAACAGATGCAGCAATTCCTGCTAGAGCTTTGGGAGCAAACCCATACCACCGTCTTTATGATTACCCATGATGTTGAGGAAGCCATTTTCTTGTCACAGCGCGTTTATGTGATGAGTCGAGGGCCGGGACGTTTGAAGCAAGAAGTTCCTGTCAACTTACCTCCCGACCGCGATTTAGAAGTCAAACTCAGTCCACAATTCATTGACATCAAGCGGGACATCATGCACTTGCTGAAAGATTAGATACGTAGTGGCGTAGCATAGCTAGAATAGTGCATTGGGTAGGGTGCCGTTAGCGCAGCGTAACGTACCGGGTTCAAGAGTTACTACTTCTAGCAATTTTCAATTGCGTCAAGTACAGAAACGGTGGTGGTGGTCGCGCCGCCCCCGCACCACCGTACTTAACTCAAGCGCATACTGCTATATGCTTAGCCTTGCTCTCAAAACGCCCTTCTGATCGCTCCCATGAATATTGTCATCACTGACTACATTGATTTACTAGAAGCAGACTGGAAAACACTAAACGGATTGGGCGACGTCACCGTCTACGAAGATGTCCCTCAAACTGAGTCAGATATTATCCGGCGCGTCGCAAAAGCTGAGCTAATTACAGTAAGCTGGGTTGATATTACTGCCCCGATTATTCATAACAGCCCCAACTTGAAATACATCGTAGTGCCTGCCGTCGGCTACGACCAAATTGACGTACTTGCCGCCCAAGAACAAGGCATTCGCGTCATCAACTGTCCACATCACAATGCTCACGCCGTCGCAGAATATACCATTGGTCTGATGTTTGCTGTGACTCGCCACATCATCGCGGCTCATCGCTCTATTCAACAAAACCGTTGGAATCCGCATCAGTATCAGGGAGTAGAGCTGCGCGGAAAACACCTCGTTCTAATTGGCTATGGCAACACAGGGCGTCAGGTCGCTCAGCTCGCACAAGGGTTGGGAATGAGCGTTGATTGGGCATCATCAAATACTTCACCTGAGCGGCTCGACCAATTGATTGCCAGCGCGGATATTTTGAGCCTGCACCTGCCGCTGACTTCTTCCACTCATCATCTTTTAGATGCCCGTCGACTCGCATTGATGAAATCCAGTGCGTATTTGATTAATACTGCGAGGGGGGCAATTATCGATCAGCAGGCATTAATCGAAGTCTTGAAACACCAACGGATTGCTGGAGCCGCTCTTGATGTCTTTGACAATGAACCCATCACAGAAGGCCCAAATGCCCAGATTATGGAATTATCGATGCTGCCTACTGTGGTCGCAACCCCTCATATTGCCTACAATACGCACGAAGCAACAGCACGACTTGGGCAAGAACTGATTGCAAATATTAAGGCGTGTTTGCAAGGACAGCCCATCAATGTAGTGGGGTGAAGTATTCAACAAGGTCTTGAACCTTCCGAATCTGAGGAGATTGAGAGCTACAAACGCTCAATTGCATCACCCGCTTTGACTGCTCCTTCCACCAATACCGCTCCATAAACTCCCGCATAGCCTTCATGGGCATTTGCCACATGCTTAATGATGGCGGGATTAGCCTCTGAGGTATCCGGGTCGAGGGTGATCATTTTGCACCGTGGGTCACGCTCCAGAACTGTCATCTCTAGTGTGTCGCCAATCTTTAAGCGCGTGCCGACTAAATCTGCATCATATAGGGGGGGGTGATCGTCGTTCCACTTTACATAAAAGTTCGCCCGAAACCGTCGCTCGTCAATCGCGATTCCAAGTTCTTCGGTTAGCATTTCCCGCATTTGCAGCGAAAAGAGAGAAAGCGGGCGACAGTCAAACTGACTCTTTTGAGTAAAGTGCAGCCTCAAGGTGTCATTCCCAGTTAGCGTTTTCAGATGATCTAGAAATTCTTCGCTGTCGATGTCGTAAACCGTACCGTCGGGAGTTTCTACTTCGACGGCAAACTGGTCTGCCTCTGGATAGGGCGAATTGATGCCAGGTGCCATTGCCTGGGCAGCTTCAAGCGCTTGAGGCTTGAGGGTCACGCTTATGTGTTTATATCGCGGTTTGTATTGCAACAGAGGTTCTTGGTCGCGGGCAGTGTGCCACGGAAATCCTGGATTTCCGTTACTTTTGAGAATGCCATAGGTGCGATCGCCCATAAGCCCTGCAAACGAGACAAATACTTCGTCAAGCTTTTCACCACACATGCTCTTGACCGGATAACGCCAGATGCTGTCGATTACGCCAATGATAGACATGCAATCCCCTCATTAATTTCTAGTTATGACTACAAAACTCGAACGTGTTTAATATAGCCGTACGCTCTCGCGTTAGGACGTTGAACGTGGGTGAGTCCCCGCGCCGCGGGGGACCACCACACAAACCTAAGCCCGTAGGGCTATTGAACGTGGGTGAGTCCCCGCGCCGCGGGGGACCACCACACAAACCTAAGCTCGTAGGGCTATAGTAGTAATTTAGTTTAATCGAAGGATTGACACCCGTTTGTAACGCGGATGTCTTTACTGTCTATATCGGCAATTAAGTTTCAAACCCGTGGGACGAGCAACGCGCAGCATGCCCATCATTCAATTAAATTCATCACCAGTGCATGAGCTAGAGGAATTGTCTCCTATAGCCATCTACTTTGTCGGAGGGGATGGTCATTCTACTGTTGCAAGTGTTGCATCACCACCTCCTGAAATCGATGAGTCCCAACTTCACGGGTCGGAGAAAGGCGACCCGGACGATAGCCCATCGATTGAATGCGCGCTTGAATATGGGGCAATAGCCGCAGATCTTCCTGCTGAATTGTGTCGAAGAAATCAACTAGAGATTGGACATGTTCAGGTGATTTGGCAGCGGGTGTGTCGGGCACTAACCAATCCCAGCGGATGCGAGTGCGCGATCGCCCCCTGGGGTCAATCAGGTAAATAATGGCAATCCACGGACGAATAATCCAAGCAAAATTAGGAAAAAAGCTCACCGTCCATTTGCCATATTTCTCAGCGTCTCCTAGCCCAGTAAAACACTGCTCAGGGGACATGGCTTGATAGGTTTCATCGTCATGGGGAAGAGGCGCATATTGGAGATAGTAATAGTGCCGCGCCTCGGCAGTGGTCGCTTTGTAGTATTTGGCAATGCTGGCATGAACTGAAAACTCGTGATAGCTTTCAACATTATTTTCAACGTAGAGTTTCCAGTTGGTATCGGTCCAATAATCGACGCTATGGACTCGTGCCCAGCTATCAAAGCGATAGTTTTTAAAGAGATCGGGCAGTTCTCCTAATTGATCTGACAAGGGCGCCGCCTTGGGGTCTAGGTTGACAAAGATAAACGGCCCCCAGTGATCGACCTGAATGGGAGTCAAGGCGTGCTGCTCTACGTCAAAATTCTCAGCGGCGTCCATATCGGGAAGCCCTCGCAGATTGCCGTTTAAATCAAAGCTCCAGGCATGATAGAGACACGCCAAACGCCGACAGGTGCCGCTGCCTGATGCGACAGGGCCAGCGCGATGGGGACAGATATTAAAAAATCCGCGTAGCTCTCCTGTTTGAGTTTTCAAAATAATCAGTGGCTGTTCGGCAATCTCGACGGTGAAGTATGAACCGTTCCCTTGAAGCTGACTCATATGACCTACGTAACACCAGGTCTTGCCGAAAATTTGCCCTTGTTCCAATCGATAAATGGCTTCGGAGACATACATCTCCGATGGAAACGTGGTCGCTTCTTGAGATAGAGATTGAGGCTTCCAAGTCTCTAAGAAATTCATGGGCATATGTGTGGAAATAGGTGTGGGCGTATTGTTGGAGAATTAGGTGCGGGGCGATCGCCAAAATACTGCGTAGATATAGCAATCCCAGATGGGGTGTGAGCAGCGATCGCCCCACCGCTCACACACAATTTACAAGCGATTTAGGATCGCTATAATATGCAACTAATGAGATGATATAGGTCTACTACATCTAACTATTTCGATTTCTTGAATTGAACTGTATCCTACTCCACATCTTCTCTGTCCTAGCGCGGTTTAATGATGGAAACCCGTATTAATCAGGAATGATTCACTTATGTATCGATTGCCCAAGAGATTGACTCGTCGCCGCGCACTCTGGCTGATGGGGGGCTTAACCGGCGGGCTTGCACTCCATGCTTGCGCTCAGCCAAATGAAACAACATCGGCTTCATCAGACGGTTCATCAGATGGTTCAACCGATACTGCTTCATCTGAAATGGTATCTGCGACCACAGGCAGCACCCTTTGGATTGGCTACACCCCCCTCTACATCGCATTAGAGAAGGGATTTTTTGAAGAAGGGGGATTAGACCTGAGCTATAACGTTTTTAGCGGCAGCGTCGAAGCAGATGCAGCCTTTGCTTCTGGGCAAATGCAAGGGCAAAATAATGTCACATCCGAAGCCGTCGCCTTAGCCGCAAAAGGGCAAGACTATCGAGTCATTCAAGTTGCAGACACCTCCTTGGGAGGAGACGGCATTCTGGCGAGCGATGGCATTCAAGACATTGCTGACTTTGCAGGCAAAGAAATTGCCGTTGAAGAAGGGGGCGTTAGCCATTTCTTTCTGCTGCAAGTTTTGCAAGAGGCGGGTCTGACAGCCGAGGATATTACCTTGCTCAACGTCACCCCAGATGCAGCAGCGGCTGCCTACCAGGCAAAACAGGTGGATATTGCCGTGACCTATTCGCCGTTCTTGAAACAAGCCAGTGATGCCCGTTCGGATGGCCGCATCATCTACGACACCTCTCAAATGCCCACCGCTATTGTGGATGTCTACATCTTTAACACTGAGTTTGCTCAGAACAATCCAGGAGCTATGGAAGCCTATGTTAAAGGCATTTTCAAAGCGATTGAGTTTTTGAACACCAACCCAGATGAAGCCCTGAAAATTGCAGGCGATCGCCTCGAATTAACGCCAGAAGAGGTAGAAGAAGAACTCAAAGGCGTCGATTTAACTAGCCTGGAGAAAAATATCGAAATGTTAAGTAACCCTGACAGCGATATTTATTTGGCCAAACACATGAACGACTTGGGCGAGTTTCTCACAGAGCAAGGTCAGATTTCAGAACCCCCCGGTAATATCGAAACACTTCTGATGCCCGAATATGTGCAAGCGGTTCAGGAGAGTGCATAGAAAGGAGGCACTTAATAGACGACGATCAGGGGGGAAGAGGGGCGATACACGCGTTGCTTAGACAGGCGATCGCCCCTCTTCCACCATCTATATAAGTCCCTTATTACCGTTACCTCAATTCCTTTAAATATAACTATGGCGGGGAGGGTTCACGCCATTGAGATAAAAATTCCCGACTGCGTAATACTTCCAACGAGACGGATCGTGCAGAGTATGCGCGCGTGCATTACGCCAATGCCGGTCTAAATTGAGCTTATCTAATGTTGATCGGGTGCCGCTGACTTCAAATAGCCCATTGGCAATAAATATGGCAGCGTCCTCGGCGATCGCCTTTGCCTCAGCCACCGCAATGGACGCCTCAGCCACTGTGTCTGCCGTCATATCTATCATTGCGCGGTCAATATATTCACCCGATCGGCGCAAGATGGCTTCTGCCGAATGAAGTTTCAACGCCATTTCACCAAACTTGTGAATTAACAGCGGATCTTCAAAGTTATGCTCAACTCCGCTATCAATCCAGGGTTTTGGATTACCTTGGACAAATTTCACGGCCTCCTTAAAGGCTGAATCGGCAATCCCCACATCAACCGCTGCATGCAGGATTTGAGAAAATGGGCCCATCGGCGTAGGACGATCAAAGGCTAAGTAATGGGGAAGCAGATGCTCATCTTTGACTGGAGCATTGGTGAACACAGACGACCCGCTTCCGGTTGCTTTTTGACCAAAACATGCCCAATCATCAATTACTTCTACCCCAGGCCCGTTTCGGTCAACAAACGCCACAAATGACTTGTCTTTGCCATCTACCTCATGCATGCATAACACGGGTATCCAGTGAGCAAACAGCGCACCCGTCGAGTAGTACTTGCGTCCATTAATGACATAGCCTGACTCTGACCGCTCTAGGCGGGTACGAATATCATTGACATTTTTATTGCCGCGTTCAGAGAACGCATTGCCAAATCGCTTTCCTTGCAATACTTCACTAAAGAAAAACTGCTTTTGCTCATCCGTGCCGTCTAGCTTCAGTGCTTCGACGAGATACAGGTGATTTTGCGGAATTTGCCCCAGGCTCGAATCTCCGGAGGATAGAATCTTGGTGACTTCCGCAATCGTCACATTGGAAACCCCTGCGCCTCCATACTCTTTAGGCACTGTAATGGCAGTCAGCCCAGCCTGTGAGAGTGTTTCAACTTCCTCATAGGGCATAATCCGCTCCATGTCACGCTGAGACGCAGTCGTAGAAAATTCTGCCGCCACTTCCTTCGCAATTTGAATGGCCTCATCATCGGTTTGAATTACATACGCTTTTTTGACGTCAGTTAAAACAGATGTCATGACTAAACCTCAGGGTCTTAATTTTCAAAACATTAAAATCAAACACCGATTCGTTCTCGCTGAGACAAGCTAATATCCTGATCAAACAGGGATTTGGGCAGTAGCCCATGAACCCCTTTTTGGGGGCTATTTACAACCTGAGTCACTCGGAAATTGGCGCTCATGCTGCACAGACAGTAGGCTTCCTTCTCTGTAATGGGGGCGATCGCCACAATAAAATCCACCATGCTGTGTAGCGCAATCTGCAAGGCTTCATCCAAGGTTGGCGCATAGCCTGTAGTGATGATGTCGGTTGGAGTTTCTGCGAAGGGGGTTTTGAGACTCATGTCTTTGCGGAGCCGCAATTCGATCGTGCCATTCATTGAGGTTTCAATTGCGGTGCCGCAGACCTCACCATCCCCTTGAGCCGCATGACCATCCCCAATCGAAAATAAAGCACCGGGCATGAAGATGGGCAAGAATAGCGTTGAGCCTGCCGTTAATTCTGGATTATCAATGTTTCCCCCATAGACTCCTGGAGGGATAGAGCTGCGGGTATCCGGGGTTGCGACTCCCAGAATGCCGAAAATAGGTCGAATCGGGATTTTAATGCCGCTTCCTTCTGGAAATTCAGCGACTCCCTGTTCCAAATCTAGATGCACAAATCTAAGATGCCCTTCACCAAACCGCTCGGTCAATGCGCCCCACCCTGGACGAATTGCATTGAAGCCAACAGGCAATCGAGGTGTGATCGAGTGCAACCGAATTTCTAATACATCTCCCGGTTCGGCACCGTTGACCCAGATAGGTCCGGTCATCAAATGTGGCCCTTCTCCGACTTCTCGCTCAGGTGGAAGGTTTAAGCAGATATCGAGAAATTCAGGCGGCACAAACTCTTTAGGTGCATTGTGATAGAGCTTAAATCCTGAAAAGGTTTCGACATCAATCGTATCGCCAGAATTAATCCCTAAAACAGGAGGAAGGCTAGAGGAAAAGCCGCCATAGTGAACAGTGTCACACGTTGCGCTGAGAGTATGATGAGCCATGATCAATCATTGTGTGATAAGCAGGATAAGTGTGATAGCAAGAGATGCTGAATATTCAAAGGTCTGCTGCATTGGCATCGATATTGGTATCTTCAGAATTCAAACAGACGAGCTGAGAAAGCAGTATCTCAAGCTGATTTGCCACTGTCTCTAGCGGTTTAGTGCTGCGACGGTTGCGGCTGAGAAGTAAACTCCCTTCCACAGCCGACCAGATAAATAGAGTCCAAGATTCGGTCTCAGCAGGGTCAAACCCGGAGGTAATAAAACGCTGATAGACAAGCTCAAACCAGGATGAATAGACCGCTTCGCACGCTTGGCGGAGCTTGTCATGGGTTGCAGAAGCTTCCATTGCAACGGTGGCAATAGGACACCCTTTGCGAAAGTCAGATGTTTCCAGTTCGCGGGCGATCGCCAATACAAACGACTTCATGGCCGTCCCCAAATTGTCGCTAGATTGCAGAGCCTGTTCTACCTTTCTCTTTACCTGCTTGCCTGCCAGAAGAATGGCTTCGGCAGCGAGCTGTTCTTTCCCCTCTGGAAAATGAAAATAGAGCGACCCTTTCGGAGTCGAACTTTCTTGAACAATTTGATTCAGCCCCGTCGCGTGATAGCCCTGTAATTCAATCAATGAAATGGTGGTTTCTAACATGCGAGCTTTGGTATGCGATTTAGAGCGTTTCATGCAAAAAATGGGTCTATTCGAGATGTAAGTCTATTCGATATAGCAATCCCAGATGGGTGGTGAGTGGTGAGGCGGGCGGCACCCGTCCCACCACTCACACACAATTCACAAGCGATTTAGGATTGCTATATTAAACAATGAATTATTACGGGATTTAGTTTTTTTAGTATAAGTAGACCAGTCGTTATATTTTTGTAGCTTACGTGACAACTTTCCATATTTGAATTGAATATTATTCTCGAAATTGAAGGTTCATGTATTGCTCTCCTGTATTTTGATCGTAATATCTACTAACACTGTGAAAGCATCAAAATACCCTAGCTGATTAAGCGGCGGATTAAATTATCCGATTAAGTTATCCGTAGGAAATTCCGATTAATTTCAAGCATTAAAGATACGTTGAATTTGGACTGTTCCGTTATCAAAGTGCTCTTTGAGAAATTCCCTAAATCGATCGGTCACGTATTCCCTAGCGTTATAACTCGGCACTACAAGTCAAATTAAAGGAGCGTCTAGAATGGCTAGATTTGATAGCGTTTTTAACTCTGCCAGCCATCCAATTACGGTGAATCGACGAGGGTTTATTCGAGGCTGCTGCCTCGCGTCTCTGGCATTTTGGGCCAGCGTAGGCTGTAGTAATCGGCAGGAGTCAGCAGATGCTGGAGCTACTGACAGTAATGCATCATCGAATTCAGACAGTAAGGTGACACTGCGAGTGGGGCATCTTCCGGCAGGCTGCGTATCCCATTTGCTGCTGGCCAATAAGCGGGGGCTATTTCGGGAGGCCGGGTTGAACGTTGAGTTGACTCAGTTCAATGGTCCTGGCGAAAACTTGCAGGCTCTAGTTGCAGGTGCTCAAGATGTCATTCACAATCCCTGGACGAATACTGTTGCAGCCTATGCAGACGGCACCGAACAGCTCAAGATTATCTCCGGTTCTGGTAAAGCAGGTATTGAGTTGGTTGCTCGTGATGGTTCGGTTTCGTCGCTAGAAGAGTTGGCTAGCGCGGCAGGACAGGGGTTGAGAATCGGTACATTGCAACTGGATACGCTAGAGCTAGTGGTCTTTGGTCACCTTAAGAAACTCGGGGTTGACTACAGCAACTACGAAATGACTTTCTTCCCGAGTATGGTCGGCATGGGAGAAGCGCTGATTCAAGGCACTGCGGATGTTTGTTCACTGGCTCAACCCTATGCCCAAAGCGTGGTGGCGCAGTCGGGTGGCACCTATCTGGGCGATTCTAACGGGGCTTGGGGACCTGAAGCATCCGATTGTGTGATTACGTCAACGGATAGCTTTATGGGCAAGGAGCCGAATTTGCTGGCAGACTATCTAGCCGTTCTGCGCCAATCTGCTGCCATGCTCGAAGCGGATTATGAGTCTGCGATCGCCGATTTGGTGCCCGTGTATGGGTCTGAGGCCGATATCCTTTCGGTGGCGCTCAATCGTCAGGTTCCTCAGCCTGTAATGGATGATGAAGCGGTTCAAAGCCTGAAAAATGGCGTGGGCTATCTCGTTGATTTGGGGTATCTAACCCCTGAGCAAACTGATCTGATTGATGACGTATTTGACGGTTCAATTCAAGAGAAATCCTTCCAGACAGCTTAGGGCTTGTTAAAAAATAACCTCATGGTAGTGCGTTGCGCTGACGCGTTAGCGTAGCCATGCCTGAAAGGCTATACAGCACCTACGGCTCAATCAAACCGTGAAGTTGTTTCTTTACGGCCCCTTAGTAGCGTGCTGAGTAGATTTCCTAACTGCCTACTCCATCATGTTTGATGACCCAGCTCAGGACTGATGTAATGATGCGTATGATCAAGTCCAAAATAGCGTCGTCTTCTTCGTTGCGTGTCTCTCCTGCGCGATCGCTTTCGTCTCCCCAGCTCGTCCGGACCTTTGTCCCTGTTCTATCCTTCTTAGTCAGTTGGATCATTTTGGCTGCACTATGGGAGATTGGTTCCGCCATCGGATTTTTGAATGCCGATATTTTACCTCCCCCCAGCGTTGTGATCCCGTATGTGCTGCAAGGGCCTGGCGCTGCTGGAATTGGTCCTCAACAGGTCAGTTATGGAGAAGCGGTTGTTAAAACCTTACTGCGAGTGTCTATTGGCTTAAGTTTGGGGTTGATGGCGGCATTGCCTTTGGGAACCTTGCTGGCCGTGGTGCCTATTTTGCGGCAGTTTGTCATGCCGATGGTACAAACCATCGCGCCGATCGCTCCTGTTGCCTGGGTTCCTGTGTCGATTGCACTGGTGGGCACGGGAGATCAAGCGGCCATCTTTGTAGTATTTATGGGAGTCTTTGCCGTCATGACATTGGCAACGGCAGCGGCGATCGCCCATGTTCCAAAAGAGTTGATCAAAACGGCGCGTAGTTTGGGTGCAGAGAGAAGTTTCTTATGGGTGTGGGTGGTCTTGCCCGCAGCAGCCCCCGGATTGCTAACCATTGTGCGCGTCAATTTCTTTGCCGCTTGGATGGCAGTCTTGGCAGGAGAAATGGCAGGTATCAACTCTGGGTTGGGCGCGTTGATTGTGATAGGACAGCAGCAATTTAATATGAAACTCGTGATGACGGGCGTGATTACTATCGGTATCTTGGGCTTTGCGATCGATCGCCTACTTTTGCTCGTGCAAAAGCGGCTGCTTTGGTGGGAAGCGCAGCAGGATGCGCTCGGAGGTCGCCGTGGCTGACGTATGTTTTCAAGGCATCTCAAAGCGATATGGCGGAGCGCCTGCGGTGCTTGATATTGACCTGACGATTCCATCAGGGACATTTACCGCCATGATTGGTCCATCGGGGTGCGGTAAATCAACGGTACTTGAGATTGCCGCCGGTTTGATTCAGCCCACAACGGGCCATGTCACCTTGGCAGGAAAGCACGTCACCAAACCAGGTCCCGAAACGGCGATTGTGTTTCAGCATCACAATTTATTTGAATGGATGACAATTCGCGATAACGTTGCGTTCGGGCTCCATGCCCAAGGAGTATCGTCCGGAAAGCGGCGGGTGCAAGCTAGTAAGTTATTGGCAGACGTAGGCTTGATTGAGCATGCCAACAAGCTTCCCCGGCAGTTGAGCGGAGGCATGAAACAGCGGGTGGCGATCGCCCGTGCACTGGTGCTTAATCCTCAGGTTCTACTGCTGGATGAGCCGTTTTCAGCGCTCGACTACCAGACTCGCAGCGTCATGCAGCGCTACTTATTAGCGATGTGGCATCATGTGCGGGCGACGGTGATCATGGTGACCCATGACCTCGATGAAGCCATCATGCTAGCCGATCAGGTGGTCTTGTTCTCAGGTAGCCCCGGTCGAATTTTGGACGTCATTGAGATGCCGGGCGATCGCCCCCGAGATCCAGACGATTATCGACTGCGCGACATTCGCACCCATCTACGTCACCATTTAGAGCGAGAGGTTGCGACGCACGAATTTACAACTGCCGAGCTTGCTGCCATTGAGCGAGAAGGCATGACGGCTGATTTCTAATGACTATTCATAATACGAATTAACGTATCAATGCTTGAATTTATTACACTCCCCGATAATCTGTTGCCTCCTCCTGCGCCCTATTCTCATGCGGTTCGAGCGGGTGACTTCATTTTCGTGACGGGGCAGCTTGCAGAAGATCCGGTGACAGGTGAGATTCAGCGGGGCTCAGCCGCCGAGCAAACGAAGCGCGTTATGGAAAATCTGAAACTCGTCCTCGACCACGCTCAAACCGGATTTGATCACGTTGTTATGGCACGCCTGTTCTTGACAGACTTCAGGGACTATGAAGCTGTAAACGAAATCTTTTCATCCTACTTCAGCGAAGGACGTCGCCCTAGCCGCACCACGATAGGAGCGATCGCGTTGGCAGGCCAGGGAGATGTTGAAATTGATTTGATTGTGTATTGCGGTGACTGAGGGATGATGACTCTATTAATCGAGCCCAGATAGCAGTTCAATCGCTGGAGCCCTCTTACTCCAAGGAATATAGGTTTCAGCAGCCTCCTCATCAATGACGCGGCCATAGGTTGGACAAACGACAACATCCTGCGGGTCAGCATCATTGAGAAAGATATCTTTGAATAGTTCACCGGCTGCAATACCCAGTTCAGTCAGCCCATAGTCGTATGTTGCCAGCGAATCGCCTCGTCGAACAGCCTCAACCGCTGCCGGACTGCCGTTGCGAGACACAACTGGAAGAGTCCCTAGCAGTTCCCGTTCTTTGAGAATGGGAAGAACATCGAGCAGTGTCTCGTCATTGAAAACAATCAGCGCATCGAGATTTTCATAGGTATCGAGAACGTGGCAGGCCGCCTCAGCCCCCGCACCCGCTACGTCAGACACATTTCGGCAGATTGGATCATGCGGATCATTCAATAGTTGAAACTTGCAGCGCTTCGATCCTTCAATCAGCCCTTCTACCAGTTCTTCATCATCTAAGATGGGAGGCCCCCCGATAATTGCAATGCGGGCATTATCGTCTACGTGACGTGCCAGAAACTGGGTGAGGAATAGTCCGTGATAGAAGTTAGGAACGGCGACGGTTGCAGTCACTGGAAAGACGGGTTTATGGAGCGCCACGACCGGAATGTTTTTCCCGATCGCCCGCCAAACGGCTGGAGCTGGTTCGCGCTCATCGAGCGTAAAGAGGCAAATACCGTCAACCTTTGCCTCGGTCGCCGCTACAACGGCCTGGTTCTGTTCGATGGCATAGTTGGGATCGCGCAAGTCTGCTGGAAGAATGCGAAGCTCGGTATCAGCACCGTCAAGGCCATGCGCAATACCGTGGGCAACGGTATCCATCCCAGGATGCAAACCCGGCGGCAATGGCATAATGTAAACGACTGTTCGTCCGCTCATGCCAAGACCTCCTGAGCTGATGGAACATTCCCTGTCGCTCGGATTTGGTCGGCCAGGTAGCACTGGATTTGATAAACCGGTTTTTCTAGATAGCTCATTCGCCCATGCTGAAACGCCACGGAGTTAAAGCCCCGCTGAACCGCAGTACACGCTTCGATGTCTTCACTGTGAAAGTCTTTTAAGGCTTGTGCTTCCGTCGCACGGTGTTCCTCGAAATCAGGATCCGCCTGCGCGTCTTGATTGACCAGGATAGTTGTGACCAGATGAATCTTTTCTGCACTGATTGGCAGCATGCGATACCAAAGCGCACAGTTTGGCCCCGTGAGCATTAGATAGTCGGGATAGCCCACATGCACCGTCCATTCATATTTATATTCCTCTGGCAAGTTTGGAATCGGTGGAAAAGTGCCGACGTGTTCTCCCTTGGCTTCAGCTTCTTTCATCGAATCAATCAGGCTTTGCCGATAGGGCAAATGGGCTCGCGTGTAGTGGGGATGATAGTCTTCAGTCCAGCACCCCGTTGCAGGCATCATCGGCTGGAGCGACTTTACGTGGATTCCCATGTGATGGTATGGCTCCATCCAGTTCTCGATCATGTTTTTCCAATTCACATCGAGTTCCCACTCCATCTCGACCACGATATCCATTTCGGCCATATTCCAGGGCGCGATCTTGGGATGGAGATCGGCAAGCTGATCGGCCACTGGCTTAGCATCGTGATTGAAGGACATGAACACAAAGCCCTCCCAAATCTCGCTGTTAAATTCGACCAGACCAAAGTCTTTCAGTTTAAAGTCAGCGGTTTTCTGCATTTCGGGCGCGCCCTTGAGCTGCCCGCATAAATCAAATGTCCAGCTATGGTAGGGGCACATGAAGAGTCGTACTTTCCCTCGTTCATCATAGCCAAACCCCTTTGGCATAATGTCCATTGCGCGATGCGGACAGACGCGCGACAGTACTTTGATTGAGTGGTCTTTGCCACGAACGACAATCACGGGCTCGCCAATGACATCGAGGCTGAGATAGTCGCCCGGTTTTGGAATCTGTGACCCATGGGCAACGCAAATCCATTCCCGTTTGAAAATTGTTTCCATCTCATACTCGAAGTATTCCTCCGACGTGTAGGCTGCCGCAGGCAAGGTATATGCATGCGCTAAATCAGTTGACGCAGACTCAAGGATTGCGGCATTGATTGCTTCGATGCTGGCTGGCTTGGGTTTGATCATGTTAACCATCGGTATTTCTTTCTGCATTGGGTATCAGGCTTTGAGCGGTATTGCTTAGGGAGTAGCGAACCACGGATCAGGGGCTGGCAAATCGTAGCTCTCCCAACCTGCCGTAATGCCACCATCGACCGGAAGAATCGCGCCCGTTATGTAAGCCGCCTCGTCTGATGCAAGAAAGTGGAACGCGGAAGCGATTTCGTCTGACTCAGCAAGCCTCCCCAGCGGGGTGCGGCGGGAAACAAACTGGACTTCAGGATTATCTGGAATGTTGGTCACGGCTGGGGTTAGGACGGTGCCGGGGGCGATCGCATTCACCGTAATACTTTTCACAGCAAGCTCAATGGCCGCACATTTCGTGATGTGGATAACGGCTGCTTTTGAGACTGCATAAGCGGAACCAAATGGGACGCCGACCATTCCGACGAATGAGGAGGTATTGATAATCCGCCCTCCAGTGTCGGGCATGAATGTAGGCGCATGCTTGACCCCAAACGTGACGCCGTGGACATTTACCTCGAACGTGCGGCGCAGTGCCTTCTCTGTGAGTTCTGCAAATGGAATGCCGAGCGGCTGCACGCCAGCATTGTTAACCAAAATATCAATGTGACCTGTCGCCGCCGCTGCTTCTTTGAGCAGATGCACGATATCTGATTCGTTGGAAACATCTCCGGATAGCGCTGTAGCGCCCACAACGGTGGATTTCACCAGATCGATGGAATAGACTGTCGCTCCCGCATCGAGGAACCGCTTCACGATCGCTTTTCCAATCCCGGAAGCGCCTCCCGTTACTACGGCAACCTTATTGGTCAGGGAGAACATAGAATCAATCAACTTCAATAGGGAAAGTGTGCAATCTTTATAGATTTCAGAATGTATTGGCTGTTACTTCTTGGCGAGAGATTTATCAAATCCTCTGATGATTTGCAGATGATTTGCAGACACTAGGGTACGTCACGCGAGAAACACGAATTAAGCCTTTTGATAGGCGATCGCCCCCCTCAATTCATTTAACGTAGACATAAGTAGGGGAAATAAAGTAGATGTACCCCTGCATCATTGACGATAGCAAGGAGGGAAGACGTTCTATGTCAACTCCTCAAAAACCTGGACAACCCACCGATCAGCAGCCCGATCAGTGGCAGCGCGACTTAAATCCTGACCCGAAAGCAGGATTTAATATTGGCGTAGAAGGAGAAAAGCCAGGTCGATTTGAACGCACGGTCAACGACATCAAAGAGCTGAGAAATCAAATGGACGGGTTTTCCAGTGATGAGCTTCAAAATATTCCCGTCCTCAAACCGGGTACTCGCTTAGAGCAAGGCGCAACCTATATCAATCTCAACGATCCGGCACGGCAAGAGTTTACTGCCATGGCGTCGATGGAAGCTGGTCAAGATGATTATTTAGTCCCTAAATCTGAGGTGGGATACGGTTTGTGGAATCGACTGATTGGAGTTCAAAATCCTGAGCGTCGACTAGATACACAATCTTAACGTATGGCGATCGCACCCACTGTCTACTTCTGGTGTTGAGCAAGACGCGATAGAGGAGTGGCAGCATAGCACAGCGGAAACTGCTAAGGTAAGGAGCGATCGCATTAACACGTTGGCAGTTGTTTTGAGATGTTTGCCGCTGTTTTGGCATGTCAAGGCATCGCATTAACAAGTTGGCGGTTGTTTTAAGATGTTTGCCGTTGTTTTGGCATGTTGAGGCATATCGCGTTAACAAATTGGGCGATAGTCCTTTAGGACTGGTCTTTGACCATCACACACGATGATTTCGTCTTCTGTGTGAAGATTTGCTGAAGCGATAAGTAGGTGGGACTAATTAAATATGAGACCTGTGCAGGTTGGGTTGAGGCACGAAACCCAACATCCATAGGCTTTAGCTAAGCAATTTCTACTCACAAGTAGCAGACGCAATTTAACAACGCCCATGCACACCGACCGTCGAAAGTGCGATCGCCAAGCGGCGCTACAGTTGTTTTTTCGGCACCGATTTGGAAATTCTGCCGGGCGCTCGAATTTCTCACATCGATTTCATCGAGGCAGTGCAGCAGAAACCTCTGAGTAATGCCTTGGGAATCCCGTCTGACCCGTTAAAATAGCGGTAACACCAGAACAGGCGATCGCCACTATGAGTCAAGCAGCCTCCCCTCAAATCCAACCTCTAAGTTTTGAGGAGTATCTTGCCTACGACGACGGGACCGATACCCGGTATGAGCTTGTGGATGGCGCACTGATTGAGATGCCACCGGAATCTGATGAGAATAACGACATTGCTAGAACGCTATTGTTTATACTCGCGCAATACGTGCCGGTTTTTCTTCTGGCTCACAAAGATACAGAAATAGAGGTTACGGCGCGAAGAGCGGGTTGCAGACTCCCCGATCTGCTAGTCCATACAGAAGAATCAAAAGCAGCCCTAGCAGGCAAAGGGCGCGCCACGATTACCCGTAATATGCCGCCCCCAGCGCTGGTCATTGAGATTGTGTCTCCTGGAAATGCTAACCGAAACCGTGATTACCGCTACAAGCACACTGAGTATGCCGCACGAGCCATTTCCGAGTATTGGATTGTTGATCCGGGAGAGCGAAAGGTTACGGTGTGTCAGTGGGTGGAAGGACAGTATGAAGACACGGTGTATACCTGTTCAGATCAGATTCAGTCAGAGATTATCCCCAATCTAGCGCTCACAGCGGATGCCATCTTTAGCTGAAGCACCAGTTGATTGATTGCCTTAGATCCCCGGCTTCTGATGGAGGTATCTGATGATGTGTCATCCCCTCGCCTGAGAGGCCGGGGATCTGGGACAGAAGAGGCGATCGCCCCACATCGAATAGTCATTGTTCACTATCTAAGGGCAATCATTCACCACCCGATAGTCATCATTCACGATTCGATGGGGATTGTTCACCACCCAATAGTCACCATTTACCATCAGATAGGGATTATTCACAATCCGATGGTCATCATTCAATGTCTGATATTGAACGTTTTGTGTCGGATATTAAACGTTTTATACCGGATAGTGAATGGTCTATATCGGATAGTCATTATTCACTATCCGATGGTCATCATTTCATATTCGGTTAAGAAAGTCTTATATTGCGCATGGATTGATCACCATCCAATATCAAATTTCCACCACCGGATATCAAATGAAGTCGGTCGAATATAAAACCGAGACCAACTAGATTAGAAACTTTTATATCGCTAGGCAAACATTTCAATTCGTTTGGCAAATCAAGACCAACGGATATGAAATCAAAACCACCTCACATCAGTTTTCTTAATTCGGAGATGCGATTGGAGGCTGCTGATACGCAAAAATTGTAGACAGATTGGCAAATCGAGACCAACCATTGTGAAATCGAAACCGCTACCATCAGTTTTCTTAATTCGGAGATGCAACTTGTGCGATCGCCATTGCTTCTAATTTTGAGCAGGGTTTGCCTGTCCTAAATCATTTAAAAATTCTTTTACGACCCACCCTCCTGCAAATTCCCCAGTCGTCAGTCTCACCCACGTATAGCCACCGACATTAACCGCGCTCGTTTCATCCCACTCAAATTGCGCACCCGGCGGCAATGCTCCGAGTACTGATCCCATCGGAGCACTTCTGACAGCGACAGGAAGGTTACTAGGTGTTGAAACAATCCCCAAGCGAGCTGGTAGCGCTTCTCGTTGAATAAGATTTTCTCTTACTGCCTGCTCCATAGGTACACCGGAATACTCGTCGATGACGGTAACAGCCCAGTCTCGTAACGGCTCCTGCCCCTCCGTCGGTTCTTCCTGTAGTGCGATCGCTATCTTGTAGGTACTGTTTTTGGAAAAAGGTGTCAAGTAGCTGGGAGTAATTTATCAGGGTCAAAAGGCTGGCCAGATTTCAGGATTCCATAGATGATGCGAATCAGCTTGTGCATAACGGCCCCAACAACTTGCATCTTGGGCTTTC
>JBNPEG010000014.1:11512-26930 GCA_051117555.1 Elainellaceae cyanobacterium | reverse complement strand
TAGGGGATATTCTGACATATCTAGCGACATTCTGCTATAACCCAAATGTCCAAACCCCCCTTCAAACCTGGGATTTATCGACAGGGCTGGCGCGATTCGAACGCGCGACCTACCGCTTAGGAGGCGGTTGCTCTATCCTGCTGAGCTACAGCCCCAGATTCATAGAAATGATAACAGCTATAACCATTAGACGGAGATCAGGCGTCACTATCAGGCTTATACCAATTCTTCAAAGTAAGGCTACACATGAACAGGCTAGAACCCTTGCAAGGCTGATGACCGTCAATCCAAAATCGCAAATCCAAAATCGAGAATTGGTATTAGCCATATGACATCGTGATGTGCCTAAGCGATTCACTCAGGTGCGATCGCATGATTTTTGTCGAGATTATTAAAAATATCAGACAATCGACGGATTTAACAAAACTTCAAATAATTTAGCGTGTTCATAGTAGTTGTGAGCACAACAGACCTCAAGGAAGGTGCTTGTTAGGGCTTGCTCTAAAAGAATATTTCGATCTAAACGTTCGATTTAAACAGTAATAAGCGATCTGTCTATTACAGCACAGACGCTAAGACGGTCATAGGAAATTACGCATGATTGCAATACCTGAAAAGCAACACCAGCCAGCTATTAATCAAAGCCAACCGTCGAGTCGAGTAGCGGTCTTGCTGACAGGCTACGGCGAAGTTGAGCAGTACGAAAACTTTGCTAGCTACAATCGGCAGGCGCTTGACTTGTTAACGACCAAGTTTGCTCCGATTCCTAAGCAAATCACTCCCCTTCTTTCGTGGTATCTGGCTAACTCCGATCGCCAAGAGTGGGAAGAGGAGCATGATGGGTTTATTTCGCCTCATAATCAAATTTTTGAGCAGCAGCGGGCAGGGGTTGAAAAGCGCTTACAGGAGCGATGGGGCGATCGCGTCAGCGTATTTAAGGCGTTCAACTTTTGTGAGCCTTTCTTGCCGGAGCAAGTCATAGCAGACATCAAAGCGCAAGGCTTTGACCACCTGTTAATTTATCCGTTGTTGGTGGTAAATTCGATCTTCACCAGCGGGATCGCAGTCGAGCAAGTCAACCATGGCATTGCGCAGCTCACCAATCATGAATCGGATCGTCAAGACCATTGGCCAAAGGGGATTCGCTATATCCCATCCTTCTACGATCGCCCCGACTACATCGAGTTACTGAGTCGGTTAGTAGACGACAAGATTCATCAGGATTTGGATGACCAGTATCGTCCGTCTCAGATCGGGATCGTATTGATGAATCATGGCTGTCCGGAAGAAGCAGGCGGGTTTGTAACGGGTATCCGCGAAAGCCAAGCGCTCTATGATCGCGTGCGAGAGCAGCTCGTGAATCAGTATCCACTCATTTCAATTGGCTGGCTCAATCACGACACGCCGTTTGTGAAGTGGACGCAACCCAATGCTGATCAAGCAGCAGAAAATTTGATAGAACTGGGTGCGAAGGCGATTGTGTTTATGCCAATTGGATTTGCGACTGAAAATCACGAAACCATCTTAGATGTGAACACTATCATTGAGCGGCTTCGGGGCGATCGCCCTGATGTCACGTATATTCGCATGAACTGTGTTAACGGTCATCCAGAATTTCTTGACATGGTAGCAGCGTGGGCAAACCCACACATTGAGACAGCCCTATGCTGAAGACCACACATCATCCCAGGGGCTCCCTCCGACTTCCAATCCACCCAAATGACTAGTTGCATCGAGGATGACCTTCATCGTTGGCCCCTGTCGTTTACGGAGCTGCAAATGAACATCACCCCGCATTGTGTCTCGACAAGCAATTATCAATCCTTGCTCGGTCGGGGCACGAAGTAGAGTTCCTGGCAACGTAGTAGTAGCGGTGAGTTCTACTTCAAACTGATTGGTGTGGGCTGTCATCCGCCAATAGCCCCACGGATGAATCTCCCACGTCACCGTTGAATTCCACGGCACAAATTCATAAAACACGCCTTGATGATGAATGCCAATCATCGCCACAGATTCCATCCACCACAGAACGCCCCGTCGTCCGCCACCCGCTGTCAGCGCTAGATTCGGCTCATTCTCAAACGCATTGCAATTCACCCAAAACCACTTTTGCGGAAATGCGCCTCCCCAGTTTTTCTCACTGTAGGCAGGCGCTCGGTCAAATTCATAGCGCTGACCGTTCCAGTCAATCCAGCCTGTCGCTAGACCATGCGCCATAAGGATTTGCCAGCCGGGTTCAAAAATTTGAAACTGGGAGAGCCAGCCTGCGGTTGATTGTTGAATTCCAGCGCGATCGCCCCATCCATATACGGGTTCGATGGCATACTGCCAGTGAGCCATACATCCAGTTCCCGGATCGCGGAGCTTCCCTTGGTGCCAGGTTGCCGTTCCCTGATAGCCTTCAGCGATATATTTCTCAAATTCGTCGGGCTGCAAATATTGTGGGAACTTTCTGCCTACGGATCTGGGCATCTCTGATTTATCTCGCCGCCGGTTGGGGTCTTGAGATATATTCTCGTTTAATCGCCCGTGTCCCAGCCCTAAGCTATCCTGCCATGCCCAAAATTGGGTCACATCGGGAAATGTTCGACACAAGTATTCATCATTCGGCCCCAAAATTTGCGCGCCACCCCCGCTATAGGGCTTTCCACCAATTGGATCTTCAATGGAATACATAAATGCAAAGGTTTCTCCGCAACTGGGTAGCGTCACGCGATAGTACCACCCTTCAAAGAAACGGCGAGAGCTACCATCCCAGTGATAGCCGCTATGGGGAGTTTGGCGGATTAAAGCCGAATTCAGCGTCATGAGAGTCCAATACTGTGAGTCAGGCGAGAATTATACTAATTCTCTAGATCTATTGGAAAAACCCGGATAAGGGCTATTCAGCGACATAATCTTGCAACGCCTTGACATCCAGGGGGCCAGACTGAAGCGCCTGAATTGCCGCTGCTGTTGCCTTAGCACCTGCGATTGTCGTAATCGTCGGAATCTTGTAAGCTAACGCCGTCCGCCGAATAGAGCGATCGTCAACTTGCGCTCGTTGCCCCAAGGGAGTATTGATTACGAGCTGAATCTGGCGATTTTTCATGGAGTCAACTACATGGGGGCGGCCTTCATGGACTTTGAGCACCAAACCGACATCTAGCCCTTGCTCCTTCAATGCTTGCTGAGTACCGGAGGTGGCAACGATCTGAAATCCGAGGTTAATTAAATCCTTCACGACAGGCACCACGGCATTTTTTTCGCGGTCATTCATGGAGACGAACACGGTACCATTGGATGGCAATTGCTGACCTGCTCCCAATTCAGCTTTTGCAAAGGCTTTTCCAAAATCTGTGTCGATGCCCATAACTTCCCCGGTAGAGCGCATCTCAGGTCCCAAAATCGTATCCGTCCCAGGAAATTTCTCGAACGGCAAGACGGCTTCCTTAACGGAGATGTGTTGCGGAATAACTTCCTTCGTAAAGCCGAGAGATTCTAGCGTTGCACCAGACATCACGCGCACGGCCATTTTTGCCAGCGGAACGCCAGTGGCCTTTGAGACAAAAGGCACGGTTCTAGAGGCTCGCGGGTTGGCTTCTAAAATATAAACCTGCTCGCCCTGAACCGCATATTGAATATTCATCAACCCTATGACTTTAAGAGCTTGCGCTAGCTTCACAGTCCAGGTGCGAATTGTCTCTAGTGCTGCTTGTGTCAGAGAAATGGTTGGAATCGAGCAGGCAGAATCGCCCGAATGAATTCCAGCTTGCTCGATGTGTTCCATAATGCCACCGATGACAACCGTGCCGGTATGATCGGCGATCGCATCGACATCCACCTCAATGGCATCTTCTAAAAACCTATCAATCAAAATGGGGTGCTCAGGCTCGACCTGCACCGCATAGGTCATGTAGCGCTCTAATTCTTGGTCAGAATAGACGATTTCCATCGCCCGCCCGCCTAAGACGTAACTCGGACGCACTACCACTGGATAGCTAATTTGACGAGCGATTTGAAGCGCTTCCTCGTAGCTGCGGGCAATGCCGTTGGGAGGCTGCTGAATGCCTAAGTTGCGCAAGATTTTTTCAAATCGCTCTCGATCTTCGGCTGTGTCAATAGAATCCGGAGACGTCCCCCAAATCTGGGACACGGGGATGTCTTGCGCCGAGCGATCTGAGTGTTCTGGCGTGGCGATATTTTCTAAGTATCGCTGTAGCGGAACGGCCAATTTTAGGGGAGTTTGCCCTCCAAATTGGATGATGATTCCTTGGGGGTGTTCGACCTCCAAGATATTGAGCACATCCTCTTGAGTGAGCGGCTCAAAATAGAGGCGATCGCTCGTGTCATAGTCTGTTGAAACGGTTTCAGGATTAGAGTTGACCATAATGGTTTCAAAACCATCCTGTCGTAGCGCATAGGACGCATGACAACAGCAGTAGTCAAACTCAATTCCTTGACCAATACGATTCGGGCCGCCGCCCAAAATCATCACTTTGGGTTTGTCAGATATCAGCACTTCTGACTCCACCTGTGGAGGTTGATCCTCCCCGTCGGTGATGACAAACGATTCTGATTCGTAGGTGGAATAATAGTAGGGCGTGAGCGCTTCAAACTCAGCAGCGCAGGTATCAACCGTTTTGTAAACGGGCAATACTCCAAGCTGTTTTCGGTAGGTGCGTGCGTCCGTCTCGGTAGTTTTGGTGGCATAGGCAATTTGGCGATCGCTAAATCCCTGCTGCTTGATTGCATGGAGCTGTTCGCGGGTAATGTCGTGTAGCTTAGACCGCTTGAGGAATTTCTCGGTTTCTAATAAATCTTTCATTTTGTCGAGAAACCACGGGTCAATGGTGGTAAGCTCATAAATTTCTTCAACAGACATCCCCATCTGCAACGCATGGCGAACTGTGAAGATACGATCGGGGTTGGGCGTTCGCAGCCCTGATCGTATCTGCGATAGGCTAGGCAGCTTTTCAGGCCCATCACAGCCCCATCCATATCGTCCTGTTTCGAGCGATCGCAATGCCTTTTGAAACGACTCCTGAAACGTGCGCCCGATCGCCATCGCCTCGCCAACAGACTTCATTTGCGTCGTCAGATTGGGCGTTGCGCCCGGAAATTTCTCGAACGCGAAGCGAGGCACCTTCGTGACCACATAGTCAATGGTTGGCTCGAAACTGGCAGGCGTTTTTTTCGTAATATCGTTGGGGATCTCGTCGAGCGTGTACCCTACGGCTAATTTTGCTGCGAATTTAGCAATGGGGAAGCCCGTCGCTTTAGATGCCAAGGCAGAACTCCGGGACACTCGCGGGTTCATCTCGATGACAATTAGCTGACCCGTCACCGGATTAACCGCAAATTGGATATTCGATCCGCCCGTTTCGACACCGATTTCTCGAATAATTTTGATCGATGCGTCACGGAGCCGTTGATATTCTTTATCGGTCAGAGTTTGAGCCGGAGCCACCGTAATCGAGTCTCCCGTGTGGATGCCCATCGGATCAACATTTTCAATGGAGCAGATAATCACGACGTTATCGGCCAAGTCTCGCATGACCTCAAGCTCATATTCTTTCCAGCCCAAGAGAGACTGTTCAATCAGAATCTGGGAGACTGGGCTGGCATCAAGACCCGCCTGTGACATTTCCTCAAATTCTTCTTGGTTGTATGCGATGCCACCGCCAGCCCCGCCCATCGTAAATGCAGGACGGATAATGAGGGGATACGTACCAATGTCAGTGGCGATCGCCCGTGCTTCTGGCATGGTTTGAGCAAGACCCGACGGGCACACATCCACGCCAATTCGAGCCATTGCCTCTTTAAACAGCTTGCGATCTTCTGCCATTTCAATCGCAGGTAATTTTGCCCCGATCAGGTCAACCCCATAGCGGTCGAGTACGCCAGTTTTAGCCAGCGTCACGGCTACATTGAGAGCTGTTTGCCCGCCCATGGTGGGTAACAGCGCGTCAGGGCGCTCTTTGGCAATGACTTTTTCCACTATGTCGGGCGTGAGTGGCTCGATATAGGTGCGATCGGCAGTGTCTGGGTCGGTCATGATGGTCGCGGGGTTGGAATTAATCAGGACCACCTCGTATCCTTCTTCCCGCAGAGCCTTACAGGCTTGCGTCCCAGAATAGTCAAACTCACAGGCTTGCCCGATGATGATTGGACCAGAGCCAATCAACAGAATTTTATGAAGGTCGTCACGGCGCGGCATAGGCTCAGAGAAAAGTCACGATTCTTAAATCTGAATCATTTTAGAGGTTTTCGACCCGATTGGTATGTTCAATCAATCCAAATTTTTGAGGAATAATGAACGGGCGATCGCCCCATCGACTCCGATGAACCGATAGACCGTCGAGAGCCACGGTATCTTAGGCCAATAGGTCTTTAAAATTGAATCGAGTGAACTGAATCGAGTGAACGGGGCTAACGCTAGCGACGGGGACGACCGAGCGTGGTGATGTAGAGAACTGCCTCGTCGGCTGGGATTCCTAACACCTCATTAACCTGGTCGTCGAAAAACCCAGCAATACCACTGACACCTAGCCCTAAGCGAATTGCGGCAAGATTCAGCCGTTGCCCTAAATGTCCGGCATCCATATGCAGATAGCGATAGGCGCGATCGCCATATCGCTCGACGGCTTTTTTCAAATCTGCGGTGTGAAAAATCAAGGCACCCGCATCGCGGCCTAAATCTTGCTTAAGGCAGAGGAAATGGAGTTCCCGACGGAAATTTTTAAACCGAATTTGGCGAAGCTCCTGAGCGTTTGGAGCATAATAATAGCATCCTTCATCAAGACCATCGACGCCTGAGACGGCAATAAACGTTTCGATGAGCGTTAGGTCAAAATAATCAGGAATGCGGTCCAGACCTTGATTTAGATAATTTTGAGGCTGATAGGTGAAACTTAACACGGCTCTCAGCTCATCGAGGCTAAGATTTGCACCGCTGTATGAGCGAGTCGAGCGTCGCTTAAGTATTGTGCTCTCTAATGCGAGTAGGCTGTCTCCCCAATCAATCGGCGGGGTGATCATCGAAATTTTTAGGCAAAACGGAAAATTGTATTTATCCTCTGCTTGTTCGGCAGTCTGTAATCCCTGACTAACAGACAATTGATCGCGCTGTCCTGGTGATTTTTTTGTCCAGCTTGGCGTCTCAGTGAGCGATATCTGAGTCGCCTTATGAAAGTGGGACAATAAATTATCATCAGAGATCTCTGGATAGTCAGTGTCAGTGCCTGATGGTAAAGCAGTCGGCGCTAAGGGGAGATTTTGCTTGATATCGAGCAAATCAGCGAGAGGAATGATGGCGATCGCCCCTTCCTGGTCTGGGTCAAGGTAGAGCAATTGATTAATGGCATCATCGGCAAAGCCACCAATCAGATGCGGACGGTAGTCATTAATCGAGCTGGCTAGCTCGATATTGCCAAGCAAATGCCCCGTGTCTAGGAAGATTCGTCGATAGGCGCGGGCTTGATACCGCCATGCTGACCGAAAGAAAACAGCCGTCACGACGAGGGATAGCTGTGTGCCACTGAGAATAGGATGCCAAAAACAAGCATCTTGTAGCGCAGACCAAACCTCGTCATCCCAGAAACGAAGGAGAGAATGAGTTTTGGCTTGATAGTTATAGAGCCCCGCGGGCAGCAGCGGTGTTCCTCGCGAGATGAGGTAAAGCTCAGCCGGATAGAGCCCCCCTGCTGACGGAGCCGATCTTAGAAAAATCGGCTCTCCCGACAGGGTCAACACTTTAACGGTCAGACCGTAGCTGCACAGCAATAACCGAGACAGCCGTCGCCACTCGTAATACGCGGCATCGACGGGGCCTTCGTCGCTCTGTTGCAAATACGGTTTGAGGTCAATCGATGTCCCTAACTTATAGTCCTTGAATGGAGTCGGCTGCTTGCTCCAATCAAGCTGACTAGCCTTTTGAGCAATCGTCTCCGGGCTGTACTTGGTTCGCTCATGATAGTGCTGAGCAATGGATTCGGTTGAGTCTGACATACACGTGTTAGGACCGCTTAATGTCTGCTATCTTCATGCTCAATCTTGACACTTCTCATATCAGGATGACCCAATCTAAATGACTCAACGCTACTCTAAACCGAAACTTTTTATGAAAATTCAAACATGAAACGCTTAGGATGCCGCCGCATTCTGGGCTGATTCTTGGGTTGATTCTAGCGTAGACATCATCGATTCATCGTGATTCAGATGCTTCAAGGCTGCTTCAAGATCGCTAGTGAGATGCTGAGCGCTTTGCTTCGCAGCGCCTTTACAATAATCTGAAACGTCAATGGACGCGCCAATCTGAATACTGACACGACTTCCCCAGTGAGGATAAACGTCACTGTAGGCAATGTGGATTGGAACGACTTTAACACCTAATCCAGGCTGACTCATCTCAGCTTGAACGGCGAGGCGGGCGAGTCCGGGTTTGAGGGAATGAACCGTCTGATCTCGGAAAATACCTCCCTCTGGAAAGATCACCAATATCTCTTCGTGATGCAAGATCTCTACTCCAAAGCGCAGGCTGGCGATCGCAGGATTACGTGGATTAACCGGAAACCCGCCCAAGCGACGAATAAACCACCCTTGAATGCCTTTCATCTCATCGGCTGTCACCATAAAGCGCAAATCTCGCCCCGTCACGCCTCGACCTGCGGCATAGGGAACCAGAAGCGCATCCCATCGAGAGCGATGCGTCGGAGCTAGAATGACCGGCCCCTCTAACGGAAGATGGTGCTGCCCTTCGACCTCAATCTGACCAAAGTAAAGCGGCATGACAATCCGGCAACCCAGCGGGTAAACAATCGGAGTTAACCACGGCGAGAAGCGAGAATCAATTGGACTAGGCTGATGAGACGCAGATGTTGATGATGTTTCCAAGGAATCGAAAAAAACCATGAGAGTTACAAAATTACTGAAAGCAACAATCGCTCTCGAAATAAATTGCAATAAACTATAGCGATCCTAAACCGCTTGTGAATTGTATGTGAGTGGTGGAGCGGGCGGCGCCTGCCCCACCACTCACAACCCATTTGGGATTGCTATATCACAAGAACAAAACAGCCATTAGCACATACATCGCAAATGCGATTAAGAATGATTGCTTAGCTAGATATAAATTAACGCCTCGTGATGCTCAGCTCATCTGTCAGGGGACAGTTTTGACGGTGGTTCTTTCGGTAGTTTGAGGGCTAGATGATAGAGCCATGACCTGTTTCGCCTTAATAGATCCTAATCGTGCGCTCACTCATCAAAATTATTGATTGAATCTATCAACCAGGTCTGACGTATGAAAATCATTAGCCTTACGCTCTTGCAGTCGGACATCGAACGTGGTTAGAATCCCTGTGCGCGAGAGTTTTCTACAACAAAAGCTCGTAGGGTGGTGTCAATCTGCATCCTGCTGATTTGCGGCTGATCGACGCCGATTAAACCAAGTTTGAAGTTGCTGGCGGCAGGTCGATTCTAAAATGCCACCAACGACTTGAAGTCGATGATTAGAGCAGGCACTGTCTGGAATATTAAGAACGGTTCGAATCGCTCCACTTTTCGGATCGTCTGCTCCGTACACCACGCACTTGAGGCGCCCCAACACGATCGCCCCGGCACACATAGGACATGGTTCTAACGTGACGTAGAGGGTGCATTGATCAAGGTGCCAGGTATTGAGCCGCTGTCCTGCGGCTCTCATCGCCACAACCTCAGCATGAGCCGTCGGATCGTGCTCCCGTTCTCGTCGATTTTCTCCCTCCGCAATCACAGTGCCCGCAGGCCCAATGATGACCGCCCCCACAGGCACCTCTCCGGCGTGCCCTGCCATCTCTGCAAGGGCGATCGCCCGACTCATCCAACGGTAGTGAGTCAAGTAGTCTGGATGGTTTAGAGGAGGAGGAGGGAGCAAGACAATCGAGAAAAAGCAAGAGATTGGGGTTAAAAAAAGTCCCGACAGGTGAGGCGGGGCAAACGGCCATTTGCCTGTACAGATCTGGCGGGCGCTTATTTACAAGCGAGTCCTTAACGGGTCGAATGGTGAGGGATTCACAGCCGTCGAGTCTTAATAGTTGACCGTTTGCCCTACCCGAGTCAGTTATCCTTTGGCTCCTTCCCCTGCCAATAGCGGATCTAGGTTTCCGCTGCTGTCGAGGGCGTAGAGGTCATCGCACCCGCCGATGTGGTGCCCGTCGATAAAAATTTGAGGAACACTCCGCCGACCGTTTGCCCGTTCTGCCATCTTTGTTCGTGCGGCTTCATCACCGTCGATTTTATATTCGGTAAAGTCTACACCTTTCCACCACAGCAGCAGTTTCGCGCGAATGCAGTAGGGGCAAACTTGCCAGGTGTAGATCTCTACATCCGCATTGATGGTTTCTGGGTGCCGTCCGAGGAGGTCATTTAAGAAATTCAGCATGGTGATTTAGGGTGATTTAGAAAGGGTAGTGGTGTAGCACAGCTAAAATAGTGCATCAGGTAGGGTGTCGTTAGCGCAGCGTAACTCACCGATTTCAAGAGTTTCAGCCTTTTAAGAATTCGCATTATTTTAGGCGTGTCAAACCAGTAGGGCGATTAGAAAATTCAAAATCGGACACTGAAAAAATCGGACACTGAAAATCGGACACTGATATAGCAACCGCCACTGTTCTGTACTAGGACTCGCTTCGACTCCAAATGGGTTGCCCGAGTTCAGGTACGATGGGTTCAAAGTCAGCCGGATCATAGCCTCGAGCTTCAAGCTGCGATCGCAGTCGTCGGAGCACATCATAGTAGGCAAAGCTAGCGCCTTCTAGAAAAGCAACATCGGCTTGGGTTTTTGATTTTCCATTTTGGATGAGCGCAAAGTTGTACCGTTCTTGAATTGCGGCAATATGGTCTTTCACAAAGTTTTGTAGCTCTTGATCCGTGTGATCCATAAGGGGTTCTCAAAAAGTATCTCAGGTTAATGAGATGAAGCATTAGGGTCATAGAGCTAGATTAGCAATGAGTGCTCATACTGAGTAGAGAGTAGACGAGCGCGATCGCACATTTAATCAAATTTCTGGAGTCGGATTCATCTGGATTTCCCAAATTTCTCTATGCTGAATAGGAGATGATGTCAGGACGGATGAAACACTGAGCTGAAGTTATGGCGACATTTTTATTAGAAGTCGGCACAGAAGAGTTGCCTGCAAGCTTTATCGATGACGCGATCGCGCAGTGGCGATCGCGCATTCCTGTCAGCCTTGATGAGCACAGTTTGACCTCAGACACCATCAATTTCTACGGGACTCCCCGGCGCTTAGCTGTTCTCATTCACGGATTGCCCGTGCAGCAGCCCAATCGAGAGGAAGAGGTCAAAGGTCCTCCGGCTCAGGCAGCCTTCAAACAGGGCAAGCCGACTAAGGCGGCTGAAGGGTTTGCGCGGTCGCGGGGCGTTAGTGTGTCTGACTTAGAAATTCGGGCGACGGATAAGGGCGAGTTTGTCTTTGTACAGCAAAAAATCTTAGGACGCCCTGCTGCTGAACTGCTTCAAGATTTAATCCCAGATTGGATTCTAGGCTTGGAGGGGAAGCGGTTTATGCGCTGGGGCGATGGCGATTTGCGTTTTCCCCGTCCGATTCGGTGGCTAGTGTCGTTATTCGATGACGATGTGTTGCCGATCACCCTAACGAATGGCGCAGAAACCTATACGAGCGATCGCCTATCCGAAGGGCATCGGGTATTGTCGCCCGAATCGATTTCGATTCCCCGTGCGTCTGATTATGTGACCTGCTTACGGGATGCGGCGATCGAAGTTGATCCGCAGGAACGAGAAAAAACGATTCGCAGCCAAGTTGAAGCAGTGGCTGAGCTTATGGGCGGGACTGCCTCGATTTCAGACGAGTTGTTGCGGGAAGTCGTGAACTTAGTTGAGTCTCCAACCGCGATTGTCGGCAAGTTTGACCCAAATTTTTTAGAAATTCCGGCAGAAGTCGTGATCACCGAGATGGAAAGCCATCAGCGCTGTTTTCCCGTGCTTAAAGCCGACCAGTCAGGAGACTTGCTGCCCTATTTTGTCGCCGTGTCGAATGGTGATCCGGCGAAGTCAGATATTATTGCAGCGGGTAACGAACGGGTGATTCGGGCGCGGTTGTCAGACGGTAAGTTTTTCTTTGATGCCGATCGCAAGATGTCGCTAGTAGACCATTTGCCCCGGCTTGAAACGGTGACGTTTCAGCACGATTTAGGCTCGATGCGATCGAAAGTCGATCGGATTGGGGCGATCGCCCACCTGATTGCCGAGCAGCTTCAGGTCAGTCCAATCGAGCGATCGCACATTCAACGCGCTGCCCTGCTGTGCAAAGCTGATTTGGTCACGCAGATGGTAGGCGAGTTCCCAGAATTGCAGGGAGTAATGGGGCAAAAATATGCGCTGGCTAGCGGAGAACCCAACGCCGTCGCAGACGCTATTTTTGAACATTACTTACCCCGTGGGGCAGACGACGAATTGCCCGACACTCGTCCTGGGCAAGTGGTCGGCCTGGGCGATCGCCTCGATACGCTGGTTAGCATTTTTAGCCTAGGAATGATTCCGAGCGGGTCATCTGACCCATTCGCCCTGCGACGTGCTGCCACTGCCGTTGTCAATATCATCTGGGATGGCGAATTAGGGCTCAATCTCAACCAACTTCTTAAAGATGCGGTCAACCAGTTTACTGCTGAGCATTCGGTTAAAGACGGTGATGCATCGACTTTATACGCTCAGCTACAAGATTTCTTTTTGCAACGATTGCGCACGCTACTTCAAGACGATCGAGGCATCGATTATGACCTGGTGAATGCAGTGCTGGGTGAGGGTGATCCTGAATATTGCGATCGCGCCTTGTCAAATTTGCTCGATGTGCGCGATCGCGCTCAGTTTTTACAAACGATTCGAGGCAACGGGGCATTAGATTCGATCTATGAAACCGTCAATCGGGCGGCACGTCTGGCGGCTCAGGGTGATTTAGACACAGCTCAGCTTGATCCCAGAGATGGGGTCGAGCCATCCCTGTTTCAGCAACCCTCTGAAGAGGTCTTTTATCAGTCTTTGGTAAACTTAGTGCCCAAGACCCAAGCGGCGCAAGCAAACCGAGACTACCAAAAACTCGTGGAGGCACTGACAGAAATCACGCCTATTGTCAGTCAATTTTTTGATGGTCCTAACAGCGTCTTGGTCATGGATAAAAATCTAGCGATTCGCCGCAATCGGCTCAATTTACTGGGGCTTTTGCGAAATCATGCCCGTGTGCTGGCTGACTTTGGGGCGATCGTCAAGCAGTAGCTACATAAGGTAAAGTCGAGGCGAATCGTTCGACGGGGAAGGAGGGGAGAAGGGTTTCTGGAGGAAGCGGTAACGGGTGTGAAGAGTTACGTCATTGGCATTGGCAAGTCAGGCATTGCGGCGGCTCGCTTACTGAAGCGTCAAGGTTGGCAAGTGACGGTGAGCGATCGCAACGCCTCTGAGTCGCTTCTGCCAATCAAACGAGACCTCCAGGCCGAGGGGATTGAGGTGTTGCTGGGGCATACCCTAGATCCCAATCCGACTCACATGCAGCGCATTGTCGTCAGTCCCGGAGTTCCGTGGGATTTGCCGGTACTAGATCAAGCCCGATCGCTCGGAATTGAAACCTTCGGAGAAATGGAACTGGCATGGCGATCGCTCCAGTCTTACCCCTGGATTGGGATCACCGGAACCAATGGCAAAACGACGGTCACATCTTTAATTGCCGCCATTTTTAAGGCTGCTGGGCTCAATGCCCCCGCCTGCGGCAACATCGGCTATGCCGCCTGCGATCTTGCCCTCACGACCCTCTACCCAGAACCCACTGCTGAATCCCCCCCGTTAGACTGGGTGGTCGCAGAAATCAGCAGCTATCAAATCGAAGCCTCTGCTAGCATCGCGCCCCAGATTGGCATCTGGACGACCTTTACCCCCGACCATCTCAGCCGCCACAAGTCTCTAGAACGCTACTTTGCCATCAAAGCTCATCTGCTCAACCAGTCTCAGCATCAAATTCTCAACGGAGATGATCCCTATCTGCGTCGGGTCGGAACCGAGTGGGCAACGGCGTGGTGGACAAGCATCGCTGGGAAAGAGCACCTCGTGGGCAATCCAGAGCGTGGCGTGTGGATTGAATCAGACTGGGTGATGGTCGCCCATGAGCCGATCGTTTCCGTCAATGCGCTGCGAATGGTTGGTATCCACAATCACCAAAATTTGTTAATGGCAGTTGCAGCAGCCCGTTTAGCCAATATCGAAAAAGGGGCGATCGCCCAGGCAATTTCCACCTTTCCCGGAGTGCCTCATCGACTCGAACAGATCTGTCGATGGCAGGGCATCGATCTAATCAACGACAGCAAAGCCACCAATTACGACGCGGCGGACGTCGGTCTACGGTCGGTAACGGCTCCTGTGATTCTCATTGCGGGCGGTGAGGCTAAAGACGGAGACGATACCCAGTGGCTCAACACCATCCGGGCTAAAGCGGCTGCCGTCTTGCTCATCGGAGATGCGGCTCCCGCCTTTGCAAAGCGTCTTCAATCGGTCGGCTATTCATCCTATGAGATTGTCGAAACGCTGGAAAATGCTGTTCCCAGGGCGGCAAATCTTGCCAAACAGCATCATGGGACTGCTGTGCTGTTATCCCCTGCCTGTGCAAGCTTTGACCAATATGCCAATTTTGAACAGCGTGGCGACCATTTTCGCCAGCTTTGCTTAGATCGGTTTGCCTAGATAGGTTGAAACCATCGCGCCATCACAAACAGGGTCTGACGAGGATAGACGCGTTGCGACTTCTCGCACCACCATGAGGTTATTTTTTAACAAGCCTTAAACGCTCTCAGTTCAAAGCGTCGTGTTTCGAGTTCAGAGCCTCATGTTTCGAGTTCAGAGCTTCAAGTTTCGAGTCCAGAGCTTCAAGTTTCGAGTTCAGAGCTTCAAGTTTCGAGTTCAGAGCTTCAAGTTTCGAGTTCAGAGCCTCATGTTTCGAGTTCAAAGCGTCGTGTTTCGAGTTCAAAGCGTCGTGTTTCGAGTTCAAAGCGTCGTGTTTCGAGTTCAAAGCGTCGTGTTTCGAGTTCAAAGCGTCGTGTTTCGAGTTCAAAGCGTCGTGTTTCGAGTTCAGAGCCTCAAGTTTCGAGTTCAGAGCCTCAAGTTTCGAGTTCAGAGCCTCAAGTTTCGAGTTCAGAGCTTCAAGTTTCGAGTCCAAAGCAAGGCTGAGACTCTTGAACCCGGTGCGTTACGCTGGCGCTTTAGCGTAGCCATGCCTGAAAGGCTATACAGCACCCTACTTCTGCCTTCTGCCCTCTGCCTTTTGCTATAAGTGATGGATGTGGGGCTTCATGTATGGAGAACGATATCAATGTCTAGCTCGATTCAACCTAGCCAAGACAAGCAACGTGCTCCGATGAATCGGACTCTCACGCTGGATCA
>JBNPEG010000014.1:0-11412 GCA_051117555.1 Elainellaceae cyanobacterium | reverse complement strand
TCTGCCTTTTGCTATAAGTGATGGATGTGGGGCTTCATGTATGGAGAACGATATCAATGTCTAGCTCGATTCAACCTAGCCAAGACAAGCAACGTGCTCCGATGAATCGGACTCTCACGCTGGATCACAGGGATAGAGCCAGATTAATGCCTCGTATTCTTAAAAATTTATCGTCAAAATCTCTATCCGTTCCACCCACGGGCACGATTCAGGGTAATTGTTTCAACGTCGCTAAACTGTTGCCCCCAAATTTTGTAGATTTGCTGGTTCTTGATCCGCCTTATAACCTAACTAAAAGTTTCAACGGACGTAAATTTTCAAAACGCACCGTTGATGAATATACAACGTGGCTAGATGACGTTATTTGCATCCTAAAACCTTTATTAAAACAAACCGCTTCTATTTATATCTGTGGTGACTGGCTCTCTTCAACTTCAATATTCACAGTCGCTTCGTCACATTTTATTGTGCAAAATCGGATCACCTGGGAGCGTGAAAAAGGTCGAGGCGCTAAATCTAACTGGAAGAACTCTAGTGAGGATATTTGGTTTTGCACAATGTCAGACAACTACACATTTAATGTCAACGACGTGAAGACTCGGAGACGAGTGATTGCACCGTATAGAAACGGAGATGGCACTCCTAAAGACTGGGAAATTACGAGAACAGGGAATTTTCGCGATACCCATCCTTCAAACATTTGGACTGATATTACGATTCCATTTTGGTCTATGCCAGAGAATACCGATCATCCGACTCAAAAGAGTGAAAAGCTGATTGCAAAATTGATATTAGCCAGTACGAATTTGGGTGATTTTGTTCTAGATCCGTTTCTTGGGAGCGGCACAACCTCGGTAGTTTCTAAGAAGCTCGGACGCAAGTATCTAGGGATCGAACTGGATGAAGACTATAGCTTACTAGCTGAACGGAGATTAGAGATTGCGGAGTCTGAATCTGAAATTCAAGGAGTCTCCGATGGCGTGTTTTGGGAGCGTAACACGCTTGCTATCCAGAAGAAAGAAAGGTGAAACTGTAGACTTACAATCCAGATTTGCAAACAGATGTAATACCCTGAGAGAGGCGAATCGTCGATTTGTCTCCAGATTTTACTATCACGCGAAACTCAATTTTTAATTGCAGTGGGAATATGACAGCAGCAATGCTACACACTATAGTTCTTGCCACCGACCTAGCCGGTGAAGCGATTGAAGCCAAGCTCGCGCAGTTTCTGTTAGTCATCTGCGTGTCTCTAAGCGTAGCAACCCTTTCACGAACCCTGAGTTGGTTTCGTCAAATTCCTTACACCCTGCTGCTGGTGATTGTCGGGTTGGGGCTAGCAATCCTCAATGTGCGAATTGTGACCCTGTCTCCCGAACTCATTCTGCTGATTTTTCTCCCTCCCCTTCTATTTGAAGCTGGATGGAATTTGGAATGGTCGAAGCTCAGGCAAAACTTTGCGCCTATCGGCTTATATGCAATTGTGGGAGTGATTATTTCCGTGACGGGGATTGCCTTTGGGCTCCAAGCCCTCGCCGGATTGTCCCTCGGAACTGCCCTCCTCATCGGGGCAAGCCTGTCTGCGACTGACCCAGTATCGGTCATTGCTCTGTTCCGAGAACTGGGGGTCAATAAGCACCTCACTATTCTGATGGAAGGCGAAAGCTTGTTTAATGATGGAGTGGCAGTGGTAGCCTTTACGCTTTTGCTGGAGGTTAGCCTGGGCAGTGATGATTTAACGGTGCCTGTGGCGATCGCCCGATTTCTGGCATTTGTCGGCATCGGCACTGGAATTGGTGCCCTGATTGGCTTTGGCATCTCATTTTTGACGCAACGGTTCAATCTGCCCACCGTTGAACAGTCCCTTACTCTGATCGCTGCCTACGGAACCTATATCATCGCCGAAGATCTGGGGGGATCAGGAGTTATCTCAGTAGTAACGGTGGGGCTCATTCTCGGTAATTTCGGCTCTCGCATTGGCATGAATCCCCGGACTCGGTTGATTGTGTCAGAGTTTTGGGAATTTATCGCGTTCTTCGTGAACTCGATTGTGTTTTTGCTCATCGGGGATCAAATTCGATTTGAGAGCCTCGGAGAAAATATTGTGCTCATCGGCATTGCGATCGCCACGGTGATTCTAACTCGCGCCATCGGCATTTATGGATTGGGCAGCATCAGCAATTGGCTGGTCGAGGCACACGTCTCATGGAAGGAGCGCACCGTGTTGTGGTGGGGGGGCTTGCGAGGGTCAGTATCCGTCGCACTAGCGCTGAGTGTTCCTGAAACCTTGGCCGAACGAGAAACCATCATTGCCGTCGTGTTTGGCGTGATGCTGTTTACCCTCCTTGTGCAAGGCATGACCACCAAGCCCCTCCTCGAAACGCTCGGTTTGCTGGGTGATGAACCTCTGCGCCAGAAGTATCTAGAGGCGATCGCCCGACGGGTGGCGCTGAATCGCGTACTTGACCATCTCAAAGCCGTCGCCAATCGACGAGAAATCGAACCTGACTATTACGACTATCAGTCAGCGCTTGTCCAAGGGCAGTTGAGCAGCGTGCGAGATGAGATTAACGACCTCCAAGCCAAATATCCTCAGTTTCGAGAACTAGTCACCAATCAGCTTCGAGAAGAAATGCTGGCGATCGAGTCAGATACTTATGCAGAGTTTATTCGAGCGGGTCGTCTTAAGGAGAGTCTATCGCCCATGCTCGAAGAAGTGCTGGTGGGCGGTAGCGACCGAGATGAGTCATAAGCTGACGCTAAATCTATGCCATTAATCGGCTGCAACTTGATACGTTTCCCCTGCATAGGTGACGCGATCGCCCGGTGTGAGTTTTCGCCCGCGACGGGTTTCGATCTCCCCATTGACCGTGACTTCGCCAAACTGGATGACGAGTTTGGCTTCTCCCCCCGTTTGTACAGCCCCCGTTAGCTTCAGAAATTGGTCTAGCTTAATCGTCAAGTCATTAGTCATTGCCCAAACGAGTCCTTACCATCATGATTATTATTCGTTAATTGTTATTCGCTAAAGGTGCGAAGCTGGAGATAGACGAACATAAACGCAATCACCAATAATACAGTTGTCGCGGCGGCAGCATAGCCAAAATCAAACTGAGCAAACGCCTGATTATAAATGTAAAACACCAGCAGGTTGGTTGAGTTGAGCGGCCCACCCCCCGTCATCACGTAGGGTTGTTCAAAGCTGCGAATCGTAAAAATTGCGGTCGTCACTGTAGCAAACACCAGCGTCGGGCGAAGACCAGGCAGAGTTATGTGCCAAAATTGTTGCCAACTATTGGCGCCATCGAGTTCAGCCGCTTCATAGCGAGTTTGAGGAATGGTTTGCAGCCCCGCCAAAAACACCACCATGTTGAACCCGATTTGCTTCCAAACGCTGAGCACAATGATCACCGGCATCGCCCATGTGGTGCTGCCCAACCACGGGATCGGGTCAAGGCCAACCACACCTAATAGATCATTCACAGGGCCATTGGTTTGAAATAGCCAGCGAAATCCTAGCCCGACTGCCACGAGTGATGTAATAGACGGGATGAAGTAAGCCGTTCTCAATACTCCTCGCAGGGCAAGACTCCGATTGAGCAGAGCGGCTAATCCTAACGGAATCACCAGACTGGGAATAACAGTGGCAACGGTGAAATAGAGGGTATTGCCCAACACCTGCCAGAAATCGGGGTTGAGCAATAGCCGCCAGTAGTTGCGCATCCCGACCCAGTGAACGCCCTCGCGGGTGAAGCTGCCCGTGGTGAAACTGAGATAGCCCAAATAGGCAATTGGATACAGCACAAAGATGCCGAGCACGATTAGCGCAGGAGTCAGAAATAACCAGGCTTCTAGATCGTGGCGATTGGAGGACATGGACGCATCCAGAAAGATTCTCAATTATTTTGCTATGAGATTCGGATAAGATGAAGGGTCTTGGCACTAAATGATTGGCGCGATCGCCCGTCAAATCGATCTTGAATCTTGCCGTAGCCATTTTCGGATATCTGATAATGACTTCTCCGACTGATCTAAGCCTGATTTCACCCCCGATCGCATCTCTGCACGATATTCCTCAGTCTGGGAGCCCACTGCGGCTCGGTATCATGGCATCGGGCAGCGGCAGCAACTTTGAGGCGATCGCCCAGGCAATTACCGACCGGCACTTGAATGCCCAGATCCAGGTCATGGTTTACAACAATCCCGGAGCTAAGGCAGTTCAGAGAGCCGAGCGATGGGGGATTCCTACCGTGTTGATTAATCACCGCGATATTCCCGACCGAAAAGCCCTCGATCGCGCGATCGTCAGCACCTTTCGTCAGCATGGCGTTGATTGGATCATTATGGCGGGCTGGATGCGTCTTGTCACCGATGTCTTGATCGACGCATTCCCAAATCGGATTTTGAACATCCACCCCAGCCTACTGCCGAGCTTTCCGGGAATTCATGCCGTTAAACAAGCCCTCGACGCAGGCGTGAAAGTCACTGGCTGTACGGTTCACCACGCCATTCTCAAAATGGATAGCGGCCCCATCGTCATGCAAGCCGTTGTGCCCATTTTGCCCGATGATACTCCGGATAGGCTGCACCAGCGGATTCAAGTGCAAGAACACCGGATTTATCCAATGGCGATCGCCCTGGCAGGATTTGGAGCAGGTCTACACCGTTGAGCGATCGGTCAAAATCTCGTAGCCGGTTTCGGTCACCAAGACAGTGTGCTCAAATTGGGCAGACAGAGACCGATCGACCGTGACAACAGTCCAGCGATCGCGCAGAGTGCGAGTATGCTTAGAGCCTGCATTTAAGATCGGCTCAATCGCGAGGGTCATCCCGGCTCGCAGCTTCACATTGGGTAACTGATGAGTGCGGACGTTAAATACCGAGGGCTCTTCATGTAAATTACGCCCTACCCCGTGCCCCGTAAAATCTTCTACGATTTTGAAGCCATTCGCTTCCGCGTGGTCTTGAATAGCGCCAGCAATATCTAAGAGGCGATTTCCTGCTTTGACCTGTTCAATGCCTTTGTAGAGCGTTTCTTCTGCCACCCGAATCAGCTCAGCCGCCGCTGGATTAACCGTGTCGACGGGGATCGTGATGCATGAATCTCCGTGGAAGCCGTTGAAGTATGCCCCCGTATCCACCTTGAGAATGTCACCCCGGCGAATTACCTTTTTCGCGCTCGGAATGCCGTGCACTACCTCGTCATTCAAACACGAGCAGATTGATGCAGGAAACCCGTAGTAACCTTTGAAGCTCGGCGTTGCTCCCATTTCGCGGATGCGTGTTTCCGCATAAGCGTCTAAGTCTGCCGTCGTCATGCCGGGCTCGACCCGTTCAGAAATTTCTTTGAGCACCGTCGCCACAATCTTGGCAGCCTGACGCATAATTTCGATTTCGTGCGCAGACTTCGTTTCCACACCTCGGCGCTGTTTGCGGATGTGGGGCACTTGAATCGGTTTGGGGAGCAGATCGGTGAGAAAATTCATAGCTATTCAGCAACAATACAGACATGAATCAAGACTAATCCAGACCATTGGCTAGACCATTGAGATAAACAAGATGCTCACCGTTGGGTTGGTTCTCAATGTATCCAGTTCTTTGACTCGATCATTTTTGGAGCATCCTTTTACGCTAACGCACCCTCGACATTCTGGATACAGTCAGCAATAAAATCCATTGACCTGGCAACTTTAGAACTGACCGGATTGGAGTGGCGTTCAACTTTACTAATCCAGCCTGCCTAATTGTTGAGCGCAGTCGAAACACGGCTTCCCCCCCTCAACAACCCTGATTACCAGGACTAACTAACGGGGCAACAGCCTAGCTTGAGATGGTTAATGTTCCGGTCATTCCCGCTTCCGCATGTCCGGGAATGGAGCAGTGCAGCTCATAAACTCCGGGTTTTAGCGGTACAAACACCCATTCAGCTTCGGCACCAGGTTTTAGCTCTAGCTCATGAATGGCTCCTTTCACCTCAACTCCTGCTGCCTCAACTTTTTGCGACCAGATAACGTCGGCAAAGTCTTTTGCGGTGAAATAATGCTTTTCGGGACTAGGGTTGTCGAGCACCAGTGTATAGCGCTTGCCGGCTTCAAACTCTAGCTCATCCGGAACAAATCTCAGCTCGTCAGCCGTTGTGCCCAAGTGAACCCTGACCTCCGTTGGGGATTGCTGACTCGGAGCAACTGCGGCGATCGCCCCGTTGGCATACACCACTCCAGCCAGCCACAGCAAACCGCTCAACACCACTGCGAATCCGCCCTTTACCCATGGAAATGTCCGTTGAGATGTCATCATCCGTTTTTCATCGCCACGCATCTACACTATGAATTTTACTAGGACAAGACGACGGACGTTTCATACCCATAGTGTGAGCGTCTCGCTCACGACGTCATCAGAACTATCCACCCCTTCCCGATCGCCCTAACTCTGACCGTCATGATGGGGCTCGACGTGGGGAATTAGAGAATGCGGTTTTTCTAGCCCATGGGCAAGCATCAGGTCTGCATCTCCCATAATCGTGCGGGGATTGCCGTCTGCCACGATTTTTCCTTCGTCGATCAAAATGACGCGATCGCACACTTCGAGAATGAATTCTAAATCATGGGACGACACGAGAATCGTTTCTTGAGACCTTTGCAAAAACTGAATGAGGCGACGACGGGCTCGCAAGTCAAGGCTGGCAGAGGGTTCGTCATAAATGACCAGCTTGGGGCACATTGCCAATACTCCGGCGATCGCCACCATCCGCTTTTCTCCGCCCGACAGGTGATGCGGGACGCGATCTGCGCGATCGGTCATGCCCGTGAGATCTAACACCTCAGACACGCGGGCATCGACCTCGTCAGGCGGCAATCCCAAATTTTCTGGACCAAATGCCACATCTTCTCGCACGGATGCCGAAAAGAGCTGATCGTCTGGGTTTTGAAACACTAAGCCGATTTCCGGGCGAAACTCACCTGGCACAATCGGCTGGTCGAATAGGAGAATATCTCCCTCAGTAGGGGTCAGAATGCCGCATATCGCCATAAACAGCGTCGTCTTACCGGCACCATTCGGCCCCATTACCCCAAGTCGTTCTCCTGTATCAATTGATAAATTAATGCCTCGCAGAATATTGGGGCGATTGGGATAGGAAAACTGCACATTCTGAAGGGCGATCGCCTGCTGAGATACCTCAGGTGAGCTAGGTGAATCATTAGGCGAGTCTTTTAAGACAGGCAATAAAGACGAGTCGTATCGGGGTTGATCCATAACGTAATTGATGAGAGTTCTCCTGATGAGCTACAGCAATTCTGCGATGATAACGCCTCCCGCTAGGCACAGCATCACAGCGAGGGCGATCGCATCCCATCGGCGCTGCACTGGGGACGGATGCCAACTCAATTCGCGATATTGAGCAAACTGACTCCCATATCCGCGTAGCTTCATGGCCTTATAGACATGCTCAGATTGCTCGTAACTGCGGACAAACAGCGTCCCCGCGAGAGATGCCAATTGGCTCAAGTCTCGAAGACTGGGAAACCGCCACCACCGCTCTTTCCACGTGGCTGTTTGGGGTAAACTGCCAAACCCCCTCAATCGCATCGCTTGCTGCATCGTCGTCAAGGTTTTAGCCACATCAAACAGGTAGCGATAGGTGAGGAGCATGAGATCGGCTAGCAGGGGCGGCAATCCGAGCGATCGCATTGCCTTGACCATCTTTAAAAATGGAGTTGTGCCAAGCAAAATCAGCACGGTCGTCAAAATTGACACAAATCGGCTGGCGATGAGCACAACGTCAAGGCATCCCTCTTTATAGACCGAAAAAATCCCCCACTTAAACATGACCGTCTCTCCTGAGAAAAGCGGCAGCATGACAATAATGCCCAGCAGGAAAAAGCCCGGATAGCGGAAACGTGCTAGCCAATAGCGCAGCGGCAGTTTCGACACCCAATAAAGACCAGCGGTGATGCTGAGCATCCCAGGAAGAATTCGTAAATCTTCGACAAAGGCAAAGGCAAACATCAAAATGACAAAGCCAATCAGCTTAAATCTCGGATCCCATCGGTGTAGCGGAGAATCTAAATGAGCAAATTCGTCTAGCTCAAATCTCACAACCTATCCCTCATATTTGCCATTTTTTGTCCATGTTTGCCATTTTTTTACTGTATCACCCCATTTTTCCTCTAAACTCGCTCGATCTCTTCTTCAACAGGCCGTTGTGATTGAACGCTTCGTTTTCTGTGATTGTTGAGCAATTCTGGCTTGACGCGCTGAAGAAACAGCACCAGTAAGGTGGTGAAGATGCCCTCTAGCAGGGCTAGGGGAATGTGGGCAAGCGATAATCCATAAATGGCAGACTGTTCGGTCGTCGCATTAAAGCCGGATGGAATTGTGGTGATCACGACCGCAAAAAAAATCATGGCTGAAAGCCCCAACCCGATCGCCCCCGCCAGGAAGGCGCACCCCCCATCAGCAAATTTTGGACTGATGCGATCGCCCAACGGATAGCGGAGTTGAAAAATATGGTGGGCAATCAGCGCAGGCACTCCCATCATCACCGCATCGACGCCGAGCGTGGTTAACCCCCCATGTCCCACGATGACGGCTTGAAAGAACAACCCTACCAAAATGGCTGGAAACGCATAGTAGCCTAAGATGGCACCGAGTACGCCATTGAGCACCAGGTGAACGCTAGATGGTGGAATTGGAATATGAATGGACGATGCTACAAAGAACGCCGCCGTCATCAGCGCCGCTTTGGGAACCCCCTCGGTGGGATCAGATTGGCGTCTGATTTGCTTGAGCGAATACCAGGTGACTGGAGCGGCGATCGCATACCCTCCAATACAAATTTGCGCTGGAAGAATACCGTCTGGAATGTGCATTCCTATTTTTTCCTTGACATGAAAAAGAGTGCCGTCCCGATAAATCCCCAAACGACGGCACCCATAACGACAATTTTCTGAAGCGGGGTAAAGCTGCCTGTTCCACCTGCCGAGGCAACTGCATCCCCAGTCGAACCACCTGCTCCCCCTTCAGCAAAGCTTTCTTCGACTGGAATGGTGACAATATCGCCATGTCCAGCCTGACGAACCTGCACCTCCCAATCCCCCAAAACAGACGCATCGGGAGCAAATGTAAATACTCCTTGCTCGTTGGTGGTTCCAGTCATCCAGGGGTCAGATGGATTGTCAGGAGAAAACACGGCCACCTGCGCCTCCGCCATCGGCTCGCCCGAGTCATAGGTTGCCGTAACTTCGATCGCCTGAGCTGATTGGTACTCGATCTCAACCCCGTGGGCGATCGCCCGCTCTGCGATGCCCAATGTCGAAAGAAATGCAACAGGAAGAATCAGTGCTTGTCTCATACCACTAGTGATGTACTTAATCTACGAGGATGATCTGTGCCATTTAGGGGAGCCGGACTCGAAGTCCCTCTACCACTCTGGGAGAGGGATTTAGGGTGAAAGCTACAAAATTGGGAGGCACTCCCCTAAGCCGATTCAGGCATTGACTCTTTGCAGTGTCCTTCCCCGACGTGAGCCAACCCCGCCATAGTATCTTTGAGCGTTGCATAATCTTCTGCAGGAAGCCGCTGCTCAAGTTCTGTCATATCCACATCAAGCCCTCCATCGTGTGCGATCGCCGCAAAGGGCTCAAACCCAACTGCACCCGTATTGATGGGATCATCCGCAGGTGCTTCGCCATCGCCAAAGATATGGTCAAAATGGAAGGTGGCTTCCAAATCTGCGGTATCCCCCGACTCTAAAATGCCTTTTCGTTCATCTCCGACAAAGGCACCACAGGTATAGGCATAGGGCTGATCGGTTTTGATAGTGAAGTCGACCGCGCGCCCCTCTTTTTCGGCTGTCCCCATCATAACTAGGGTGTATCCTTCAGCCGGCCCGCTATCAGCCGGAACCATCTCCCAAGACAGCGCATTGTAGCGACCTGCCGGAGCCGTCACCTCGCTAATGAGGATGGGTTCGGCAGTGTCGTCACCCTCTGCCAAATCAACCGTTTGGGGCTGATCTAAACCAACTTCGGTTTCAGCCTTGAGTTCGCTTGCCGTATCTGGGTCGTAGGGAGGGTCGGTTTGGTATGCCGTGACCTCTGCCAGATTGACATAGATATGGTCAAAACTCACCTGCCATCCGTCTTTGGTCACAAACCCTTGACGCACGAAATCTTCACCATTTGCTCTGAGTTCGAGGGTTCCTTCTTCTCCATCTGCTGATTCGTCAGTTGCAGCAGTTTCCGTTTGGCTCTCAGCAGGCGCTTCCGCTTCAGATTCGGGTGATGAGCATGCGTGCAAAAATCCAGGGGCGATCGCCACGATGCTTGCAATCACTAAAAGGTGTTTCTTCATAGTGGGAAATATCGTCCTAACTAACACAGCGTTGATACGGACTTAAGTGAGATTTAAGCCTAGGCTTTATAAAACTTTATTTCCTTCCAGAATTCAATCCTACACGGGGGGATATGGCACTGACCTCACGCCAAATTTTAGGAACGCCAGCCCCTCTTGAATCGCTCCTCAGCTTGATAAACGGCGAGGATTACGGCCAGGCTAGACAATCAGCCATGATATTGACGTGATTACAGATGTGGTGCTTAATAGGGAGAATGCATCCAGGAAATACGCTATATTTTGACTGTCGATCGACTTCATTGGGTATCGACTTCATTGGGTGCTGATCTGCTGCTAATTTGCATTAAGTTAGGTGGGACTAATTAAATATGAGACCTGTGTAGGTTGGGTTGAGGTACGTTGGCAAAGCCTTGCCGAAGGCAATAACCCAACACCCGCATGGGTTACGCTATCGCTAACCCATCCTACATTTGATTCCGCTTACCTACTTAGCTTATAGATGGTACTTAGCTTATAGATGGTGCATCGTAATAACGGCTCCCGCTAAATCGAATTATTAATCGTCGCTGTCAATTTTTGCTGTATGGTTTCTCAGCTCGAAACGTCAACGCTTCATTCAAACAAGCCACTCTCTCACGCAGTCGAGGGGTTGGTGCAGGTCTTTACGTGCACCCATCGCAGCTTTTTTACCAATGTGATGGCTCAAGCCCTCAGAATTGCGGGACAGGGAACCCCGGTACTGGTCGTTCAATTTTTAAAGGGCGGCATTGAACAGGGGCACAAACATCCCATTCAACTCGGTCAACACCTAGACTGGCTGCGCTGCAATTTGCCGAGATGCATTGACACGCCCCATCTAGAAGACTTCGAGCGGGCAGCACTCCATGACCTGTGGCACTACACCCAAAATATTGTGTCCCAAGGGAATTACACCCTCGTGGTTTTAGATGAGCTGAGCCTCGCCATCAAGTTTGGTCTGATTTCTGAACACGATGTTCTGGCTTTCTTGCAAAATCGCCCGAAGCACGTTGATGTGATTTTGACGGGGCCTGAGATGCC
>JBNPEG010000111.1:0-26952 GCA_051117555.1 Elainellaceae cyanobacterium | reverse complement strand
TGCGTCAGGCGCTGGTTGATTTGCTCAACCAAGCCCATCTCGTCAATGACCCCTGCCACAATTCCACTGTGGTCAATATCTTGTACTCTAATCTCAGATGCTCTCATGCATCAAAATTACAATATTTTTATCTCAAAACCTGCGGAATGTGGGCTAGAAGTAATCAACTTGTAAAGATTAAGATAGTTGAAGAGAAAGGATATTTAAGGAATCTCATGACATCTGGCTTGATTGATGCAGCTTCTCTACCTTGCTTGAATACACCCACAATTCAGCGATTGCCCAATGGGTTAACGGTTATCGCAGAACAAATGCCAGTCGAAGCAGTCAATCTCAGCTTATGGCTCAGCGTTGGCTCAGCCATCGAGCCTGATCCGATTAACGGCATGGCTCATTTCTTAGAACACATGATTTTCAAAGGGACCAATCGCCTACGAAGCGGTGAATTTGAGCGATTGATTGAGCAGCGTGGAGCCGTTACCAATGCCGCAACCAGCCAAGATTATACCCATTACTACATCACAACGGCCCCTAAAGACTTTGCAGAACTTGCCCCCCTCCAAACTGAGGTGGTTCTGAATGCTGCAATTCCTGATGAGGCATTTGAGCGCGAACGGTCAGTCATTTTAGAAGAAATTCGACGTGCTAATGACAATCCTGGCCGGCGAACCTTCTATCGCTCGATGGAAATGGCGTTTGACCGATTGCCCTATCGTCGTCCGGTTTTAGGATTCTCTGAGGTGATCGAACAGCTTACTCCTCAGCAAATGCGAGATTTTCACGCGAGATGGTATCGTCCATCGTCCATCTCAGCAGTAGCAGTCGGTAATCTGCCCGTTGATCAGCTCATTCAAATCGTGTCTCAAGGATTTGAGCACATTGACGATTCACCTCTACCTGGCAGTCACCCGACCGAAACGTTCAACTCACGACTGACTGAAACCATCTTATCGGGAGAAATTGAGCTTGAATCGTCGTTTGAAGGCGTGTCTCGCCGAGACTATTATGATGCTCATATTCAGCAGGCACGGTTGTTTATGGCGTGGCGAGTTCCAGGTATGGCGCATGCTTCTCAGACCTATGCTCTTGACGTGTTAGCTTCTATTTTGGGGCAAGGTCGTACGGCGCGTCTGATCCGAGATTTACGAGAAGATCGCGGCCTGGTATCTGGCATTTCGGTAGGCAATATGACTTACGCGATGCAGGGGGTGTTCTATGTTTCTGCTCACTTACCTGAAGAAAATCTCGCTGACGTTGAGGAGGCGATCGCCCATCACATTCGGGCTCTTCACGACGCTCCCGTGGCAGAGTCCGAAATTGCGCGAGTCAGAACTCTCGTCGCAAATCGCTATATCTTTGGCAACGAAACCCCTAGCAACCGCGCAGGTCTATATGGCTACTACCAATCGATTGCTGGAGACTTGGCTCCAGCCCTCCATTATCCTGCTCACATTCAGGCGCTAGATGCTCAAGATCTCCAGACGGCTGCTCGTCAGTACCTATCTCCAGATGCCTACGGAGTTTCCATTTTCCGACCGGCATCAGTCCGACCGGCATCAGGTTGATGCTTCAGCCTGGAGATCGAGAATTAACCGTTCGAGGTGATCGCTACTAGCCTGATACACCTCCCCGCAGAAGTGACACGTTGCTTCTGCACCATCATCTTTTTCGATCATGTCTTGCAGCTCTGCTTGCCCCAACATCTTGAGTGCGCCCAGCACCCGATCAAACGAGCACCCACAATGAAAGCGGAGCATCTGAGTTTCTGGCATGATTTCGAGGTTCATATCTCCTAATAAATCCTCGAAAATTTGAGCAAGAGATTTGCCTGCTCGTAAGAGGGGCGTAAATCCAGATAATTGAGCAACGCGCGACTCTAACGTACGGACTAAGTCTTCGTCTCTCGCAGCTTTGGGCATCACCTGAATCAAAATGCCACCCGAGGCAGCAACGCCATCTGCACCCACGAAGACTCCTAAAACTAGTGCCGAAGGAGTTTGCTCAGACGTAACGAGATAGTGGGTGACATCATCGCCAATTTCGCCCGACACTAATTCGACAGTGCTGGAGTAGGGGTATCCGTACCCTATATCGCGTACGACATACATATAGCCGTCTTTTCCGACTGCACCGCCTACATCGAGCTTGCCATTGGGGTTGGGTGGCAACTCGACAGATGGATGATCAACATATCCTCGGACCGTACCATCTAGCCCAGCATCGACTAAAATTCCACCTAATGGTCCATCCCCTTTGATGCGGATATTAACTCGGGATTCTGGTCGTTTCATACTGGATGCCAATAAGAGCCCTGCAGACATCGTTCTGCCAAGAGCGGCAGTCGCAACATACGAGAGATTGTGGCGACGCCTAGCGTCTTCCGCCGCCCTAGTTGTAATCACGCCGACCGTCCGAATGCCTCCATCCGCTGCTGTTGCACGCACGAGTTGATCTGCCATGAACCTACACACTTCTTAATAGTTCGCTACTGTCTATTCTAAGTCGTTGTCATTGGGTCTATACCTTCGTAAAGCCGCACCTGAAAGCAAGGATTTTGAATGAATGATAGGGTTAAATGAAAGGGAAATTTGGCTCAGGCTTTTCGACCTCATCTCAATAGCGCTGCACAATAAATCGTGAGATGAGTTTCTGATCGATAGCTTTGGCGAAGTTGACTAATTTTTGAGAAAGTTCGTTGTCTCACGAGAACAAATGGTCTATCAAGTGCAGAGCACAGGGCAATTAGGCGCTGAGGGGTGAGTATCCGTTTGAGGAGTTAATAGATATATGATCACACGCTTTCGAAATCGGACAGAAGCAGGACGGCAGTTAGCAGAAAAGCTGTCGCACTACGCTCATCGCTATGATGTTGTGGTTTTAGGATTACCGCGAGGCGGTGTGCCCGTTGCCTATGAAATTGCAAAAGCACTCAACGCTCCGTTAGATATTTGTCTAGTGCGTAAGTTGGGCGTGCCTCAGCATGAAGAATTGGCAATGGGGGCGATCGCCCCTGGAGTTCGAATTCTTAATCAAGACGTGATCAACTGGCTCAAGATTTCTCAGCCAACCATCGACGATGTGGCTAAAACAGAGCAAAGAGAACTCGAACGGCGCGATCGCGCGTATCGGACCCGTCGGGATCCCCAATCAGGGGTTATTCACGATCCCCCGCTAGATGTTAAGGAAAAAACCGTCATCATCGTCGATGATGGCATCGCCACGGGCTCAACCCTGCACGCTGCAATTTCCGTGCTTCGAGAACAGGCTCCAGCCGCCATTGTGGTTGCCGTCCCTGTCGCCCCGCCATCCACCTATGATGCGTTGATTAACATTGTTGATGATGTAGTGTGCATAATGACTCCAGATAGACTGGGATCGATTGGCGCATGGTATGACGACTTCTCTCAGCTCGATGATGACGAAGTATGCCGCCTGCTCATGAGGGCGAGACGGCTCTATGCGGCTACATCTGTCTAATCAGACTAATCAGAGTCGATTCTGGCAATCGAGCATTTCAGAGATATAGCGAGTGAGGTGTATTAGCCAACTCGAATGACTGAAGCAACACAGTAGCAGGTATTTGTTTTCTACCCTCTGCCTTCTCTTTTGCTTAGAGGCTGTAATGCCCCGATAGCCTAGAGCGTCAGGCTTTGAGCATCCGTTTCAATCAGGGTTGCTAAGTCTTGCAAGAATGCAGCGGCATGAGCACCATAAATCACACGATGATCGCACGTTATGTTAACCTGCATTTGCCGTTTGACGCCTAGCATGCCGTCATCAGTTGCCACCACCTGCGGGCGTGCGGCACCAATCGCCAAAATAGATCCCTGCCCAGGCGGTAAGATTGCATCAAATCGATCAACCCCAAACATGCCTAAGTTAGATAGCGTGAATGTTCCCGTTGTATATTCGTCAGGCTGAAGCTGCTTAGTTCTCGACCGCTCAACCAGATCGCGCCAGGTGCGAGATAGGGAATAAATATCAACCTGGTCGGCGTTTTTTAATACGGGTGTAATCAAGCCACCGTCTCCCATGGCAACGGCCACTGCAATATTGACAGATTGACGATATTGGATGCCTTGATCGGTGTAGCTGGCGTTGAGGAGAGGATGTTTTTGGAGCGTGACCGCAACGGCCTTAGCGAGCAACGCTGTCATGGTTACGCCCTTAGACTTGATCTGTTTGTAAAGCTGATCGAGGCGATCGGTCGTAATCGTATAGCCGACCCGGTAGGTAGGCACATCTAGGCTAGCGACCATATTCCGCACGACCGCCTGTTGTAGTGTGTTGAGCGGCGCAACTTGCCCGAGTGGGACGGGAGCCGTCGTTGAAGGAGCGGATGCGCGGGGTGACGGGGTGGGGGTGGGTGACGGTGCGGATGGGGATGGTGCGGGTGATGCTGCGACTGATGTTGACGGCTTGGGCTGGCCTTCTTTCCCGGCTGCTGCTTCTACATCGTCTGCCACGATTCGCCCGTGAGGACCACTCCCCTTCAGCGTACTGAGGTCAACGTTGAATTCTTTCGCCAGTTTTCGGGCGCGAGGCGACACGATAATGCGTCCGTTTTTAGCCGATGACCCGTCAGATGAATCGTGAGCACCGTCAGTGTGAGCCGTCGCCATCGCTGCAGGTGAGGGCTGGGGTTCTGATGATGTCGTATCAGACTCCGATGCCGTATCTGGGGCTGATGTTTCAGAGGGTTGATTATCTGCTTGAGCCTGCGCTTCTTCAATCTCTGCTTCGGTTTCGGCAATCAGTGCGATGGGGGCTCCCACAGGAGCCACCTGATCCGCAGGGACGATAATCGTTGCCAGATAGCCTTCATAGAAAGCCTCTACATCCATATCGGCTTTATCTGACTCAACGACGACGACCGTCTCGCCCTTCTCAACTTTGTCTCCCGGAGATTTTACCCAAGAGACAATTTTTCCCTCTGTCATAGTGGAACTGAGAGCAGGCATGAAAACTTCATGGATCATAGAGTGGCTTCCAAATGAATCACTTAAACGTTTATAACTCGACTAAGCAATGAGATATCAGCTCAGCGCGCTCATCGGGAGTCGGGCGATCGCCCGATATCCACGAGACTACCAAACTGAATTTTATCTGACATAGAGGCATCTCGGCATGATCTGGGACCAGACGCTAATTGACCAGACGCTAATTGAATCGATAGAGGCTATGAACGAGCCTGTGCCGTTGCCCGATCAATGCGCGTAGATTTTCTGGGAAATTTTTGGCGCTAAAACTCGATTGAGCAATTGAGAGTACTAACCCAGTTCACAGCTCTCCTCGAATTTCTTCGACAACGCCATCACGCAGAAGAATCTCAACCTGCATTTTTTGAATGAGATTATCACCCTTCTCGACCCGGAAGAAGCTCTCAAGCTGGCCTTGCCCAACCTCTTGATCCAGTTCTAAAAGCTGAACTTGCTGGAGCTGCTGCAAGGCTTGATTCTTTTTCTCTAGAATCTCACTCTTCTTACGATTGACCTGTCCCTGAATATTGCTGACTTGCTGGGCGATCGCCGAATCGTCTGGATTTGGGCTCTGCTTCTGAACTTCAGTAGCCATACGCTGCCCTTGAGTTTCAAGCTGTTGCAGTTGACCATCAAGGCGATTGATTTGAGTTTGGAGCTGTTTTTGAACCTCTTCTTTCCAACGAGGAGTCACGACAACCTTGATATTGACAGCTCGTTTTAGAAGGAGATTAGACGGTGAAACATCCATGAGTAATGTGTGTGCGAAAACGACTCAAGCTAAGTTTGACTCAGTCACCCCGGCTCTGTCATCTTTACGATTGAAAAATGCTCCAGACCCGTTAGGTAAACATCCCGTCGATCATACCTCGATAGCGTTCCATCACAACGGGTCTACGAACTTTTAAGGTTTGGGTGAGCATACCGTTTTCTGTGGAAAAGGGTTCTGAAATCAGGCAAAACGGCCCAATGCGATCGTCAGGTCGATAGCCGGGGCGATCTTTGACTTCCCGGTTTAATTCTTGACGAAACAACTGATAAGTTTCGGGGCTGTTCAATCCAATCGTCTTGGATACCGAGTCATCTGCTGTCGAGTCGTTAGCGGGAGAATGATCGTCAAGTTGAAGGCTCAAATTCTGATTCTTTGCCCATTTTTCTAGCGCATCTAGATTCGGCACAACCAGTGCCCCTAATGACTTCTGGTCTTGGCCTACCAACATAATTTGATCAATGTATGCGCTGCGAACACACGCATCTTCAATCGGCTGTGGCTCAATATTCTCTCCACTAGTCAGAACAATCGTATCTTTGGCTCGTCCCGTGATGGTGAGGTCATTTTCCTTGGTCATCCAGCCTAAATCACCTGTATTAAACCATCCGTCTGCACTCAGCACTTTTTCAGTCGCCTCAGGATTTTGATAATACCCCTGCATAATCTGGGGACCGCGCACTCGAATCAGCCCTTTTTGCCCTACTGGTAGAAGCTGATACGTTTCTGGATCGACAATTTGCACATCTGTATAAGGAATAGGAGGACCCGATGAGCCTCTTAAGTTGTGCTCAAGTCGTCGGACATTTGTAATCGGGGAAGTTTCGGTGAGTCCATAGCCCTGTAAAATCGTGACGCCAATGACTTCGTAAAAGTCATCGAGATGTTTAGCCAGAGAGCCGCCACCACTCACCAATAGTTTGACGCTTCCCCCCGTGGCTTCTCGAATTTTTCGATAGACGATTTGATTGGCGATCGCATGAATTGGGAAGAGGGCGATCGCCTGCATACCAGCAACACCCCGCTCGACGACATTAGGATTGCGATTTTGCAGATCAAGCTTCTGCACAATACGACGCGCTTTGACAAATCGGTGACTCGTATTTAGAAAAAACTGAACAAGCTGCTGCTTACGAGGTGGCTGTTCACGAAACTGCTTTTGAACACCTTCGTAAATTGAATCCCAGATGCGAGGAACACCCACCATATAATGAGGCTTAAATGTCTTGAGGTCTTGCTTGATGTGGCGAATATTGGTGTAAATTTGGGTGCAGCCGTACGCAAAAATGAAATATTCAAACGTTCGCTCATACGAGTGCCAACTTGGCAAGAGACTGAGAACGCGCTCTCCAGCCGATGGAATAATCACATAGGGCACTGCAATAATTTGAGCTAACAAATTACCGTGGCTGAGCATGACTCCTTTCGGCTGCCCCGTTGTTCCAGAGGTGTAAATTAGCGTAGCGAGGGCGTCTCGTCCTTGAGAAACAGGCGTTAGCGAATGCTCTGAACCGAGTTCCTGAATCTGCCGATAGTTGAAAATCTTGAACTCTTGATTTGCTTGATCTGACGAGTCAGGCTGCTCATCAGAAAGAAGAATGACTCGTTGAATAGCAAGCTCCGCCAAGCTGCCTCGAAGTTTTTTGAACGTTTGGAGGTCTTGAGCGACTAGAACAGTGCTACCGCTGTTTCTCAAAATGAATGCTAATTCATCTCGATCTGTTTGTGAACTGCGAACTGCGTCTGCCGCGCCAGCCATCATAATGCCCTGATCAGCGATCAGCCATCGAGGACTGTTATCCGAAAATAGCGCTACGCGATCGCCCGCTACAACGCCCAACGACTGAAGCCCCGCTGCAAAGCGCTGAATTTCTTGATAAAGGTCGGCATAGGTATGGACTAACTTAGGGGTGCCGTGGGGATCGTTCACCGCAACCACCGAACCAAATCGTTCAGCAGCAGTTGCCCAAATCTCAGTAATCGACTGTGCGGAGCTATAGTCAATCTCGCTCGAAGGGGGGCTCTTCAGATCGCCATAGGTTTGAGGATTCGGATCAATATTGGATGCAGACGCGGCAGCGCGACTCATAATGGTTACTCCTAACGGATGCGGTCATTGAGGATACGGTCAATTGAGATCCAATTTTGGCAACGAATATTCATCAGCCGATTACGAGAGAGTTAGAATATGCGATTGATGGGGGCAAAGATTTCGGCTGTCTACTCGCCTTAATCGTCTAAATTATTCACATGATTTGAGATTGACATGATTTGAGATTTTTGGCAGCCGATACGGAAGAAATACTCATCAATCCCAGTTTCAATTAATTAGCAAGAGGTTCACGAATGCCGAAAGCAATTTGGAATGGCGCTGTCTTAGCTGAGAGCGATCGCTGTGAAGTCGTCGAAGGAAATCAATATTTCCCGCCTGATTCCATTCACTCTGACTATTTCAAGCCCAGTGACACCCAAACAAGCTGCCCCTGGAAAGGAGTCGCAAACTACTATACCTTAGAGGTCGACGGTCAAATTAATAAAGATGCAGCCTGGTATTATCCTGAACCAAAAGATGCAGCCAAGAATATTAAAGAGTATGTTGCCTTTTGGCGCGGCGTAACGATTGAATCCTAGCTTGAATCCCAGTTAGGCATTACTCAACCCACGATTCAGATCGGGGCTGCTTTGATGAATCTGCTCTTAGCTAGAGGAATCGATACGCACAATTGGGCATTCTCATAGCGTAGGTTTATTGCTATGGGTCGCTCTCCCTGATCACTCTACCGCCATTTGAATCAAAATTCGGAGCGTTTTCTTAACGAAAATTATAGTTCCAGACGGGGATACGATTCAGATGCATTCAACCAGATAACGCCGCCCTCAGCCGTGAGGAGTGCTATGATCGTAAGCTTGTGATAGTCGGAAGCTTGCGATCGCCAAGGATAGAGCAGTAGGTCATTAACGCTTACGACAATTAGTTCTGTGGACAATTTTGAAGAGGGTCATGCACGTCTCTAATCCACCTGCCCAACACTCGTTTTCCGTGATTCTAGATACTTTACCCGATCCTGCTCTACCCGATAAGTCCTGTCCTCGTCGGGCGAGGTTACAGATTGACTTACTCTTGTTAGCCATCGAAGCGCTTGATCTCACAGGGTCTGAAGCATTTTTGGTTGCAGCTCGCGAATTAGAAATGCAAGAGGTAATTGGGAACCGAGTCGAGTTATGGAGACTACGCAGCACCAATCCGCTTCGCCGCAGCAGTCAGCGCCGTCCGCTAAGCATCACCGAAGCTAAGGCGCTCGTGATTATTGCCTGCCATCTTGCACGACGGCTAACGGTTCTGATTCGGCAGTTGCTCTTAGCCTATCAGCAGCTCTCTGAAAAACAGCTATCGCCCGATCATCATTTCCGGCTATCAGACTATTTGCTTAGGTTTCGGTCACACTTTCGCTCTCGGATGAACCCAAAGCGAGCCGGGGTGATGGCATATAGTACCGATGAAAAACTCAACAGTTTGGCATTAAGTTTGCTAGGGCAACTTCTATTTTGCACCGGAACTGCCGGAGCGCAACGACTGTGGAGCAGCTTATTCGATGGGGAGGTTGCATGACAATCCGGCGCCAATACAGCTTGCCAAACTGCAAGCTGATTTTAGAAGGATGGAGTAATGAGCCTGAGTCGGCAGACAAAGCCTCAGAACGTCCCCTATTAACGATGGTCGTCAATGCAGAATGTCATTTTGCAGGCTATGAGAAGCCGCTTGTGGGCGGGCGTGAATTTGTAGAAAGCTTGGTCAAAGCTGCAAGCCGATACGCACAAGAATTTTTAAGCGGCATTCCTCATCCACCGCCCCTCGATGAGAGATCTGCTCCGGTTCAGATTGGCTATGTTCAAGGAGATATTCATCGCTTAACGTGTCGCGCACCTGAGTCAAACGGCCATCAGCCTGCCGATCAGTCGATGCAGATTGACTTGAAGACGGTGCAGTTTTTTGATTTAGTCGAAGCAGTCGATCAAATGTTGGCAGATAGCCAGACATTACCTGACTTTAAGGTGAATTTGGTGCCCGTTCGCAGGCGCCACGTTGCACCTCAAGAACCCGTCACCAAGCGAGCATTGCCGGCGGCGATTGGAGTCTCGGGGCTAGCAGTTGCGGCGATCGCGATTTTCTTTGTTCCACCTCCTGATCTCCGTCGGACTGGCGCAAACAGCGAAGCCTCTGGCGAGCAGTCAACTGAGGTTGCACCCGATGCTGCAAGCTCTAGCCCGGCTGGTTCTGATCCCCCTGATGCGCCCGAGGCAACTCTTTCCCCGTCTCCAGATGCCCAGCCATCTCCAGCAGATGAGGCGTCTCCAGCAGATGCAACATCTCCGCAAAATTCGTCTGCTCAGTCTGCCGAAACAAACAGCCCATCTTCGGATTCAACCCCAGCCGCCGACACAGATAATCTAGACGTTCTCATCGAGCAAGCTCCCACAATTACAGACCCAGCTCGTCTCGAAGAAATAAATCGGGAATTGTTTAATCGGATTGACCAGGCCTGGAGGACAGACGTTCGGTTTAGTGAAAATTTGGTGTATCGAGTCGGCGTTAATCAAAACGGGGACATCGTCGGCTATCGCTATGAAAACGATGCCGCATTGACCTATGTCAACGACATTCCGTTGCCCGATTTGCGCTCCACACCCGTCAGTGCAGACACGACGAGTCAAAACTCCATTGCCCAATTCCGCGTTGTGTTTAGACCCAATGGCGCACTCGAAGTGAGCCCGTGGTATGGGACTCCTCGCCAGTGACGAAATATAGCGATCCCAACATCGCTTATGAAGCGTATGTGAGCGGTGGGGCGGGCGCCGCCTGGTATGTGTTTAGCGTAACGTCCTACAGATCCCCCTAAATCCCCCTTAAAAAGGGGGACTTCAACAACCCGTAAATAGCCCCTTTTCAAGGGGGCAGCGACAGCGGGGGATCTTACACATGCGCTAAACGCATACGCCGCCTGCCCCACCGCTCATAACCCATCTGGGGTTGCTAGAGATGGGAAGTAGGGTGTCAGGAAGAGGACTCGTGACGCGCAAATTGCCACAGATCATCGATAGGCTTGGGGCCCAGACCAAGTTGAGGTGACTCGCTGACCGAATGCAATCGGCTGATCATTGGCTACAGCGATCGCATGTCCGGTTGAATCAACGGCATAGAGCGGCCATTGCTCGTCACCCAAATTACCCGCCCGAAAGAGGACTTGCCCAGGGTTGTTTTGGCTCCAACCAATTAATACGGCGTTAGTATAGCGAATGTTTGCGGGAGCCACCGTACGAGTTAAATTATGTTGACGATCCCAAATGACGGCATAGTCTGACGCCAGACCAGTACCAAATAGGGATTCAAACTCGCGGGCTAACATGCGATCGCTCGTTGCTGACCACGACACTGGAACCAAAATGGCGATCGCTCCGGGAATCTGATCAGCCGGGTTGGGTGAAAACTGGGCGACTCCTAAAGGCGATGACGCCGTGATCAGCTGCAAATCTCCCGTTTCCAGATTTTCTAGAAATAAGATACTGCTGACCTGATTTTGAGTCGGTTCTGACACAACATGAAGCTGAATCCGACTATATGCCGCATATTGCCCATCTGGCGAAACCAGGGCATCGCTTCGGTAGTAGCGCATCTGCGGAGTTGTCGGTTCACCAATTTCCTGTTGAGTATCAACGACCCACTGCCAGGGAACAGGATACGGACTATCTAGGGGATCACTCGGTTGGACGGAATCTGACTCAGATTCGCGATCCAAGACGTTACGATCTAAGTCATCTCGATCTAAAGCGCCAGGATCATTCTCTGGCTCAGGAATCGAGGGAGGCTCTGCTGCGATAGCTCGGACAGAATTGAGTAGTTGCACACTGGAATTTATTCGGCTGACTAGAATGCTCGGCGTCAGTAATAGGGCGATCGCAGCAAGAGAAATGATCGATGATTGACGGACCAACCATCTTAAACAAATTCTGGTGTGCAGCATGAGGCTCGTTTCTTGATCAGGTGGACAGGCAGATGCAGATGTCGATTGAGGCGGACTTCAGACTAGCGGGTCATGACATCGATCGAATATTCTTGCTTCATGTATAACAAATGCAGAGCGACTGAACAGGAAAATTGACGGAAATTTTAGCGTTGAAATTGACGCCGGGCAACAATTTAAGTCCTGCATGCGGCCATAATTTCATGGGATGATGACAAGATAGGGAAACGACCCTTTCCCAAGAATCTTCGAGATGATCATCTTCGTCTGTGTCTGTAGTGCCGATTGACTAGCAGATTGACTAGCACGTTGTTTGGGTATGGCGATTAGGTGTTGTCAGTCAACCAGGTATATAGGGTGGCCAGATAGCTTAGGACATGAGTCTTAACTAGAAACCTAAGCAGGGAAGCTATCGGGTATGCGTCTAGAGGACGATTACGATTGCTATACGGATGTTGGCTATGGGAACTGCCGTTTCAAATCCTTCCGTGGCAAAGATCACAGATGAGCTAGTATCACAACAGGCGCAAGTCGTGGGGGAGTAGAAGTCATGCCGAAACCATCGACCATTCACAAGCCAGAATTGCACTCAACTCAGCAGTCATCAAACTGGGGGATTGGGCTGCTCATCATTATTTTTCGTCTATTGCTTCTGAGCGTTGGGGGTGCCGCAGCAGGCTTGCTGGGTATTGCGATCGCTCAGGTTGTTCCAGGTGATGTAGACAATCCTCCGTTCCTCGAAACTGTTTTGAGGAGTGCTGGGTCTTTACGTCGAGATGTGCAGCAGTTGCCTGAACGGAGCGAACCAGATTCAGCCGATCCTCAATCCTCTCCTCAGGCTGATGATCCCTCAACTGCTTCCGATCCGACATTAGAGGATTCAGATAGCGCTGCAGAGTCTCTGTCAGGGTTCACCCCTGAGCAGCAGAAGCGGCTACAATCTGAGATCGATCAGCTACAGGCTCAGCTCACAACTGTGCGCGATCGCACGTCTGAAATCGAAGCGTTAGTGGGTTCTCAACCCTCTCCATCGTCACTAGAGGAACGGCTTCAAAATCTGGAACAACAGCTCACATCAGAGCAAACTAGGCCGTCATCCGATCCTGCCTCGCCTGTCCCGGCGGTTGATAGCTCAATCTCTAGAGATGGTGATATTTTAATGACATTGCCGAGCGATGCACTGTTTGGGACTGACCCGGCAATACTCAGTTCCGATAGCCAAGCCGTTCTAGACACAATCGTGGACGAAATTCAAAACTATCCAGGGGCCGCAGTGCAAGTGGCTGGATTTGCAGCTAGCCAAAACTCGCCAGAGGGCGATCGCAGGCGAGCATTTGAGCAAGCAACCGCCATCAAGCAATATCTGGCTGACGCACTAAGTGAGCAATCCTATCATTGGGTAGTCGTTGGCTACGGGCGGCTTCAGCGTTCTGACGCAGGCGTATCCCCCGATGAGTCACTCAATCGCCGCATCGAAATTTCAATTACGCCTCAATGAACATCGTCTTTTTTGGTACGCCCCAATTTGCGGTTCCGAGTTTAGAGCGTCTGATTGAGCACCCAGAGTTCGATGTGCTGGCAGTGGTGACTCAGCCTGATAAGCGACGCGGGCGCGGAACACACCTGATCCCATCTCCCATAAAAGCAGTTGCGGCTGATCACGGCATTCCGGTCTGGCAACCTCGCAGCGTCAAGAAGAATGCGGACACCCTTGATTGGCTTCGTCAGAGTCATGCGGATGCCTTTGTTGTGGTGGCATATGGGCAGATTTTATCTCAAGAAATTTTGGAGATGCCTCAATTGGGCTGTGTCAATGCTCACGGTTCACTTCTGCCTCGCTATCGAGGTGCAGCTCCCATTCAATGGTGTCTCTATCACGGTGAAACGGAGACGGGCGTGACTACCATGCTGATGGATGCTGGTATGGATACCGGTGATATGCTGCTGAAGTCGATTACGCCCATCGACCTGCTCGATAATTCTCTCGATTTGGCAAAAACCCTCTCGCAGATGGCTGCTGATTTACTGGTCGAGACGCTAATCGGGTTAGACCAGCACGCCGTAAACCCTGTCCCACAAGATAATGAACGGGCAACCTATGCCCCTCTCATTCAAAAAGAGGATTACCGAATTGACTGGTCTCGTTCGGCGATCGCCATTCACAATCAAGTGCGGGGGTTTTATCCAAACTGCATCACATCTGTTCAAAAGCAGATGCTCAAGGTGCAGGCAACCGTTCCTTTAGCAATTGAGGCGATGTCAATGCTCGACGAGTTGCCCGATGAACTGAAGGAATTGAAGGCGATCGCAGCCTCTCTTGCTCCGACATTCCACGCGAACCCTGCTCAACCTGGCACCATTATTGAATTAATTAAAAATTACGGTCCGGTCATTCAAACCGGAGAGGGCGGGCTGTTGTTGCAAACGGTTCAACTGGCAGGAAAGCGATCGCAGTCTGGATGGGACTTTGTGAATGGCACTCGGTTAGGCATCGGAGACGCCTTAGGTTAGGTCTTCAGTTCATAGAATTGACACCTATTACATGGGCCATCTGGCTTAACAGCACAGCGAATCAGTTCAGAATTGGCATTGTATCGACACGATGCATCTCCAATGATCCATCGTCCATCTACCAGGCTCTGTTCATTGGGACGCTCAGCTGATTGCACGTACAGCGCAATCTTTTGCAGCCGATATTGCCCTGACCGATATTGATACTGATGACGGCGCTCTAAGACCGCGTAGGTTTTTCCTTTAACGTCTAAATAGGTGCCGGGCTGAGGTCGCCAGTCGAGGTGACGATTATCCAGGGTCTTGCGAGGATGATTGAGAATAATTTCGGTTGGCAGTAGATCTGAGTCTTGACCTTGCTCCATGACAATGTATTGTTGCCTACATCATTTAGGATGGTATCGCATTATTCAATCAACCAACTGCTCAATCTTCTCTATTGATTACAGCGGTGTTGATTACAGCGGTGTGTTGATTACAGCGGTGTATTGAGCTAAGCATCGTGGCATAGGGTGCGACTACCATTTCTGCACGGTTGCGCATGTTTGATGGCCTAATACCAATTCTTTAGATCCAATTTACAGATCTTCGAAGGGGCGTTGACGGAGCCTACCTTGGCACACGGTCGTAGGCATCGCTCATCGACGAATGATTTTCGGAGGGGCAATAGCCCTATGGGCATGGCTTCGCTAAGGCATTGCCATGCCCGTACAACGGGTGGGTGGTGGGGCTAGTCCCTATCATTCATCAAGTTCGCAACGTCGGTCGTAAGCGCCTAAAGGCAGGCTCTGTCAGCCCATATAGCCAATCATCTGTAGCCTTTATTCGAGGAATTGGTATAACGCGAGAGCGTACGGCTACACGATCACTGTCACCAGTACTAAAAAGGCATCTCGTTAGATGCCTCCTTAAATACTGCATTGATTTGCAGACGTTAGCTTGCGTTAATTTGCGGAAATTTTGCAGGAACTTTAACGATTGCGTTCCAGCAATTCTTGTGCTTCTGGACTTGTTGGATATCGATAACCAAACGTCGAATTTTCTGAATCATCCAAGATATTGACAGATAGCAACGCAATCACCTCTGAACGAGAATTGTCGCGATCGGTTCGTCTAAATAGAGCTCCTAGTAAGGGAATATCTCCCAAAATTGGGACTTTAGACACAGTCGTCGTATCTTGCTCCTGAATGATCCCGGCAATAACGAGAGTTTGACCATCTCGCAGACGAAGCTGACCTGACGTCACTCGACGCTCCTCAAGCAGAGTCAAATCGATGCTTGCACCTTCTACCTCAACCGTTTCAACTGCACCCGGAGATGAAACCGTCGGTGCTACAGAGAGGCTGACAAATCCATTGTCGTCAATTCGGTCGATTTGGACTCGGAAAACCACACCCGCAGGCTCTGTCTCAACGGTAACCGTCTGCTCTTGCACGCCACCTGTAATGGTGGTTTCAATTTCAATGTTGGTAATTACGTTTTCTGCCAACACAACTTCTGCCGATTGCCCTTCCTGAACAACCAGTGTTGGATCGGTCAGAATCTTTGCGTTGCCACTCTGTACAGCAAATTGGAGCTGAGCTAGGAAATTGCGTGCGAAGGAGAATGAATCATTATCACCCGAAACTTCACCAACTGCATTACCAACCACATCGCCGAATAGATCACCTGTTAAGTTGGTAGTGAAGGGGGCATCATCTCCGAAGTTGAGCACGCCAATGCCGTTCTCAACCAAAACACGGGTATCGTCGATTCCGAATGAGAAACTGGAACCTTGTCTCTCAAGTGCACTCAGGTCAATATCAATAATCCGAACGCTGACAGCAACCTGGCGACGACGGATATCGAGTGGTACGAGTTGGGCGATCGCCATTTCAACGAGTCGAGGCGAACCGACCAGCGTTACTGAATTGGTGCGCTCATCTCCGACCACCTGCAAGCCACGCAGAATCGGAGTCGAATCTTCATAATTAATCCGCTGAGTTTCAACTCGATTTTCAGTGACCGATTCAGTCTGCGTTAGAGCGGGCGCACCTTCGCCTACTTCAACGGCATTTACAAATGTGACTAATCGCTCACGACTCACCGCCGTTTCTGCACCCAGCCCGACCAAAAAGTTTAATGCAGTCGGAACATCTACCTGATTGAGCCGCAGGTTTCGCACGACGAGCTGCCGAGCACTATTGGGCAAGCGTGGCCCCGCAAAGATGGTTCGCCCAAAGCGACTCGCTTGCACGCCAGAAATGCGTAATACGTAGTTGAAGACATCTTCAACCGGCTCGTCTTCAATCTCTAAGGAAACCCGAACTTCGGGCACTTCTTCTTCAGTGGATTCGGCATCTGCCCCAATGTAGGCAAGGTTCAGCCCTGCGGCACGTGCCAAAAGCGCTAGCACTTCTCGTACTGGAGCATCTCTCAACACGAGTCGAGGAACCCGTTCTGATGTCCCTAAACTAATTCGACTAGGGGAGGGATCAATATTTGAGATGGCGATATCTCCAACGGGTGGGGCGATCGCCCGAGGCAAAAAGGGAGGAGCAGGATCACCAGCAGACTCTTCTACCTGAACTCCGTCAATCCGAACTTCGGGGTTGGGAACCATGACGTCATCAGGTCGCTCTCGCACAACGGGCGGTTCGGCAGGCTCTTCAGATGGAAGCTGAGTCACCGGAACCTCTTCCACCTCGTCGTCACCGTCGTCTATCTCGGGCAAGGTTTCAGAGGGGGTTTCAGTAGGGGTTTCAGTAGGGGTTTCAGCGGGAGCCTCGGCAACTTCTCCACCCACGCTAAAGCTGAGTAAGATATCTCCATTTGACTGCTCAATCCGCCCTTCTGGAGCCATATCTTCGCCATCCACGATGACTCGCACGCTGTTGGCATCGAGTTGGCTGACGGTAATTGCGCTAATTCCAGGGGCAGGATCGTTTTGTAGGAAACCATTCCCATCCGGCAAACTGAGCTGCGCGTTGACTACATCAGCGACGAGGGTATTCCCCCGCCGCACTGTGAAAATTTGGGGGCGATCGCCATTGTCGGTTTCTAAGACAACGACGGCTCCCGTATCGGTCTGATTAACTTGAATTCCAGTCACAGTGGTTTGTGCTAATGCAGGCTGTGTAGTTAATAGCACTGCAGTTGCACTGCTGCCCAGGATGCTACCAAGCGCGAGATGCCGGTTCACAGTTCCCTCCTCATGATCTAAAAAATATCGAAAGCAATCAAATGAACGTCAACAGTGTAGTCGGGGGCAATAGCGCAATAGCGCATCGAACCTAGATAATTAGTAAACCGGTCAGAACAGTGAAACCCACGTCCTAACAGGTCAATGAATGCCTTAATTACTCCCTTGAGTAGCACCTTGATCGGGCTGCTGTTCTGCTGCACCCTCAGCCGCCGGATCACCAGGCTGGGTTTGCTGGGGAGGCAACTCTTCAGGCGGAACGGGAAGCAGCGCATCCAAATCGAAAGAGGTCGTCAATCGAGTGACTGGTGTTCCAGCGGGAATAAGATTTCCTTGCAAGTCAACCTGTAAAGTTCGCTCAGCCGTATCCAACGTGGATTGAAACTCTCTGACTAGCAATAGAGGCTGTAACCGCTCGATATTACGCAAAATCGACTGGGTTTGAGCGTAATTGCCTCTCATTTCAACGTTGTAGGTTCGCCGTTCGATGCGCCCATTGACCGCTTCACCCAGCGAGCTATCGGTGACAATCGCCGATTCACCCACCTCAAACAAAGACAGAACGGCTCGTCGATCCTCGTCCTCAATTCCCGCATTTACGGATTGAACCCGCTCGTTTAAATCGAGCAGTAGGGTGTCTAGATTTTCCTCGGTTGCAAACAGGGCCAACACATCTTGCTGGAGCTGCTCTGCGGCTGCTTTGCGATCGCGCGCTTCTTGAAGCTGTTGCTCACGCTCAGCCACATTGTCCAGTTGATCTTGCTTTTCTTCAATTTCTTGAGAAAGCTGTTGGCGAGTCTGTAATGCCGGACGCACCAGGAGAAAAAAGAGATAGATAGCTAAACCAAATAAGGCTATGCCGAGCACGCTTCCAATCACGGTTGGCGTCAGCGGGACTCCAAACGCAGTCGGATAGTTTGGTCTAGCATCAAAATCTTGTTCGTCAATAGGGGTAAATTCACCGCTCATGGTCATTGTTCAAAGGCTCCTCTATCCCGAAGTGCTTGAATCCTTGATGTCAAACCAACTGCCAGCGTACTTTCCAACTCGGGAAGCAGTTCTGATGCAGGCAGATCGGTCAGTTCGGCTTCGATGTTGTACTCGACAACTTGTGGAACCCGAACCTCTACTCCAGATGGCGCGTCATCCGGAAGCTCAATTTGCTCAGGATAATCAGCCAGTTGAGCACTAAGCAAGCGAGTCCCTTCGGCTTCTAAGAAGGGCGATCGCTGCAACACCAACAAAAAATCGTTGACCTCATTAAAGGACGACGCAAACCCTGAAATATTAATGACAATCGGTGGTGGCTCAGGTTGTGCGGGAGCGGCTGCATCCGTAGCAGCGGCTGTATTCGTAGGCGGATCGGGAGGCTCGCCTTCACCCTGTTCAACAGACGAGATTTGAACCCCAGACGGCACACTGTCACGGATACTTTGCAGCAATGCTGACCATGGCTTGATTCGATCGAATACGGTTACAAGCGCCCTAGCCGCCTCCTCAGCCTGATTGGCTTCGGCGGTCAAGCTAGCCAACTGAGCTTGAAACGACGTTTGCGTAGCTAACTGAGCGTCTAGCTCAGCTGATTCGCGCCGAGCAGACGCATTGAGATTTTGCAAAACCAGCCACGATGCCATCACTAACACAAGCGGAATCGCACCCACCGCAAGCCCTACAAAGATAGGCAAATTATCACCTCTACCACCCGCAGTGGAAGAGGTTCTAATGTCCGACTCACTCGGCCTTTCTGTGCGATCGTTGAGAAAATTAATATCTAGACTATACATAGATCACCACGCCTCCCGAAGACCCAAACCAATCACCACGCCCAAGCCGGGTCGCTGCACATCCGGAATATCATCATCGACATCCAGAGAAATCGTGCTAATCGGATCAACCTGGCTTGCAGGCAAACTTAGTCTCTGAGAAAAGAATTCGTCGAGTTTCCCAATGGCTCCCCCCGGCCCTGCTAATAGAAGCTGAGCAACCTCCAAGTTTTCGCCCTGGTTGAGATAAAAGTCAATCGAACGACGCAATTCATCGGCTAGCTCGCCCACGATTCTGAGCATGGCCGCCGTTCCCGGATTGGTGCCTCCCATTTTGGGCATTCCGACACTATCCATCGGAGTCACCGGAATCGTCATGCCCTGAAGCAAATCCGTGTTTCGAGACGGAGGCAGATTCATGGCTCGACTCAGCGCCGTTTGAATTTGATACGTTCCGATGGGAACCGTTCGAGAAAACTGAGGAACGCCGTCTACCACAATTGAAATCTCGGTATTCTCAAATTCGATATCGACAATTGCAACAGCCTCTTGCGGCGTAAACTGCCGGAGTTGCTCCCGAATCGTCCGAATCAGCGAAAAACTGCTGATTTCTAATACATCGATTCCCAAACCTGCCTGCTGGAACGTGCTCAAATACGAATTAGTCACTTCTTTGCGAGTAGCGACCAGCAAGACCTGGACTTTCTCAATTCCATCCTCATCGACGAAAAAGCCAAGTTTCTGATAGTCGACATCGGCCTCTTCTCGAGGGAAGGGTAAATATAGACCTGCTTCTTGATTGAGAACCATTTCTCGAAGCTCCCGATCGTCGAGTTCTGCTGGCACAGGGATAATTCGCGTGACCGTATCCCGACCTCCTGGAATTGCAGTGGCAGCAGACTTTACTTTGATCTTGCTTTCATTCACTAATGCCTGAATGATCTCAGCCATAGTCGGAGCATCGGTAATCTGCCCCTCTTGAAAAACACCTTCAGGAACTTCAGCAGAGGCAAACTTTACCAACTGAAATGCCTGACCTTTTCGTTTTAGCTGAGCAATATTAACTCTCTCTGGGGTTAACTCTATGCCCACCCCTTTCGATTTTTTTGAGAATAAACCTGTTAGAGCCCCAACCACAATCTTGCCCGCTTATTCAAAAGTTAAGAAAATGGATTGACGAGAAAAATAGAAACAAAATAATCGACGCATCTAATGCTGCTAAGCATGCTATCCAATTTAATTCAGAATTGCCACTTTGGCGATATGGTCACAAACCTTAAAAAAGGTGATCAACCGTATACAACATTGAGCGAACGAAATATCAAACCAGCACCCTGAGGAAAGATTCTCATCATTCACGAGACATCTATAAAATTAAGATGACCTCGAATTAAAAGCAAGATTTTTATAAAAAACAGTCACTCCTCGAATGTTAATGCAGCTATGCCCAGAGGGTATCTCAGCCTGAATGTGCCGAACCGAGATTCCTCGCTTTGCGTCACTGCTCTCAGAATGCCAAATGTGACCTTTAAAGCATTCTCTTAAAACGAATTCGATTGAAATATTTCCAAGATAATAGACGAGATTAACTCAAGTATCTATTCATCAACTGCTGCATATGGCGGACTTGAGGCCAAATCAACCCCGTGCAGCGCTATCAGTAGCCCAACAAAGGACATGCGATCGAAGCATTCCACCTAATCCGAGAAAGCTGAGAACCCAGGCTCAATCTATAATTTCTCGTCAAGGAGGGCAAATTGCGCCTCGAGTCTATTCTTCGCCTTCCAAATTGCTTCGATTTATCAAAAATTTTACCCATAAATATTCGGATAGATCGCATCAATCTTCTATATGAGGGGAGAAATGATCTCAAATTTCAAGGGTAACCGTATAGAATTTGCTGCCTTTTTAGAGAAGCTATTGAAATAATTTCAGACGCGGAATTGCCAATTTGATCCAATTCAGAGGTTAGAAGATGGTTTAAAGGTCCCGTTTTTGTTACCTTGGAGACTAAAATTCTCTTGGTAGAGACGATGCGATGTATGTCGCTTGCGAAGCCCCGTCATAGAAACAAGACCTGCTTCTGCAAGTTCTCAAGCTTGGTTCTCAAACTTTAGATTACACAATTAAGTCTGAGAGAGAATTAAGTCTGAGAGAGTCCGCGATCGCACCTCTGGTTTCATAATCGCAGTTGCATAATCGCAGTTGGCTCTACGAAAAGCCGCGAAACATCCGTAACTGCCAGACTCTTTTCGTGCTTGTCTAAAAACTTGTCTAAAAAGATGACGACATTGAAAACTATCATATGGGGCGATGCTGCATTCGTCTTGGATCACTTCTGGATCACTTAGAGTAATTTCTCTAACCCATAGACTAATGATTTGAGCTGAGTCACCTGTCGAATTGCCAGCAAAACACCGGGCATGTAGCATGAGCGATCGCTCGTATCGTGTCTTAGCGTATAAATTTGTCCCGGTGCGCCAAAAATCACCTCTTGATGAGCAATTAACCCCGGCAACCGGACGCTATGAATGCGGATGCCATCATCGGCTTGCGCACCTCGGGCACCTGAGAGCTTTTCAGTTTCCTCGACTGATGGCGGATTATAGGGTTTGCCAAATTCTGCGAGCATCTGAGCGGTTTTAATGGCGGTGCCGCTGGGTGCATCGGCTTTTTGGTTGTGGTGCAATTCAATAATCTCAACGTGGTCAAAGTATTGAGAGGCACGCACAGCCGCCTGTTGCAGAAGCACCATGCCAATCGAGAAGTTGGGAATAATCAGACATCCGGTGCTGGCTTTTTCGGCAAAGTCTGCCAAATCTTGAACTTGATCGAGGTTCAGTCCAGTCGTGCCGACAACGGGGCGAATTCCGTAGGCGATCGCCGTTCTAACGTTCTCATACACGGAACGGGGATGCGTAAAATCGACCATGACGCCCAATTCTTTTTCCTGAAGCGCCATCACCAACGTCGCTTGCAAGTCATTGGTGATCGGAATCTCTAGCGGACCACATCCGATAATTTCGCCGATATCTTGACCGTTGTAGTCAGGATTGCGCTCAACGGCTCCAACCAACGTCATATCGTCAGCCTGGGACACAGCTTTTACAACTTCGCGTCCCATCTTGCCTGCTGCGCCGTTTACAACGACCGGAATTGGAGCCTGCACCATAATCTCAATGATATTTTTGACTCGACACAGGCATTATATTTCGCTTCGCACAGTGTGTCACAATGAAAAACAGTCGTTAACGTTGTGTTAGGTTTCAGGTAGCTCCGTGATTTCTACTGTTGCAGCCAATCCATCTTCTACTACTCGCCGTGTCGTTTTCCCCTTCACCGCCATCGTTGGACAGGAGGAAATGAAGCTTGCGCTGTTGCTCAATGTGATCGACCCCAAAATTGGTGGGGTGATGATCATGGGCGATCGCGGCACCGGAAAATCCACTACAATTCGCGCATTGGCAGACGTGCTGCCCGCTATTGATGTGGTTGCTGATGATCCATTTAATAGTCATCCCAGCGATCCTGATTTGATGAGTGATGGTGTGCGCGATCGCCTCGTCCAAGGAGACGACATTCCCGTCGCCCACAAAAAAGTGCCGATGATCGACCTGCCCCTCGGCGCCACCGAAGACCGAGTCTGTGGCACGATTGATATTGAAAAAGCTCTGGCCGAAGGGGTTAAAGCATTTGAACCCGGGCTACTCGCGCAAGCTAATCGCGGCATTCTTTACGTCGATGAGGTGAATCTGCTCGATGATCACCTTGTGGATGTGTTGCTCGACTCCGCTGCATCCGGCTGGAATGTCGTCGAACGGGAAGGCATTTCTATCCGCCATCCAGCGCGCTTCGTCTTAGTGGGTTCGGGTAATCCCGAAGAAGGAGAACTACGTCCTCAGCTTCTCGATCGCTTTGGGATGCACGCAGAAATTCACACGGTCAAAGATCCAAATCTGCGCGTCAAGATTGTGGAAGAAAGAACCGAGTTTGATCAAGAGCCAAAGGTTTATGTCAAACAGTACGCCCCCCAGCAAAAAGATCTTCAAGAGCAAATCGTCAACGCGCAGCAGTTGCTCAAGTCTGTCACGATGGACTACGAACTGCGGGTTCACATTTCGCAAGTATGTTCTGAGCTGAATGTGGATGGTCTGCGAGGAGACATTGTGATCAATCGAGCCGCAAAAGCCTTAGCTGCCCTTGAAGGACGAACGGAAGCCACGGTTGATGATATTCGCCGGGTTGTGGTGCTGTGTCTCCGTCATCGCCTGCGGAAAGATCCGCTGGAGTCTATCGATTCGGGCTATAAGGTGATGAAGGTCTTTAGTCAGGTGTTTGGTGTCGCTGACCCCGATGAGGAAGCAGTCTTGAACGGAGCCCGCTAACGAATAGTAGACAGTGGGCACTTATTCAAGTCAGGTGGTGTCAGGTGCGGCGTCGGTATGTCGGCTCTTAGAGCCAACTATTTGTGTGAATATTGCCACCAGAAGAAGCTAGTGCAGCACGTTTTGAGATTGATCATAGTAAGCCACGATTTAAGCCACGATTTAAGCCACGATCGCTCGGTGGACTAGATACCTTTGAAAATTTGGCTTTGGCTTGTCAGCGATGTAATAGCTATCGTTATAACTTCACAAAAGGAATTGAACCAGAATCTCAAGTTTCTACTGAATTGTTTAATCCACGGATACATCAGTGGAATGAGCATTTCGCTTGGGAAGAAGGTGGTTTAGTGATTCGAGGTCAAACTCCAATCGGTCGAGCGACATGCGATCGCTTGACTGTTGTGGCAATAGGCGATCGCTCAATTCGGCACAAAATCATCGCGCAACTCATTGATTCGTTCAATCCCCAATTTCCGACACTCTGTGAGTGGGCATGAGCAAAGCAAAAATCTTTTACGTCAAGCAATTTGGCTATTCCCGACTTCTTCTCGATCGCTCCTTATTCTGAAGTCATTCTCCAGAAAATCAACTCTGACATTCATCAAAGGAGCACCCCATGATTCTTCAATATCGCGGTTTACTTTATCAACCTACTTCTCAAAATCAAGAGACAACAGAAATCTCGGTTCGCGTGAAGTTTCGCGGACTTGCTCACCCTCTTCGCCATGCTGAATTTCTGAAGTCTTGACTTGTTTGATATCTAGTTGTGGGCGATCGCCAGTTAGTTGAGGGTGTGCGAAGCAAACGCAATTCTTGTGTAGCAACTGGAGCAGGTTGAGCAAACGCAATCCCTGTGTTGGGCATGCAGAGGCATTGCAAGTCATCATCATTGAATTGTCATCAATCACATTCAAATGTTGAGCCATGATCATTCGATGTTTCTCTATGACAATGGCATGTTGAGGCATCACATTAACATGTTGAGGCATCACATTAACATGTTGAGGCATCACATTAACATGTTGAGGCATCACATTAACATGTTGAGGCATCACATTAACATGTTGAGCGATCGCATTAACGTGTTGAGCGATCGCATTAACGTGTTGAGCGATCGCATTAACGTGTTGAGCGATCGCATTGGCATGTCGAGGCATCACATTAACATGTTGAGCCATCGCATTAACGTGTTGAGCGATCGCATTGGCATGTTGAGGCATCACATTGGCATGTCGAGGCATCACATTGGCATGTCGAGGCATCACACTGGCATGTTGGGCGATCGCATTGGTAAGTCGCGCGATCGCCATAACATGTCGAGTCATCGCACTGGCATGTTGGGCGATCGCCATTAATCGGGTCTAGGTAACAGGATGGCAAAAAACATGACATCATTGAGCTTGGTCAGCCGAGATCATAGTGTTTTGATTGGGGTGTTGATACACAAACGAAGGAATATTGAAGACCAGAAGCGATCAAGCCATGCTGAAGTTTTACTGTGCCCGTATTTCGATCAATGTTCGTCGCGTGTGGGTGGCGTTGATTGAGAAACAAATCCCGTTTGAAATGATTCCGCTCAATCTGGATGGCGATCAGTTTAAGCCTGACTTTGCTGATATCAATCCGCTCCAGCGAATTCCAGTGATTGTAGATAATGGGCTGAGAGTGATCGAATCCCTTGCGATTCTCGACTATCTAGAAGCCCAATATCCCTCCCCGCCGCTAATGCCCAAAGACCCGCAGGCGATCGCCATCGTCCGCATGGCAGAGATGGTGGCAGTCAATGAGCTTCAGCCTGCAACGATTCCGCTTACTAAGCAAATGATTGGCATTCCGGTTGAGGCTCAACAGCTCACCAATGCTCGTCAGCGCGCTATCACAATCCTGCATTTTTACGAAGACTTGTTAGGTGACAATCAATACATCGCAGGTGAAGAATTTACGCTGGCTGAGGTGGTGGCAGGTACGTTAATTCCGTCGCTGCCCATGTTTGGGATTGACTTGGATGCTTACCCAAAGCTTTTCAATTGGACCACTCAACTCGCTCAACGCGCAAGCTGGCAGCAAACCATGCCCCGCCCTGAAGACATTGAAGCCGCCTTGCCGCATGTCAAAAAAATCTTAGAAACGCGTTAACGTCCTGCTTCAACCGTTACAAATTAATTCAAACACTCAGCACACAGCTTTTTAGGCGGTCGGGTGCAAGCAGTTTGTCATGCAACTTCAAGCAAGAGAGGCTTTAAACTATTCCAAGCCTGAAAAATATTAGAGGCTTTTATTCCAATATTCCAAACCGGTAACTATTACATCCTCCAACCATTGCTTGAAGCGATTCACTACTCGATCCCCATCATCGGCGTAAGAAAATTGAAAGAGCGAATCAGTCAAAGCCTGGATATCATTGATGTTGCTTTCACCTTCTTCCGAATCGTCTTTGTGATATGCACACGCGGAACAAACTAGCAACCCCCTATATTCATGACCAAGGACATGAAAAGACAATAGGATTATTGTCGTTGATGACTCTAAGCTAATAACTAACTGAATCCACTTATGGTAGGGACGAATATTAGCAAAGTACCCCAGTTGCTTTGCAGTTTCTACGATTTGATAACGATGATAATAAGACTTGCTTCCATCGGAAGGGGCTTCTATTGTAAAAACTTGAGGCTCACTGATTAGATCTTGTAAGGATATCTTGATCTCGTCAGAAATACTTTGAAGACGTTCTGAAGCAATATCAAACAATCGATCAGCATAAGTTTCAGCGTGCTGGCAGCGCTCTTTAATAGAAGCTGAAATATTCTGCTTCAGTTTATCTGCAATTGAAGCAATAACAACTTGAGCTCGTCTTGCCTCAGATAAAATTTGTTCTGACAATCCAAGACTACGAATAAAAGCTTGCTTTTGACGTTTGGCAAATAAATTTATTAGAAATGATAAATCACCTCTATCAGCTTCCTCAGAAGCTTTAATGTACGCCACTCTATCATCACGAGTAAGAACAAGAGGAAACCATCTAGATTGAATAAAAACAAGACTCGCAAGGCATCTCGCAACTCTGCCATTACCATCTTGAAATGGATGAATTTGAGTAAATCGATGATGTTGCCAAGCAGCCTCAATTTCTGGAAGTATTTGGCATTCTGTATGCTGATGATGTAAGTCAATTAATCTGTCCATTTCTGATGCAACTTGCTCTGGTGGACAATATTTATAGACTCATATCTTGCACCTAGGCAGCAGGAATGAGAAAAAAGGGCGTGGAACCAATAAATTGCAAGTCTCATGAAGATCCTTGCCCACGCCCAAGAGCTAATTTACCAACTGTTGGACAGGATGC
>JBNPEG010000063.1:91244-145230 GCA_051117555.1 Elainellaceae cyanobacterium | reverse complement strand
TTGGTTGAGCGACGGCAGCCGCTGGCCTACTCTACAGGGTCGACCCACTTGCCTGGGGCGGCGCGGTGGAGCGAATGTACACCGACTGAGGAATCTGGCGCAATGCCCATAGGAAATTAAAGGTGGCGATGAAGCTGGCCTTCCGAGATAACCAGACTGCTCGGTTGAGGACACGGTGATAGGTTTGATAGTTCGCCGCTTCTGCCAAACCCATAGCCCTCAGTGCTGCGCTCACCGTCCGTTTCCCTGGTGCTAGAATTGCGCCACTTACCAACACCATTGCTGAGTGCCACACTGGCCTGGAGAACAAGGGGCTAAACAGCAGCATTAGTGGTGCGAAGTTCATTTGATCGAGGGTTTCAGCGTTTTACCTATTCTCCTCGCTACTGCCACCTCAGCTCAAATGGATAAAGTCGAGCTTAGGTTTTCGTGTAAGTGCGATCGCCCTCGGTGGCGTGTTCCTCGAATTAGATCAACATCTGAAATATTAATTGTTATGTGGATAGGTGATAAATTAACCCAATCCTTTTAAAATTAAAACCATAGGGATTGCTGAGAACAGCAGGAGGTTCTCATGAATGATCCGCATCGTGTCGCGAAGCATGATGAAAGTATTGCAGACATTTTAATCGTGTCATTCATTGTGCTTTGTCTTGCAACAGCCGTGTTTTTAATCGGCATTTTTTAAGTCAATTTAAATTTCGATTCGGGGAGCTATTGCTCCCCAATTTGACTTTGCCATTTTAGTCATTAGTAATAAGAAAAGAGAGGAAAGACTATGAATGTGAACGATCTGTTACAGCAATATTCATCCAAGAAACGAGATTTTAGCGGTGTTTATTTGCATAATGCTAATCTCAGTGGCGCAAAATTAAAGCGCATTAAATTACGTCAGGCTGATCTCAGTTCTGCTGATTTACGCAATGCCAATCTGAGTGGAGCAGACTTAAGCCAAGCAAACCTGACGGATGCAGATTTGAGTCATGCCGACTTGCGAAGTGCCAATTTAAGCGAGGTTAATCTCATTGGTGCAGATTTGACGGGCGCAAAACTGGGTCGAGCAAATCTACGCCAAGCCGACTTGAGGGGTGCAAATTTAACCAATGCCAATTTAATTGGTGCCCAATTAGATGATGCAGAATTGAGTGGCGCAGACTTGACGGGCACAACCCTCAAAGATGCCGAACTTTCCCAGGCCGCAACCCATACCGGGGTTCTTCATCGGTGGGTGAGTTGGTCGAATCGGCGTTAATTTAGTTGCGCTGCATACACCTCCGTGCATACACCTTTTTCGCTCCTGTGAAAGGCGTGGGACTGAGTACGGTTGCTATACGTCTTCACCCTCCAGAAAGAAGAGAAGGTCTGCCGTTGGGATAGATCGGGTCGGCGATGAGCTATACCCGTTGGCATAATTGTCCGGAACTATTCGGCATTTAAGACTGACGATAGAGTGGTGAACTCGACAACCTATCATTAAGCTGGGCACGTTCGACGTTGGAGTATTAATCATGGCTGATCGCCCTGATGCTGACAATACGCCTATGCAACCTGATAACCCAGAAGCAGTTGCCGACGCGCAAGAAGACCTTGCCGAAAACCCAGCCACCGATCCGCAGGAGTTGGTAATGGATAAGGCTGATCCAGTTTCACAGACTATTACAGACGAAGAATCTCAGCAGTAGCAGCGTGATGCGCGATATCACGCTGAGTAGAGCTTAGGTTCTTAACGCGCCCGTCAACTTAGCGATGTGTCGGAGGAGTTCCTGATGAGCGGAGAGAGCGATCGACGAATGTCCTCACCAGATAAGCACAGGAGAGAATTCATGGAAACCCAGGATCAACTACAGCAAGAACAAGAACTAGAACGAGTTGGGTCGGGGTGGTTTGTTGGGTTGGGCATTCTCATGATCGTTTTGGGAATTTTGGCGATCGCCCGCCCGTTATTTGCGTCACTCGCAATCGAGCTTTTGCTAGGAGCGCTCTTTGTCTTAGGCGGCATCGTTCAGTTTATCTATGCATTTCGTTCGCATGGAGCCGGATCGCTCGCCCTCAAAGTGGTGTTGAGCTTGCTCTACCTTGCAGCGGGTGTCCTACTGCTGCTTAATCCGCTGGCGGGTGTTGTATCACTAACACTGGTAGTCGGCATCTTTTTCTTTATCGATGGAGTGCTGCGCGTATTTCTCGCATTTCAAGTTAAGCCTGCCTCGAATTGGGGATTGGTATTACTGAACGGCATTATCACCATCATTCTCGGCATCCTCATTTGGTCGCAGTGGCCCTCTAATGCCCCCTGGATTTTAGGACTACTTGTAGGAATTGGGTTGCTGGTCAACGGTTTGTTTACGGTGATGTTTCCCAATTTCTTGAAACGGACATATAGCTAGCATCCTCGATGCTAACCCTTACATCATCATGTCAGAAACTTCATCTCTCAAGTCCTATCAGCAAAAGCGAGATTTCTCGCGATCGCCCGAACCGGCTCAAAGCGCTCGATGAGATTGCGTAAACATGTAAGACAGCACTACGGTCAATATCGTCACGACGTCATCGGAGCGCGATCGCCATGACTCAATCTATCACTCTTGATTCTCACGAGATCCATCTTTCAAATACTGAAAAAGTATTTTTTCCAGATGCGGAGCTGACCAAGGGAGACGTGATTGACTACTACAGGCGTATTTCAGATGTGATGATGCCCTATCTGCAAAATCGTCCGCTGAATATGCATCGATTTCCCGATGGTGTGACTGGTGAAGGATTTTTTCAGCAGAATGCACCCGACTATTTCCCGGACTGGATTCGGCGAGTCTCGGTCGAAAAAGAAAATGGTCACGTCACTCATGCAGTCTGCGATCAGGCTGCGACGCTGGTTTATCTAGCCAATCAAGCCTGCATGACTCCTCATAGTTGGTTGAGTCAGTGCGATCGCCTCAACTATCCCGACCGCATGATCTTTGACCTCGATCCGCCCAGTGATGATTTTGAAATCGTGCGGGATGCCGCGCGATCGCTCCGAGATATAATTCATGACGTTGGGCTGCATGCCTTCGTGATGACCACCGGATCGCGAGGCTTACATGTAGTGATTCCTCTTGATTGCACGAGCACGTTTGATGATGCTCGCACCGTTGCCCAAGATTTAGCAACGGTGTTGGCACATCGCGATCCAGAGCGATTAACAACCGCGCAATATATCGAGCAGCGAAACGGACGATTGTTTCTGGATACTAAACGCAATGCGTATGCCCAAACGTCGGTTACGCCCTACTCTGTTCGCGCAAAGCCGGGTGCGCCTGTCGCAACGCCCCTCGATTGGGACGAACTTTCTGATCACAGCCTACATTCCCAGAGCTACACAATTCAAAATCTATTTCGTCGATTGGGACAAAAGCCTGATCCGTGGCAGGTCATGCTAAACCAGCCGTGCAGTCTCGACCAGGCTCGATCTGCACTCAATGACGTGATGGCAACAATCCCAGATTAGCGCTATGAACCGGATGAATCGCATTCACATCGGCACGTCAGGATGGCACTACCCCCATTGGAGTGGTTCGTTTTATCCCGACACCCTTGCGACCGAACACTGGCTTGACTATTACGCCAACCACTTTCATACGGCTGAAATCAATAATTCTTTCTATCAGCTTCCAGAAAAGACGACGTTTGAGCATTGGCGCGCCAGTGTGCCGTCAGACTTCACATTCGCAGTGAAAGCCAGCAGCTATATCACCCATCGCAAAAAGCTTAACGACCCAGAAGAATCGGTGCAAAACTTTTTTGAACGAGTCCAGATTTTGGGAGATCAAACCGGGCCTATCTTGTTTCAACTGCCTCCCCGCTGGCACTGCAATCTAGAGCGATTAGCTGCTTTTCTGAACGTACTGCCGACTGAGTATCGCTATACGTTTGAGTTTCGCGATCGCACCTGGTTGATTCCTGACACCTATGAATTATTGGCTAAATATGACGTTGCGCTGTGCATTTACGATTGGGGAGGCGAGCGATCGCCCACCGAAGTGACGACCGATTTTGTCTATCTCCGTCTCCACGGGCCTAAAGCCCCCTATCAAGGCAAATATTCCACCCAGGCATTAGCGGGTTGGGCAGGCGCATTTTCAACCTGGGCACGGCAAGGAAAGGATGTGTATTGCTACTTTGATGCTGATGAAAAGGGGATTGCGCCCAACGATGCCCAGCGACTCATCAAAATGCTCAACGATTCGTAAGAATACGACACCCTTAAATCCAAAGACACGGCAGAGTGTAATCAAACAAAGTGAATTATAGTAGGCATGACCGTCTGCTCTCATCAGATTGCGTGCCGCGTATGATGTCTCTTCGCCCTAAATCCGCGTTAGCTCTCACAATCGGATTGGCTGTAGTCGTGATGACCTCTTCAGCGATCGCTCAGCGTGACGCTCTGGATGAGGTGCCTGCCCCCAACGCGCTAGTGGCTCAACAAAACGACCTTCGTGACCTGATTCGAGACGAAATAGAGGATAGTGGGTTTTTGCGCGATCGCATTCAAGAGGAGGTCGATCGCTCATTCAACGGCACGATGGTGTTGATCAACGTTCTTCTAGTCGTGTTGACGTTTTTGCCTATCCTGTCTGCTATCTACATTTGGCTTTTGCGTCGCAGCGTTGTCAACCAAATTGTGCAAGATAGTCGAGATCAGCTTCAGCGAGAAGTAGAACGCCAGTTAGAACGAGAAATTCGCGATGAAGTACAGCGACAGGCGGATGAATTTAGGCAGGAAATCAATCGTCTGCGAGACGAATTTGTCCGTCAGCTCTCGCAACTGAAAGAACTCTATCTCGATGCCCAAAATCAGAAAGAAGTAATTTTTCAAGAAATTAAGCGTATCGTACCCTCTTCAGTGCAGCGAGACACCATTTCCCCGAAGCTGCAAGACAAAATCAAAGATCTCACTCAACAGCTTGAGTTACTGAAATCCCGTCATCCGCAAATTTCGCTGAGCGCCGATGATTATGTAAAGCAGGGCGATGTGCTAGGGCTAGAAGAACAGTATCAAGAGGCGATCGCATCGTACGACAAAGCCATTCGGCTCAATCCCGACTTACCAGCGGCGTGGTTAGGGAAGGGGACGGCACTTCGTAAATCAGGATTCTACAGCGAGGCAATCACCTGCAATGAGCGGGCGATCGCGTTGCAACCTGATATTCCCTGGGGCTGGTTTGGAAAAGGCTACGCTCACCGAAATCTCCATCAATATGAGGAAGCGCTGGAGTGCTATGACCGGGCAATCCAGCTCAAGCCTGACTATTTCCGATTTTGGAATCACCGTGGCTATGCGTTAGTCAAGCTAGGTCGTGATGAGGACGCTCTCGAAAGCCTCGATCGCGGACAGCGGCTCAAACCTGACTATGGCAATCCTTACTATGTCAGAGCCTATTACTATATCCTGCAAGGCAAGATCGACCTAGCGATTGATCAGCTTCGAGATGCATTCTACTACTACCCAAAGCTCAAATCTCTTATTCAAAGCGATCCTGACTTTGATGCAGCGCGAGATCACCCCGCCTTTCAAGCCTTCATGCAAGAGGCATAACCCTGATTTGAATTATCGCGCTTCTGCCTTTTCAACGGTGGTATCGCCGATGCCCAAGGTCAGCTCTAGGGGGCGCTCATTCTCATAGGCTTTCACAGCTTGCCGATAGACGGAATAGTCGGTCGGGCGAGTCACGGTTTCTCCATCAGCTTGATAGGTCAGAGAATAGTCAACGCGCTTGATGAGTTCGGGAGTGCCGATGATTTCTCGCGATCGCTGGCTCGCTTCCATTTCATCCACGGTTGGGCGCGGGGGTAAGGCAGGCCACCATAACCCCCGGTCATCCGGTCCTGTAACGGCTCCATCAGGAATAACGCCGTTTTGGTTGACTAGAGTGGTCGAGGCAAATTGCTCAAGTCGCCTGCCGTGAGTTTTATTGGGGTCGATGGTGTACTCGACTTGCCATGTATAGGTGGTAACGGCAGTGGCTTCATAGTCGTTGGTCAGCACGGTGTTGCAACTAGCCAGGGAAACGGCCAGTGATGCACTCGCTAAAACGGTAGCAACAGGTCTAAATCGAATCATATCGAACGTTGTCACTCAATCTAAGCGAGAAAACTACGGTCAATGAATGTAGTAGACGGGATTGGACTAACAGCAGATATATGCAGTAGGCGGGATAGGACTACGGTAGATGGGTGCGGTAGATGCACCGATATCTTGCTACTGTCACTTTGATGGTAAGACGCTAGATGAATGATGTGTCACTGGAGGGTGCAGGCTGTTCAGGTGTCACACTCCTCTATATCATCTCTATCCTAAAATGAGTTTGGATATGGGCGAGCAGATTGCCCCAGTCGCTGACGAGCCGTGTTGGCTGGTACTGCCACATCATCGGCTGGGTTAAACTCCACTACGTCACCACTATCGCCACTGCATCCGCCTTCAAGCACACAAATGGCATATTCTAACGCATTGGCGGTGCGTTCATGATGGCGCGCAATCCAGTCGAGGCGATCGCCCTGTGACCCGCGAGTTGCTGCTTCAATGCCCTCTTGGTAATGTCCTAAGTCCGTGAGATTATCAATATCTGCATCACTGCGGGGGCGAGTGCGTTCCTCGACGCGATCGCGATAATAATCAACTCGCTCTTGCCACTCTTGAGCCGTGTCATAGCGACGCTGCCACTCTTCGTAGCGATCGCCCGCCTGCGCGTGAAGCATATTGTCCCTATCTGGAGAGACAGACTCTATAGCTTGCTTGCCAAACGCCATGATTTCTGAACCCGGATGGGAAGATTGCCGGACCGAATCTTGAGTGACAAACGTCCAGCCGGTGTCAGACCATTCCATCTCCTGAGTGCCACCGGGTTGAGTGGGGTCAATCTGTATGAAACGAATGGACTTGAATGCATATCCCACCAGGGTTGGGTCGCTAGGAACAGTAAGCGGCGCAATACTATCGTCATAAATTGTCTCGATGCGGTTGCCCTCTTCATCGGCGATTGCGATAATGCGTCCTTGTTCATCTCGTTCAACTACTGTCGGTTCTGGGACTGAGACCTCAATACGCGTACGAGTATATCCAGACGGCAGATATCGTACAAAGTAACCATCGGGGTGGTACGACCACCGACCGCTAGGTACATCACGGCTGCCTTCACCTGTGGGCGGCTCACCTGCCAATACGGCAATGCGTTCAAGCTGCTCATAAGACGACGTACCTTCCATCAATAGTTCCCGGATTTCTGCCTCAGCTTGAAAGACTCGTCGCGCTTCAGACGGCAATCGCGAAATCACCTCTCGCTGTAATTCGTCTGGAATCATGCCCAAAACGCCGCCGTTGAGTGCCCGCAATTCGCGATCGCTTAGCAGTTGCTCTGCTGTAGCTCGGATGTTGGCGGGCATATCGCTGAGCTTGGTGCGGGCGATGATGCCCCAAATCAGCACCTGGATATCACGCTGCGGAATGCTTGGATACTCGACCGAATTTTCAAGAATATGGCGAATAATCTCGTTTCGATCGCCCAACAACGGAGCATACAAATATCCATTGCCGCTCCCAGGAGCATGAGTACCTGCTCGTAGACAGTAGCTTTGTGCCTCCATGGCATAGACTCCAGGCTCTAATAAGAAACTGCCCTGATCGCCACGGCGTAACTTTATCATGGGCATAGGCTGCTGGGGAGTATAGTCATCGAGCAGTGCAATCTCAGTCTGGGCGTCGAGCAGACTGGTTGAAACAGCAGGTTCTTGATCTACGATATCCTCAACCCCCGGAATGGGAACCTCGACATCGACTCCCGGGACACGAGGAATGGGAATGCGAAACTGCGCCAGCAGCGTTACTGGTGCAATGACCAACAGGCTTGCAAATGCAAAGGGTTTCATACGATACCAAGGAAATCTACGTCCTCTAAATTTTCAAAGACAGAGACCTTGGTCAGGATAAGCCGGGATGACAGGCGCAAATTTAATGATTCTATGAAGCTCAAACCATCGTTTTCTGTTAGGTCTGTGTAACCAAAGCTGGCTCAGGAGTCTGCGATACCCTCTTGTCGAGCCACGCCTTGTACTGCCGCAGCAACCGCCGCCGAAACCCGATGATCAAACACCGATGGAACAATATTTTCGGCATCGAGTTCGGAGGGTTTGACTAATGCTGCGATCGCCCGTGCAGCTCCGAGATACATCGTTGTTGTCAATTGAGTGGCTCGGCAGTCTAATGCGCCTCGAAACACCCCCGGAAACGCCAGCACATTATTGATTTGGTTGGCGTAGTCGCTCCGCCCCGTAGCCATCACTGCTACATCATCGCTGACAGCCTCGGGCTGAATTTCAGGAATAGGATTTGCCATCGCAAACACAACCGGGTCTTTGCTCATCGACCTCACCATCTCCGGAGTCAGGACACCCGGCACACTCACCCCCAAAAATACATCAGATCCGTGTAATGCATCTGCCAACGAGCCACTAGATTGGACTGCAAATTCCCGTTTTTGGTCGTTGATATCGGTTCGCTCGTGGCTAATAATGCCTTTTGAATCACACAGGCAGATTTCTCCAGTGCCTGCCGTGCGAAGGAGTCGAGCGATCGCCACACCCGCGGCTCCGGCGCCATTAATTACGATGCGCGTGTCATTCAAGGATTTATGGACTAATTTCAGCGCATTAAACAATGCTGCCAATGTCACAATTGCTGTACCGTGCTGGTCGTCGTGAAAGATGGGAATATCTAATTCCTCTTGAAGTCGCCGCTCAATTTCGAAACATCGGGGGGCGCTGATATCTTCTAAATTGATGCCGCCAAACACAGGAGCAATATTCTTAACCGTATCGACGATCTGATCCGTATCTTGGGTGGCAACGCAAATGGGAAAGGCGTCGATGCCAGCAAATTCCTTAAATAGCATCGCTTTACCTTCCATAACGGGCAGCGCTGCTTCGGGACCAAGATTTCCTAACCCCAAGACCGCGCTTCCGTCGGTGACAATCGCAACGGTATTACTTTTGATGGTGAGCGAATAAACCTGCTCGGGTTCTTTGGCGATCGCCGTGCAGATGCGACCTACTCCTGGCGTATAGGCCATTGCCAAATCACTTTGATTTCCTAAGGGAATCTTGCTCTCAACATGGATTTTCCCTCCCCGATGCAAATTAAAGGTACGGTCATAGACGTTCAAAACTTTGATATCGGGCAACGCCTTGACCGCTAACACAATTTCTTCAGCATGCTCAGAACTCGATGCATCAACGGTCACATCTCGAATCAGCAATTTGCGATTGTACTCGATCAGGTCAATGTGACCAATATTTCCACCCGCTTCGGCGATCGCCCGGGTCACATCAGCTAACATTCCAGCGCGATTAGGAATTTGAAAGCGAATCGTTAAGCTAAAACTAGAGTTAGGCGTTAAGTTAACCATGTTGTAACGTAAATGTGACCTTTAGAACGGTGAATGTTTCAATCAAGGGTTAATCAGGATAACACTGAATAGAAGGACAATTCTGCTTAAGATTGCCGAGCCGATTCAAGCTCTATCCCGTAATGATGTATGGTAGCCCTTGTTCTGGTTAGCCCCAAAAGCCGCTCTAAAGACGAGCGATCGCATCAGAATTTTAAGAGTATGGAAATTTTCAATTAAGGATTGTACAAATTGTACTAATACATTTCGAGTTTTCTATGCCGAGTATTTACACAGAGATCGAAATTGACGCCCCACGCTCGCGAGTATGGCAAGCGCTGATTCATAAAGAGAATTGGGTGAAATGGAATACATTCCTATATGATCGCAACCCTTCTCAGTCATTTTCTCGGGGACACCGCGTTCTGCTATCTCTCAAACGCCTATCCGACGAGGCTGAAACTGAATTTCAAGCGCATATTACTCTTATGCAACCAGACGCCTGCCTAAAGTGGGTGGCGACCGCTCCAGGATTTCGCAGTGAGCACGTGTTCGAGCTTCAAGATATCGGGATTAACCGCACAAAATACGCACATCGCGAGAATGTTTCGGGCTCGCTATCTGGCTTATTTTTTCCATTTATTCGACGAGATGAACAACAAGGCTTACGGAGAATGGCAACTGAGATCAAGCGTTATACAGAACGCACTCTCGTCTGAAGCGTCCCATACTTCCTATCGCCTCATGATTATGGACGCTTAAAAATGCTTGACCCCGAACTAAAATCCTGATCTTCGGTCATGGCATGAGCCACCAATAAATTAAGAAATACAAGATTTCCAATCAAATAGCGACGCCACAACCGAGACGGCTCAACCGCAAGCCGCCATACCCACTCCATACCTAAGCTTCGAACCCAATACGGAGCACGCGGAACGCGATTAGACAAAAAATCAAATAGACCGCCCACTCCCATACAGGCTATCCCGGGAAGCTGACTGGAATATTTGTCAATCCACAACTCTTGAGTGGGGACTCCCATTGCAACTAGCAAAAGATGAGGATTGACCGCTCGAATTGACTCCAGCACTGATTCCGTTTCGCTGGGATTAAAGTAACCGTGGTGAATACCAACAATTGAGAGCCCCGGATACGCATCTAGCAAATTATGTGCAGCTTTCTCAGCGACGCCCGGCTTAGACCCTAGCATATAGATCGAAAGCCCTTCAGATGCTCCAGCTCTACACAAGGCAGGAACGAGATCCGTTCCGTTAAGATTGTATGTGAGCGGTTTGCCCATCAGCCGACTTCCCCACAACACACCACTGCCATCGGCCAACAATAAATTGCTTCGCTCTAAAGCACGCTTTAAGCACATGTTTCGCGATGCCGTAACCATCGTATGAGCATTAGCAAAAAAAATGCGGCTTATTTGCCGTTCTAATATTTGAGCCAACATAAACTGTGTGGCTTCATCTTGAGGCATCCGATTAAAACGGGTTTTGAGAAAGCTCACTTCAATAGTCATAACGAAAATCTCTGCTGTAGTCCTAATCCCAAAAATCACGTACGTGGTTGATTCAAAAAATTTTGTTCTGAAACCCCGTCCTACATTTGGCAAGCTTATAATTAGCTAGGTTCATTAAAATCCATCTCCCGGTTGATGACTTGTATAAATTTATGCCTGCTGTTCCTAAATTGCATCATCACCTATTTTCTAAGTCTTGATAGGGTTACAGATTGTTCCGTACTAGAACTTTGAGGGTCAAATGGCTCCATTGCTTATGTAAAAGCGTTTCGCGATGAATTGCCAACCAAATTCCATAGCTCTGACAAGATAGAGTCCTGATGAGCTACAAAATTCACTGAAACTAAATATTCCATCCGTAGAATAAGCCTTAAACCTGCAAGACAATTGACTATCCATGATGCATGCGATCGCTTCAAGCATCGTGAGTCGTTGGGCAGATCGATTAATATAGCTAGCTAGCATGGGTACCCGAAAAGAACAGCGATACCATTTAAAATCGAGCAAATCAAAATAGAGCAACGCATCACTCTGTTCCTCACAGTTACGCTCCTTACAGTTACGCTCCTTACAGTTACGCTCCTTACAGCAGTGTCAACCAATGGGGTTGGGGTATTGATGTTGGGCACAAACGGCTCTCAAAGTAATCTCGGGGTGTCTATAGCTTGCCAACGACGTCCGAGCATCTTGTTACCCTGCGAACATTTTCGTCTCAAATCTAGTGAAAATCCATAAAGAAACAATGAATCTCGCTTGAATTTGTTATACGAATCTAAGTGATTTTATACAAAAACTCTGAATTAGATCAATAGAAATACTGAATATACGAAGCATTGAGGCACTAGAGCCGGGCAATCACATGAGTGCTTAAAAAATCGGCAAGAAATGCAAATAAATCTACTAAATTTCTAACATTAGCATGGAGTTCGAAAGAAATAGAGCTTGAGAGGATGTTTGAAAAGTCTTGTTCCTTGTTGCCTTGGCGACTAAAGTTCTCTTGACAGAGACGCTTTCCTTCGGAACGCTACGCGAACGCGTTACATGTCGCTTGCGAAACGCAGGCTACACGGACAAAACCTGCCTCCGCAGGTTCTAAACTCGTGGTTTTGCTAGAGTCCGCGTAGGCGGACTTTATTTGTGTAGGCGCGGTTTACTCTTCGAGAAGCCGCAAGCGTTTATAACCGCCAGACCCTTTTCAAACATCCTCTGAGAGACATACACCAACGAGGACATGCCCTGATAGCGATCAATCAGAGAAATTTGGTCGACTTAACCTGAGAAACTGTCTGAGACGTCTCAAATGCTATGCAGAGCACCGAGTGCATCATGCTAGCGCAGCAATATCCGAGGAGCCATAGTACACTGGCATAAAAGCATCCGTTCCATACAGGGCGATCGCTATCCATTGAGGCTTGATTATGCTGACTGCTGATGGGGTTTAGCGTTTGGCTTTCAGCATTTAGCGGTTTATATTCTCATTCTTCTTCGTCATCAGCCCCGTCTAGGTCATATACAATTTCATAGACGCTGGTTTCAGGAATTTGGGTAAATAGAGGCCCCATTTTCTTGAGGATGGCTTGATGGGTTTCGCTTTGGTTGGCGTTCATATCCTCTACGTCATTCCAGAAGATCACTGAAATGCCTCGATCTGTTCCGGGTTCTCGCAGTAAGTATGCTCCCTTAAACCCGTGGGCGTAGGTTGAAACGGCTGCTTCATAGAGTTGACGAGCTTCTGAGAATTTGCCAGGTTTGAATTCTCCGATCGCAACATGGGCAACTTGGCGGGTCAAAAAATCGTGGAAATCGCTCATTCCGAATGGTCCTATTGATGAGTCTAGACTAAAGTTTGGGCTTGAACCGTATTTCCAAAACGTAAGAAAATACGTCTCACAAATTACCTTAGTAGTCATTGGAGATCGCAACATAAAGCTGTAGCAAATCTTGAAAGCGATCGCCCTATCTTAGTCAAACTCAACCCTCCTGTCTTAAAATGCCGACCTCTTATCCCCTAGTTTCCCCATCTCCTTCCTTACTCCTGTCTCATCAGCTTTGGGACTGGGCAGGCGTCGACGGCCTGCAATTTGCACGCGCAGTATTTGGAGATGACATTGGGAAGATTGCTCCGTTTCAGTCGATTGAAACCCTCTATCAAACATATCCCTGTTCGGTACTACGCCTATGTGAGGGAAATTTTCGGGTGGCGATCGCTCCAGAGGTTTCGTTCCGAGAAGATACGCAAGCGATTCACAGCAATTTGCGAATGTGGCTTAAGCCGTCTGAGCCAATCGTGGCGATCGCCCTTCCTGACGAGAGAGGCATGGACATGCTTCCTGAGATTGCCACGACGAAACCAATCTATCGGCTTGATTCACTCCGATCCAACTGTGCCGTTCCTGCCCGCGTCAACGGGATAGCGATTTTAGTATGGCGGCACAGCGTCTCAGGAACCCCTATTCTCGAATTGCATGTCGCACTCTCAAATCTCGATGCCTTGCAAACACTGCTGACTCGTTAGCTGCCCTATCGCCCCTTAACCAATCCGGACAATGCCAGAATTCTTTTCTTACCCCGTCTTTCCTGAGCCTTCGTCAGACATGGACTGTTTGAAGGCGCACCAATTGACCTATGAGTTTCGGCAAGAATTACACTATCGGCTTGAGTTTGAACACTATTGCAACTGGTATTACCAAACATCAGAGCACCATCGACGCGAACTTAAACAGATGCGAGGAGATATCAATCTTCTCGGATGGTTTTATCGAAAGCGCCCTGATTAGCTCAGTATTAGCTCAGCTTAAGAAATGACGTGCTGTGGTGCTTTATCAAGACGTCTGTGAGGGCTCCACCACCTCCAGTTCATCTTCTCGGAGATGGGCCTTAAATCGTCCTTCAAATTTGACCTGAACCGGAAAATTGGCGCTGATTGTTTTGCCACGCCACTCACTCACAATTGCCGCAACGTCACCCTCCATGCCCTTTATGTCATAGGGTTCATTGCGATGCTTTGGGTAGTGATAGACAATAGTGGATTCTTTAACGCGGACGCGATCGCCAACCTTCATAAACTTTTCAGAGATTTTCTCTATATCAAGAACACGATTTTGAGTGGAAGGTATTCCACTATCTTTTATCTTTGCATGGATGATCCCGTTTATAGACAGTCAAATTCAAATCATAGGCGATCAAGCTGTTCGATGACTCGCTGCCAAGTGCGTTGAAAGCTATTGGGTGAAATCTGCTTCCAGGCAAACACTCCAGCTGCTCCAGCCGCAAATATCAACACTGCCAAACCCAGGGCGATCGCGCCGGTATTGATAGATTCATCCTCGTCAACGGCATCGTCGTAGCCCTCCTCGTCGTCATCAGGCTGGGCAAAGAAATCTTCCAAGATGCCCTCTGCCTCATCCGCTTCATCTGCCTGCCCGATTAGGGCAGGATATGCATAGGAATCATCGGTGAAACGGTCATCACGTTCGTCATCGTGGCGATCAGCCGCATTCACGTTGTCCGCATTCCCATCGTCATACAGCAGCGCTCTCGACGTCTCAGACAAATCGTGTTGTGCCGCTATGTCAGAGGATAGAGCAGGCAAGACTGGCGCAACCGGAGCGTCTTCCTCCATTGCATCCATTGCAGGACGCTCGTCACGGAGGGAATCGTCGTCGGGTTGGCTGGGTTGCAGACTATCGGCACGAGACACCTGGCAGTGCAACATCACGACTGATATGTTGTCGTGTCCGTTTCTCTGATTTGCGAGGTCAATCCACGATTGGAGAGCAGCATCAAGCGAGACATTTTCATCTAATACTTGCTGAGTCGATGCTTGCCAGCAGCGTTCGATCCAGTGATTATCGCTGAGCCCATCGGAGCACAGCAGCAAAATTCCGTCTTCTTCGATGATGAAGCGTTGAATCGTTGGGTGAATGAGTTCTCCATCTCGCGTTCCTAGCGCTTGAGTTAATGCTTCTGCGTCAGGTCGCTTTTGTGAATCGCAGTAAAGACTGCGCCCCATTATGACCTCACGAGACGCTACGTCATCATCCACAGTCAGCAAGTGACAACGCTGGGGCGTCAACCAATAGGCGCGACTGTCTCCTACATGGGCAATAAAAAGCTCGTGAGTGTTCGCGATTCCATCGGGAGTCGCGACAGACTGGGGAAGCTGAAGCGCCATCACAAGGGTGGTTCCCATGCGCTGGCGGGCTTCTCGTCCTTGGCTGTCGTTTTGGGTCGCAATCATGTTGTTGACCACCCGGATGGAGGCCGCCAACTGCTGCATGATCACGTCGGGTTCAACCCAGGCGGGTTGCTCGTTGAGTTCGGTTAGCATTGCTCGGATCTGCAACTGGAGCGATCGCACGGCAAGCTGACTTGCCACTTCGCCACCCGCATGCCCGCCAATGCCGTCACACACGATCGCCACATGAGGCCGCAGATAATCGTGTAGAGCCGCCAAATTGGACTCGTCAGCACTCAACCTCGACGATTCTGCACGATTGGGATAGCAATAGTCTTCGTTGTGTTTGCGCTGGGTGCCCGTCGTGGTTGCCCCGACCACATTGAGCTGAATAGGAAGACGAGCTGCTTGCTCGATTAAAAGGTGATTTAGCAGGCTTGAGAGGGTGCTCCAGTCTGTATCGGGCGATCGCGCGAATTCGCAAAAATTGTACAGCGAGTCACGGATATCTGGATGCGCCGAGTCAAGCCAAGGACGCCAGCGAGACGTCAAGCTCCATAAAGGAGGAGTCAAGGGTAACTCGATCTCCTGCTCATGGGCATTTATATCTCTGTTATCAGGTGCATTCTCAGGTGCATTCTCAGGCTCGTTTTCAGACACTTTCTCAGGTGAGTTGCTAACCGGATCGCGGTGCAGTTCTAACAGCCTCACCCGCCACCCATCCACTCGGATATTTTCATCCACAAGCAGACTAGACGCGACTCCGACCTGCCGCACTCTGTCCCACAGTTGCAATAGTTGCCACAGCCAATAAAGCTGGCGAACAGCGGATGTATCGCTCCATACCTCCGTAATCGAGGGAAAGAGGGTACCCGTTGTGTCAATGGGGCTGTTGGTTAATATCATCAACGGAGATGGGGCGTCGGGGAGGGAGCAAAATCCATAGACATCGGGGACATGCAATCGCAGCCGACATAAACGCATGTAGGGAATGGCACTATCGGGTATTTCCTCTGGCACGGCTGGGCTCGATGAGGGCTGCGTATCGTCCCAAATCTGAGGAGCAACGACTCGATATCGTTCTCCAATCATCGTGCCGACTGGCAGATGGGCGATCGCTGAGCTAGCTGCCCACACATAGCGATGAGTCGAGAGTGAAGAAATTTCAGGAGAAATGCTCATAAGCTAGAACCATCAAACCGTTCACGTCGGATGAAATGTCAAGATAGGTTGATTATGCAGGCAGATTCGTAACAACTGGGATAGATTAGGGGCAGGAATGTTACAAAACACGCGGGTGTAGCATAGCTTACATCATTGACTAAAGCCTGATTAGAGCCGCTCGTTACACACATTGCAACGTTCAAGCATCGTCACGTTTTGATTGATTATCTAAAAATACGTCAAGCATGCTGTTCAGTTCTACCGCCCTTTTGTGGCTGATTGCAGGAGTTGTTCTCTGTATTCTAGAATTCACGATTCCTACGGCTTTCGTAGAATTCATTATGGGGATAAGCGCCATCATCGTTGCGTTCATTGCGTTGGCTGTTCCTCAATTCGGCTTGCAAGTTGTCATTTGGCTTGCCCTGTCAGTCGTTCTCATTTTGCTATCTCGTCGCTTCGTCCCTAAAACGATGCCCCGCATCTTGAACGATTCTAAAGAAGCGACTGCGCTCACTGAAATTACGCCTGGTAAAGGGGGGCGTGTTTTGTATGAAGGGGGGTCTTGGCAAGCATACTGCGAAGATACCAATATGGCGATCGCTCCAGATGAAAAAGTTTACGTCATCCAACGCAAAGGAAACACTCTGATCGTCTTGCCAGAGCGTTTGCTCCAGGAGTGATGGGGGCGATCGCAACGGGATCGGGTGACGGGTTTGGGCTGACAAACATCGCAACCTTGGTAAACGCTATGATGACGTATTCTGCCCACTATTTAAGGCGATTTGCGCGATTTATGCACGATTTATACAGTTCTGCTTTGACACCGAGGAGGTTGTAGTATGGGTGGTCCATTGGGCTTTTTGATATTTCTCGTTTTGGGAGGATCTGTTTTATTTGGGTCTGTTCGAATTGTGAATGAAGGCGATAAAGCGTTGGTTGAGCGATTAGGTCGCTATACCGGGCGCAAATTAGAGCCGGGTCTTAACTTCACCGTTCCATTTCTCGATCGCGTCGCCTACAAGCAAACGATTCGTGAGAGAGTCCTTGATATTCCGCCCCAAAAGTGCATCACTCGCGATAACGTTGGCATCTCTGTCGATGCGGTTGTTTACTGGCGGATTATGGATTTGGAGAAAGCCTACTACAAGGTTGAAAACCTACGCGATGCCATGGTCAATCTTGTGCTAACCCAAATCCGCTCAGAAATGGGCAAATTAGAGCTTGACGAAACGTTTACGGCTCGTTCTGAGATCAACGAACTGCTGCTGCGAGAACTCGATATTGCTACTGACCCGTGGGGAGTCAAAGTGACCCGCGTTGAACTGCGCGACATTATTCCCTCGAAAGACGTGCAAGACTCAATGGAATTGCAGATGTCAGCAGAACGTCGCAAGCGAGCTGCAATCCTGACATCAGAGGGGGAGCGAGAGTCTGCGATTAATTCTGCCAGGGGTAAAGCCGAGTCGCGAATTCTTGAAGCAGAAGCTCATCAAAAAGCCGCCATTCTAGATGCCGAGGCTCAGCAAAAGGCCATTATTCTAAAAGCGCAGGCGATACGCCAAGAACAGGTGCTGAGAGCGCAGGCAACCGCCGAATCTCTCCAGATCATTGCAGAGACCCTAAAGTCAGATCCCTATGCGCGTGAATCGCTTCAGTTTCTCATGGCACAGCACTATATTGACATGGGCACTGAAATTGGCACGAGCGGCAGCAGCAAAGTTATGTTCATGGATCCCCGCAGCATTCCTGGGACAGTGGAAGGGATGCGCTCCATTATTGGAGATTCAGATCATCCGGCACCTCCGACCTCCAATATTCAACGCCCGACTAATTCGTAATAAAGTCCCAAATCTCGATCGAGGTTTCTTAAGCGGTTAATCCTGGGAATGACTAGTCGTTTGGGCTAGCTGGCATTCAGTGCATAGTCCGAAAAATTCGAGCGTGTGATAGAAAATTTTGAACCGATATGACTGATTAAGTTGATGTTCGAGTTCATGAACGGGGCATTCATCAATAGGGATGGATGCCCCACACTGTAAGCAGGTCAAATGATGACGATCTTCTTGCACGAGGCTATAGAGTGCTTCACCGCTTGCCAGTGTTCGCATCTGAATGAGTCCTTCAAGCTTGAGTGCTTCAAGGGCACGATAAACCGTTGCCAATCCCATCGCTTTTCCGTGGTGACGGAGTTCTACATACAAATCTTGGGCAGAAATTGCCTGGTCAAGCGTTCGTAGGAGGGATAACACACGCTCTTGGCTTCGAGTGCGCTGAGCTTTCATAAAATGAGTATCAAATCGTACTGAGATCAATCTTCCTAAATTTATCCCCGGCTTGTCACGGTTGAGATTCGGAAGAACACTATCGTCTTAGACCAATCTATAGCAATCCTAGATGGGTTGTGAGCGGTGGGGCGGTCATACACAATTCACAAGCGATTTAGGATCTTCATAGATCAATCTGAATTATTCGCTCTAGGAATAAGAGAGAGCCAATATCCTCTAGACCGCCCGATTCCACTTTAGAATAGCGGTGTTATCTGATCAGACAGAAATTGTTATTGGCGTGAAGGCAGTCTTGTGGCTCAAACTTACCAGGCAAAAATTTATGTAACGCTTCGTCCGTCTGTGCTCGATCCGGCAGGCACGGCAGTGCAATCTGGGCTTCATCATTTGGGATTTAGCAGCGTTGACCAGGTTCGAATTGGAAAATATATAGAGCTCATGCTGAGTGCTGATAATCAAGAGGACGCTCATCGTCAGCTTGATCATATGTGCGATCAGCTTCTCGCAAATCCGGTTATTGAGAATTATCGGTTTGAGGTGGTCGAGCGTGAAGGTGCTGGAGTGTAGAAATTTAGGAGATGAGACGCTGTGTTGCAGGAATTAGAGAGGACTGAAGATGAAATTTGGCGTGATTGTTTTTCCAGGGTCTAACTGCGATCGCGACGTAGCAATGGTAACGCGCGATTTGCTTCAGCAACCCACTCGGATGGTTTGGCACGAAGAGGATGATTTATCTGATTTAGACGTGGTCATCCTACCAGGGGGATTTAGCTATGGTGATTATCTTCGATGCGGGGCGATCGCCCGATTTTCACCGGCGATGCAGGCCACCCTTCGCCATGCAGAAGCAGGCAAGTGGGTTTTAGGTATATGTAATGGTTTTCAAGTGTTGACTGAGGTGGGGCTGCTGCCAGGGGCACTGGTTCGTAATCGAGAGTTGCGGTTCATTTGCGATCGCGTCTCTTTGCGAGTCGAACGAACCGATCTGCCATGGACGCATCGCTATCACCCCCAGCAAGTCATCACGCTTCCCATTGCCCACGGAGAAGGCTGCTACTACGCTGACGAGGCAACATTAGGCGAGTTAGAGGCCCATCGGCAAATTCTTTTCCGCTACTGCAATCTAGACGGAGACATCACCGACGAAAGCAATCCTAACGGTTCTCTTGATAGCATTGCCGGTATTTGCAACCGTCAGGGTAATGTGATGGGCATGATGCCCCACCCAGAACGTGCATCTGATCCCGTATTAGGGTTTACAGACGGTATTAAGCTGTTTGAAGGACTTCTGGAACGGGTAAAAGTACTCGCATAGTGGATTTATTAGAGTGGAATATTAGAGTAGGGACAGACGGTTATAGGGCTTCGCGATCGCGCTCACTGGTGCGAATTCGAACGACCTGATCAACGGGCGAGACAAAAATCTTACCATCGCCGATCTGCCCAGTTTGAGCAGCCGCCACGATTTTGCCGAGTACGTCTTCGATTTGGTCATCTTCTACAATCACTTCTAACCTGAGCTTAGTCAAAAACTCAATCACATATTCAGCGCCGCGATAGGTTTCGGTATGCCCTCGCTGCCGCCCATATCCCCGAACGCTAGAGACTGTTAGCCCGAGCACTCCTGCTCTAACGAGAGCAATTTTGACCTCATCTAGTTGAGACGAGCGAATGACAGCTTCAATCTTTTTCATAGGAATGTGCTAGTGAAATCGTCGTGAGTTCTACAGGAAAGTATAAAGCGGTATGCACTTGGGTAAGTACGGTGGTGTAGGGCGCGGCGCGCTCCACACCACCGTTTCTGTACTTGACGCAATTGGAAATTGCTATGAAGCGGTAGACGAATGGGTCTAGAGTTTGACGTTAACGTTAAAGTTGTGATAGAACTATCTCGTGATTGAAAAAATGCGTATCGGGGAATTAGCAGATCGCGTCGGGGTAACCCCTCGAACGATTCGCTATTACGAAAGCCTGGGGCTTCTCGGACCTTGCGAACGTGAGGGAACAGGGTTTCGCTACTATTCTGATGTAGAACTGGTTCGCCTTCAGAAGATTCAGGCGCTTAAAGAGCTAGGTCTGAGTCTGGAAGAAATCGGGACTGTGATTCCTCTGTATTGTGAAGACCCGACCGGTTTAACGAGTAAGCGGAAAGTGCTTGAGATTCTGACGTTTCATCTTCGAGAAACGGATGAAAAGCTTGATGCACTTAGCCGATTTCGCTCAGACCTTCAAACCAATATTGATCTTATTCAGGAATGGATAGATCAGAAGTCTAACGGGGGATAATTTTTTTGATCGCAGACTAACGTTAACGTCAATGTTCAAAGTGAATCGATTTGCATTATATAGTTCCAATTTTGTAGCCAATACCTAACGTTGACGCAAACGTTAATGTATAGCTTTGTCGATGGATTGATGTTTCATTCAAAAGGGGAAATCATCATGGCTCACCCGACCAACGTTCAGCGCATCACACTATCTAAACCTCTGTTGGAAACGGGTAGGGGGGCGATCGCATCCGTCGCTCTGCACCACTAAATTTCCGAGCACAATTTCTAAGGAACCCGGTCCAACCCCAACTCTCGGCATCTCTGGCACATCATTGAGTTCACCGAATTGAGTCCGCTTAGTCGATTTACCTATTTCAGACTTATGAATGCACGCATTGTATTGGTTGAAAATCAGCCTGATTGTGCGCAGCAAATCGAAGCAACGCTGCAAAAAAGCAATTTTTGCGTCAAAACTGTCTCGACAGGCTTCTCAGGATTATCTGCTCTACGCACGTCTCGACCCGATGCGGTCTTGCTTAATTGGACATTGCCCGACATATCAGGATTAGACATCTGTCGGCGGTTGCGGTCGGCTGGCAACAACATTCCTATAGTTTTACTCAACGAAAGCCAAATTATCAGCGATCGCGTTATTGGTCTCGACGCAGGTGCAGACGACTACATCATCAAACCCGTTAGCTCTGAAGAACTCTCAGCTAGAGTTAGAGCTCTCCTGAGACGCGTTCGGCGAATGCAAACCACAAAAATTTTAAGGATTGATGATTTGATTCTTCATCCAGATGCGAGAGAGGTCTATCGTGGAAGCGACCCTATTAGCCTAACCGCAAAAGAATTTGACCTACTGGCATATTTGATGGAGCATCCTCATCAAGTGGTTACCCGTGATCAAATCTTGGAACATGTCTGGCAATACGAATATGTCGGCAGCTCTAACATTATCGAAGTGTATATTCGCTACCTGCGACGCAAATTAGAAATAAATCATGAGAGACGGCTCATTCATACCGTTCGAGGAGTTGGTTATGTGCTAAGAGAGCCTCACGCTCACGCGTTCCCTCTCTCTGCGGCATAACTCTTTAGACGATTATCTTTAGAATACTATAGCGATCCTAAATCGCTTGTGAATTGGAGGTTTCTTTGTTTTCTCTAGTTAGACTTCGCGCACTATCAAAACCGCCATTATCAACCTGAAAACCGCTACCCAAAAATCTCAATCAACCCATTCTGGCATCAACGTTTCAGCATCATACGTCACGGAAGAGTACTCCGAAACCTGATCATATAGTTGAGAACGTTGCGTCATCTCAGTCATATAGCCGACATAATGGTTCATCAAAAAATACACCGCAACGAGTCCCGCTGCCGCTGATGACACTAAGAAGCCCGCCAGCATGAGAGAAAATTCTTGATGCTCAACGGCTTCCTGCATCAAGTGCAGCGCCCAGGCTACTAATCCGATGACTATAAACAGTATAAAAATCATTTTTTAATATGAAGTAACGAAATGTAACCTTTACACATCGTAACACCTTACTCACGAAACTGTCTCGACTCTATTGCGGTATGCGCTTGGGTTAAATACGGTGGTGTGTAGTGTGGGGCGCGCCGCGCCCACACCACCGTTTCTATACTTGACTCAATTGCACATTGCTATGTCTTAGGTTGGATTTGCATTAGACCAAACTGTAGCAACTGCCGGATTAGCTGAGTCTGACGGGAACATGATGCTTGGCAAGATGGTGCTTAATTTCGGCAACCGATAGCTGCCCATAATGGAGCAATGATGCTAATAGAGCAGCTTCTGCTTTCCCCTGAGTCAACGCATCTAAGATATGGTTACAGTTCCCGGCTCCTCCGGATGCAATAACCGGAATTTCTACCTGTTCAGCGATGGTGCGAGTGAGATCTAGGTCATACCCTGCCTGGGTTCCATCTGCATCCATGCTTGTCACAAGCAGTTCTCCAGCACCTCGTCTTTCTACGTCTTGAGCCCACTGAATGGCATCAATACCTGTATTGTCTCGTCCCCCTCTCACGTAAACATCCCAACCGGGACGATTGGCATCAGTCCGACGGCGTGCATCAATCGCGACGACGATGCATTGTGCTCCAAAGCGATCGCTCGCTGCACTGATAAAATCTGGATCTTTAACGGCTGCAGAATTGATGCTAACTTTATCTGCGCCTGCTCGTAACAAACGTTTAATTATTTCTAAGGAATTAATGCCGCCTCCCACCGTCAGCGGAATGAAAACTTGCTCGGCGGTCTGGTATACCACATCAAAAATAATGTCTCGGTCTTCGTGGGTAGCCGTAATATCTAAAAAGATGAGTTCGTCGGCTCCAGCTTGGTTATAAGCATCCGCTAGCTCAACCGGATCGCCTGCATCTTTTAAGTTGACAAAGTTGACCCCTTTTACTACCCGCCCTGCTTTGACATCTAGACAGGGCACAATTCGTTTTGCGAGCATTCTAGTTAAATTTGCACCTTGAATAACATTGGCAACAGTCTGTCCGCTATCAGAATAGCGCAATCAGCCCCCCATCTTTGCCATAAGAAAACCCCGGCTCGAAAGCCGGGGACTCAATCAGGGTGCATCTACCATTCCTTTCTACTCGGATGGCAATTCTAATCAGGAAAATCTGATCAAGAAAAAAGCTGAGAGAATGTGTCTAGAGCAGTCCCAATGCTATCCGAACGTTGCGAGTAACGACTCCATCAGGCTCCAAACCGTTTTGCTCTTGAAACTGCTTGAGTGCTTTGTCTGTGCCTGGACCAAAAAATCCATCCGGTTTAATATCAATCCCGGCTCTAAGCAGTGCACCCTGGATAACTTTTACATCGTCTCCTTTGAGCATTGGGTCGGTGAGTTTGAGTTCTCGGTATTCAAGAGGGAGGCGATCGCCAGGAGGGCTGATCACGCGTCGCGATACTAGCGCACCCACCGTTTCGAGCTTAAATCCCCAGCCTTGAGGCAGATTATCATTTCCACCATTTTGGCCCCAATCTAAAAACACGCGAGGCGGCACAAACCGGGCGCGATCGCCCGCTGCCACCAGTCGCTTATCAACCTCCGCCATAATGCCGTCAATCACGGCATCAAATTCGGCATAACTTTTGAACGGACGCTGAAGCTGCTGGCTTACAAACTGGACAAACTGGCGCACTGCCTGAACTTTTGGATCATCATCAGGAAAGGTTTGCAGATCAAGCTGCTGGCGCAATGCAGGCTCAATATAGGTCAATAACCGCATCTGAGCATCTGCTAATTTTTTGTCAAAGCCTTCTAATGTGGCTTCCGCTTCAACCTTGCGGCGAAATGGTCTGGAAATTGCCCGCCTGATGCTTTGAAAGAAAGCCAACAGTCCACCCCAAAATCCTGAGGGTTGTGGAGACGATTCTTGATCTCCACTAAACTGTCGGGGCGGCAACATGGTTTTAAATGCTTGTCGAATAATCTGTGAAATCTTAAACGGTGGCAACGGCAAGCTATTCGGCTCTACAGATTGTCCATGCTGGGCCAACAGCTCATCAAGTGGAGGCAAATCCTCAGGCACGACAGGCATCGGAATATTAAACGCTTGAAACTCAGGATTACCCGGATTACGAGCCAGTATCCGTTCAAATTCTTCGTTGTCGGTCTTGCCACTTAAAACCGTTTTTTCTCGATTGTTATGGCTGCGCTGAATGGCCAAAATTTGGTCTGCTTTCTGTTCATCTCCGTCAAGTAGCGCCGTTAACCCCCGCTTATTAAACGGATAGACTGGAGTGTTTAAGCAGATGTACATGAATTCTGCACAATAGGTCTTATTCGTCGGATCTTTGAAGAATCGAACGGCGTCTAGGTCTCCCAATGCGGCTAGCAAGCCATTGCGCATAAAGTCTCGCAGGGTCGCGCGATCGCCAATGCGGGTTGGATCACCCCCGTTATAGTTTTGAGGGAACTGGGCAAATGGATTGAGCAACGCCATCCAGGAGACAATAGAGTCGATATATCCTCTGGCCTGTTGGGGTGACACAAAGTCAGGAAAAACAAGGCGCTGAGCAACCGCAACAAACCCATCTCTGCCATACATTCCGTCGTGATAGCTATCTGATTCGTTTAGGGCAGCGAATGAGCTAATCAATTCTCCATCTTTAAATCGTTGAGCAGGTACGAGGGCACCGGCATGATGAGCCTCGTTTTTTATGAATGCTTCGATAAATATTTCAGATGGAATTTGCTGCCGAGTATCAATCGGGATGCCATAGCGTTCTTTATTCCACTGAAAGGTACAAATTAGCAACCCGTCTCGTTGTAAGAATTTTGTAATATCAGCATGTCCCGACACCGTATCTCCGTGGGGATCGATGACGTTTAAATCATCTGACACACCGATAAATCCTGGAACTTTGATCGTTTCAACATCGACGGATGTTTCATCATCTAAGATGACTCGCTTGACAAATAAGCGGCGAATATCCTCGACGGGTCTACCTACCCACTTCAGAGCGGGCTCATCTCCAATCAAAGCGTTAAATCGCTCTAAATCAATATATTCAGCAGGATAGATGGGCATCGCAGAGTCTGCAAAGGAGGAGCCAAACCCACCCGTTTGGTCAGGGGACGGATGCGTGGATGCTGTTTCAGCAGACCTGGATGATTCGCTGGGATTAACCTGATTAATCATAGACTCATTAGGGGCTGACATTGTAGGTAAGAGATTCTTTGGGTTAAACGATAGCGATTCAGAGAAAGATGGGAATACCCATTTACTAATTTTTGTCTTGAGTAGCTCTACATCGTGAGCGTTGCAATCTCCAGATTGATAATTCTCACTGATAAAAGATATAAATCATCCCTCTTCCGCTTGCCTAGTGATGAATTCTTCCGGTGCATCCATGAGAGATTGCTAAGGTAATGGGAATACTGATAAAGAAGCTCGAACCCTAGGAATATCAGGCGTTTAGACAATGTGGCGAAGGCTTAAAAATTTTTTCATCAGCCTCAAAACTTACGATGATTTAAGCCCCGATGTCAGGTTTCGGTATCAGGTGAGTCGGCGCTTAGATCATCGTCCAGAATTAGCTCTATGCGAATGGTTTGAAGCATTCTGGCAACCATTAGGAATTGAACCTGCCATTGCAGAATTTGTGTATGGAAATTTTTCTAAATATTCTGGACTTTCGTTTGCAAGGGTAACACCGAGCGATCGCCTAGAAGATGACCTGTGTTGGTCTGAGGTGTGTTGGTTTGATTGGGAACTCACTCTAATTGACGACTTCTATGATCGCTTTAATCGTGACCTCAGCGACCATTTTATTCCAGAAAGCCTTGATACCGTCGAAGATTTCGTTCGGTTTCTCAATGTTCAACTGTTGACGGTTCAGTCAACCTAACGGTGCTGTAAATTGGCCGAGGGTCTGATTTGATGCGTCTGATTGCTGAAATCCCTTGGGAGCGCGGATTTCCAGAATTCTTGCCTTCTACGCATCGAAAATTTGAGCATCCCAATAAATGAAAACTATTTGCAAGTAAACGCGTTTTCTCGTATGCTCAAGAGTAAGAGTTATTGATTAATATTCTCAATAAGTTGTGAGCCAGCGGTGAATTAATTATGAATCAGCTCTCAATCAGGAGTATAGGTATCTGTAATTAGAGTTATTAATTCAATCTATCTAGATTTGCCCTCAGGGAAATGTTTACAGCGTGATTATCAAATCAGTCCTCGTTCCAAATCAATAATTTTGGGGAGGATGGCCTCGACCATTGTGCTCGAAATCATACCTGTTATGTCGCAAATCTAGTGAAATTATCATCGTTCTTAACCAAGAATTTATTTCATCTAAATCTGCTTGTTGTTTGATCTATGGATGACTTATTTGATCTCGATTCCCCGGCGCATGTTGTCTCTGTTTGCCGAAGCGATCGCTGGCGAGTATATCACCGATTGAGAGAGCTTGATATTCCGTGTACATGTCCCCGTGATGGGAGCTTACGTATCAGCATTGATCACCCACTAGCGATCGCTCAGTTGCGGAGCGTTATTGCTCACACCACGGCATCTCGACAGCAGCTTGTAACTTTGCTGGAGCGATGTTTGCTCAATAGCACATAGTGAAGATAACCCCTACCTAATCGAGATAAGCAATATAGATGCAAAATATAGAGATACGAGGTCAAATAAACAATTCAGATAAACGATTCAGATAAACACTATTTATAGTCACTATTCGAAAAATTCGATTAAATCATGTTCGGATTGAAGGTCAAAGCGTCCCGGGTAAGGCACTACAGTCCTTAAAGCAAAGATGGTTTAATCGCTAAGCCGAATTAAATTTATCAGGAAGCAGGGGGAAATCATGGGCAAATCAGCGTCTAAGTTAAAATCAGATTTTCGCATCGAAGGTCGGCTCTTGAGTGTCGTTCTTAAAGATGGGTATAAGGTCAAAGGGCTGCGCCTTGCCACATCAAGCGGAGAATATAAAATCAAGCTTCCCAAGGATGTTCGGAAGTCTCTGATAGCTGATTTGACCCCCGGTGATTGGCTTTGTGTGTCAGGTCAGCAGAAGATTGACATGAAAAAGGGAGCGGTGACGCTCAAAGCTGAATCTGTCGATCGGACTCTACCCGGATCTATTGAGTCCGTCACTCCTCGTCGGCCTGATCAAATAGCCGATCGGATGCTGCGTCCGGCTGATGCTAAACCGTCTCAGGAGAAAGAATTCCAAGATTCTGAGTCTAGGCCAACTCGTAAACCCGAAACAATATTGGTTTGCAAGAAATCCGATTGCTGTAAACGAGGCGGAAAGGCAGTTTCTCAAACTCTTGAGAAAATTTTGAGCGATCGCCAGTTAGAGGGGCAGGTCACTATCAAACAAACAGGCTGCATGAAGCGGTGTAAAGCAGGGCCCAATATTGTTATGCCTGATAAAACCCGATACAGTCGCGTAAGCCCTGACGAGCTTCCAGAAATCATTGATAAACACATCCAAACGCTAGCGCCTCATCCTTAAAGGACGCCGGTTGCATTCATCCATCAAATTTTGTGTACCAGAAGAATCAATAGAAATTCAATAGAAATAAAGAGGTATGGCGTTACACCATACCTCTCATAATTTAGCGGAGAATCCCTATACCGGTAGTTGATTAGGTTAGTTGGCTGTCGCCTTACACCTCTTTATCGTTCCTGCCGACAATTTGCTCTTTAAGTGATTCAAAATCTTCAGACAATTCTTTTCGGCTTGACTCACGCAAGATATATCGGTAAATAAACCAGGCAGTGTAACCAATACCGACTAGCTCAAATGTAGGAGCTAGGAGTGGAATCTCGTTGATGGCTCCTAAAATTGCCAAGGCAACTTTAGAGAGGAGAATGACGCCTAAAACAACGCCAATCGTAACGATGGGTCGACGATATTCTCCAAAAAATTCTCCAACATAATCGGGCAAATCTGCCAAGAATGCAGATACCTGCTCTCCGATTTTCTGCCACTGCTCATTCGTCTGATCTGCTGGCATCTTAGAAAGTTGACCAGACTCTTCGTCATCAATATCAACTTTGACTTGCTCAGCATCTGAAGCTGCGTCGGAAAAACCGGTATCTTGTTTCGCTTCGGGATCCATGATGACACCTTGGGAAACCACTAAACAACGTTTGTAAAAGAATATCCCAACTGAATACAATTACGTAACGCTGGGAAAGTCTTTATCCTATTCCTTGAACATAGTAGAGCGTAGGGTGTCATTTTGTGAATCTTACGGTAGGCTTCATTCTTCGAATTTCGTTTGAGGCGAATCTAATGGGTCATCCTTGCTATTGCGTCTACATAAACGGTGATGTGGGGCACGGGGCGCCCTACATCACCGCACTTAACCCAAACGCATACCGCTATAAGTCCATGTGCTTGACCGATTTGCTCCATTTATTCCACTGACCATTCACGTTGCTGAGTGTTGAATGTGGCTTTAATATTGCTTAATGTTGATAAATTTTGGATTGTTAACTATGCGTTTAAATTCTCGTTGGACTTTGATGGCGATCGCAGTGGGTCTGCTCGGCTCTGGAGCGGGTGTTCTTGCACTAAACGTCAATGCTCCGCACATCATGCTGGCTCAAGCGTTTGATATGGCTCAAACTGAACAAAAAACAGTCACGGTCGAAGACGTATTATCTGGCAACATCAAACCGGTCATGATGATTGATGTGCGTCGTTATGACGAATATGCGCAAGACCACATTGCTAACAGTTCAGTGGTGCCGCTTTCTGAAATTGAAGAGGGGGAAGGAGTCGAAAAGGTGCAACTGTGGATTGAACATGCCGAGCTCACTATGGATGAGCAGCCTACGGTGATTCTTTACTGCTCAAGCGGTCGTCGCTCAGGGCTAGCCCAGCAAATTTTAGCTGACTCAGGCATCGAATCGTACAACTTAGACGGCGGAATTCAAGCGTGGCGCGCGGCTATTTCTCCTGAGCAAGATGCTGAAGCGCTCAATTTCTAGCTGATCCACGTCTGTTCTGAATGCACGCAACAGGGGGTCTTTCGTTAGGATCAACTCATGCCGTTATTTATATAGACCTGTAGACACCACGGTTAATAAAAAGCATGAATCCAGTTGACTATTTACGAATCAGCCTCATCGATCGCTGCAATTTTCAGTGTCAATACTGTATGCCCGAGGGGGCAGAGCTAGCATACGTACAGCGCCAAGATATATTGAGCCGAGATGAGCTGTTGATGCTGATTCGAGAGGTGTTCATTCCCTGTGGATTTACGCGCTTTCGGCTAACAGGTGGTGAACCGCTGCTTCGTCCTGATGTGGTTGACATTGTTGAGGCGATCGCCTCGCTGCCTGCCACTCGTGACCTGTCGATGACCACCAATGGGTTCAAGCTTGCCTCGATGGCGCAAGATCTCTATGATGCGGGGCTGCGACGCGTCAACATTAGTCTCGATTCCCTGGAGCCAGAAACGTTTGACCGCATCATCGGCAATCGGGGTAAAACACGCTGGCAGCAGGTTTGGCAGGGTATTCAGGTCGCTCATCAAGTTGGATTTGACCCGCTCAAGCTGAATGTAGTCGTGGTTCCCAGCGTGAATGACCACGAAGTGCTTAACCTAGCAGCCCTCAGCGTCGATCGGGAGTGGCACATCAGATTTATCGAGTTTATGCCAATTGGTAACACCAACCTGTTTGGCGATCGCGGCTGGGTTTCATCTGAAGACTTACGCCAACAGATTCGCGATCGCTGGGGGCTTACGGATGCCTATGTTCGTGGCAACGGTCCTGCAGATGTGTTTAAAATTCCAAAGGCAAGAGGCACCTTAGGCTTTATTAGCCAAATGTCTGAGTGTTTCTGCGATCGCTGCAATCGAATGCGGCTTTCTGCCGATGGCTGGCTGCGCCCGTGTCTCCTCAACGAGATGGGTCAACTCGATCTGAAATCAGCACTGAGAGCCGGAGAACCGATTGACCACATCCGAGCCCGGGTAGCCGATCTGCTGGCGCTTAAGCCTGAGATCAATTATAAACAGCGTGAGTCAGGCACAAAGGGCGCCTATCAGCGCACCATGTCCCAGATCGGTGGGTAAAACGGTACCCATAAAAAAATTTGATACCCCCAAGCCTATCGCTCAGAAGCATCAAATCAATCAAACTGTTAAGTCATGACAAGGGCCTTGAGACAATTTAGCTATGCCCAAAATGACGAATAGCGACGTGTATATGTTAAGCCTGTCTTGAGTAGTACTCAACCACCAGCAGTTCATTGATTTGGAGTGCAATCCACTCGCGATCAATCACTCCATTAACCTTGCCAATGATCTTTTCCTTATCAAACTCTAGATGGCTAGGAATATTGGCTAGACCAGGGAATTGGAGGTTGGTTTCAACAATACTGCGAGAGCGATCGCGCACCGAAATCACATCGCCAGGCCTACACTGATAGCTTGGAATATTCAAAACGCGCCCGTTCACCGTAACATGACCATGGTTTACGAGCTGGCGAGCTGAAGGAATCGTCGGTGCCATGCCGAGGCGAAAGATCGTATTGTCCAACCGCATTTCCAAAAGCTGAAGCAATACTTGACCCGTTGATCCGACCGCGCGACGCGCTTTCTTCACATAGCGCAAAAGCTGCCGTTCAGTCAGCCCATAGTTATAACGGAGCTTCTGCTTCTCCTCAAGACGAATTGCATATTCAGAACGTTTACGACGCGCTTGCCCGTGTTGACCAGGCGGATACGCCCGACGAGCGCTCTTGCGGGTTAAACCTGGTAACTCGCCAAGACGACGAACAACTCTGAGGCGAGGGCCTCGATATCTCGACATGTAGCTTCCTCTCTGTTTGAAACCTTCCCAAAACTCTAATTATATAGAATGCCGAATCACATAAACAAGATTTCAGCATTAAATTGTCACTCTAGAGTCTTACCAATCTTAGCCAACGTTACTTACCTTAGCGCTTTGGTACGCATCTCATGATACAAAATCTCTAATGTAAGTTCTACTTATCTAAATTGGTTTATTTATCAGGAAGTACAAATTTGTTGTGCCCAAAAACCAGGCTTAAAGATTCCGTATGAGCATCTAGTATGCTAATGTACTAAAAGGAGCAATATACTGGGCTAAGTAAGAATATAGGCAACACAGATAGCTGCGTCAGAATCTAACGTGTTGTAATCCACCCAGTTTCCTTTGAACAAGTATTTGAAAATTCGGAATGAAGGAGTTATGATCCAGCAGGTTATTCACCCTATGGTGAAGTTCCAACGCAAAGTGCGTTCTCTTGTCGATTCAAAGGTGATTCGCCAAAGCGATCGCCTTTGGAAAGTAGCCCTACTCTTTGGAGATGAGTGGTCATATTGGAAGCGAGAGCTCGAGGAATTTGAATTCTCGATGCAAGACCCAATTAGCGCGCTTTTGGCAGTCGAAAGTTGGGAAGAAGACGATTAATCATCATACTTTGTCGGTGTTTTCCGTCCTAGCTGAGCCGGGATTAGACATCCATTTACAGTATTTAGGTCGTCAGTATTTAGGTCGTCAATAGAGTCTGATGCACAAAGGACGCATCAACAGCTCGAGTAAAGCCTTTGCAAATGGCTTCCATGCCTATATCTACGACTAGACATCTAAGCACTCGTTTTCATTACCTGAGTACATCTGGGTGATGACGGTCAGAATAGAAGAGTAGAACAATTTCGGATTATTATTGTCCGACTCTAGGGCTTGCCATCAGCCAATACTACACGACTATCCTTGCCGGAGCGATTCTATGTAGGGCTTAAGCTTAACTCTGGCTAGGATAATAGTAATGTTGTCATGGCCGTTATGATGATTGGCCAGTTCAATGAGATGGTTAATACCCTCGTCAAGATTGGCCTGAGAACTCAGCATAGGCTCAAGATATTCTATAGAGTGATTCTCTAGCGCGTCGTTATCGGTAAGACCATCAGAACACAACACAAAGAGGGTATCCTCGCTGATATCTATAAACTGAATATCAGGATTGATAAATGTCTCATCTCGGGGACCAAGCGCCTGCGTCAGCTGATATGCATCAGGTCGCGCATATGCCATCGAAGGTTCGACACCCCTCGAAATTTCGCGCTGCCCAACTTCATGATCGATGGTCATTTGCTCTAGTCCTCGCTTTCGAGTTAGCTGATAGAGCCGACTGTCGCCGACGTGGATGATTGCAGCCTTAGTATCTTGCACCAAAAGCATCACCAGCGTAGTGCCCATGCGACCGCTTCCATGGCAAGCATTAACCTGGTTTAATTCATAAATTTTTTGGTTTGCCAGATAGATTGCTTCGCGAAGCATGTCTTCGGTGGGCATCTGATCGGTCCAGCGAGTTTTGAAGTAACTTTTTAATGTCTCTACGGCTAGAGCGCTAGCAACTTCACCTCCCTCATGCCCTCCCATGCCATCACAGAGGATGTACAGCCCTTTTGCTTTTAATATCCGCCCTACTGGATTTTCTTGCTTGCGAATTTCTGTATGAATGCTGAAGCAGTCTTCGTTATGCTCTCGCTGGCGGCCAATGTCGGTTCGTCCCGTATCAGTCAAACTAAAGAGCTGCATAGGCAGCACAACGGTCGGAACATCGTCACCATCGCCAGTGATGTCTCCATGGGTATCTGGAAGCCCTGAATCATCTGATCTAAAGGCGTCCGAAAATTCTGAATCAGAGTCGGCTAGATCAAGCTGATCACTTACTGGAGTGTTTATTGATCGCTGAGGATTTATTGTATCCATGGGTATGGTGTCCTCGCTGTCACTATCATCGACACTGCTATAGTCTGAATCTGAAAAATCATCCAACAGCTCAGAGTTGACAAAGCTGGATTGTTCGTCAAATTGAAGTTGATCAGCAATGATCTCCAACCGTGACCTCAAGTCGGTGAGGGTCGAAATTGAGCCACGCTCTAACTCTCGACTAACCTGTATAATCTCGTCTGACTGCGACCACTCAGAAAGTTGGAGAATTGTAGTCCAAAGGTAACCTAAATCGTTGAGCTTGACATCATCTCCACGATTATCTACATAGAGCCGCCTCAGGCACAAAATCTGATCTTCATCGATACGCAAATTTGTTGGCTCTAATAGACTTTGCCGACAGTGATAGGGTTTCAGGGCGCCCCAAAGCTCGGTCATGTCATAAAACCAGTGAATAACCTGAATAGGCAGAATACTCTCGTCGAGGATGTCAGAAAAAACAGGTAAAGCATCGCGATCTTCGAGTAGCACAATGACGTATCCATGCTGTTCCCAAGCGTCATGGATTTGAGGCAGTGAGGGATAGAGCTGATGTTGAAGATTTAAATATGTATGAGCGATCGCAGGCAAAGACTCAGACAACTCATTGAGCTCGGCATTTGAATCTGTATCGTCGGCGGGATAATCTAGACGAGTTTCAACAAATGCTTCGAGCCTTGAAGGTTCAAACGGATGTCGATCTAGAACCCTCACCTCTATATCAACGTCTGTTTCTGCAGGTGAAGCAGTCAAATCGGGTAGCGGATCTAAAAGCTGGTATCGCTTATCAACGTCTAAACACTTATCTTCTGGTAAGTCTGATTGGGGAGATGAGGTAGCTGGTGCAGAGAAAAGTGGAAAGGATACAGCGTCTGTGACTTGTAAGGGGTTCGGATCAAGGCGACGATAGGCGCTAGATAAGACGGCTTGCCAAATTACTCGAGACGATGATCCGTCAGAATCTATGGGCCGCTCAATATCATTTTCAGATTCAGTGTCATGGGACTTTACTTGATGTAATGACGTCCCACATTTTTGACAAAATTTGTGGTCAGATGGGTTTTCAAATTGACAGTGGGGACAAACCAACATTTTGGGACTTCCTCATTCCCGTCGCGAGTGCAAAGAAGTGGAGTTCTGATACTCAAGCGCTTGCAAAGATGAAGAATGCAGAACCCATCCAGCGAATACCCTGAGTCTAACCTACATGATGTACAAGAAAACTTGTACGTAGTGTACCTCCCATCAGAGTGCTCATATCTTGAATATTTTCAACACTTTGAGGAAAAATCATCATTACCCTGGCATCTATAAAATTAAGGCTAACCGGTATCTCAGATCGCGCCAATCGTGGCTTTAATCACAAGATCTAAGTTGGCTGAGTCGTAAGACAATTTGATCAATTGCCCCTAAAAGAACCTGCCCCGATTGATTGGGTTGGTTGACCATGATGCTAAATACTAGAACATCATAATCAGGATGTTGAAGAAATCCTGACAATGCCCTAACCCCCCTTAACGTTCCTGTCTTTGCACGAAGTTGACCCTGAACCGACGTATTTTGGAACCGATGTCGAAGTGTTCCACTCATGCCAGCAATAGGCAACGATTCGTAGAATACATTTCCTTCAACATCACCATGCATCGCTTTCAGGATGGCGACGAAGGTAGATGCAGTTGCCATATTATATCGAGATAGCCCTGACCCATCTACTTGACGATAGCTATTGGGATTGATTCCTAAAGGAGTCAGAATATCTTTAATCACATGAGGTCCGCCTAGATATCGCAATAACGCATCGGCAGATTGATTATTACTCGTCAGATTGATGAATCGTACCCGGTCTCTGATGGAAGCAGAATCATAGTGCTGTTGAGTGTCGAGTGTTTTTAATGCGGCTGCGGTCGTCAGGAGCTTGACATTAGACGCAGGGATTAGAAAATCATCCTCTTGATAGCTATATAGTGGGTCGGATGCGGAAAGCGGTTCGACCAAGATTCCCCATCGACTCGTTGAAAAGGCGGGAACTTGAATAATGGTATCGATAGTTGATGATAGAGATTCTGGACAGAACGAAGAGTTTCTTTTTTCAGCCTGCGATATTGCTGTTTCTACAGATTTTGTTGTGCTATCTGACGCAACGAAGGCGGCGATCGCCACGTTTGCCGATAAGGGAACGGCGCTGAGCAGTAGGATGCCTATAAACGTTGACCAAGACTGTAGCCAAGCTTGAATCAGACTCATGACTATCAAACAGATGAGGGACACACATGACGTATTGGAGGAGCGTCTCAGATCTGGCACACTCACAGTCGAGCACACCGTCTGAGACGCTCAGTCGTCTAACTGATTTCTCAGCAACTTTACCAGATGTTTTCTGGTTTGCGCTATTTAGTTTGGAGTCTGTTTACGACATCTTATAGCGGTATGCACTTGGGTTAAGTCCGGTGGTGTGGGCGCGTCGCGCCCTACACCACCGTTTCTGTTGATGAGCTCCAACGCTGGGGAAGCTGGCGTGCAACCGCACAAAGAACAGTGGCGGTTGCTAAATCTTGAGGGCAACAGTTCTTACCGACGTTGACGAGTCATGTCTTGTAGCTCAGCCGGGCGAACTGTCAAAGTTTGGGTGCGATCGCCCCGTTGAACGGTAAATCTAAGAGCTTGGCCGATTTCACTCTGCTCAACCTTGCGCTGCAACTGGTCAGCAGCCGCAATAGATTCTCCCTCGATTTGAGTAATCACATCTCCTCGACGTAGACCCGCTTGATCTGCTGGGCTATTTGGCACAATCTCAACAACCAGCACACCATCAACCTCGGGGACGGTGATGATTGAGTTTGGATCATCATTGATCTGCTTAGCCACCTCCGGTGTCAGAGTAGTCATGCGAATACCAATGAACGGGTGGGGAATTTGCTCGCCCCGCGCCAGCCGATCTTGAACAGATTTAGCGGTATCGATTGGAATAGCAAAGCCGATCCCTTCCGCATCCGCACGAATTGCAGTGTTGATGCCAATGACTTCGCCCTGGTCATTAACCAGGGGGCCACCTGAATTGCCCGGATTAATTGCTGCATCGGTTTGAATGAAGTCGATGCGTTTGTCTGGAACGCCGACTTGACTGCTAGAGCGATTGAGAGTGCTCACAATCCCTAGCGTTACCGTATTGTCTAAACCCAAAGGGTTGCCAACGGCGATCGCCCAATCCCCAACCTGAACGTCATCAGATTTGCCCAGAGGCGCGACTGGCAAATCTGATCCTTCGATTTTGACGACGGCCAAATCCATTGTCTCATCAGCCCCTTTCACCTCGCCTTGGAAGGTTCGTCCATTGCGGAGGGTCACGGTGACGGTATCTGCGCCACTGACCACATGAGCATTAGTCAACACAATTCCGCTTGAATCGACGATAAACCCAGAACCTTGGCCTCGCTGGCGAAATTCTTCTGGCATTCTAGGAAATGCTCCATCTCCAAAGAATTGCCGAAAGAATGGGTCATTCAAAAATGGATCGGGTATGTTGCGCGACACAACCCGTTCGGTATCAAGCCGAACAACGGCGGGTCCAACCTGATTAATCGCAGTGGCAACAAACCCCCGATTACTAGGTAGTGGAACGGGGGCTGCGTTGGGTGTCGGAGCCTGAACCTGAGCCTGCACTGGAAGCACAGACGTGGCATAGGACTTTGGAAGTAAGACTGACGGGAATAGATTGATGACAGCCAAGGTCAAGACGACGCTAATTAGAGCGGCTGCAACGTAACTAATTAATTGTTTGAAAGGACGAAACGGGCGCTTAGTGGATGGCATCTTTGCTCTCCTGAGTCGATAATGTGTCGGCGTTAGACTAGCAACATTGGTAGATCGTTTAGTCAGAATGAGCACCTCCTGATTACGAGTTTAGTTTTTCTGCGGTAGCGTTGCTCACGTCTGACCCTGCCAGCTCATTACAAAATTGACTGGACTGCGATTAAGGGAACCCACCATAAGATTGCTACCTATATGCAAATCCAGCCAATTTTGTGCATCGTTTTGGCAAAGCTAACGAACTCGTTAGCTTTGCCAACTTAGAAATCTACCGGGTTGCTAGCCAACGTTGACTTTGACAACCTTATTTTTCTCTTCTTCTGCCTTAGGCAACGTCATCCTCAGAATGCCATCTTTGTAGTCGGCCTTCACGTGATCGTTTTGAACCCGTTTCGCTAACGGAATGACACGCTGGAATTTGCCATAGCGGAATTCACTCCGAGTGATGCCACCCTCGTCGGTTTTGGTTTCAGACTTGCGCTCACCGCTGATCGACACCGAATCCGCTGTCACCTCGATAGACAGGTCTTTTGCATCCATCCCTGGAACTTCAAGTTTCAGGTGAATTGCATCATCCGTTTCGCTCATCTCAGCGGCTGGGGCAAACGATAGCCCACCATTCTCCCAGCGATTTGAAGGGACTGCAAGTTCGTCAAATAAACGATTGACTTGGCGCTGTAGCGTATCGATTTCACGGAATGGTTCCCAACGAGTTAATGCCATAGTATTACCTCCCAAACTCTAAACTCGCTTTAGTAAAGGGATTAGGAATTTCACCCTTCTGTTGATATGTTACATAGAGCGATCGCCCCACTGGATTCGGTTCTAGGTACTCCGCTGCTAGGGATTCCCGAACTTTGTCTATAGCGCTTTGCAATTGTGTCAAATCCAGAAATAAGGTTTGGCATCTTTAGGGGGTTCTGCTTAGCTGTAATTCGCGTCTCATGGTATGAGCTAACACCTTCTCCTATTCAACGATGCTGCCGCCCTTGAGCCGTCTGAGCAAGTCATCAAACCGAGCTTGAGCAATTTTAATAGTATCTGAGTGGGCTGAATCACCCTGAGAGCGGGTTGACTGGCTAGACGGGTCTTGACTATATCCGAGCTGCTTGACCGTGCCTCTAAGCCGATTTGACAACAAAATTGCGAGAGCCCGATAAAATCGTGCGGCAAACCCGATATCGTCTTGGAGTTTTGCAGCTAGTTTTGATCGCGGAATAGACAACACGAGCGATCGCTCTAGCGTTTTAACGGTCGCAGACGGCGGGCGGGCATCAACAAACGACATTTCTCCTACAACCTCACCCATCGAGAGGCGCGCGACTTCGCGATCGCCCAAGGCAGCAATCGAAACGACCAGTGTGCCTTCAAGCATGATGTAGAGGGTATCGACGGGTTGCCCTTCGTGAATTAAGACTGTGTTTGCTGAGATTTCGTTGCGATCGCCAATATCAACCAACCAATCAATGTCTTGATCGCTTAGTTCACCAAGAATAAACAAAACCTTCTGCATGACGAATGATTTACCTATGTGCTAGCAGGAATACGGTAGTAATGCCTGAAGCACCCTGATTTGAGAGCTTAGATTTAGACGGCTCATGTCAGACCTGTTTCGGTCATACTGAGTTAATGTTGGCGCTCCAAACAAGAAGCGCCATCGTTGCAATGGTGCCTTATATGCAGGGATCTAAGCGGTGTTAATCCTACTTTTTATACCAACCTAATAGGGCGGTAATAATCTGATTAAGATTGCAACTCGGCCCTTGGTTTCTTGAACACAATAGGCTTTGTGAGTAAGCTGCATTGTTCCACTTTAACAAATGTCAAGGATACGGTGAGGTTCCGTTGTCAAATCTGATGCATTCTGAGTTACATAGCCTTATGGGCTTAGGTTTGTGTGTAGGACCCGCGCGCCGCGTGGGTTCACCCTGATTGACTGACAAAAGATTCTGCATTGGGCGAGGTTTCCTCGCCCCTACGGAATTTCGGACAATGTAGTCAGGTTACCTGACCCTTTGAATGGTCTGGGTTCTGGTAAGTTTTATCAGTCAATGAGGGGTTCACCCCACGTTCAGCGTCCTAACGCAAGAGCATGAGGCTATAGTATCAAGCGCATCACTGACGCAATGTCTTTTACTATTACCGTTGAGACGAGACGCTAATCCGGCTAATTTAGATTTTGTTTGGACGTCTGATAACGTGCAGCGTCCTCATGTAATTTGATTCCGCGAATGGAGAGGTCGAGGAGTTTCATCGGATGCATGATTGGAACCTGTTGATGCCGGTGTTGAAGATGTTTGTGAATCTGAAGAGAGCATCCCGGATTCGATGATGCAATCACAGATGCGCCTGTATTAAGTAGATTTTCGACTTTTTGTTGTCCTAATTCATCGGCGATCGCAGGCTGTAACATGTTGTAGACACCCGCACTGCCGCAGCATAAGGCTGCATCGACGGGTTCTCTCAGTTGAATCCCTGGAATCTGACGGAGCAGTTGGCGAGGTTGAAGGCTGATTTGCTGCCCGTGTAAAAGATGACACGCATCCTGGTAAACCAAAGTCAACGGTTCATCAGATAGCGGAGATAGGGGCGCGGTCAGCCCAGCAGCCATCAGAAATTCTTGAACATCTTTGACCTTTTGAGAAAATGCGACGGCTCTGTCTCGATAGATTGGGTCATCTTGGAGGATATGCCCATACTCTTTTAGCGTGTGCCCACACCCGGCGGCATTGATGATCACCGCATCGACATCCGTTCCGTCAAACGCATCGATCATCTGTCTGGCTAGGGCTTGTGCCTGGTTTTCTTGTCCTTGATGGTGGGGCAGGGCAGAACAACATCCTTGATTGCTCGGCACCACCACCTCGCAGCCGTTTGCCGTCAGCACTCGAATCGTTGCGTCATTCACATCTGAGAAAAATAAGCGCTGCACACAGCCTAGTATGACGCCGACTCGATAGCGTTTTTTGCCTTGAGCCGGAATGACGGTGGGTGTCGCATCTTGAAACGATCGCGCAGTGACCTTAGGCAATAGCGACTCCATTGAGGCGAGTCGGGGAGATAGCTGGCTAAGCCAAGGAGTTGATCGAATCAGCGACTGTAGCCCCGATTTTTGATATAGAAATAGCGGGAGTAGGGTTAATCTCAGGCGGTTAGGATACGGAAATAGAGAAAAGATGAGTGTTCGAAATAGGCGATCGCCCAGGTTGCGAGGCCGATTGCGTTCGACCTGCGGACGAGTCGCCGAGATCAGCTTGTCATACTGTACGCCCGATGGGCAGGCCGTGACGCAGGCAAGACATCCTAAGCACGAATCAAAGTGTTCAGCGGTCGAATTTGCGAGCGGAATTTTGTGGTCATTGATGCCATCCATCAAATAGATTCTTCCTCGTGGAGAATCCATTTCAGTGCCTAAGACTCGATAGCTTGGGCAGGTTGAAAGACAAAACCCACAGTGAACACAGGCGTCAATCAGCTTGGGGTCGGGCGGGTGATGAGCATCAAAGCCGTTGGCTGGCTCTGAAAGCTGAGCGTCAAAGTCGTCCGGTTGAAACGTAAAGGTATCGGGAGATGCAGGCGTAAAATCAGAAGTCATATCAAATTAAGCGTTTCAAATTAAGCGGTTTTTTATGAAGTCTTTAATGGAGCCAGTTTAGATGCCGCCAACAAAGCGAGCCGGGCTCAAGAGATGCTGAGAGTCAAACTGCTGTTTGATTCCGGTCATGAGAGACATGGCGTTGCCAGGATAGCCCCATACATCCAGGTGCTGTTTCAGAGACACCGGGGCACCCAATAGAGTCAAAAATCCACCTTGCGCTTCGCATTGGGTTCTCAGATTGAGCAAGGTCTGGATCTCAACGGGGCGATCGCCGATGTGTAATATGCCTAGACCACTTGCAGCGTGAATCATTCCCCAAGCAGAGGGCGGTAACTCGGCAAGCAGTGCATCTAACGTGGAAACTGCATTAGACGGCACTACTCCTATTTTGCAAGTAATTGAGGACGGTGTTGGAGATGACTCGATTGGTTCTCGTAATTGTTTCCATAGACTGTCTTCCTCACCGGCTGATCGGAGATGGCTCTGAAGCCCAAGCCGCTGGGCAATAGCAGTCAGTTGTTCTACCTGTTTTTGAACGCTGATCTCAAGATTTTGAATGCGAGTCACAAGCCCGATGCCGGGGCCTAACTCAAGCTGTCTGACGATAGACGCAGACAGTAAATCTGCCTGGGTTGGACGCAGAGCAGAACCCAGCAGAGCGGCAGTAGCTTGGGCGATCGCCTCTGAGTCGCCCGTCAGAACAACAGTCTGAGAGGCATCTGGAATTGGATACACTCGGAACGTCACCTGACTGATAATGCCTAACGTTCCGTATGACCCTGTGAAGAGTTTCATCAGGTCATAGCCCGCCACGTTTTTGACGACTCGCCCGCCTGCTTTGACGCGATCGCCATCCGACCGAACTAAGGAAATGCCGATCAGCATGTCACGAATGCCACCATAGCGCTGCCGTAACGACCCCGTATCTGCGGTGGCGACGATGCCTCCTAGTGTCGCACTATCGGGATAAGCCGGATCAATCGCCAAAAACTGGTTGCATTGAGCGAGCGTCTGCTGCAAATCAGCAAAACGAATGCCCGCTTCGGCGGTCACCGTCAAATCGCCCACAGCATGCTCAATGAGACGATTCATCCGAGCAGTGCTGACAACGACGCGAATCCCGTCTGCTAGCCCGCCCCAATGAAGCTTACTGCCCGCCCCACATGGCAACATTTGCCAGCGATTTTGACAGGCACAGGCGACGACTTCTGACAGTTCTTCCGGAGTCTGAGGATAAACAACGCAGTCTATGTGAATATCTGGATGAAGTGCAGCCGCGATTTGATGCTGAATGGTTGCATCAAGCTGCTCCCAATGGTAAACCTTCTCGGAACCAATGATGGTTTCAAAGGATTGTGCAACCTGGGATGACGGGTCTTTATGATGAGTCGCGCTCATTCAATTTGGCTATGGTTCTCTGAACGTATCTATTGGGTTTAATGTATCAGGCATGGGGAACTCTACCCAACAGGACTGATAATGAAACACGACGTAGATGACAACACCTCGTCGCCCGATAGAACAATTTTAGAAACAATTCGAGAGTCTATCGTTGTCATTTGCAAGAAAGGCGTGCCAGGATGCGTCTAGCAATGATGAGTGGGCGATCGCGTCTTTCAGCATCCAGTCAATTAAACGGGAGTGTCTGCTAGTTTTTGCGGTTCATCTCTGGGATTGCTATAGCTTTGAAGATTAACTTTGAAGATTAACTTTAAAGAACTGTGAAAAACCGTATTAAGCCAGCTTCTGCACCTCCTCCCCTACACGCTCACATTGATCAGGCGTGGGTCATCGCGTATAAAGAGCAGACCGATCGGTTAGAACAGGCGCTCACTCAAGAGGGATTTTCATGTAACGTGTTGCGACAGGTTCATCGTGAAGAATTTCGCACCTATTCCCCTAGCTACCTGACATTGCTCAATCACCGCAGTGCATGGGAGCAGGCGGTTCGGTCAAATTTGCCGACATTAGTGGTTGAGGCAGACTTTGTACCTGTCGTTGGCATGGGAGGCTTGCAGCTTCCGTTTCCTCCTGATGAGAAACAGGTTGGGATTGCGTGGCTATATACCTGTGCCCCGCAGATGTATAGCGTTTCTCGTGATGGCTATGCCCAAGGCTATTCCAGCTCAATGGTGGCCTATATTGTGACTCCAAACGGTGCCGAGAGTCTGATCAGCCTTGCCGATGAAATTCGACAAACGATTGGTCCAACGACTTACTCATCGTGGGATTCAAGTATTGACCCATTTTTGCGAAAACGAGGATTTAAGAATTTCATTCCCTTTCGCAATTATGGAGAACATGGCGGACGCCCCAATCTAGAGCATCAGCAACATGGGTTGAGTCGGGTTCATCGAGCGGATGTGTTGTATGGCCGGCTGGCGTTTATACCCCCGTATGCTCTGCGAACATCGAGCAGCGGATCTGAGGGACCTGTTCGGCTAGATGAATACCTCCGGTTTTTCAAAGCGCGATCGCACGCTCGGCTCAAAGGGCTAGCTCGGCTTGCATCGGGGAAGTATTTGCGGCTAAAGATCCTCCGAAATTCAAGCGTCCCAGCTTGGCTGATTGGCTTTGCGATTCGTCGGCATCTATCTCCACGCCTTTGAAAGGATGGTTTATAGCCGTACGCTCTTGCGCTAGGACGTTAAACATGGGGTGAACCCGTAGGTCGTCTATTCATAACCCCGTGTTGAGCAAAGTCGAAACTCTCGCTATACCTGAGGAGTGAGCGACGTTGAACCTCAGCCTTCTGGGTCAAATTGTTGGTTGCCAGATTAATAGGCTCATGAGAGTCACTGAAACCCGCTAGAGTGTAGGGGTTGAGGCTAGCGCCATGGTGATATGCGTTCGATTTGGCTGATAACCAGTGGATTTGATAGGCGTGGGGCATTCCTGAACCAACACGGTACAGCCCGATCGGTTCGCTCAACTCTGTTGAACGTATTATCTCTAATGAATGGAGTCAGTGGTGGCGGAGTGAACGGAGTCACACGTCGAGGACGTAACGGGTGGCAAAAGATTGGTCAATGGGTAGCGTTGGGGGTGGCGATCGCCCTGAGCGTTATCATGTGGAGCTCGATGGCGATCGCTCAAGATCAGATTGAAACCGCTCCCATTGTTCTCGACGGTCAGCAGCTATTTGAGGTGACGTCATTTGAATCCAACTCTGCCAGCGAGCGAGCCGAATGGATCAACTATCTTCTGTCGTCATTTGCAGAGTCAGACGCTCCGGTTTCTGTTGCAGTTGAGCAGCGCGGTCAAACCCATTCCGTTATTGTCAACAATCGACACCTGCTGAGCGTGACGCAGCAAGATGCCGAGTTGTCTGGCCTGTCAGGGATGACGCCTCAACGACAGGCACGACTCTGGGCACAGGAGATTGAAGCCGCACTGGAGCAGTCTCGTCGAGAACGAACCGATCAATATCGCAATCGGGCGATCGCATTCTCATTGGGAACGATCGCCGTTGTCGGCCTGGTTCACTGGGGGTTGGGACGCTTAAAACGACGATTCATGGGTGAGATCGAACATTCTGCGTCGCCAGATTCGTTTCCACCGTTGCGATCGTCTAGAGCACTCAATCTACTTTTAGATTTGATTTTGGTTCTTCTCCGCATCGGAATCTGGATTGGCGCTGTCCTCTATATTATGAATCTCTTCCCAGTATCGCGGACGTGGAGTTACACCGTTGCTCGTCGACTGAGAGATAGTTTTGTTTCGCCCGCTATCCCCATTGGGGATAACGTCTACTCTATTACGCAGCTTTTTGTTCTAATCGGTCTAATTTTTGGTCTGATCATTGCGGCAGGGCTGATCACCAATTTGCTGCGATCGCGCATTCTGCAAATGGCCGGAATTAGCTCGGGTGCACAAGCCGTTATTGCAGCCCTCACGCGCTATACGTTGATTGCGGTTGGCTTGGTCGTGCTCCTGCAAATCTGGGGACTCGACCTCAGTTCATTAACCCTGCTAGCCAGTGCATTGGGGGTTGGAATTGGCTTTGGACTCCAAGACATCGCCAGAGATTTTGGAAGCGGCTTGGTTCTGCTATTTGAACGCCCGGTGCAAGTCGGCGACTTCATTGAAGTGGGTGAATTTATGGGCACCGTGGATCGGATTGGCGCCCGGAGCACTAATATTAAAACGCTCAGCCAAGTTTCCGTGATTGTCCCAAACTCGTACTTTTTAGAAAATCAGGTCATTAACTGGAGTCACGACAACCCCCTCTCGCGCATTTCAGTTCCCGTTGGCGTCTCCTACAAGTCAGATCCAGAGGTCGTGCGTAAGATTTTGCTAGAGGCGGGGCGCAGTCATCAGCATGTGGTAGCAACACCCATACCGCAGGTGTTTTTTAAGGGATTTGGCGATAGTTCGATCGATTTTGAGCTTTTAGTCTGGATTGTCGAACCCAATCTTCAGCCCATCATTAAGAGCGATCTCTATTTTGAGATCTTCAAGCTACTTGCCCAGCACCATATTGAAATTCCATTCCCTCAGCGCGATTTGCACGTGCGCAGCGGCAATTTGCCCGTTGAACTTATTAGTGGTGCGCATCCCTATAAAAACGGGCAGTTTGAGGCGCAAGGTCACATGGATGAGCCAGAATAAGGCAATATTCCTTTCAATGGGTGACTAAAAAAACACCCAGCATTCCTGCCGGGCGTAGCAACGTGCATCCTTGGAGGAACATCGGACCAACGATTAGTCTGCTTTTGCCCCCTTTAGCGCAGTCTTCGCGTGTCCAGTTCCTATGGGTTTAAGAATACGGAAATTACTCGGAAGACACCTCACCCAAGCCGTCTCACCCAACCGGGTGATTTTACTGTCATTGGATTGCCTAAAATCGCTCTACATCTGGAAACTGCTGCTGGGCGATCGCTCTTGCCGCTTCACCGCAGGTTCGAGGCGTGGGAAATATCTTCTCAGGATTGGCAAGCCCTTTGGGGTTAAACACCTGACGTACCCACTGCATCGTCTCCAAGTCTGCCTGGGTAAACATATCAGGCATGTAGCAGCGTTTATCTGCGCCAATGCCGTGTTCTCCTGAGATGCTGCCGCCTACTTTTACGCAAAGTTTGAGGATATCCCCTCCGAGTTTTTCAACGGCTTCAAGCTGTCCCGGAATCGAATTGTCGTAGAGGATGAGCGGATGTAGGTTGCCATCGCCTGCGTGAAACACGTTTGCTACCGCGTAGCCATGTTTTTTGCCCAATTCTGCAATTTCTTGAAGCACGTAGGGCAGCTTCGTGCGGGGGATAACCCCATCTTGGACATAATAGTCTGGGCTAATTTTGCCCATCGCGGCAAAGGCAGCTTTGCGCCCTTTCCACAAGGTCAATCGTTCTTGTGGGTCGGTCGCAGTGGTAATGCTCCGCGCTCCGTTGTTGCGACAAATCGTCTCAATTCTGGCTGCATTTTCAGCCACCTCCACGTCTAGGCCATCAATTTCGATTAGCAAAATAGCGGTGGCGTCGCGGGGATAGCAGTTTGTTTCAACGACATTTTCAACGGCGTTAATGCTGAAATTGTCCATCATTTCCATTCCAGCCGGGATGATGCCAGCGCCAATAACGTCAGAAACGGTTTGCCCGGCGGCTTCGATTGTCATGAAGTCTGCCAATAAAACGTGAATTGCTTCAGGTGCTTTGAGAATCTTTAACGTAATTTCGGTGGCGATTCCTAACGTCCCTTCGGAACCGACAAACAGCCCGGTTAGGTCATACCCTGGCATTTCAGGAACCTTGCCACCGACATCCATGATGGAACCGTCTGGTAACACCAGCTTGAGCCCCAGAACGTGGTTGGTTGTCACTCCATACTTGAGGCAGTGAACGCCTCCAGAATTTTCGGCAACATTGCCGCCGATAGAACACACGACCTGACTCGAGGGATCGGGTGCGTAGTAGAAGCCGCTTCCGCTGACAGCTTGGGTGACCCAGTTGTTAATAACGCCCGGTTGGACGACGACTTGATGATTCTCCAGATCAATATCTAGAATCTTCTTCATCAACGCCGTGACGATGAGCACACAGTTTTCAATGGGTAAGGCTCCACCGGAGAGACCAGTCCCTGCGCCCCGAGCAATAAAGGGCACATCATGGCGATCGCACACTTTAACGATGTCTGCGACTTGCTCAGTGGTTCGAGGAAGCACCACCACCGCAGGGCGTTGGCGATAACTCGTCAGCCCGTCACATTCATAGACCAGCAATTCGTCTCGGCGGCGGATAACCCCTTTTTTGCCGACCACGTGTTCAAATTCTTTGACGATGGGGTCCCATGTGCGCTGATCGTTAGATCTCGACTGACCGAACTGGCTGATGCGCTGAATTGTTTTTTGAATCACCATTAACCTGACAAACGACGTGCGTTTTTCTCTGTCATGATGATCCTATCGCTTCCTCAGAGGGATTTGGAATTACAGTCCATAAATCCAAACAATCATCAGGGGGGTGACGATCGCCATCATTAAGTTAAGCGGAGCCCCCACTCTGACAAAGTCTAGGAACTTATACCCACCTGCACCGTAGACCATCGTGTTGGTCTGATAGCCGATCGGAGTCATATAGCTGTTTGATGCAGCAAAGGTAACGGCGAACATAAACGCCAGCGGATTGAGCCCCAGGGTTTTTGCCACCTCAACTGCAACCGGAATCATGAGCACCACGGATGCATTATTTGAAATAATTTCGGTGAGCAACGAGGTGGCGATGAAGAAAAAGGTCAAAATCCAATATCCGGACAGATTTCCCCCCAACGCAAGCAGTTGGTCGGCAAGCCATTTGGTTGTGCCTGATTTGTCCATCGCAATCCCAAGTGGAATCAACCCTGCCAGCAAGAAAATAATGTCCCACCGGACAGCGCCATACAGTTCTCCAGGTTTGAGGCAGCCCGTGATTACCATCAACACCACGCCTGCCAAAGCGCTGACCATGATGGGCATGATGTTGAATGCGGCAAGTGCGATCGCTCCTAAAATAATGGCGATCGCAATTCCGGCTTTATCTTGTCGCAATGTTTCGACATCGCGCTGTTCTAGCACTAGAAGCTCACGAGTCGTCTGAAGACCCACAAAACTCTCTCGCGGACCTTGCACCAGCAGCAAATCGCCGAAGCGGAGCGGCACTTTACCCAGACGGTCTCGGATGAGTTCTTGACCTCGCCGAATGGCTAGGACAGTCGCGTTATAACGCTGTCGAAAGCGGATTTCTTTGAGCGTTGACCCGCTCAAGCGAGAATTTGACAAAATCAGAACCTCTGCAATGCTTTCCTCACCAGAACTTAGCTCCGACTCTATAGATTCTTGCCCAAATTGCACATCGGGTAAGATTTCTAATCCTTTCTCCTCCCGGATATTCAATAAATCATCTTTGCCACCGCGCACCAGTAAGATATCGCCTGCCATCAAAGGCTTATCCGCTAACGGTTGAGCAAAGTGGCTGCCATTCCGAATGATCTCTAATATGTCAACATCAAATTTCCGCTGAATCCCGGTCGAGCGCAGCGTTTGACCAACTAGGCTAGACCCAGGCGTAATCACTACTTCACTCACATATTCCTTGAGTGCATAGTCGCCGCTGATAAAGTCATCGGATGATGCTCTGCGAGCGGGGAGCAATCGAGGCGCAACCAGGGCTAGATAAGTCATTCCCAGCACAAAAATCACAACGCCTAGCCCGGTGAACTGAAATAGCCCAAACTCTCCATATCCTAATTGCTTAGATAATCCGCTAGCTAAGACGTTCGTGGAGGTACCAATGACGGTCAGCATGCCCCCCATAATGGTGGAATACGACAAGGGGATCAGCATTTTAGAGGGTGAGATTCCTTGCTTTTTGCACCAGTCTTCAACGATGGGCAAGAAAACTGCGACGACGGCTGTGTTATTGATAAATGCGGTAATCGGCCCCACAATCATGCCCAACACGAAGATCTGTTGGGGAAGCAGTTTTCCGCCCCAACGCATCAGGAGATCTCGAACCTGCTGAATTATCCCCGTTCGAGAAATTCCGGCACTCAAGATAAACATCGCCATGACGGTGATTGTGGCGGAGTTTCCAAATCCAGAGATTCCTTCCTCAGGCGTGACTAAGCCTAACACCATCAAGAGGATTGCAACTGCAAGGGCGGTTAGGTCAACAGGTAGCCATTCTGCGATAAAACTCGCCAATGCCAAGACGATAATGGCTAGCGTCAGGAAAATTGGGTTCACAAAATCGGTCATAGGTGCCTTCGACGACGAGTAAGAAGCAAGCGGGAAAGATTGCGAGTATTGATGTAAAGCCGTATTTATAAGGCCGTATTTATAAGGCCGAATTAAATCAAGGCTCAACAGATCGATAGTCACTATGCATTTCTTTGCATGAGGACGCAATCAATTGTGTATAAGGTTTCTCAATCGGCGTTTGAAAACGTTTGAAAGTTAGAGCTTCAAAAATGACGAATGCGGTATTAACGTCGAGGTAATCATAGATGAATCCAGGTTTGCGACCTAATTCGAGCTCGCTCATCATAAATTCAAATTGGATAGAAGCTGAATAAAGTTGAGATGATGGCGCTAATTTTTGTAAACCTTGACGACCGATTCACCATACATCAATAGAATTAACGCGAGAATAGCACCGATGCAGTCTGCTAGGTATTGAATGTCCCAACATCAGCAAGGAAAGGATCAGCCTAGGCAATATACCGTCTGGTCTGACTTGAGAGCGATGAAGTTTTTGAGTGAGACTCAGGATGATTTGCGATCGCTCAAAACATCTACACATCGATTGCAAGTGTGGCTCGCGATCGCCGTCATCGTCTTAGGAGGGGGGGCGATCGCACTCGCGGTTGGATTGATTTTGACGTATAACCGGCTGCAAGACGTAGAGCAACAGCTCCAGCAGTTGAGTATTACCCATGAAACTTCCGTCGATGACGAACACCCTGCATCGTAATATATTTATCGATTACTCTTATGTCTGACGATCTCTTTCACGAAAATTCCGACGCTACTCCCAATGACAGTCACAATCAGACGTCGGGCAGCGAACTTGTTCCGGTGAGTCGTGAGCAATCAAATCAGCCTGGCGCAACCGCTTATAATTTTGAGCATCAGAAGCTAGAAGGATTAGCCCAAGAGTTATTAGAACTAAAATTAGCCTATCTATCTGAGACTAATAAGGTAAATAAAGATGTGTCTCATCTGCGGGGGCATATTTATTGGCTGACGGTAGCGTTAGTGGGGGCGATCGCCATTGCTAGCGGGGTGATTAGCTGGTTGTCATTTAGTTTGCGCTCTAATCAAGCACGACTGGTTCAACAGGTTGAGGCGATCGCTACCGAGTCGATCGCAGTCGAGCGAATTGAGCAGGTCGAATCGCAACTCGATTCGCTCAGCAATCGTTTTCCAGAACGGATCGTGACCGATGTGCAAACCAATCAAGATCAGCTTCAAGAGCTAGAAACTCGCATTGCTGACGTCGCTGATCAGGTCAACACTCGTCGAGAAACGATCTCAATTTTGGCAAGAGCCCTTCAAGACTTAATCAATGAAGAAGACCAGCGGGCGATCGCTCCTGCCCGTGAGAATGCAACCAATTCTCCATTAGAAACCGAAGATTTACCTCCTGAAGAGTCTGAGGACACTCCCCAGCGAGATTCTGACGCCTCACAACCCGACGAAGACTCTAACCGTTCTGAGTAAAATAATCGAGTTCTAGACACTCAGACAATCTTGTAATCTGTTACCAGTGAACTTTTTTTGAACAGGATTCGATTTTCTTATCCTGTCAGTCCAAAACCAATCATTTGGCTGACGCAAAGACTTTCAGGGCAGTTTAGTTTAGATCATTACGTGGAACTTATTTGGAAGTGAACTATGGAAGACGATAAAAAGCCCTTTGACGATGAGCCAAATAAATCAGAAGAATTTCGCCCTCACAATCCGCAACAACGGCGTATCAGCGAACACGAGCGTTTGCTTCGCGAAGAGCAACGCATCCGAGAGGAAGAACGACGCCTACGAGAGGACGAAAATCGACTCGCTAGGGCTAGGAGAGAGTCGGTTGTCAACCGTGCAGTCAATATTGTCTATTACATCGTAGGTGCGCTGCTGATTTTGCTGGCGCTTCGATTTATTTTGCGATTGTTTGGCGCAAATCAGGAGAATTTATTCGCCAGAGTCATCTACGACTTTTCAGCTCCATTTGTCGCCCCATTCTCAACCCTGTTTATCAGCCCGACTCTAAGAGGGGGAGAGTCTATTTTCGATGTCAATTTAATTATTGCCATGCTCGTTTACACCCTGCTCGCCTGGCTTGTTGGGCGGTTTATCCAACTCATTTGGGCGCCTTGATGCTCTTGAGTGGATGGGAATGGTGTAGTTAATAGGCTGAAATCGTCGATTGGGGCGATGATCATGACGCAAAAATGGCGTCATCCCGTTGGAATGCTTTGAATTCTAGAGCATGCCCGTTTGGGTCGAGAAAGAACATCGTAGCCTGTTCTCCGACCTCGCCTTGAAACCGAATATGAGGCTCAATGATAAACGAAATACCGTGGCACCTAAGTCGCTCAGCTAGCACATGCCACTGGTCTATTTCTAAAATGACACCCCAATGCTGAACTGGAACGTGCCGATTATCGACCGCATTGGTATGAATTGCCGTTATTGGTTCGGTGCAAAGATGCGCGGTAATTTGATGCCCGAACACGTTGAAATCAATCCACGTAGCGGCTGTGCGACCAATGCTGCATCCTAAAACCGTTTCATAAAAGTGGCGCGTGGCTGCTAAATCTTGAACTGGAAACGCAAGATGAAACGGTCGAATACTCATCAAATGCCCGTAATCAAATCATCTAGCAATTAAACATCTAGCAATTAAACATCTAACTACTAGCTTGAGCATGCTAATGCGGATGAAGGGACTTGAACCCCCACGCCTTGCGGCACTAGAACCTAAATCTAGCGCGTCTACCAATTCCGCCACATCCGCACCTGGCTGATCAATCATAACAAAGTGACGGGCGCGGATGCGGTGCTGATTCCATTTTTCGTACATTTTTTCGTAAAAACAATGTGCGATCGCCCCCCTTCAATGGGAAAGCTATCCCTGGCTTTATTAGGACACTTTTCTTGGATAGAAGCCGTCTTTAACTCTGCTACAGGAAGATTGCAGATTGACATCATCTACCCCGTTTGACCAGCCGCATGACACCCTTCACCAAACAGTCACCCTCTTCCTATGTTCCTGTCTTCGAGAGACAGCAGCAACACTCCATCAATGCAAACTTGTGGTGGTCGGTGATTACGGGGGCGATCGCGCTTCATTTGCTGGCAGTCAGTGCCATTTGGTTTCAAGTTGTACGATTAACCTCTGCGACCTCTGCGCCGTCTGGGGGAAAGTCTTCGATCCCCATCGAATTTATTGAGCTTGAACCTGAGTTAGACGCATCAGCAGCCTCACCCTCTGCATCGTCAATTCTCCCTGCTGCGCCCAACCCATCCTCATCTGATTCTCCCAGTTCAGACATTGATTTGTCTGCGCCATCACTTGATTCAACGATCGCTTCTAGGGCAGTTGATTCTACGGTGGCTCAAGGAAATGACTCGATCGCAGTCTCTCCTGATGCCGAGCTGGCTCCTGCTACACCGCCAGAGATAGAGCCTACCTTGCCAACGCAGACGCCAGCGCAGACGCCAGCGCAGAGTAATCCACCCGATCAACGCGATGTCCTTGAGTCCGAGAATTCTGAATCCGAGACTCCTGAATCCGAGACTATAGCCTCCAACTCCCCTGCCCCTATTGCTTCAGACACCCTGCCGCAAATTGAATCCACTCCATTTGATCCCAATGAGTTGCCTCCTTCAATCGATCCGCAACCTCCTGTCAATCCAGGCAATGTAGCCGATGCCCTGCCGCCATCTGACGAGACAGCGATCGCCACTAATCCAACCCCAACCCAAATCGAAGCTCGAATTCTCAGCATCGTCTCGCTCATGCCTGACGAGCCAACCGACATTCCTCCAGATATTTCCGACGATCAGCGAGAGCAGACCTTTGCCCTCGACCCAATGAATTCACTCTGTTTGCTCAATCCGCAAGATATGAGGTATTTGGGACAGATCGTTCGATTGGCTGTCACATTAGAAACAGTGGACGACCAAAATGCCAGAGTTTCGCTAGCGGAAGACACCCCTCCCCAGGTCATGCAGCAGACGGGTAGCCCGACCTATGATCAGCTTGCGGTCTGTCTGATCCAAGAGTGGCAGAATACATTTGTGCCTCCGTCGAGTGGAGATGGTATCACACCGGAATTAAGCTATGTCGCGGTGGAGCTTCAAATCACACGAGCAGACGATGATGAGAGCTTGAATTGAACGCGATCGCCAAGATGACACGGATGTAGAGACTCTGTCTGGGGTGAGTATCAGCGTTTTGCTCACGTCCGCTCACGGCTGGATCGCGCGTGACCCTCAACTCAATTAACGAATTTGTTAGAATCTATGTTAGTCTTACATATGCTGAATGATTGCAATAACTGCGGGCGATCGCGCCTACATGCGGGTGTAGTTTAGTGGTAAAACCTCAGCCTTCCAAGCTGATGATGCGGGTTCGATTCCCGCCACCCGCTTTTAATTTTGTACAGTGACTCATTAATGTCGTTAGAAAGCCTAAGAAGGCTGAGGTTTTACCTTTCAACTCACCCTGATCAGGTAGGGCTGACTCATTTTAGTAGTAAGAAAATTGAACTAAAAGAAGCAGTATTGATGCAAGTATCTTAAAGCGAAGGCTCACTAAACGTTCAGCGTCCTAACACAAGAGCGTAAAGCTATATCAGTTAGCGGGCCACATTTATTGAAAACGGGCACGCATTTATTGAAAACGGACACGCATTTATTGAAAACGGGCACGCATTTATTGAAAACGGACACGCATTTATTGAAAACGGATACACGTTTATTGAAAACGGGCACGCATTTATTGAAAACGGATACACGTTTATTGAAAACGGATACACGTTTATTCAAAATGCGTGCATATTATTAGATACACCTATACGTTGTTCGATAATGCGTAAACAAATCGGATGATTCAGCACCCATTTGCGCCGATCGTGTAGTGGTTTTCTAAATTTGGGTGCTCAATTTCTTAAAACCACTAGCCAATCATAAGAAATGTCTAAGCGTTATTTGCTAGTGTTTAAGCATTACTTATTTATTTGAATGACAAATCTTTTATGAACGCCCTGCCCGCAATATGTGTTCAGCAGTGACATCTAAGTCTGGAAACATCGGCGAAACATCAAATCGGGGATGCGGGTGGTGGTGCGATCGCCACTTACGACAATCTCTGTGCCTCGCCGCATTCGTTGAATGGGAACGAATTGCAACAAAATCGACAACACATACAGAGCGATTTAGTCATTTCGGCTAATAAATTTGAAAAATCGGCTTTCTTCACCACTGCTGAGTTGATCTTGGTAGAGA
>JBNPEG010000063.1:67879-91144 GCA_051117555.1 Elainellaceae cyanobacterium | reverse complement strand
CCGCATTCGTTGAATGGGAACGAATTGCAACAAAATCGACAACACATACAGAGCGATTTAGTCATTTCGGCTAATAAATTTGAAAAATCGGCTTTCTTCACCACTGCTGAGTTGATCTTGGTAGAGAAATGCAAGCTGCTTGTCTTCAAATTTTTCAAAGAAAGCATCCCAGTGAATGCGCTCTAGCGACTCTTCATCACCATATTCTGGGAAATCAATCTGCAACACCCCAGGATCGTCGGTATCCCCGGTGGCTTTGACGGTTGCCGGGTATCCACCCCGCGATTCGACCCACTGTTTGATTATCTTGTGATCCGTTGTTGTTTTAGATTCTCCCGCCATAGCCATATCTCATAACTCCATGTTTGACCTTATCGAGTTAGGGAAAGAATTACGTCTCTCTATGGACGGGATTGCAATCCTTGATAGACTGCTTGCTGGCATTGCCTACCTTGTAAATAGAGGGCGATCGCTCCAGGAAAGCAGTTTGGATGTTTCTCTACTTGTATATGAGTAGTCTGCTTATTCCCGCGCTGAGTCATAGCGTTGAGGGTATACCATCCTAATGCGATCGGAGTGAGCAGCACTCTCATTCACCCCAATAGACGTGTGCTATCCCCTGGCGACCTACAGAGCAGCTCTCACCACCCCGCCGTCAACGCGTAAGGGGGCACCGTTGGTGGCCGATGATAGTGGACTGGCAACATAGGCAACGAGATTAGCAACTTCGTCAGGCTCAATGAATCGCTGAAGTAACGATGATGGACGGGCTGTTTGAAAGAATTCGTCTTTTACCGTTTCCATCTGTTTATCCTGAGAATCGGCCATCTTTTCTACAAACTCGTGCACACCTTCAGACATTGTCGGTCCTCCAAGAATGGAGTTTACAGTGATGCCTGTGCCCGCCGTGGTTTCTGCAATGCCTCGTGCGATCGCAATTTGAGCCGTTTTGGTCATGCCGTAGTGAATCATCTCTTCCGGAATGTGAACCGCTGACTCGCTGGAGATAAAAATAATTCGCCCCCAGTTGCGATCGCGCATCCCTGGCAAATACGCCCGCGACAAACGCACACCGCTCATCACATTGACTTGAAACATCATTTCCCAGTCATCGTCCGCAATTTGCTCAAACGGCTTAGGCTCAAAAATACCGAGATTATTGACTAGGATGTCGACCTGTGGATAGCGCTGAACGACTTGCGTTACGCCGTCGGCTGTGCTCAGATCTGCTGCAATGCCCATCAGTTTGCCCGATATTCCATCAGATTGAATTTGAGAGATAGCTCCATCGACTCGCTCTTGGGCACGACCATTGATAATGACAGATGCCCCTTCTGTTGCTAACCGGGCGGCGATCGCATAGCCGATGCCAGCCGTTGAACCTGAGACGAGAGCAGTCTTGTCTGCGAGTTGTAGATCCATGGTGCTTTCTCTAGATAGTTCTGATTTAAGAATGAGGGATACCCATTGATTCTAGAAACGTTAGAAAGAGAGAGATCTTGAGAACGGAGCGCAAAAGTAATCTTGTCTTAAAATAGAAGTAGGAGAAGATGAAAAGCAAGACGATCAAGATTCATCGTTGAAGCCCAGATTCATCGTTGAAGTAGATATTTGAACTAGACGCTTCAACTAGAACTTACTCTCATCGCTGCTAAATGAATCTGGTCTAAACGGCTGACAGTTGCTGACGCTGATTCACTGCATTTTGTTGTCAGATTAGGCATGTCAGATCAATATCAGATTAATAACTGTTTGATAACTGTTTGATAACTGTCAGGCTCTCTCCAGTCAATAAATGGAATCAAACTGGCTACACCCATAGGTGAGGTGGTTTTTATGAAACTTAAATATCGTGGTGTGTCTTACGACTATACTCCTCCATTAGTTGAGAGACACGATTCTAAAACTGCCGCAACATATCGAGGTGTGTCTTACACTATTCAAGACTGGCACGCTAAAAACGTTCCGCAGTCTAGCCTTAATCTCAAGTATCGGGGCGTTCCTTATCAAACCAATGTGCCAACCCCTGATGAGATAGACCAATATGTTGCAGCCCATCCAGAGGTTATTTCAGGCATTAACGAGGCGATCGCCATTGAAGAGCACTTGCGGTTGAAGTATCAGTTTCATCATCCGGTAAACTCTCCATAAGCGAATATTCAGGCTTTGCCTTCGCTTATAGCAATTTGCAATTGCGTCAAGTACACCGCTACATTCCAAAAAAAAGTATCCCTGGTGGGATACCTCATTCAATCAAACCAATAAAAGAGGAACGGCAGCGTCATATCTGGCATCAGATAATTCACGCGCTTCCGATTTACAAAATCCCCATTTGCGCTAACAACCCCTGCCCAGTGACGAGTTCACCGATGATGGCTAGCACAAAGCCAATCATTGCCAATCGGCCATTCCATGTCTCTGCAAATTCGGTGAAGCCAAATTTTGGTTCTTGGTTTTCCATGATTTGAATCCTCTAGCTAGCGGCTTACTCTCAATTATTTACATTTCTTCACAAATTTCCGTGATCTCGATCACGTATTCCCAGGATTGCTTGGATATCAACCCATCATTGTCTTTGAGATCACCGTCAAATCGCTGAAGGGGCAGTTCGATAGGCGATCACCGCATAAAACGGATCGCCTCCCGGTATACCGAGATATTGTAAGAAACTAGGAACCGATGGCTGACGGATAATCACTTCGGGGGTGCTAAAGCCAGAAACGGTGCTGAAATAGCGTTTGACCAATTCGGCTCGGTCGCGTTCAGACCCGTCGCGCCATGCTTGAATTGCCTTCTGGTAAAACATCCGATTTGAGAAGCTAATGATTGCGATTCCGCCCGGCTTTAGAATGCGATAGATTTCTGCAAAGATTCGATCAGGGTGCTGCAAATATTGAATCGATACCGTATTCAACACTGCGTCAAATGATTGATCGGCTAGTGGAAAAATCGGATTTTGATTTAAATTTTGGACAAAATAGTGATCCAGTTGGGGATTGCGGGCAAGCTCCTCTTCATTCATTCCATGCCCTTCAACATGTTCAAATTCTACATCGTCGGGCAGATGCGAAACCCAACTGCTCATCATGTCAAAAACTCGCGTGTGGGGTTTGAGCCGTTCCCGATATAGTTCGACGAGGTGTTGAATAAATCCCTCATCCACATGAGTGACAAATCGGGGGTAGCTGTAGAATAGGGCGTCATCTGATTCGTCTAACTTAGTTCGTTGGGCAGGTTGAAGCGTCATAGCGGTTATCTGAGCATCAGTTCTTCTTTTAGTTTAAGAAAATCAACATAAGATCCGATTCAAGTTCAGATTCAATATTAGAGGATGTTTGAAAAGGGTCTGGCGGTTATAGACGCTTGCGGCTTCTCGAAGAGTAAACCGCGCCTACACAAATAAAGTCCGCCTACGCGGACTCTAGCAAAACCACGAGTTTAGAACCTGCGGAGGCAGGTTTTGTCCGTGTAGCCTGCGTTTCGCAAGCGACATGTAACGCGTTCGCGTAGCGTTCCGAAGGAAAGCGTCTCTGTCAAGAGAACTTTAGTCGCCAAGGCAACAAGGAACAAGACTTTTCAAACATCCTCTTAGAATCGCAGGCTCAGCTAGACTATTGCCTGTTTCTCCTAGCCAGCGCGATGCAGCACCCCGCCATCCTTGAAGAACTATGCAAGGTGAATGAACAGCAGCGCATTCGCCCATCAGCCCCACCGCTGACAATCTTCTTGATCCACATAGATTCTCCCCAATATCCCGCTTTCGACACCCTGCCGTCTATCCAGACCTGTTTTCGTCAAAACCCTCATCGAGAATGGGCATCAGATGCAGATACGGTCGATTTAATTCGAGACATTTTATATACCTTGACCGATGCAGACCCACCAGAGAGATAACCATTTCTGGACCTAAAAGCCTCCTCTTGATTCAAGCCATTAAGCAGGTCTATGAAAGTCGATTTGATTGAGGAATTCGTGTCATGGTTCTGCATTCCTAGAAAGCGCTGATGGGTTGTATCACTCATCTATGAGTTCTATTCATAGAATTCATGAAACCTATGGTTTGAATAACTTGGATGAACTGGCTAGATTGGAATCGAGGGTGATTAAGCCCGCATTAAAATGAATTAAAAGGTTAAAAAGATGAAAAGCTCAACCCAATTTTTGAAAAAAACAAATGCCAATTCCCGGCCACATTTTGATCGCTATATTTTCAAAAAATTTGCGGAGTTAGGATCGGCATTTCGCCACGGTTGGAAAACTCTGATAAATTCATTTGAGAATCGGGACGAGCCACGCATATGGGCAACGCGCGATCGCCACGGTAATCAATATTGGCATGTATTTGATCCGATGACAGATCGTTCGTGGACACTGAGCTCAGAAGATGAAGTTCGAATCTATCTTGAAGAACGCTACAACTATTAAGCCGTTTGTGTTGCCACGTTTGCTAAGTATTTGAACCATTCTCATCAATCAAGCTCGGAATGGGTGGATGGCGATCGCTTACCTAGCTGATTGCCCGCTCGATGGTTCCCTTGATTGCCCACGATGGTGGGTGTATAGATCCCGGCTAGAGCAAGCCAATTTAGCACATTCACGCGAGCGTCGTAAAACGTGACATCAAACAGGGCAAATACCACGCATCCCCCAAATGCTAGGAAATAGGCAATCATGATCCAGTGGGCTGAGAGGGGGAGACGGGGCGATCGCAGCAGACGAATCCCTCGATAGAGAATGTAGCCTACCATCACCGTAAGCAGGATCATCACAAGCAATCCGGCTTCAGATCCGAGCAGCAACCAGATATTGTGCGGGTGGAACACCTCCTGGTAAGTAGGGTCAATCAGGCGGGGAGGATAGAGCACCTTGAAATGTCCCAACCCCCATCCAAACCAGGGGCGTTCTCGAATTAAGTCGAGCGCAATCTTCCAGATGCCGATGCGCGGGTCGTCTGCGAGGTTGATAATCGCACGGGGGCGATGCCCCAAACCCAACCAGGCGGTTCCGGCAATGATGCCAAAAACCATCACGGTTCCAATAATCAAAATGACGCGCTTGGCTTTTGCAAGAAGTCCAAAAACTATGATTTGAGAGATAGCAACTAGCAATCCATTTCTCGAACCCGATGCAAACAAACCCAATAGATTAAAGCCAGTGGCTAGGTAGAGAAGTGGGTTAGACACCGGACGACGGAACCCCAGCAAAGACGGCTTGTTCTCTTGAGGGCTGTCATAGAAGAGACGCTTTAGAGTAAGTCCTAGCCCTAGCCCAAAAATAATCACCAGATAGCTGGCTAACGTATTGGGGTGGTCAAACATGACCATCGCTCGTCCCCTGTGGGGAGCAGCGCGAATGGCGTCGACCACTGACCACTGGCTTAGCTCTGTGGGAAGCCATGATGCTTTGAGGACATATTCAGCAGCAGCCACGATGTGAATTGGCAACGCCGCAATCACCAAATCAGTGGCAATCTGCTCTAAGCGAGTGAAGGTGCCAATTAAGGTAGGCAAGGTTGCGAACAGCCAAAAGAAGGGCAGAAAATTGCTGAGCTGCAAGAAAGCTTCACCTGGATTCACGGCAAGCATGCTGCTGATCACCAGAAGAATGCTGATGCCAATCAGACTGGCTTGAGTGAGGGGATCGAGCGATCGCCTGCGGTCTTTAACGACAAGCACGCCAATAAGGGTAACGAGGAGCCCCAGCAGACTGGGATAAAACAGATAGGGAAGCGCTATCAAGCTAACGCGAAACAGCGCTCGGCAGCGCCGCAAGCCCAGCGAAGATTGCATCGGGTCGTCACTAGTATGCGCCTTCTCCAACGAACACCACCCAAACGGTACGCATCAAAATGTAGATATCGAGCCAAACTGACCAGTTGCGGACGTAATAGGCGTCTAGGTTAACCCGCTCTTCATAGGTGATGTCATTGCGCCCAGACACTTGCCAGAGCCCTGTTAGGCCAGGCGTTACCTTTGTATAGAGCGTAAACTTATCTCCGTATCGCCAGAGTTCTTCATCCACAATAGGACGAGGGCCGACGAGGCTCATTTCTCCTCGCAAAATATTCCAGAGTTGAGGCAGTTCGTCAAGGCTGGTTCGCCGTAAGAACTTCCCCACGCGGGTCACACGGGGGTCTTTTCGAAGTTTGTGATGTGTTTCCCAGGCGTCTCGCAGTTCGGGATGCTGCTGGAGGTAGTCAGATAAAACTTTGTCTGCATTCTGCACCATTGAGCGAAATTTCCACGCTTTAAATTTTCGCCCGCGCTGCCCAATGCGGATCTGCCCATAGAAGACAGGCCCGGGTGAATCGATTCGAATCAAAATAATGATTAGCCCTAGTAGAGGCAGCAGCAGCGTTCCGCCAATCAGAGTACAGGATAAATCAATACAAAACTTGGCAATCCGTGGACCTGGCAGCAGCAATTGCTGCCGGACTTCGAGCCCTAAGACGCCACCTAGATCTTTAGCCGCCACCCACAAACTCGAAAACCCAAACAAATCGGGAATGATCAGCAGATGAGCAAACGTCTGACCATATCGTTCGAGCAGGTTGAGGAGGCGATCGCGCGGGACTCCAGGCATCGCCACAATGGCGTAGGGAATGCGACGAATCCGAGCCAATCGAGGGGCCAATTCAACGCCTCCGACAACGGGCACATCGTGCAAGGTGCCGCGCTTATTCGGGTCATCATCCAGCACCAAAACCGGCTTTAGACCAATACGGGGTCGACGCTGTAGCGTCCGGATGACCATATCACCTGTTTTGCCTGCGCCCAATACAATTACGGGATATCCCCACCATCGTTTGGAGGCAAACAGCGATCGCACCAATGCTCGGCTTAAATGCACCAAAAACAGCGACAACGCCCACGCTAATAGGAACGCACCCCGCGAATAGATTTCTCCCTCACGGAATAAGAAAATTGCAGACCCCAAGACTAGGTAAATGAGCGTCGTCGAAACGCTAATCCATCGCAATTCGTCGACTGGGCTAATCGCAACCCCTGGATAGAGCCCAAATGTCGCGTAGGACAAAATAAAAAGCCCCAAAACAGGCCAAAGCTGCCAATAGATTTCAGGATTGACATCGGGGCCATCAAAAAACTGCCCAAGATGGACGCTGAGTATCCCAGAAACGACTAGCCCGATCAGATCGGCCCCCATCATCAGCGCAATGGTGGGCCAAGACAGGGTAGAAACTGTCAGCGCCTTAATAGTCGGACGTAACGTGCGGTTAAGCTGCATGCGAATTTTCACTCCTCACGCTACTACTGTATGCCATCACCCCGCCGAAAATGTGTCCATTTTTGTTCTACGAACTGAGAAAATTCTTGACAGAATCGTTCCGATGCGAATCGTTCAGCATTGTGTCGGGCATAATCCGGATTAAATTGATGGACGCCGGATTCAAATTCTTTAATGCTCTTGATCAAACTCTCGACGGATTGTTCTTCAAAAAAGAGTCCGGTCTTTCCAGGAATCACCGTTTCTGTGACGCCTCCTTTGCCGAACGCAATTACTGGCGCACCCGCTGCTTGAGCTTCAACGGCAGCAATGCCAAAATCTTCTTCTGCCGCATACACAAAAGCTTTACATCGCGCCATATAGCTAGCGACGACTGTCTCAGACTGGGGGGTAAGAAACCGGATATTGGGTGCAGCCAGGCGACGAAGCTTGCGTTCATCGGGGCCGTCTCCCATGACGACGAGGGGCAAGCCCAAGCGAACGAATGCCGCTACAATCAGCTCAACCTGCTTATACGGCACAAAGCGCGCGAGCACGAAGTAAAAATTTTCTCGCTGACAATGAGGATCAAACCGCTGCACTGCAACGGGCGGATAAATCACCGTAGCCCTGCGACGATACGTTTTCCAGATGCGGCGGGCAACATAATGCGAATTGGCAACAAAATAATCGACTCGGTTGGCGCTGGCAAGATCCCAAAGCCGCAGATAGTGCAGGATGAGACGGGCGATCGCCCCTTTGATTCCGTGCTTTAGCCCTGCTCCGTGCAGATATTGGTGTTGCAAATCCCAGGCATAGCGAATCGGAGTATGCACATAGCTAATGTGAAGCTGGTCAGCTCGGGTGATGACGCCCTTCGCAACGGCATGGCTGCTCGAAATTACGACATCGTAGCCAGACACGTCTAGCTGCTCAATCGCGAGGGGCATCAGCGGTAAATAGCTGCGAAATGAGCGCGTCGCAAACGGCAGATTTTGAATAAATGACGTATGGACTGACCGATGATGAATAAAGTCGGTTGAGGAGTCGTCTAAAAAGTTAACCAGGCTATAGAGTGCAGCATCAGGATACAGGGAGAGAATTTGCTCTACAACCCGTTCTGATCCGGCATAGTTAACCAACCACTCATGAACAACCGCTACTCTCATTGACCTAACGAGAACACCACAGAAAGGGCGATCGCACCCGAAACAACGAGCCGAGACGAATCGCTATAAGATACCGTATCAGACATTCAGTCGAGTCTTCTCCTCTGTCCCGAATGTTTTCCGGACGCAATGAATAGAGTATTATCGTCTCCAGCATGTCTCAAAAAATTAACATGCGACGATGTGACGCTGATGTAACGCCAAGACGTGAGGAGGAAACGCATTGCATCTGGAACGGGACGCAAACGCTTCGCAGGAGATTATTGTCTTTACTCCAGAGAGTCAGCTACGACGACCCAGCGTGCTTATTAAGCAAATGGGTCAAGACTTGCTGAACTCTAGAGAGCTTGCCTGGCAGCTACTCTACAAAGCCATCAGCATTCGCTATCGGCAGGCTGCCTTGGGTCCACTTTGGGCATTCTTGCCGCCCATCATCGTCGCGGCGACATCGACAGCGCTGAAAAACAGTGGCGTAATCGCCATTCGCGATACGTCGATTCCATATCCAATTTATGTCATGTTTGCGACGGCTCTGTGGATCTTGTTTGCCAGAAGCTTTGAGCTCCCTCTCAAAGCGATGCGAGACGGCAAACAGTTGTTGACGACCATTCGAATGCCGATTGAGGGGTTATTGTTAGCCGCCGTGGGTGAATTGCTGTTTGACCAAGCGATTCAGTTTTTAGTGCTAGCGGTTGTCTTCGTTGGGTTCCAGATCCAGGTGACGTGGGGCATTCTTCTCGCTCCGTTTGCAGCTCTCTTACTCATGTTTTTGGGCATTGGATTGGGGCTATTTCTTGTGCCTGTCGGTAGCCTTTACACCGATGTCGCGTCGGCTATGCCGTTCCTGACTCGGTTTTGGTTTTTTCTGACTCCTGTGGTGTATCCCCCTCCTGAAAATTGGCCCTACACCATGCTGGTGGATTTGAATCCTGTGACCCCATTGCTAAGCGGTACGATTGATCTCACTCTGAAAGGGCAGTTAAACAATCCCATCTTTTTTGTCTTCATTGCCGTCATTGCGTTGGTGCTCCTGCTGGTGGGATGGGTCATATACCGTGTCGCGATTCCGATTTTGATTGAGCGCTAAGGGAGTGATATCTGAATGTATGACGAAATTACAGTAAGTGTAGAAGGGGTTTCAAAGAAATACTGCAAAGATTTGAAGCGATCGCTCCGGTATGGCTTGCAAGACCTCGCCGACGAACTGCTGCTAAAGCGTAACCCCAGCACGACTCTTCGTAAAAAAGAATTTTGGGCATTGACTGATGTCAACTTTGAGTTAAAGCGAGGAGAGGCATTCGGCATTATCGGCGTTAACGGTTCTGGAAAAACTACTCTACTCAAGCTGCTGCATGGCCTTCTGAAACCCACCCAAGGAAAAATCACGCTGCGAGGCAGGGTGGGAGCCCTGATTACCTTAGGGGCAGGCTTTCAACCCCTCCTGACCGGGCGAGAAAATATTTATACCAACGCCGCCATCCTGGGAATTCCAAAGCGAGACGTCGATCACAAACTCGATGAAATTCTTGACTTTGCTGACATCGGCGATTTTATTGACGCGCCCGTCAAGACCTACAGTTCAGGAATGAAAGGGCGATTGGGGTTTTCGGTTGCAGTTAATCTGGTAGAGCCTGATGTCTTACTCCTCGATGAGGTCTTAGCAACGGGTGACTGGCGCTTTAAGGACAAATGTTTCCAGCGCATGGAAGAAATTGTCAGTTCGGGAGCCACTATTGTATTTGTGTCGCATCTGGTGCCAAAAGTTGAGCAGCTCTGCCATCGAGCGTTGCTGTTGCATAAAGGTGTGACCAAAGCCATTGGTCCTGCTGTTGAAGTCTGCGAGCAGTTTTATGAACTCCCGGATAATGAACTGCCGCCTCGCATGAAACGGAGGAAACGACGGCTTTCGAACCGCGCCAAATCCAAAGCAACTGTTCATCATCAGGAACCTGAATTTTTTGACGTAATTGGGATAGAACTGCTCAACACAATTGGAATATCTCAAGAGCAGTTCCGCACGTTAGAAACCCTGATTATTCGGATTCGATTTGTCGCACATCGGCGCATTCAAACCCTCAAATCAGTGGTGCAACTGCTGACCGTCGGCGATCAGATTTGCATCAGCAGTTTTGAATCATCATTTCATCAGGCTGATGCATATTTAGAGTCACACGGAGAGAGCTACATCGATTGCATTATTCCAGAGCTATTGCTTCGCCAAGGACGACACAAGGTTCATGTTACGCTAACCGAGTCGTCTCCGGACGGTGATACGCTGTTGTTCAAATCTGATAATGCTGCCGCTTTAACAGTCATATCGAGTCACGACGTAACGGCGCCAAAGACAACTCGTGGATTAATCTATATGCCATCCTCGTGGCGATCGAGCCATGAGCGGCAGCCAGAACCCACCCCTTGAACCTGAGCTGCTCTATTCAACCCATTACCGGGCGATCGCACCCTACGCGCTAAGTTGCTAGTTATTACATCATGGGCTTGAGATAACTATGAATCTGAATGACGTCAACGTGTTGGTGGATGGATACAATCTCCAACTCATCCAAGGAACCGGAATCAAAACCTATGGAATTAGCCTCATTAAAACGTTAAAGCAGCTTGGAGCTGGGGTTGATATTCTCTTTAGTCGAGAAATTAGCAACACCAATAATCCCACCCTCGATGAAATTTTATTCTTCGATGTTTTGACTGAAGAACCCGGTCTTCTTCAACGATTCAGCGCGTTCAAAGCCGCTAAATGGTTTACCAATGCAGCCTTGACAGCAGGAGGAATTCCTCGAAAGGCGATGCCCATCAACACCAAGGGCATCGTTGTCAAAAGCCCGGTAAATAGTAGTTTTATTAATTCAGTTGCTAGTTTTATTGACTCGGTAGAAGTCTTTAATTTAGCCGGTTGCTACCAAAATTCTAATTCGTTGTTTAAGTTTTTAGAATTATCATCAAGCGTTTCAATTCCTAAAAAGGTCGACATTTTTCATGCAACCTATCCATTACCCGTTCGGGTGAAAGGAACCAAAAAGATTACCACCATTCATGACCTGATTCCCCTACGGCTTCCGTATACAACATTAGACAACAAAAAGATGTTCTATAAGTTGATTCAGGATGCCATCAAACATTCAGATCTAATCGCAACGGTGTCAGAAAATTCTAAACACGATATCTTGTCTATTTTTGATGTCGATCCAGACAAGGTTCGAGTGACGTATCAGCCCATTGCGCTCCGGCCATTCTCACAAAATGAAGAACAGGTTCTCCCTGAGTACCTCAAGAAATTTAAGCTTAAACCTAAGGATTATATTCTCTTCGTAGGTGCCATTGAACCTAAGAAAAATGTGGGTCGGTTAATCGATGCATTTTCAGGAATCGACACCAAAATCCCTCTGGTGATTGTAGGCAAACGCGGGTGGTTATGGGCGAATGAAATTGGCAAAATTGATGCTATCTTTGGGCAACGACAGGCTCAACGAAAAGTCAAGTTATTAGAATATGTCAGCAGCGAAGACCTGCGATATCTCTATTCTGGGGCAACCTGTTTTGTTTTTCCGTCTCTATATGAAGGCTTTGGGCTTCCGCCCCTCGAAGCAATGTCGTTCGGGTGTCCGGTGATTACGTCCAATGCGTCGTCTTTGCCGGAGATTTGCGGCGATGCAGCATTATATGTCGATCCGTACGACATGAGAAATATGCGCGAAACGCTAGAGAAATTATTGCAAGATGAAGCGCTCCAATTGTCTCTTTCAAATGCTGGGAAAGAAAGGGCACAACACTTTAGCCAAGAAAACTATAGTAAACGCCTGCTTGATGTATATTCTCGATGTCTTTAAGTACCTATAGCAATCCCAAATGATTTGTAAGCATTTCCAGTGCGAGCGTCTCGCTTCTCCTGATGGAGAGGCGTTGCCAACGCGGGCAAGATGCCCGCACTCCCATTTCATGAATGATTTAGGATTGCTATATCTAGTCTGCGAGACAAAATGAGTCTAGTTTGAATGAAATCTTCTGCCCTTGAGTATCGGCTACAGCCTCATGATTTGCTTTATTTCCTGCACATTCCTAAGACAGCAGGAACGACGCTGTATCATCTCCTGGATGGCAAGTTTGAGCTGGATGACATTTGTCCGGCTCGATTTTGGTCAGAGTTGCTCGATCTTTCACCTGAGTCCCGTAATAACTATCGATTTTTTAGAGGACATTTTGGCTATCCCATTCATTGGGTGTTAGACAAAAAGCCTGTCTATATTACGGTGCTGAGAAATCCTATCGATCGGGTTATTTCGTACTACGAAAGTGTCTGCCGTCACCCCTACGATTTTTTTCATCAGTTTGTTGCGTCACAGACCATGAGCTTGGCTGATTTTATTCGCAGCCCTGATACGCGATGTACGGTTGCAAATTTGCAAACTCGCAGTCTGGTTATGGATATGGATGTGCGATCGCCCCATATTCGCGCCCGTAATCGCCATGCCACAACCCCATGCGGTCTGGATGGCATCACCGAGATGACTCTTCTGGAGATGCCCGATGATGAACTGCTGGCGATCGCCAAGCAACGGCTCGATGAATTTGCCTTTGTGGGGCTGGTTGAGCACTTTCAAGATTCAATGCTGCTGCTGTCTTACATTTTTGGCTGGTATCCGTTCGAGCCGGTTGAACGGCTTAATCAAGCACCTCAACGGCGTCGGCCGGATGTCTCTCCTGATGTATTGGACGAGGCACGGGAGCTGAATCGACTGGATATTGAGCTATATGACTACGCAACCCATCTATTTAAACGCAGCTTTCAGCAGATGGTACAAACTTTGATATCTGATTCAAGTCATCCTCGCGATCTCACCGGTGAGATCGCTAATCATAATGAGGGCTTCGCACATGCTGATGGACTCATCCCATCGTTGATTCAGCATTATGAGCGCCGATTTGTTGAGGATACACCACCTCAGATGTCAGTCGATTTTGTTGCATCACAGCCCATTCACGGGCATGGATGGCATCAGCGAGAAGGCGACAATCAACACGTAATTGCCTTTCGCTGGACTGGCCCTACCCCCATCTCAACACTAGATTTTCGATTACAGAATGCCGCCCCATTTATTGTCCGATTTTGGATGATTAATTCGGTCTTGCCTGACCCCCTAGAGAGCCTCGAAATTAGCGCTAATAATCAACGTCTTTTCCTACGTGCGATTCTAGTTAGAGAAACCTTGACAATTCTTCAGAGCTCTATTCAAGCCAATCAGTTCGATGATACTCGCGATTTTATTCGCCTGACATTTAAGGTTCCTGAAACCCGGACGTTACAGTCTATTGACTCTAATAATCTGGATACTCGGCAGGTTGGAGTTGCCCTGCATCGAGTTCAGATTTTTCCGGATGTGCCTCAGTCAGAGGATAAGCAATGCACGTCGTTTTTACTGCCATTCCCCGACCATGATTTGGGGTGGATCGAGGCGGCTGAATTTGTCAAACAACACATCAAAAGCCAGGAAAGAATAATAGCTCCGGGTGAATTTATTCGCATATTTCCTCAGCAGTTTCAAGCAGAGGGCGATCGCCTAGTGGATCGACCTCCAATAGACTGGGTTTTATTTCATAAGGAAAATCTGCAAATGACCGATTTAAACCAGCTAGCTTGGCTAATGAAGGCGTTTAAGCCTGTGTTTGCTAATCCTGTTTTTATTATTTTTTCCAAGCGTACTGATCTGAATTCACTGGGATATTTGTCAACTCATGTTCGGGCGTTCACAAAAACAATGATCATCAAACGTCTGAAAACGTTGACTATAGCCCTACGGGCTCAGATTTGTGTGTAGATCCCGCGTGCCGCGCGGGATCTACCTGATTGACTGACGAAACTCTTAAAACTATGATTCTCGCGTAGGTTGGTAGCAACAGCGTAAACCAACGAAACCTAGACTGGCGTTGGGTTTCACTTTGTTCAACCCAGCCTACAAGAGCAGATTTATCAGTCAATCAGGAGATCTACACACGTTCAGCGACCTAACGCGAGCGCGTAAGGCATAAATGATTTATATAAATGGCCATCAATTAAGTAATCTATGAGCACGCACATTCAATATCAGTTGCATGAGGATGATCAGCTCTATTTCCTGCATATTCAAAAAACTGCGGGAACAACGCTGTATTTTACGCTTGATGAAAAATTTGACCCAGATGCTATCTGTCCGGCTCGATTCTGGCGACAGCTTCTAAAAATTGCTAAAAACTCTCCCGACCGCTTCCAGCAGTATCGGTTTCTTCGAGGTCATTTTGGCTATTCGATTCATAAATTTATTGGCAAACCGCCGGTTCATATCACCGTATTGAGAGATCCAATCGAGAGAGCAGTCTCCCACTACGAGCATATCCGCAGAGAACCGCGCGATCGCCTCAATAAAATCGTGACGGCTCACAACATGAGCTTCAAAGATTTTATCGTTCATCCCGAAACACGGTTAGCGATCACAAATTTACAAACTCGCAGTATTGCCTTTGATCTCGGTCTTGAGGAGATCAAGCAGCGCGATCGATTTCCCGCCAGAGGCATCTTAGGAACTGCACCCGATCTCAGTGACGATGAGCTGCTTCGGATTGCCAAAGACCGTCTCGATCAGTTTGCGTTTATCGGCCTAGCCGAGCGATTTCAAGATTCGCTGCTGCTGCTGTCTTACATCTTTGGGTGGTATCCCCTTGTGCAGTCACGCGAGTTAAATAAAGCCCCTAAAAAGCTGCGCCGGAATGACCTTTCACCAGAGATCATTGATGCAGTCTTAACGCTCAATCAGCTCGATTCTCAGCTTTATGACCATGCTCAGGCCATCTTTCAAGAGCATATGTATGCCATGCTCGACGATTTGCAAACAACGTTCGATAGCCCCATTCATGCCGATCTCAAAATCCTATCCACTCAGGCAGAGCCCCTCGATCTAGGCGTGCTGATTCCGTTGCTTGAAAAGCATTACGAGCAGCGTTGGATTCAATCCAACCCCACGCCTCGTCAGTCCGTCGATTTTGCATTCAATCGTGCCATTTCAGGGATAGGATGGCATCTCAGGGAAGGAGCCGGCTCTGGATGGCATTTGCAGGATGGCTTAGATACCGGCGGAACTCCCTTTCGCTGGAGCGGCCCGTCCCCTGTTTCGACGCTAGACTTTCCGCTGTCTAGTCAGGATGATTTGATGATTCGGCTTCGCATCATCAATGCGGCTGCTCCCGACATCTTGGATAGCCTAGTGCTAGAGGTCAATGGGGATTCGATTGAGCTAGAACCCATTCTCAAGCGAGGTACGCTAGCCGTGTTGCAAGGCGTGATTCCTAAACCAATTCTAGAACGCAGTGCGCTGACTCGATTTCGGTTCACCGTGAATCGTACCGTTCGGCTCGATCCGTCCCAAGATGATGCACGCAAGGTTGGGCTTGCATTCCACCGAGTACAGATCTTTCCGGTTCATGCTCAACCCGCTACTGAAGAATATGCTCACTATCAGTTCCCCGGTGATGACCCCAACTGGGTTGAAGTCGCCCGCTTTATCGAGCACTCCCTTCAGCCCTACGATAAGGTGGTTGCTCCGACCGAATTTATCAAACGCTTTCCCAATCACTATCGCAGTCACTTAATGCCGTTTGCGAATAAAACCGGGCTGAAATGGGTCGTGGTGCATAAGGGATTACTGGATGAAGTCGATCCACCTTCTCTGGCATGGGTGATGCAGTCGCTTCGTCCGGTATATGCCAACTCAGTCTTTGTGGTGTTTTCAAATCAAGACGATGTGCCGTCGATTCCGAAAACGTCTCCGTATTTGATGGCGCTGATCGTAAAATTTAAGCTGCTAGACCTTGAACGGCAAAACCTCCTCCCCAATCGCATCAGCGTCCAACTGCTGCATTTCTTGAAGGCTGCTTATAAGATGGCAAAGTCGCTGAGGAAAAAGTCGCCCTAGTTGGATGACGAAGACACACTCGTCTTCAACGTTTGTTCAGTTTCACCATAGTCTTTGAGCAGTGCTGCAAACTTTCGGCGCATCATCAGCCCCGGCTTATCTGTCATCATGTGCTGTTCAAATCGAGATTCGAGCGGCACGTCATAGTCGGTCGTTTCTAAAATCGCTTTGTCTTCAAGGGTGACGGCTCGATCAAAGGCGATCGCATCAACCGCTTTTGTTTCGGCTTCGGTGTCATTTCGCAAGCAAAATTGGACGATTTGAGACGACGAATCATTGATGGGAGTCGTCGTATTCACAATGATATGAACTAGCCCGTTGGGATAGTTAATTCGCAGTTTGCACGTAAACGGCATAAACCAGTCCATATCAAGCGTTCTGAAGGTTTGTCCTGCATCCATCTTGAGATTCTTTTGCTGGAGTTTAGGATTGACAACGCCTAGCTTGGCGCTGACGCGAATTCCGTAGTCAGTTTCTATCAGATCCATCTCGTCGGGAATCGGATGCTCTGTACTGCCAAACGTTGTTGTGTGTACAAATGTGGGATGGGCAAGGTCAAACTCGTTTTCCATCACTCGTAGCCCAGCACAGCGCCACGGTTCATAAAATTCAGGAATCAGTCGAAAATCAGGATCATTCGCTTCCGGTATGTCAGGAATGGGCTGAATCGGGTCGCCCAAACACACCCACACGTAGCCGTAGCGCTCTTGACACTGATACGCCCTGATTTGATAGGTTTTGGGAATTGGGTCTTGCTCGTTGAGCTGAGGCACCTTGAGGCATTTCCCCGTGCTGTCAAATGTCCACCCATGATACGGGCAAACGATGGTGCCATTCCTGAGGCTACCTTTCGACAGTTGAGCTGACCGATGACAACACCGATCGGCGGCAGCGGCTGGCATGCCGTTGTCATCTAGCCAAATCACAATCTTTTGACCTAATAGCTCAAACCCTCCTGGCTTTTCAGCCAGCATTGCTGTTGGAATGACAGGATACCAAAACCGTTTCAGGATGGGTTGACGAGTAACCAGCATAAGCCTAGCCCAGTGCAAATAGAGAATCTGCCACTGAGATACACTGTCTAACGAATTGATAATGTATCAGGCTATACAACATCCTACGGCTTTTGGGTTAGTCACCCCAACTAACTCAACTAGCTCGGGAGGTCGAGGGCGTAGTCTTTTAACTCAGCCATTGACACATATTCCAACGCTGATGCATGAGTAGCTTCAAGCATCACGGGGGGCGCGACTCCTGCGTCAAGGGCTTCCTTCCAGCGAGACGCACACAAACACCAGCGATCGCCCGGTTTTAATCCCGGAAAATTAAATGCAGGCATCGGGGTGCTTAAATCGTTGCCTTTTGATTTCGTAAATTCTAAAAACTCGTCAGTCATTTGAGCGCACACCACATGAGCACCAAAGTCACCGGCTCCGGTGTTGCACATACCATCTCGATAGAACCCCGTCATGGGAGATGAACAACAGAGTTCGAGTGTCGTTCCTAATACGTTACTGGCTTCAGCCATATGCCCCTCTCGTCTTGTAACACGCACTCTCACACTTTATCGCAGACGAGATTGCTGCATTTTATCGTCACATACCCAATTTCTCTCGAATCTCCTGGTCTTTTGCGCGAAACCCAACTAAGACCGCTGTGCCGTCTTTTACGAACAGTGGGCGCTTGAGCAGCATCACGTCGTTTGCAAAGGCGTCAACCCATTGCTCATCTGGCCATTCTTTCTTGTCTTCGCCCAATGCTCGATAGGATTGCCCCGATGTATTTCGCATGGGTTTGGACCCTAAAGCCTCTACCCAGGCTTGAATCGTGTCGCGAGTGGGGGGATGTTCTTTGGTGTTGATAAATTCGTAATCAACTCCGTTGCTGTCTAACCAAGCCAATGCTTTTTTGCATGTCCCGCAGTTGGGGATGCCGTAGATTTGGATCGCCATGGTTGAGGGTGCTCCGTTTGATGCCAAGAGGCGTTTTGAAGACAATGAGATGGGTTACTTCACGTGTTATGAGTTACCCCATAGTGCGATCGCTCGTCAGCATTCGCAACTAGATCATCACTAGTATTGTAGATTCTTGTGGTGAAACACCTGCTGCGATCGCTTGATTCAAGATGGTATAACCGTACGCTTTCGCGTTAGGACGTTAGAACGTGTGGGAGCCCCGCGCCGCGGGGGCTCACCACACAAACCTGAGGCCGTGGGGCTATATTTAATGGACGGTTACGGATCTACGTGCTGTCCTGCCACACATTGTTATTGCGCTGTCACCAATTCAGCCGGAAGCCGCTTAAACGACAACCGCTCATTTTCTACATCGACATAGATGGTGTCGCCGTCGTGAAACTCGCCCCGCAGAATTGATTTGGCAATTTGGGTTTCAAGCTCACGCTGAATGGCTCGCTTCAGCGGACGAGCACCATAGACTGGGTCATAGCCCACCTCAGCTAAGAAGTCAAGCGCAGAATCGGTGAGACGCAGCGACATTTTCTTGTCATCGAGGCGCTTCGACAATTGCTGAACTTGCAACTTAACGATTTCTCGCAATTGCTCCTTCTTGAGACTGTGGAAGATGATGATTTCGTCGATGCGATTGAGGAACTCTGGACGGAAGCTATTGCGCATCGCATCCATGACTCGGCTCTGCATCTCATCATATCGAGCGTCATCGCCTGCCAGGTCGAGAATATATTGCGACCCGATGTTGCTGGTCATAATGATGATGGAGTTCTTGAAGTCAACCGTGTGCCCTTGCGAATCGGTGACTCGTCCGTCATCTAAGATTTGCAGCATGATGTTGAACACATCAGGATGGGCTTTCTCGATCTCATCAAAGAGCACAACTGAATAGGGACGGCGACGAATGGCTTCAGTAAGCTGCCCACCTTCGTCATAGCCCACATATCCGGGAGGCGCACCCACTAAGCGTGAGACAGAGTGTTTCTCCATGTATTCGGACATGTCAATGCGCACCATCGCTTCTTCGGTGTCAAACAGGTACGCTGCAAGGGCTTTGCCCAATTCGGTCTTGCCGACGCCAGTGGGTCCGAGGAAGATAAAGCTCGCAGTCGGACGATTAGGATCTGCCAACCCTGCCCGCGATCGCTGAATCGAGTCAGCCACGGCAGTCACGGCTTCATCTTGACCGACCACTCGCTGATGCAGTTCATCTTCGAGATATAGCAGCTTTTGCATCTCAGACTCGACGAGCTTGCTGACCGGGATGCCCGTCCACTTCGAAATGATTTCGGCAATGTCTGCTTCAGTCACTTCTTCTCTGAGGAGCGATCGCCCGCTCTTTTGGACCTCTGACAGATTGGATTCAGTCTCTTCTAACTGACGCTGGAGATCAGTTAGTTTGCCATACCGAAGTTCAGCCGCCCGATTGAGATCATAGTTTCGCTCCGCTTCAGGAATTTCGACATTTACAATATGGTCGATTTCCTGTTTGAGCTTGCTGCGCTGATCGAGGACTTCCTTCTCTGCCTGCCATTGTGCATTGAGTGCAGACTGTTCTTCCTTGAGATCGGCGAGTTCTTTCTCAAGCCGTTCACGCCGTTCGAGCGATGCCGGATCAACCTCTTTCTGCAACGACAGTCGTTCCATTTCGAGTTGAAGAATCTTGCGGTCGACCTCGTCTAGTTCTTCAGGCTTAGAGGTGCTTTCCATTTTCAGCTTGGCAGCCGACTCATCAACGAGGTCAATGGCCTTGTCAGGCAAGAAGCGATCGCTGATATATCGCGTCGAGAGCGAGGCAGCAGCCACTAAAGCGCTGTCGGCAATCTTGACGTTGTGGTGAGTTTCATAGCGATCCTTCAGACCCCGCAAAATCGAAACCGTATCTTCTACGCTGGGCTGATCGATATAAACCTGCTGGAATCGCCGTTCTAGCGCTGCGTCCTTCTCGATATATTTGCGATATTCATCAAGCGTTGTCGCCCCGATGCATCGTAGCTCGCCTCGCGCCAGCATTGGCTTCAGCAGGTTGCCCGCATCCATTGCGCCTTGGGTCGCACCGGCACCTACGACGGTGTGAATCTCATCAATAAACATGATGATTTGACCCTCGGAGTCAGTCACTTCCTTGAGAACGGCTTTCAATCGTTCTTCAAATTCACCGCGATATTTGGCACCCGCAATTAGCGCACCCATATCCAGAGCAATCAGCTTGCGATCGCGCAAAGATTCGGGCACGTCACCGCTGACGATACGTTGGGCTAACCCCTCAGCGATCGCCGTCTTACCAACACCCGGCTCCCCGATGAGCACCGGGTTGTTTTTAGTCCGGCGAGATAGAATCTGAATCGTGCGACGAATTTCATCGTCTCGCCCGATGACGGGGTCGAGCTTGCCTTCACGAGCAAACTGCGTCAAATCGCGCCCATACTTTTCTAGGGCTTGATATTTCCCTTCAGGATTTTGGTCAGTCACCTTTTGATTCCCTCGGATCTGTTCGATGGTTTCTCTCAGCGTCTTTTCACTTAGTTTAAATTCTTGGAAGAGAGCTTTACCAAATCGATCGTCTTTAGCGTACCCCAGAAGGAGGTGTTCGATGGAAATATAATCATCTCCATAGCGTTTGCGCGACTCGTCAGCTCGGTCGAGTAACGCATCGAGCGATCGCCCCAGATATACAGAGGTGCCTCCGGATACTTTGGGGCGGCTGTTGATAAACTGCTCTGTATAGTCGCGCAGTTTTTGCACATTGACGCCCGCTTTGTTAAATACGCTAGCGGCTAAACCTTCTTGCTCAAGCAGCGATCGCATCAGGTGCTCGGTTTCAATCTGCTGCTGCTGAGCGTGCTTAGCAATATCAGGAGTGCGAGCGATCGCCTCCCAAGCTTTTTCAGTAAATTGATTTGGATTAGTGGGTTGCATAGGCAATACAGGAATAGAGTTTCCAGTCGAGTGCTGAGTTTTGAGTTGGACTTATTCAAACCTAGACACTCATGACTCAAAACTCCTGACTCATCCTCATTCTAAAAATCCTATACCAATCCCTGAGATCGGTGTTCACTCCCTTTTGGTGGGTATTGCCGTCCCATTGCATATGAAAGCGATCGCTCCCTACAGGTAAAAGGAGCGATCGCCCGCCATACTGCTCAGTACTGCTCTAGTTACCTACCTATACTCGCAAGAATTGAATTCAAAGCTCTTGCGGATGTCGTAGATAGGCTGAACATAGGCATGCACACGAGTTGGAAATGTCACCCTGAAGCTTGATAGCAACTGAGACTATGTATTGTCGCGACAATTCTCAGTCACAGCCAATTCAAACTAGTCCAAACCGACCATATTGGGATTAATGACAGACGGCAACTTAGGACGCCACGATGCATTCTTACTGGCCCAGCTCACACCCACGTCATTAAATGTCCAGTTTGAGCCATACTCGATCGCACCGGCATCAGGCTTGCCGTCCGGGGCAGAATGGAACTTATCGTGCGACCCATTGGCAAAATCACGTGCCTTTGAATTGCTGTTTAAGCGTAAATCCCACTGACCGTTTGTACTCTGGAAGCCAACATTTCGGCTACGAAGATTGCTTGATTCTGGGAACGGGAAGTCACGATTGATCTGACCATTATTGATGTCAATAATGTTATTTGCCACAATCGTGTTCTGACTGCCCTTCGGACTTGTCCACCATAGACCCATATCTGAATCTTCTGACCGAACAGTATTCTGAACGATGCTCATATTACGGTGAATATCGTTTGACCACCGACCATCAAATTTGAAGATGACACCTTTTTCTTCGATACCCCCTTCATTGGTCGACAGTAGTAAGTTGTGATCGATGTCAACGGGACCTTCATTGATGGGTGATGGCGCTAGTAGCGTCAGACCATTCAACACCACATTATTGTGGAATCGCATATTTTGAGGGCCAGTACTATCAAATTCGACACCATCATCTCGCGAGTTCATCACTAGGTTATTGGAGATCTCAGTGCGCTCAGATGCGCTACTGCCGCCCATGGTTCGAGGCTGCATCCCATCCATCATTTCGTAGACATAGTTGTTTTTGACAACGGTATCTTTTGAACCAAAGCGGATGGATGTCGTTTCAGAATCAAAGATGCCACCATCTTTTTTGTTGTGGTAGATCTTCACCATTGTGTCGTAGCTCTCACGAGACTGCGTATAGAGCGGGTAGTTGCTAATCTCGTTCTTTTCGATCACGTGTCCGCGTGTCCCCGATGGAACATCAATTCCGGTGCGCGACCCCAAAATGAAGTTATTGCGAGCGACAAAATTATCAGCGCCACCATTCACCTTGATTCCGTGGTGAGAATGGGAGCGAATTTGCAGTCCTTCAACGCTGACATTGTCCGCACCAATCGTAATGCCCGTATTGGCTCCATCTTTCCGTTGAATGCTGACGGGTACCGTATCTGGGTCAACCGCCAATTCACCCAGGCGCACCCGGATTTCACCGCCACTGTAGTAGAAACCACCCTGGAATCCTTTATTTTTCAGGTTATTGCCCATTCGCATGGTACTCATGTCGCCAATCACAAGGTGGTTGGGGTTCCAGGGCACCTTGGCACGCCACTCATTTCCTGACTTATACCAATCAAAGTCTTGAGACGTACCCCCATCAATAATTGCCTTACCTGGATTTGCAGCTTTTAAGGTGACAGATTTATTGACATTCACTGACTCGTAATAGCGTCCATCTCCTAGCACAATGACATCGCCTGCTTTTGCCTTGCTAATGGCTGCATTAATAGACTCGCCCTGTGAAACATAGATGTCACCTTTTTGGGACGTGGTCGGGGCTGGGCTGGGAGTCGGGGCAGGGTCAGGATTGGAAATCGGGGCGGGAGATGGATCGGGACTGGGGGCAGGTGATGGGTCAGGGCTGGGGGCAGGTGACGGGTCAGGGCTGGGGGCGGG
>JBNPEG010000063.1:53471-67779 GCA_051117555.1 Elainellaceae cyanobacterium | reverse complement strand
GGTGATGGGTCAGGGCTGTTTGAACCCGTAGGACGAAACTCAATGTAGTCAACCCGCGCATATTCTTCGCCATTACGTTTGCCCGTTAGCTCGATGCTGTCACCCTGCTTAACATCGATGTTGCTGAATACTTTGCGCTCAACGGCGTTTTTGCTAGCGGCAATCGATGAGCCCAACTGCTGATTGAGCGTCCATGATTCACTATCATTGCCCACTTTGAGAGAAATGGGTGATTGTCCATCTGATTCATCAAAGTATCGAACAACGACATCATACTTACCGGATGCACCTTCAAATGTGCTCGATGCGGTGCCCTGATTGCCGGAGAGTTTAATGAGGCGATCGCCAGATGCAACCCCTTTACTTTCGGTTGTGAAGTTTGACAGAGAGAGCCCCTCAGCTTCTAGGCGCACTGTTTTTGCATTTTGCTTGGGGGTCGGGCTAGGCGTCGGGCCTGGGTCAGGAGTAGGTGCTGGAGATGGGTCAGGAGTAGGTGCTGGAGATGGGTCAGGAGTAGGTGCTGGAGATGGGTCAGGAGTGGGTGCTGGAGATGGGTCAGGGTCAGCACTCGACGAAGGGGTGGAATTTCCGCTGTCGCTGGTTGCCCACTCAACGGCTGAATCAAAGAGCTGCCAGCCTTCATTGGTTAGGCGGCTACCTTCACTATTTTGATTCATGACAAACATGCCAACGCGCCGCTCAGCCGCTTTACTGCTATCTGCTAAGGTGGCTCCTTTGTCATAACCAAACACGGCTGACTTCTGACTGTCTCCAGCAACATTAGCAATTTCAGTTGCACCCGTGCCAGGTTTGCCCCAACCCATAGAGCCTGAGCCGTTGTAAACCTTTGGAGACGAGTTCAACCCGCCTGCAAGAGGATGCCCAGTTGTTTCAATGGCTACTTGAGTTTGTCCGCTCTTAAAGCCATAATCGCTCCCAGCTTTAGAACCTGTCATTTTCATGTCATCGAAGACATACGGCTCCATGGTAATAACGGGCACATCGGCTTTAGTGAACTTGCTGCCGATTTTGTTAGACTTGACCGATTCAGAAATGACAACTAAATCTTGACCATTCGCATCATTGCTTTTGATTGCATCATCATCTTTGACAGTGACTTGATACCCTAATGTTTCTAAGCGCGTCTTGATTGCAAGATCCGCCGAATTTCCATTGGGAGAATTGCCAACTAATAGTGCTTCTCCCTGAGTCGAAATCTCAGCATTGACGCTATTAGCTGCAAGCTGGCTTAGCGAACCCAATTTCGAAGATTTTTTCGTACTTCCATTACTTGTAATATCGTCAAGGGTAGAGGCGCTTGATGCAGGGTCTAGTGACTTCGATGCGTCCACGGAATTAACCCCCGTTGAGGTCATGTCGTCCGATGAACTAGATGATGCATCAGATTTTTGGGTAGTTGCATCAAGCTGAAACAGGGCATTAACGAGTTGATCGGTTTGAGCAAGACCCTCTGGATTTTCATTCCAGACTGCTGTATCTAAATCCAACGACTCGATGGAATCATTGCTATTTAGTTGCTGAAACGAACTGTCTTGCTTTAACAGATCTGCCAGCGGATCTCTTTGGCTATTAATAGCACCAGGTAGCGATGAATCTTGACCTGGATTCAGAGTGGCTGGGCTCTCTGACATTCCTGAAAAGCCTTCCATCAATAATTCCTCTAAGTTGCGATAAATGACAAACTGTTTTTCGCAACACCACACCGTCATCACAATTTGAGCAAGGGGATTAGCCTAGCGATGAAAGGTGAATGATTGGCGTTGTAAACAGATAACTGAATGGCGAACCAAGTCTTTTTTGCTAATTGAGCAACACAAGCGTTTGCCTGCATAGCCGTGTTGCAGCAATCGCAAAAACTCTGAATGTCTGCCTAATTTGGCACGACAAAGCAGTAGTCGGTAGTCACTTTCCAACTCTTTTCTTGCTGTTCATGGAGTAGATTCTAATTAATCAATGAAACAGCGATCGCTAAAGCAGCTATCGATAGAGCAGTATTTGTTAGAATCAAAACTTTTAGGTGGTAGTCTGACAGGTAAACATGCCCTGAAACGTCTTTTCGACTTTACCTGTATATTCCCTTATTTTACCTGTGTATTCCCTTAACATCTGGACTACTTCAATTAGATCGGAAATCTATGGGACAGCGTTTGACGGTATGGCTAAGTAACTGACCATAGAAGCTTTCTGAATGTTGACCTGATTATTTTGAGTCGTTAAAAGGCGGTAAATGTTGAACGAAATGGAGTGGAGATGCACAACAAATAATCTAAGTGTATAAATCAGGTCAAATACAATCTAATAAAAGTAGATAAGGTTAATGCCTTCCAATTGATTCGGAAATATCGGGAATAACATAGATTACCTCTTGCACGTTACACACCTCTTGACCGGAGCCTGTGAAGAGAAGTTCCCAAGATTTTAAGTTTCAGTGAATTAACTTTTCCAGGACATATTTGATCACATGATTCGATCAGTGAATGTACGAAGTAGGATTATGTTCAAATTTTGCAGGGCGTATACTATCTCCCCATGACGCGTATCTATAGGGGCGATCGCCCCTGCAATCCCGTGAATCCTTAGATTTAATCAAGGCAAACCCATTCATCCTTTGCTTCTCTACTCGGTCTATAACGCTGTGGATTTTACGGATATCAGTGAAACTTAAATTTCAAATTTACACTATCCTTCTTGTTCAATGTGACCATCCACTTCTACTATCGAGGCCGTGCAATCACAACTACCGGAGAAAACCTAGTAAGGACGCTGCGAGAGGAATTAACTTATTTTTGAGGAATTTCTGAGTAAACATAGCAATCATCCACTGATGTCACCAGATTTCGGCATCTCTCTCTTCTTAATACAAGTTCTGATTGCTTTAATTGCTCACTCGATAGACATCAAACTCTATAATTTCATCATTGTGTCAGTCGCTTGATGCACCGTTCAAGCCCGATCTATGAACTATTCCAAATCTGTTGCCCTGATTGGCTCAGCCATTAGTTGGGGTTCGAGCCGCCTTTTAGGTGAGGCAGGTCCGCGATCGCTGCACGCATTTGGTTTGGACCAGATCCTTCAAACGCGAGGTGTTGCAGCTCACTGGTATCAAATAGTAGAGGCGCGACCTCGGTGTTCAGATCATACTCTCACTCATCAAATTGAAGCATTGCCATTCGTGACTGCGCACGCTCAACGACTGGCTTCAGCGGTTTATCATGCGATGACGTGCGATCAGTTTCCGGTGACAGTGGGTGGAGATCATTCAACCGCGATAGGTCATTATGCCGGGCTGCTCCAATATTTAGCGACACAGGTCACACAATCTGCTGCCGAGGAAACGCGCGATCGCCCGTCCGACTCATCACGCCCGTCCGACGTGTCCCGCCTTGCTGATATCACTACATCTCATCTTGGTATCATTTGGATTGATGCCCATGCTGACTGCAATCGTCTTGAAACGAGCCCATCGATGGCGTGTCATGGCATGGCACTTGCAGCAGTCTTGGGCTATGGCACACCCGAGTTGACGCAGTGGTTTGGGCGACGCCCCATTCGACCTGAAAATGTCTGCTTGATCGGTACCCGCACTGTTGATCCGGGTGAGCAAGAATTCATTGATCAGCACCAGATTCGAGTATTTTCACCCGCTGATATTCACCAGCGAGGCTGGGTTGCCATCTTGAATGAAGCCGTGGCGATCGCTACCCATAACACTCAAGGATTCGGACTCAGCATCGATCTAGATGCCTTTGACCCAGTAGAAGCACCGGGTGTAGCATTTCCGGAACCCAACGGAATCTATGCTGCTGAATTCCAGGCGAGCCTGCCTATATTGCTTCAACATGCACGTTTAATCGGCATTGAAATTTCTGAATATGCCCCCGAACATGACATTGAGCATCAAACAGCTCATCTGATCAGCAATATTTTGTCATCTCGACAACAGTAAATATGTACTAAATTGGGCGAAAATTTTTGAAGAGTTACACTAGCCTTGAGGAGCCCATTAAATCTTTGTTTGTAGAAATTTGTTTGTAGAAACGTATCAGCGAGCATCCGTGAGAGCGGGCATTCGGTATTAAGCGTAATTATGTCTCAGATTCACGAGCACTAAGCGCCAACGCCATCGGTCGAAAGACCTCCTTTAATGCCTACCGTTCGTATTTTTTCTGTATAGATAGAAAGATGATTATGTCTACTGTCTCAGATCAGGCTCAAGTTCAGACACCATCCACCCATGCCCTCGTCATCGGTGGCAGCATGGCTGGGCTTTTATCAGCACGCGTGCTAGCCAACCATTTTGATCAGGTGACGCTCGTGGAGCGCGATCGCTTTCCAGAAACGCCTGAATTTCGTCCGGGAGTGCCCCAATCAAACCATGTTCATGTGCTGCTGACTCGGGGGCAACAGCTTCTTGAACAGCTATTTCCAGGGCTTCTAGATGAGCTAACCGCCTCAGGCGCGCCCACTCTCGACTGGACAGCAGATTGGCCCTGGCTCGGGTTTTGGGGATGGGAACCCCGCTTTCACTCCGGATTGACCGGGCGTACCTGTAGCCGCACCCTGCTAGAGTGGCTTGTTCGTCAACGCCTTGAAACATTTGGCAATATCAAGCTGCTCGATGGCTGCCAAGTCAAAGGAGTGATGAGCACGAGCGATCGCACGCGAATCACTGGAATCAAGCTCACCCGCCGCCATCGTCAGCGAGAAGCTGCCCTGGCACAAACCGAAACGATTACTGCCGACCTTACCGTAGACGCCAGTGGTCGCAATTCAATACTGCCTGAATGGCTGGAAGTCCTCGGATATCCTGCGGTACAAGAAACTGTCGTAAACTCGTTTTTGGGATACGGCAGTCGATGGTATCAACGCCCCGATGGGTTAGACGCAGATTGGCAAGGGTTGTTGATTGCTCCAAAACCCCCCCAACAGTCCCGTGGAGGCGTTCTTTACCCAGTTGAAGGAAACTGCTGGGTCGTCACCCTGTCCGGAATTGGCGACGATCATCCCCCCATTGATGAAGATGGATTTTTAGGATTTGCGCGGAGTCTCCGCAATCCAGTTCTCTACGACTTGCTGAAGGATGCCAAACCTCTTTCCCCGGTTTATAGCTATCGACGCACCGAAAATCGACTTCGGCACTACGATAAGTTGACTCGCTTTCCGGATGGCGTTGTCGCTCTTGGAGACGCAGTCTGTGCATTTAATCCGGTTCATGGACAAGGCATGACTGTTGCAGCGTTGGGCGCGATTACTCTAGAGGAATGCATTCGCAATCAGCTCGCTCAAACCCCTGGAGAATTGCGGGGACTGCCCCTCCATTTCCAGAAACAGCTCGCTCAGATTGTTGCCACACCCTGGATGATGGCAACAGGCGAAGACTTTCGCTGGAAAACAACCGAAGGAGGCAAGCCCGACTGGACGACTCGTCTCATGCACCGCTACATCGACCAGCTCGCGGTTGTCTCCCTCGAAAAACCTGAAGTTTTTCAAACCTTTGTAGAAGTCATGCACATGCTCAAGCCGCCAACGGCATTGTTTAAGCCCAATATTGCCGCTCAGGTCATGAAGCAAGCCATCAGCGGTCATAAGCCTCATGTCACAACCGATGATGAATACACCATCCCAAGGATTAGCAAATAGAAATAAAGCAATTCGCAATTGTGTCAAGGGCAAAAATGCTGATCAGAAATAACGATGCTGATTAGAAGACAGATAGTGAATAATTTGGCAGATTATTGCAAATTAGGTGTTCTGCTTAGCAACTTGACAGCGATCGCAGTGACCGCATTTCATGCCTGCTGCTTCATCGTGGAATCCAAACGACTCAAGTAACACTGTCCAGCGACACTGACGAGTATTCAGATACCGCTGCATTTGCTGAGCCCCGCTCAATATGTTCACTGAGTTAGCGGGTTTAGCCGCATCAATAGTGTAGGTAAATGGGTCTTGCCACTCCAATCTCCCCATACTGTGCAGTAAAGACAGGGCGATCGCTCCATCTTTAATATCTCTCGCTACGGCAGTCGCATCACCGCGAGGGGGAATCTGCCGAATCATTCGCTGTGCCTGCTGAATTTGAGCCTGAATAGTGTGCTCAAAAAATTTGCGCCGCTGATTGTCACTCGGATCAAGCCATCCGGTCGGCTCACTAATCAGGGTCAGGGCGTCTGAGGGTTTTCCATCTCGTCCACCCCGACCAATTTCTTGCAGATATTCAGACAACAGAGATGGAGCGTGGAAATGCACCACCCATCGCACGTTTGGTTTATTAATGCCCATTCCAAACGCAGATGTGCAAATCACAAACGGAAGTCCACCTGATATCCAAGTCGACTCAATTCGGCGTCGCTCGCTGGGGCTGAGTCCGGCATGATAGGCAGCCGTGTGATAGCCGCTCGATTCTAACCAATTCGCTAACTCTTCACTATCTCGCCGCGTGCGGGTGTAAATCAGTCCGGAGGTGTCCGGATGCGATTCGATAAAGCGCAATAATTTTTGGCGACGGCTTCGAGGCGTCCAAGCAATTTGAACTGAAAGATGGAGATTAGGGCGATAGGGACTCAGTAGAAAAGTTCGGGGATTTTGGAGACGCAGAACATCTTGAATGATGCGCTGAGCCGTTGGATCAGCGGTCGCCGTAAACGCAGCGATCGCCATCTGAGTGCCGGGAGGCTTCGTTTTGAGCAACGCAGATCGCACGGCGCCAAGTCGTCGATAGGCAGGTCGGAACGTGTCTCCCCACTGAATAAGACAATGAGCCTCGTCCAAAATCAGTCCATTAATCTTCAGATGGGGATGGCACAACCGCTCCCAAACCATCGGGTTTAGTAGGGTTTCTGGCGATACATAGAGCAATCGGAGATGCTGCCTCTCCAAATCGCGTAGAATTTGGTGCCGATGATAGGAAGACAGTTCACTATGTAATGCCGCCGCAGGCAGATGGCGAGCCTGTAAGTCTTGCACCTGATCTTCCATGAGGGCCACGAGGGGAGAGATGACAAGCGTTAGTCCCGTTCGCATCAGTGCAGGAAGCTGGAAACAAATGGATTTTCCGCCTCCGGTTGGCATGACAATCAGTGCATCTTGATGAGACAGCAAACATTGGACAATTTCGCCTTGAGGTGGGCGAAAGTCATCATATCCCCAAATTTGCCGAAAGCATGAACGGACATGCTCCCAAGCAGGTTTATAGCCACACTGCATCCCTGATTCCCCTAGCGATGGTTCTAGCATTCCCGCTCAGTTTGGTAATCTCATCGCCTGCTGAGAATTTCAAAGGATTTAAGCAGATTAATAGTCTTTAGACCAGAAAAAACCTGCTTCGGTGCAAATTCCATGTAAGGGATAATCCCACGGATCGATTGGCAAGGTCGCCAAACACGCAAAGTCAAATATGATGCCAATGGTTGGCTTTGCTGACCAAGCAGATTGACTGAGCATCCGATCGTAGAATCCGCCTCCGTAGCCTAGGCGATATCCTCGCCTATCACAGGCGATCGCCGGAACGAGAATCAAATCAACCGTGCTGGGATCAATTAAGGGCAAATTGGGATGAGGTTCTTGGATGCCGTATGCCCCTGTTTGAAACCCCATCGAACTCAACGGCGACCCTAGATGCCAAACCAGTGATGTTTCAACACATCGAGGAAATCCCCAGCGTTTGGGGAGCTTGTAGAGAAGACTCAAATCAGGCTCTTGTCGAAAACTGAGAAAGCTCAGGATGGTGGTGGCTTGGGTAAATAAGGGAACCTGTTGGAGGTGGTCACAGAGGCGATCGCTGTTGGCTCGCCACACCTCTGGAGGCATCGATTTACGGGTATTCAGGAGCGATCGCCTCAAATTAGCTTTATTCGAGTTGACCGTATCAGATTGTCTATCTGTTGTCACACTACCCCCTCACGAGTGCGTTGCTATCAACGCTCTTATGTCTTCAGTATGCAGAGAAAAATGTAGCGACCTATGTTATCCGTACGCTCTCGCGTTAGGACGTTGAACGTGTAGTGAGCCCATAGGGCTATAAAGATCTATCGGGCTGACTCACTGGACTAAACATTAAGGTAGGTAAAATTTGCCGAATTTAGCGAAAAATTGAGCCATCCTATGCCTGAAGCTCGTTTCTTTGACTAGGACGATATACAGCGATCCTAAATCGCTTGTAAATTGTGTGTGAGCGGTGGAGCGTCGACCGCCCCACCGCTCACAACCCGGGATTGCTATAGTTCACATTGAATCAGGAGGATATAGATGGTCGCCATTGTTTTATTTGTCGTTATGGCCGTAGGCTATCTGATTATGTTAACGGGAGGAATTTGGGGGCTCATTCTGGCATTCCAAGACAGTGCAGTGTGGGGATTGCTATATTTATTTGTCCCGTTTGCTGCACTCGTTTTCTTCATCAAAAAGTGGAGCCGTATCCCGGTTAGAAAATCCTTTTTCTTACAAATTGGTGGTTTCTTGGTCGGGCTCCTGGGGATATTAGGGTTTGCATTTATGTCGGATTCACTTGCAGGGAGTGGGTTAAATCCTGCACTCACGCCTGGTTCTTCCGACGAGATTCCCGTCGAGGCATCCGCCGACTCCTCTGAATTATCGACTGATCTATCCACCACGTCAGATGAGTCGGTTTCATCTCCTACGAATCAAACTGCCGCGTCAGATTATCCGTGTGACTTCACGCAATGTATGACTGTCGGTTATGCTGCCATGCAGCAGAAAGATTATCAAACTGCACTGATTAATTTCAGGCGTGCTCTAGAGCAGCGACCTGGCAATACGTACGCAACTGAAGCCATTCAAAATGCCGAAGCTGCAATCCAACAGACACCGCCTCAATAGTCATCTATCGACATGAGTGTCTACTACTAACAGTCGGGGTGCAGCTACTAAGAGTCAGGGTGCAGTGCAGGTTTTAGGAACATCATAAAACTCAAAGCTATGCAGCGTATTGCCGATACCAATCGATCGTATTCTTAAGCCCTTGCTCAAAACCGACTTGAGCAGTAAAGCCAAAGGACTCTTTGGCGCGAGTCGTATCTAGGCAGCGACGAGGCTGTCCGTTGGGCTTATCGGTTTCCCAAACAATCTCGCCATCAAATCCCATTAGTTTACAGATGAGCTCGACTAAGTCTCGAATTGAGATTTCTTTGCCCGTTCCTAAGTTAACAGGGTCGGGAGCATGATAAGACTGAGTCCCCATCACAATGCCCTTCGCCGCATCGGCTGAATACAAAAATTCGCGAGTTGGGCTGCCATCTCCCCATACTGGCAGATGCTTAGCTCCTTGTTGTTGAGCTTCATGAACTTTTCGAATCAGTGCTGGAATAACGTGAGAACTGCTCGGATCAAAATTGTCTTCGGGGCCGTACAAGTTGACAGGTAAGAGATAAATTCCATTAAACCCATATTGGTCTCGGTAGGCTTGAAGCTGAACCAATAACGCTTTTTTGGCAATGCCGTAGGGAGCATTCGTCTCTTCTGGATATCCCTCCCACAAATCATCTTCCTTAAAGGGAACGGGCGTAAATTTGGGGTAAGCGCAGATCGTGCCCACACAGACAAATTTCTGAACTCCAGCCTCATACGCTGCATGAATAAGCTGCGCGCCCATCATTAGGTTGTCATAGAACAGCTCGGCAGGCTTTTCTCGATTCAGACCAATGCCACCGACATGAGCTGCTAGATGAATTACGATATCTTGCTGATTGACGGCTCGCTGGCAATGATCCATTACTCGCAAATCGCAGTCGTGCGATCGCGGCACTGTAATTTTGGCTGGATCAGCACCTGCTTGAATGAGCTGATCAATGACTTGCCGACCTAGAAATCCAGCACCACCCGTCACAAGAATGCGCATTGGTTTGAGATCAATATCGTTCATAGATTCAATCCAATTCCTGAGTCAGCATAGTCAAATACTCGACACAAACTTAGCATTAGGGCGATTGCCAGCTAATCAGGCTTCCAAGCCCCTGACGAATCGTAGCATTTTCCAAATTATCGGGTGCAACCTTTCCGTTGCCAGAAATCAGACCGAGACATTTCAGATCGGCCTCAACCATCAGAGCAACCAGATCTTCAAAGGTCACCGTTGGGTGCCAATTTAATTTCTGCCGGACTTTTGTTGGATCACCAATTAATAGATCAACCTCGGCAGGTCGGAGATATCGATCGTCAAATTCGACATAGTCTTGCCAATTTAAATTGACGCATTTGAAGGCGAGTTCGAGAAACTCCCGGACTGAATGCGTTTCACCTGTAGCCACTACATAATCATCAGCCTCATCTTGCTGAAGCATTAACCACATGGCCCTTACGTAATCCTTGGCATAGCCCCAATCTCGTTTGGCATCGAGATTTCCGAGATATAGCTTACGTTGCTGCCCGGCGACAATGCGAGCGATCGCCCGCGTAATTTTGCGAGTGACAAAGGTTTCGCCACGACGAGGGGATTCGTGATTAAACAAAATACCGTTGCACGCAAAAATGCCGTAAGACTCGCGATAATTAACCGTTTGCCAGTGAGAATAGACTTTGGCACAGGCATAGGGACTGCGGGGATAGAAAGGCGTCGTTTCTTTTTGAGGAATGTCTTGCACTTTCCCAAACATCTCTGATGAGCCTGCTTGATAAAAGCGCACATCAATTCCAGTACGACGGCGATAGTCACGAATTGCTTCTAGCAATCGCAGGGTGCCCATGCCGACAGTATCAACCGTATATTCGGGAGAGTCGAAGCTCACTCGAACGTGGGATTGAGCACCTAGATTATAAATTTCGGTGGGCTGCACCTCTTCCAAAATGCGACGGAGCGTTGTGCCATCTGTCAAATCGCCGTAGTGAAGAAATAATTTGGCGCGCTCCTCGTGAGGGTCTTGATAAATATGATCAATCCGGTCGGTATTAAAGGTGGAGGTCCGCCGGATAATGCCGTGAACTTCGTATCCGTTTTCGAGTAAAAGTTCACTCAGATACGACCCATCTTGCCCGGTGATTCCAGTGATCAATGCACATTTTGACTGAGCCATTCTCAATTCCCCTTGGCGAATTTAACAGTAGACATTACCAATGGTTTGATATATCCGATTGATTTATAACTATTCAGGAACGAACTACAAAGCTATTCGTTTTTTTGAGAAATTGCACAATCCCATGATGAACTTCATCATTAATTTTACGAAGCGCCTGACTTTATGAAGCTAACAGCTCCTTTGAAGAATTAAACATTGCCCTAACTGCTGATGGGGCTTGGCGCACTCATAACATGCCCATTCTTTGAGGGGGAGCCAACAGATCGCAGCGATAATAGGTGGACATAAATAAACGGTGCTGTAGTGTTGTGACACGCCTAAAATAGTGCAAATTCTTAAAAGGCTGAAACTCTTGAACTTCAGGATGTTCCTCACTATTGATTAAGCGTTTGGCGACTTTTTATATAAAATCTAGATTGCATCTTATGTAGGATGATGAGGACCCCATCGTCGCCATCGGTTCGTTTGAAGATTTAGAGACAACCGCCGTGAATAGCTTTAACGCCAAAACCACCCTCTCTGTTGGTCAGAAAACCTATCAGATTTACAGCTTGCCAGAAGTCGCGAAGACGTTGAGCGATATTCATCGTCTGCCTTACTGTCTCAAAGTGCTTTTAGAAAATCTACTCCGCCACGAAGATGGTCGTACGGTAACTGCCGATGATGTGCGAGCGATCGCCGATTGGCTAACCCATCAGACCTCCACTCGTGAGATTGCCTATCGTCCAGCGCGAGTGCTCATGCAAGATTTTACGGGGGTTCCGGCGGTCGTCGATTTGGCGGCAATGCGCGATGCGATCGTGACCCTTGGAGGCGATCCCGATAAGATTAATCCCCTCTCGCCCGTCGATTTAGTCATTGATCACTCGGTGATGGTCGATGCGTTTGGCAGTTCAACGGCATTCACCGAAAACGTCGCTCACGAATTTCAACGCAATCATGAGCGTTATGCGTTTCTGCGATGGGGACAGCATGCATTCGATAATTTCCGTGTTGTCCCTCCAGGAACTGGCATTTGCCATCAGGTCAACTTAGAATACCTGGCTCAAGTGGTCTGGACGAAAGATGAGAACGGAGAGGCGATCGCCTCTCCAGACACACTTGTGGGCACCGACAGTCACACCACTATGATCAATGGCTTATCCGTCCTCGGTTGGGGGGTTGGCGGAATTGAAGCAGAAGCAGCGATGCTAGGTCAGCCCATTTCGATGGTGATTCCCGAAGTGGTCGGGTTCAAGCTAGTTGGGCAGCTTCCAGAAGGCGCAACCGCAACGGATTTAGTTCTCACAGTGACTCAAATGTTGCGCCAGAAGGGCGTCGTCGGCAAATTTGTTGAATTTTACGGGGATGGGCTGAGTCATTTAACCCTCGCCGATCGCGCCACGATCAGCAACATGGCTCCCGAATATGGCGCGACCTGTGGCTTTTTCCCCATTGATGACGAGACGTTGACCTATCTGCGGTTCACCGGACGTGACCCAGAAAGAATTGCACTCGTCGAAGCCTATGCCAAAGAACAAGGACTCTGGCGCTATAACGACAGCCCCGATCCGGTCTTCACGGATACGCTCGAACTTGATTTATCAACCGTCGAACCCTCGTTAGCAGGTCCTAAGCGCCCTCAAGATCGAGTGCTGTTGTCAAATGCGGCATCCCAGTTCAAGGACAAAGATTTTCCCAGCTTTAGCAATGTTCCATTCGAACAGCAGCGTTCAGCCCCGGTGCCTGGAACCGACTATGAATTGTCGGATGGAGCCGTCGTAATTGCCGCAATTACAAGCTGCACCAATACCTCAAATCCGTCCGTGATGATTGGTGCAGGGTTAGTGGCGCGCAAGGCGCTCGAAAAAGGATTGACCGTTAAGCCTTGGGTAAAAACCTCGCTGGCTCCAGGAAGCCAAGTCGTCTCTGACTATTTAAATAAGGCAGGACTACAGACCGATCTAGATCAGCTGGGGTTTAACCTGGTGGGCTATGGCTGTACGACCTGCATCGGGAATTCAGGTCCGCTGCCTGACCCCATCATTAAGGCGATCGAAGACAAGGATCTGGTCACCTGTGCAGTCTTATCAGGCAACCGCAACTTTGAAGGACGAGTTAGCCCCCATACGAAGTGTAACTATCTGGCATCCCCCCCGTTAGTAGTTGCCTATGCGATCGCCGGAAATCTAGCAATCGATCTTAAACATGAACCCCTGGGTCATGACGAGGCGGGACATCCCGTGTTTTTGAAAGACATCTGGCCTACGACTCAAGAAATTAAAGAGGTCATGCAACAGGCATTGACCCCGCACATGTTTCGCAGCCGATATAGCAATGTCTTCACGGGCACTCAGGCTTGGCGGCAAATCGATACGGTCGATAGCAAAACCTATGCCTGGACATCATCTAGCACCTATGTGCAAAATCCGCCCTTCTTCGAAAATATGAGTTCTGACGTAAATGGCGGGGGATTAGCCGATGTCAAAGGAGCCCGACCACTCGCCATTTTAGGAGATAGCATTACGACCGACCACATTTCACCTGCGGGAGCGATTAAGAAGGAAAGTCCAGCGGGAAGCTATCTCGTCAGCAACCAGGTTGTGCCTGCCGATTTCAACTCGTACGGGTCTCGTCGGGGCAATCATGAAGTTATGATGCGCGGTACGTTTGCCAATATTCGTCTTAAGAATGAGATGGTGCCAGGTTCGTCAGGCGGTGTGACAAAATTCATGCCATCGGGCGAAGAAATGTCGATTTACGACGCGGCAATGCAGTACATGGCGGATGGTACGCCGTTGATTGTGGTTGCTGGAAAAGAATATGGCACTGGCTCGTCGCGCGATTGGGCAGCGAAAGGAACGAGGCTCTTGGGCATCAAAGCCGTGATTGCTGAAAGCTACGAGCGAATTCACCGCTCTAACTTAGTCGGCATGGGCGTGCTGCCCCTCCAGTTCACAGATGGCATGAATCGCCAAACTCTTCATCTAGATGGTACTGAAACGTTTGATATTACGGGATTGGGAGATGGAATCAAGCCCCACATGATGCTGACGTGGGTCATTCACCGCGCGGATGGCAGCACGGATGAGGTGCCAGTGCTGTGCCGCATTGACACGGAAGACGAGGTGGCATACTACCGAAATGGCGGTATTTTGCACTATGTATTGCGGCAGTTGTTAGCGGCTTAGATGATGATTGGGGCACATCTTCTGACTGAAAATCTAATATTTCTGGCGATCGCCACCCTATTCCTCGCGGTGACAGGCTGGGCATGGAAA
>JBNPEG010000063.1:0-53371 GCA_051117555.1 Elainellaceae cyanobacterium | reverse complement strand
TTTGCACTATGTATTGCGGCAGTTGTTAGCGGCTTAGATGATGATTGGGGCACATCTTCTGACTGAAAATCTAATATTTCTGGCGATCGCCACCCTATTCCTCGCGGTGACAGGCTGGGCATGGAAAACTGCAACGCCCTATAGCCTACCGCAGCCACTTCCCGGTTGGTTTCGCGTTTGGTTTTTGAGCGTTCAGACTTTTGGGATCATTCCACCGCTGATTGCCCTAATCTGGGGAATTCGGCAGGGATACTCAGGGGCGATCGCCATCTGGGCGGCCTACTTTGCTATGCTGGGCGCTCAGATTTTGTCAGAATTTTTAACCCTGCGTCAGTTTCGCTCCGTCGTGTGGGTGATGATTCCGTATTTGTATGTCCCCTATCGTCTGTGGCAGCTTTATGAAGGTATTGCCCTAATCAATCCAAACACTGCATCGTGGATGTATATACTGCTTATTGGCGAGATAGTTCTGTGGTCGGGTAACTATCTGCTCGATTTGGCACAATTGCCTCGCCTATTTCGATGGGAAACCATCCAAGATTCCAAAGACGGCGAGTCGTTGCGAGATAATGCTGTGACCTCGGAGACGTGATCATGCAGCTTGAATTCACCTCTGATGAGTTAAATATTCACTTAACGTGGTACGAGCAGTTGCTGGCGTTTTATATGGCTGAACGGATTAAGATTCCGTTGTCTAAAATCACAAACGTTTCCGAAGACCCGCCTGAATTCACATGGCGTGCGGTTCGATTGCCCGGGACGGGGTTGCCTGGTGTCATTTCAGCAGGAACCTATTACACTCCTAATGGTAGAGAATTTTGGTATATCACCTCCAAAACGTGCTTGACGCTGACGATTGAAGATGAGTATTTCAAACGGATTGTGTTGACGCTGGAGAATCCCGGCTATTGGGCGGATCAGATTCGACGCGCTAAGTCAACAGCCGATCGCGGAATTGACGAATCCGGTGATTAACGAGGATTTTGGACACCTAGTTGAGGACAAATTTTAGCAACTGGGCAGGTTGAACAGCGGGGTTGATTGCTGGTGCAAATATGCTTCCCAAACGGCATTACGATTCGATTGAGCTCGATCCAGTAGGATTCTGGAAGCTGTGCTTCTAAAATTTTGGTCGTCTTTTCGGGAGTTTTGGTTTCAACATAGCCCCAGCGGTTCACGACTCGATGGACATGGGTATCGACGCTGATATAAGGCTGATTGCAGCCAATGCCGAGCGCCAGATGAGCACACTTAGGCCCCACGCCCTTAAACGACCGCATTACCTCTATATCACAAGGTAGACGCCCCTCATAGTCATCAACAAGCTGTTGGGCGATCGCCCAGATTTGTTCAGCTTTGCGCTCAGAAAAGGTACTCTCATGAATCAGAGCTTCGACTTCATCAGGCGTTAACGTCACCAATTCTTCTGGAGTACGAGCCTTGGCAAATAAACGACGAGAGACAGGCAGGCTAACCTCGTCGTAGGTGCGAATTGAAATCATGCACGAGACGAGTTGCTCAAACGGAGAATCATAGCCCTCATCTGCCAGCGCAAACATTGCAGCCTTGGGCAACGACTGAGTCGCCTCTCGCACTCGCTCCATTGCCTGGTCAATATCAAACGATTGAGTCGAATTCATTCGATGCACCTGCTTGGCTAGGGAAGCCAGGGATATTGTCGAAAATTTGGCGGACGCTTCTCTAGAAATGCCTGTTTGCCCTCAGAGCCTTCTTCAGTCATGTAGTAAAGCAGGGTTGCGTTTCCAGCAAGTTCTTGGAGTCCGGCCTGCCCGTCACAGTCCGCATTAAACGCTGCTTTGAGGCAGCGAATGGCGATCGGGCTTTTCTCCAAAATTTCTTGCGCCCATTGAATCCCCTCCGCTTCTAGCTGCTCAACGGGCACTACGCAATTGACTAATCCCATATCCAGTGCCTGCTGAGCATCGTACTGGCGACAGAGGAACCAAATTTCACGGGCTTTTTTCTGCCCAACAATGCGGGCAAGATAGCTTGCCCCAAATCCACCGTCAAAACTTCCCACTTTTGGCCCTGTCTGCCCGAACACAGCATTGTCTGCGGCAATTGTCAGATCACAGATCACATGCAACACGTGCCCGCCCCCGATGGCATAACCTGCGACAAGGGCGATCACGACCTTTGGCATGGAGCGAATCAGGCGCTGCAAGTCTAGAACATTCAACCGAGGAACTCCGTCATCATCCACGTAGCCTGTTTTGCCGCGAACGCTCTGATCGCCGCCTGCGCAGAATGCATACTTTCCGTCGGTGTGGGGACCTGCCCCCGTCAGCAAAACAACGCCAATGCGAGGATCTTCTCGCGCGTCTACGAATGCGTCATATAGTTCAAAAACGGTCTTAGGACGAAAGGCATTGCGCTTGTGGGGGCGATTGATCGTGATTTTGGCAATGCCGTCGGCTTTGTGATAAAGAATGTCGTCATAGGGTTTGGCGATTTGCCAATTTAGTTGCGTAGGCTCTACAGACATAGCATCAGATGATACAAACGGGGCAATACCTGAATCTTTCCTTCTATTAAAAAAGAACACGCGACCGAGGACGGTCGCACTGACACAAAAATCTAAACGCTCTCCATGATTCGGCTTTGACGGCCAAATTCTTCTTGACTCATCTCTTAAGCTCATCTTCCCATGAGAGTAACTTAGGTAACTAATCTAGTAAGATACAGTTCTGGCGAAATAGCTCAATGGGCATGGGCGATCGCGCTTTTTTTATTGCTGTGACGCACGAAAACTGGAAGCTACTCAACACCGATTCACGTTATTATCGTCTATCAAGCCATCTGGAGGTTCAGATCTGAATGTTATTCCCTAAGCGCGATCAATACTGGGCAGATACAGCCCAATTTGTTAAAAAGCATTTCAAAAAGGGAGACATTGTCTTTGCTCCAGAGGAATTTAGTCACTATTTTTCTAAACCCATTGAGCGGTATAGCACTGACCCAACCGTAGAAACAGGCTTCAAATGGGCAGTGATTCATAAGGGACGCCTTGAGCAGATTAATTTCAAAGTCCTTAATTTCGTTGATGCAAAATTTGCTCCCGTCTTTATCAATGATGTGTTTATTGTCTTTGGTAGAGATACCGGATTGCCCACAATTGAGTATGACTCAGCAGGCTTTAAGTCGTATCGAGAAAATCGAGCAGATCTCTATAGTTCAATTTTGGAGACAAGCAAGATTGGCGATCGCAAGCTTATTTCAGCGGTACAGCAGGCAACCCAACCTCAACTTGAGGACATGACTCGTCAAATCGATAGGCTCCCCAAGCGGGAAGTCGTCTATATGGGAGAACACAAGGCATTGACCCGCAATCTTTGGGGTCAAAAGATGTTTGTGGACACCCAAGATATGTCGTTAACGCCTCATATCTTATTAGATGGATATTGGGAAATGTGGCTGACCAATGTCTTTATGGACCTCATCAAAGAAGGGATGACGGTTATTGATATTGGAGCGAATATTGGCTATTACACGCTTTTAGCTGCCGCCAAGGTGGGTACTCAAGGAAACGTTTATGCATTCGAAGCGGGGCAAGAAATATTTGAAACTCTATGGCAAAATGTCGCCGTTAACGGATATTTAGATCGGGTTTCTTTGGTCAACAAGGCAGTCTATAAAGAATCTACGACCTTAAAGTTTAGTCAGCTCAAGCGACATCATGGCTCTAGCGGCATCGGAAAATTTGAAGATCAATTTTTGAAAATGTATCACGATGATGTCGTGGTATTTGAGGTTGAGGCCATTTCACTTGATGAGTATTTCTTGAATCAAGATATCAAGATTGACTTTATAAAAATCGATGCCGAGGGGAGTGAACCCTTTATCTTCGCGGGCATGAAGAAGCTCTTAGAGAATAATCCTGCTATCAAGGTGATTTTTGAGTTTTGCCCTCAAAATATTGCAAATACAGGTAATGATCCAAGATTTTTGCTCGAAAGTTTGGTTGAATCTGGTTTTGACTTAGAGTCAGTTGATCCAAGACTGGGAGTCGTCGAAACGACTATCGAAGATTTGCTCAATATTCCATTTTGTGAGGTTCTATTGAGTAAACACAATCAATAATTGCTGAACCAGCGCTAAGCGCCGACTAATAATGACGATCGGGCGTGGAATCCGGCTTTAGCTAGCGCATTGACCGTCGCCTGATGGTCATATACGCGGAACTGTGCTCCTAATCGCACAAACTGCCGTCGCTGATTCGCGCCGATAACGGCAACCACAGGAATTTTGCCCTGTCCGGTTTCGTCTTGTTGATCCAGCAGAATATTTTTGAGGCGATATTGCTCCGTAATGTCGCTGGCAATGTTGGGTTCAAGCTCTACCATGATCATGCGAACCTCCTCGACGGGTTCGGCATCTTCGATGATAAATTGCGATCGCTCGTCTCGCCGATCCACCTTGCCCCAAATCATCAGCCGCGCATCTACGCTGATGTAGTGTCCAATGCGGGCAAACGTCTTCGGAAATACGACTGCATCCGCTTGTCCCGTTAGATCTTCAATTTGCACGATCGCCATCGGGTCACCCTTTTTAGTAATCACGGGTTTGACCGTAGTCAAAATGACGATCGCACTCAGGGTTGACTGATCCGTTTTTTCGTCTAATTCATTCATATTCACCGGGGCGAGAATCTGGGATGCCTTCTGCACCGACTTCAGCGGATGGTCGGAGATATAGAAACCCAGCAATTCTTTTTCTAGCTTGAGTTTTTCTTGGGGCGGAAAATCTTCGACTGGAGCCGCTTTAGGAGAAACTTCAAATCCAGACGAGCTAGCAGTATCTGCGCTGCCGCCGAGCATGTCAAACAGATTTCCCTGCCCAACTTCTCGATCCCTAGCACGAGACTGTGCCCACTCAATTACGGGCTCCAAATCATGCATGAGCTGATTGCGATTTGGGTTGAGCGTGTCGAGTGCACCACACTGAATGAGCGCTTCTAACGCGCGTCGATTCACAGCTCTCAAATCGACGCGATCGCACAACTCAGCGAGCGACTCAAACAGCCCATCTTTGTCTCGCGTTTCTAAAACGCACTCGATCGCCCCCTGCCCGACATTACGCACCGCAGACAGCCCAAACAAAATGCGATCGCTCAACGGCGTGAAGTCAACCCGAGATCGGTTAATATCCGGCGGCTCAACCTCAATCCCCATTGAGACGCAGTTCGCGATGTAGTGCTGCACTTTGTCCTGGTCGCCGCTATTAGAAGTCAGCAGCGCGGCCATATATTCAGTTGGGTAATTTGCCTTCAGATATGCGGTTTGAAAGGTCACATATCCGTAGGCAGTCGAGTGGGATTTGTTAAAGCAATATTCTGCAAACAGCACCATCTGATCAAACAGGTCTTCTGCGACCTTTTGCTTGACTCCGTTTTTCTGCGCCCCTTCAATGAAGATGCTGCGGTGCTTCTGCATTTCTGCCATCTTTTTCTTACCCATGGCCCGACGCAGCAAGTCAGCCTGTCCTAGCGAATAGCCCGCCATATCTTGGGCAATTTTCATGATCTGTTCTTGGTAGACCATGATGCCGTACGTTTCATTGAGAATCGGCTCTAGAATTTCGTGGGGATAGTCAATCCTCTCTCGCCCGTGTTTGCGGTTGATAAATTTTGGAATCAGCCCAGCATCCAGTGGCCCCGGACGGTAGAGCGCCAACACAGACGAAATATCTTCTAAACCAGAGGGCTTGAGATCGCGCACAATCTGGCGCATCCCCGATGATTCAAGCTGAAAGATGCCCGCTAGATCGCCTCGTGCTAACAGCTTATACGTCTCAGCATCATCCAGGGAAATATGGTCAAGATCTAAGGTTGTCTGTCGGTTTTGCTGAACGAGATCGACCGTCTTCTGAATCATCGTCAGGTTTTTAAGCCCCAAAAAGTCCATCTTGAGCAGCCCCATCGACTCAATATCTTCCATGGAGTATTGAGTCACGATTCCGGCGTTATCTTTGTTGCGCTGGAGCGGCACAATCTCGTCAAGCGGTTGCGCCGAAATCACAACCCCTGCTGCATGGATGCCCACGCTTTTATTGGTGCCTTCGATGCGAAGCGCCATATCTAACCAGCGACGCACTTGGGCATCTTGTTCATATTTCTCTTTGAATTCAGGAGCGGGCGTGTCGTCTGAGATCATCACCTTGAGCTTGGTCGGCTTGCCGCGCACGACTGGAATCAGTTTTGCCATTCGATCGGCATCGCCATAGGGAACATCGAGCACCCGTGCCACATCCTTGAGCACGGCTTTCGAGGTCATGCGGTTGTAGGTAATGATTTGAGCGACCCGCTCAGTGCTATATTTCTCGGTCACATACTGAATCACCTGATCTCGCTTTTCAATGCAGAAGTCGGTGTCAATATCGGGCATTGATTTGCGTTCAGGATTCAGAAATCGCTCAAATAGCAGCCCATGATGCACCGGGTCAATGTTGGTGATTCCGAGAGCATAGGCCACGAGAGAACCCGCCGCTGATCCTCGACCTGGCCCCACGGGGATGTCGTGATCGCGCGCAAATTTGATATAGTCCCACACGACGAGGAAGTAGGTGGAAAAGCCCATCTGCTCCATCATGTTGAGTTCGTAGGCGAGGCGATCGCTGTATCGGGGCTCGATCGCATCAGCCGAACCGCAGTTGAGCCGCTTGACTAATCCCTGCGTTGTTACCTCACGAAGATAGGTGGCCGGGGTGTATCCATCCGGGACGGGATAATCGGGAATGCGCGGCTCGCCTAAGATGTCATACTCTTCGATTTTGTTAGCAACTTCTAGGGTATTGGCGATCGCCTCATCAATTACGTCGTCTGTCAAATGATCGCGAAACAGTTGCCGCATCTCATCGGCTGACTTTAAATATTCTGTGCCCGTATAGCGCAGACGCTTGTCTTCGGTAATCAGCTTGCCCGTTTGAATGCAGAGCAGCGCATCGTGCGCTTCGACATCGAAACACGAGATGTAGTGAGAATCATTGGTGGCAATCAGTTTGATGCCGAGTTCTTTCGCGATTCTGACAATGTGAGGATTGACGATCCGCTCCTCTGGCAGCCCGTGATCTTGAATCTCTAGGTAATAGTCATCTCCAAATAGATCTCGATACCACGTAGCGACTCGCTTGGCAATCTCGGGCTTGCCCTGCAAAATTGCTTGGGGAACCTCTCCGGCAAGACAGCCGCTCGTGACGATCAGTCCCTCACAATACTGCTCTAGAAGCTCTTTGTTAATACACGGGCGAGAAAAAATTCCTTTCCCTTGAACGCCTTGCAGGTGAGAAATGGTCGTGAGTTTGACGAGGCTTTTATAGCCCTGAGTATTCTTGGCTAATATGACCTGATGATATTTGGGGCGACGCTCTTGCTTGGTGATGTCGCCATTGATCACATACATTTCGTTGCCGATGATGGGCTTAATGCCTTTGCCCTTGCACAGTTTGAGGAGTTCGACGGCTCCGTACATGACCCCGTGATCGGTGAGGGCGATCGCCGGCATATTGAGCTCAATTGCCCGCTCAACCAAGTGAGGCAACTGACTCGCCCCATCAAGCAAACTGTAATCGCTGTGAATGTGCAGACCCACAAAAGACATATCGCTCAAACCATCAGTCAGGATTGAGTTTAGCGTAACGGATTTTCGTCTCTATATCTAGTCTTTACTAGCCGAGATTTGCAGAATATTGCTCTATATGTGGTGGATATTTCCTATACCCGTATGATGTTTGAAATGGTTCGGTTGCGTCGCTTCGAGTGTGAGTTGAATTTCACTCCAAATATCCAGCTCTAAAGCCAGACATGCTATGACGCGATCGCCGTTTGTTTGTTAATTGCAACTATCAATTTGCAACTATCAATTCGCAACTATCTCACAATCAGTATAAATGTATTGCCTCAAAATCGAAAGCTTGCAACCGACTAGCCGTGATGAATTACTCGCTAAGCCGAGGATAATGGACAATAATCATCGAATTGGTAGGGCGGCGACGGGCGATCGCTTCGGGTTCTCGTCCGACGACGGGTTCTCCGATGCGATGAGTACTTGCGGTAATCAGCAGCAAATCCCTGGGCTCTAGTTGCCGAGACACCGCATTCACAAAATTGCCTCGAATTTCTCGGATTGGTGTTGCTGATTGCAGTGAGGATTCGGAGGGCTGGGACTGAACCTTAGATTGGATCTTAGTGCCTCGGCTGACGACTTTTACCACGTGAAGCGAGGCTTTGAGTTCTTCGGCTAGCATCTTCGCTAAAATGATTGACCGATTCAGCTCGTTGGGAGTCGTTTCCATCTCGGCGGCTGCCAATACCACCCGCTCAACATGGCGAATGGGTTCAGGAAAGCGGGTGATCAGGACAGGCACACTCGCCAGCCGCACCACGTTGTCTAACACGCCGCCAAAGAAATTTTCTTTGTAAGTCGAATAGCCTTTCCAGCCGCAAATGATCAGGCTTGCTTTTCGCTCGACTGCCGATCGAATAATGCCCTTGTCAATCGACTCATCCACTCGACCAATGGGCTCAACCAGGGCAACGGCTCCATGAGCCAGTTGCTCAGCCGCTTCGAGCAGCCGATTTTGCTGGGCGATCGCCTCTGGATCAATCGCATCTCCAGAATCAGCAATTACATGAATCGGTAAGAGGGTGCCATTCACTCGCTTGACCAAAAATAGCCCAAGCTGAAGCAGGTGATTTTCAGTGCTGGGGTTGGCAACGGGCACCAAAACGCGATCGCCCCATTCTTTTGACTGATTCGTTTCTTGAGCGGGGCGAGAGGCGACATTGACCTGCTTTCCCCAGCGAGACACCACCCACGGCGACGCCACACAACTGACCAAAATCATGGCGATCGTGCCGTTTACGGTCAGCTCATCGACCAGATCAATATTAAATGCCACGGTAATTGCCGCCAGGGTGGATGCCGCCTGAGCTAGCGACAAGCCAAACATCACCATGACATTGGGAAACGGAAATCGGCAGAATTTTCCGGCACCCCACGCTGCGAGAAACTTACTCGACAGCTCTGCCCCAATCATCACCGTTGCCACCAAAATCGACTGCGGTTCGCGAATCAGCACCAGCGGGTCGACCAACATGCCAACAGAAATGAGGAAAATCGGCACAAACAGCGTATTTCCAATAAACTGGAGCCGATTCATCAGCGGGCTAAGCTGAGGAATCAGCGGAGTGAGCGCAATTCCAGCAAGAAATGCCCCCACGATCGGCTCGATCTCAATCAAATCTGCAAGCACCGAAATCACAAACAGCGTCGCCAGCACGAAGATAAATTCTGCCCCTTCGTCATGTCCAAACTGCTTAAAAAACCATCGTCCCAAGTATGGAACCCCTACCAGAGTTGCGATAGTGTAAATTGTCAGGGCAGGAATTAGAAATAGCCAAAAGCCGATAGTCAATTCGCCATCATTGGCTTTAACGACTACGGCCAAGACAAGTAGGGCCAGAATATTGGTGATCAGGGTTGCCCCTAGAGTCGTTGTGATGGAGGGCGATCGCATGATGCCCAGCCGAGAAAGAATAGGCAATGCTACCAGGGTATGTGACGCAAAACACGACGCCACCAAGACGGCTGCCAATCCCCCATAGCCCAGCAGCAACATCGCCCCTGTGCCGATCGCCATTGGCAAAATAAACGTAGCTAACCCAAACACAATGGCCTTATCCGCATTGCCTTTGAGGTCGTTGAGGCTGGTTTCTAAGCCACCCAAAAACATTAGAAACAAGAGCCCAACCGTACCGAGTAATTCAATGGTTTCATCTCGCTCTAGAATATTCAGCCCGTGCGGACCTACTACCACCCCCGCCAAAATTAGCCCGATAATCCCAGGCATTTTAAGCCGCTCAAATATCAGCGGAGCGATGAGCATGATCGCCACAATAATCAGAAAGACTCGAACCGGGTCTTGAATCGGACCTGACAACACACCATGAATCTGGCCCAGCCAGTTCATTCCACCCGCCTGCCACAGATATGCCACGGTCATTGCTCCTTGCTTTAATAAACCGCCCGTAGGACAAACCCCAGGGCGGACGTGACACGATATTGGATTGGGCGATCGCCAACGAGTGACTATAGCCATACGGGCTCAGGTTTGTGTGGTGAGCCCCCACCTACTGCGGCGCGGGGGCTCGCCCACGTTCAGCGTCCTAACGCGAGAGCGTACGGCTATACAAATCAATACGAGCATATCGGCTCTGATATAGAAACGTCATCCCTTTATACGAACTCCTGTAAATGGGAAATTTAGATTTTCTTAGATAAATGCACTCATCCTAAGCGTAATTTTAATCTTCGTAATCTTTAATTCAATACGTCAAACTCGGTAATGAGCGTCGCTAGATTTCTACCGATTCACTGAAGGAGATATATCAAATGAGCTTTAAAACAGTCGTATTTTATGGGTCTTACCGGCGCGATCGCCAAGGAATTAAGGCTGCTAAATTCATCATCAATCAGCTTAATCAGCGCGGGCATACGGTGATCTTTGCCGATGCGCAAGACTACGACTTTGGTATCCTCGATCGCATGTATAAAGAGTATGAGACGGGTCAGGCTCCCGCCAAGATGGAAGACCTCGCCGACCATATTCGCACCGCTGATGGGTTTGTTGTCGTAGCCGGTGAATACAATCATTCCATTCAGCCAGGGTTGAGTAACTTGATGGATCACTATTTAGAAGAATACTTTTTTCGCCCCGCTGCCATCCTTTGCTATTCAGTAGGTGGCTTTGGTGGCGTTCGGGCGTCAATTCAACTACGAGCGTTTCTTACTGAAATGGGAATGCCTACGATTTCAAACATTTTTGCGATTTCCAAAATTGCTGATGCCCTCGATGACGAGGGAGTGCCGCAGCAGTCATCGCTAGAAAAACGGATAGGACAATTTTTAGACGAGTTGGAATGGTATGAAGAGGCACTTCAACGACAGCGACGGGAAAAGGGGACTCCTTTCTAGTTGATGCGATAGGCAAAGCACCGCGTGCCCATCCTATAGGGGTGCCGTGTCTCTAATAGATATTTCCATTAAAGGCTACCAGCGGCGGGCGAACGAGGTCGTTAGACAACAAATGCCGCTGTCTTTATCGGGACTCGCGGTTATGGAGCAGAGTGCTCCATCAATGTACTATCGGGATTGTCTACAAAATGCGAGCGATCTCGGTTAGATTGCCCCCGTTTTACCAGGACGTAGGCAGCGGGAACAAAGTATAAGGCCAAGAGCGTCGCGCCAGAAATGCCGCCCGCGATCGCAATCGCCAGCGGTCGCCAAAACGGATCACCATCGGCTAGTAGCGGCACGAAACCGATAATCGTCGTTGCGGTGGTGGTGAGGACGTGGCGCGTTGCTCGTAGCACGACTCTCTGTACCGCTTTAGGCTCCCCTTTTCTGGCGTCGGCATCTTCATTGAGGGAGGTGAGCACGACGATGGAGTCGTTGATGGCAATTCCAATCAGACCCATCGTGCCGACGATCGCCATGAAGCCTAGCACCGCCCCAAACACCTTAAGGGACAGTAGCGCCATGCCGACGGAGCCGACTGCGACCACAGCAATGATGCCCGCCTGCCGAAACGAGCCCAGGGACAGCACCAAGGCCGTTACCATGCCCAGCACCAGAATAGGCACGAACAGCAATAGGTTGCCAACGGCGCTGTTTTGTTCTTCATACTCGCCGCCAAATTCGTAGCGGTAGCCGGGGGGAAGTTCAAAGTTGGCTACCTCCAGGCGTTCTTGAAGGGCGGTGAGGACAGTGCTGGGCAACACGCCAGCGGTGATAAAAGCCTGTACTGTATTCACCCGCTGCTCATTGCGGCGGGCAATGGTGGCTAACTGGGGCACCAGTTCGAATTCGCCCAGGGCAGAGGTGGGACGAAAGCCCCGATCTTGGGCCTGTTGGGGTCGTAGATCCAGAGAGGCCAGCGTCTCCAGACTAGCGCGATCGCGATTGGTCAAGCGCACCCGCACCGGCAGGTTTTCGGTGGATTCCAGAATTGCCCCGCCCGTAATCCCTTCGGAATAGGCATCGAGCTGCTGCGCGATTTCGGTGTTGGTCAATCCCGCCTGTCGCACCTGCTCATCGTCTAGGTAGAGTCCCAGCTTGGGCTGTCCTTCTGTCAGATCGTCCCGCACCTGAACCACATCGGGAAGGGTCGTCATTAGTTCTCGGACTTCCATGCCGAGGCGGCGTAGTTCTTCCAGGTTCGGGCCGTAAATTCGCATCTCGACCGGCGCATCAAAAGGTGGTCCCTGCTGGAACTTCTGCACAATGACGCGGGCCGATGGGAATAGGTCGCTCAGTTCTGCCTGGACTTCTCGCACCAGCGACTCCACACCGGCTTCAGACTTGAGCTGCACCATCGCCTGGGCGTAGTAGGGCTGATTCTGGCGATCGCCCGTCAGGTTGTAGTAGAAGCGGGGCGCACTCTCCCCTACGAACCAGTACACCTCGGCCACGTTCTCATGCTGGAGGATGACGTCGCGGGCCTGTAGCACCTGCTCACGGGTTTGCTCGATGGAAGTTTGAGAAGCAAACTCCATCTCAATATGGAACTGGTCTCGATCCAGTAAGGGAAAGAACTGGTTTTCTAGCGTCCCGGCTGAGATAAAGCCGATCAAGGGAATGGATAGGGTGATGGCGATCGCCATCAGCGGTCGGGACACCGTTCGACCCATCGACCCGCGATAGAGCCGCGCTAGACGCGGCAGCGATAGCCCCTCATTCCACCAAGCTCTCGGCTGGCTTAGAAATCGGCGGATTTTGCCCCAAACACCTTGCCCCGAATTCCGCCATTGCGGCTCCGGGGAATTGTCTTGACCCAGCGCACGGGCAGCCAACGCAGCAATCACCGTCAGCGAGAGGATCAGCGATGAGAGGATGGCCAGAATGACCCCCAGGGCGATCGAGCCGACAAATTCTCCAGCAGAACCCGGCAGCAGATAGATGGGTAAAAAGGTCAGCACCGTGGTCGCGGTGGAGGCCAGCAGCGGCACCTTCAGGTAGTTCACCGTTTTGGTTGCCGCATGAAGGGGATTGGCCCCCTGCTGGATGTCAGCCTGAATTTCATCCACCACGACGATCGCGTTGTCGATTAGCAAGCCCAACGCGATGATCAGCCCCGTTACCGACATCTGATGAATCGGCACACCGAGTACTGCCATCCAGCCAAACACGGCGAAGATAGTGAAGGGCAAAGCGGTGCCGATTACCAAGGCTGATCGCCATCCCATCGCTATCAGGGTGACGCCAAACACCAGAAAGGCCCCTAGCATCAGGTTGAGCATCAGCGTACTAATGCGGTTTTCGACATAGCTACTCTGGTCAAAAATAACGTTCAGGCTCATGCCTGCGGGGGTGCGATCGCGGAAATCATCCACGGCCCTGCGCGCACTGTTAACCCATTGGTCAATGCGTACCCCCGACTGCATCATGGCCCCCAGCACAACCGCAGGTTGGCCGCCCACAATCGCCTGATCGCTGAGAGGATAGCGGACACCTCGACTCACGCTAGCAATATCGCTGAGACGGGTAAACTGACCGCTGCTAGCCTGGATGGGAATCTGGCGAATCTGTTCCGTGGTTTCGAGTTCGCTTTCTACCTCGATCGCAAAGGTCTCTTCGGCGGTGCGTAGCTGTCCAGCACTGGCTTTGGCATCGTTCAAGCTGATTTGATTCGCCAATTCTTGGGGAGACAGCCCGACGCCGACGAGTTCCGGCGCATTGATTTCTACTAAAATTTCTTCATCCGGATTACCAAAAAACTCAACTTCTTCAGTGCCGTTCAGTCCCCGCAGGATGACGCCTAGTTCGTCAGCGTAGCGACTCAGCACGGCATAGTTTGGTTCGTCCGGCAGGTCCCACGTCAGGGCGGCGACGAAGGTATAGGCTTTGACTAACACCTCCGATAGCTCCGGTTCCACGACTCCAGACGGGAATCGCGTGGTGGCATCTTCCATCTCATCCCGCACCTTGGACCAGATGGGTTGAGCGTTATCAATCGCCTCCGACAGCTCTACTGACACCGTTGAGAAGCCGACTCGCGAGTCTGACTCAATTACGCTGATTTCTTCAATCTCGGCCAGTTCCTCTTCAAGTACGGTGGTAACCAGGGCTTCGACCCGCTCGGCGCTGGCACCGGGAAAAGCCGTCGTGATGACCGCAACCCGCGGCACCAACTGCGGATCTTCCTGCCGCGGCAAGGACTGGTAGGAGGAAAGGCCCCAGCCCAGCAGCAGGATGATCGTCAGGGCGAGGAGTCGGAGGTTGGTGAAGAAGGGGCGAACCATGAATGAGGGGTGGATGGGTGGATGGGTGGATGGGTGGATGGGTGGTGCGTAGGGGCGAAGCATTCTAGGAACTACGAATGCAATTTCCTAGAACATATGAGATAGAATGCCTCGCCATTACAAAGGGCGGACCTGCTGGCTAGGAACGAGACGGTGGACGCCGTTGGCGACGATGCGATCGCCTGCTTGCAAGGTGCCTCGTACCAACACCCGGTCACTTTCCTGATGCAGAATCTCGACGGATTTGGGCTGCACTTGGTAAGTGTCCCCGTCAGCAGCCGTTTCGGCGGCATTGGTAGGGACGAGGACATAGGCGCTCCACAGTCCCCGAATGTCCTGAGTTAACGCCTGGGTGGGTACCCAAATTCCGCCAGTGGGAATCGTTTCGGTCAGCTCGACTCGGGCGGTCTGACCAGGGTTGATGCGAGACAGGGCGGCTGGTTCTAGCTGAAAGATGACGATTTGGGTGCGGGTGTCGGGGGCGACTTCGGGCAGGACGGATTTGATGGAAGCGGTGTACCGTTCGGTTCCTAAGTTCACAGTGACAGGCGTACTCGGTTGCAGACGACTCGCGGCGTTTTCAGGCATACCAATGCGGACTTCGGGCGCTTCGTTCTCCACCAGCCGTACCACGGACTGTCCGGCTCCCATCACGACGCCCTCATCCACTTGCCGATCGGCAACGATGCCATCGAAGGGCGCTTTGAGGGTGCTTTTGCTGAGGTCAACATCCAGGTCGGCAATGCTGGCGTCAAGCTGCTGGACGACCGCCCGCTGAGCAGCGACCTGTTCAGGACGGGTGCCGTTGAGGAGTACATTGAGGTTGCTTTTAGCTCTATCCAGACGCGCTTCTAGGGTTTCGGCTCCGTAGGCGAATTCATCCAGTTGCTCTTGCGAAATAGCCCCCTGGTCATAGAGAAATTCTCGCCGCGATCGCTGCTGTTCCTGAAGTCGTAGCTGGCTTTCAATATCCCGAACGTCCGCCTGGGCAGCGGCGATATCCTCCTGGCGGGCTCCCCGCTCTAGCTCCAGCAATCGTGCTTGAGCTTCGGCTATTTGGGCTTCGAGCTGCCGTCGCTGGGTGAGCAGGTTTTGGGTGTCGAGTTGGGCGAGGGGTTGCCCAGTGGTGACGCGATCGCCCTCCTCCACCAGGACCTGCACCAGTTCGCCCCCACGGGTGAACCCTAAATCGCTGCTCCGCAGGGCGGCAATCTCTCCTGTGTAGGAGCGAGAGGTGGTGTAGCTATCGACGGCTTCGACGGTCAATGTTTCTACGGCTAAAGGGGTGGCTGCCCTGGCCTCAGCGGTTTCGGTTTCTTGAGCTGTGAGCTGAGTTTTGACAAAGGGTGTCCCGATCGTCAATAGCAATCCGATGACGCCCAACCCGATTAGCCAGCGCGATCGCGCTTTAGAAGATGACTCTGAGGCGGTTGCATCACTGGCTGGAGCGGGTGAGTCAATATTTTCTGTTAGCAATGGCTGGTCAGACATCTTGGCTGCTCTAAAAAGAAATGGGCAAAGCGATCGCGAATCGGGGCCAGTTCTCCTGCTTTGAGCTAGTAGAATCCGCCAGCAATAAAGCTGCCGAAACTGTCGAGATGACCCTAGACAACGGCTTCTTTTTTGGCCTTGGTGCCTGATGGCGTCAGGAAGCCGTTGACAATTTCAGCGATCGCCGACGGTATAGAAATCTATATCAAATCCGCACTTATCCATAATTAGCATGATATTAATAATATGAGAAATATAAAATCCGAATGATTTAATATTATTTTTGGTATCAATGAATTTAAAAACGCTGAATTCCTTTATTGTGCTGGCTGAGGAGCTGCACTTCGGGCGAGCAGCTAGCAAATGCGGGATCTCGCAGCCCGCCATGAGTCGCTTACTGAGCGACCTGGAAGCAGACGTGGGGGCAAAGCTGCTCGATCGCACCTCCCGCGAGGTTTCCCTGACTCAAGCGGGTCGGGGGTTTCTGGAATCGGCGCGAAAAGCCGTAGCCTATGCAGACATGGCAGTGCGGGCCGCCAGGGCAGGGGCTGTTGACGGCATCGATAGATTAACGGTGGGCATGGGAATTGGCACTGCCCAACCACCTGTAGGGCAGCTCATTGCTAAGTTCAAACAGGCTCATCCTGAAACGCGAGTGACCCTGTGCCAGCTAGACGAGCGCTCCATCGGATCAGCACTGGCCGATGGTGAAGTGGATGTGGCGATCGCCTGGGATGACTCAATCCCGACAGGGCTTTATCGCCAGCATCTCGGCACCGTTCCGCTGTCAGTATTGGTGCAGTCGGGCCATCCACTTGAAACAAAAGAACCCATGAACCTAGATGACTTAGCCGATTATCCTATTATCCTGCCAGCTCGCGATCGCCACCCGATTATCTACGATACGTATCGGCGATTTACTGCTGAAGCAGGATTTGAACCGACCATTGCGATCGACGTTTCCACGATGGCGGACACATTCGCGATGGTCGCGGCTGGCGTTGGGGTTGGCCATGCTCCAACTGTGCCCGGCATGACCTATCCCGGTGTCTCGATCCTGAGGCGAACGCCGTTATTCGAACTGAACTACGAGTTGGTCTGGGCTCATTCGTTGCCTGCCGTTGAAGGACTGCTGACGCTGTGCAACTCATCAAGTAAGTAGGTGGGACTAATTAAATATGAGACCTGTGTAGGTTGGGTTGAGGTACGAAACCCAACGCCCGCATGGGTTACGCTATCGCTAACCCATCCTACATTTGATTCCGCCCACCTACTTACTCGGGCTACTACTACTACTACTACAGCAAAAGCTCCAAACGAGTAATCGCTCCGCTCTGGGATTGGCCTCCCTGATTTTCTTTTGTCATTTCTATATTTGCGTTCTCAGTTGTATCGCCTGGTCGTCTAATCGGGGCTTTGATGTGCTTGTGAGCCGCGATCGCTCAAACGGCTCGACGGAGGGCTTCTAAGTCTGAACCGCAAATAGCTTGTAAACTGTTGATGAGATCTTGCAACCCTGGGAGTGGCAAGAATCCTGATCAGCCCGTTCTCCGTACGCTCTATAGCGGGGAGATCACTCAATGGATATGATAGAGCCAAACGTGTTGAACGTTTGAATTATTATCGTTAAATCCTATGACACGCCGTCGATCTCGATTTCTTAATACCCGCCACGCATCATCCGTTTCCGATGAGGATTGGTTAGAAACCCACGAGATGAGGCGATTGCAGATGTTTGTGTGCCTCATTCCCGTTGCGGGGTTTTTTCCATCCTTATGGATATTGTATCGAGGGCAAGGAACCCGTCACCAACAAGCTGTCAGTCGTCTTGCCATCACCCTCGCCCTCGGATGGCTCATGGGCTCTATTCTGCTCAACACTGGAGCCCAAGCGGCTGACAATTTGTCATTACCGCTGTTGATTATGAGTAGTTTGTTAACATCGGGTTATTTTTTAACCAATATTTGGCTGATGGTACAGCTTTGGCGACGTAAATCAATATGGTTACCCGGAATTAGTCGTCTGGGCGATCGCATACCATAAATCCAAGAATTTGCTGAATTTCTCGCAATATGGGGCAATTTGCGTGTTATTAATGGTTAGATTCAAAGTAGCTTAGGCGCAGGTGCGCTACTGAATTCCTTTGAGCTGATATCAGACCATTCCCTAGAAACGCCCATGAGCTGCAAGACGACATAGCCTGTACTGAGGAAGTTTGTGTCATCCCCAAACGTTTCTAATCCTAACTCTAATCAATCGTCCGACCCGACGAGTCTCTCCACCAAATCCGACCGCTTTCGCTGGGTTTGGTTGACATTTGGCTTAACCGGGGTTGCCATCGTTTCCGCCGCAGCCGGGGCACTCCTAGCCGTTGCGTTGGCAAGCACCCCTCTTTTACAGAGCAATCTCAGCCCTGAAGAGGCAGACGTTTTTGAGAAAGACGATATTTCCTCAGCAGATTTTCGGTTGCCGCGATTAACCCGTCCCGTCAATATCTTGGTGTTGGGGATCAAGGTCATCAGTTCCGATCTGCAAAACCCGCCTCCAGAGCTTCAAGATTTGGGGTATCACTCGTTGGTCAACTCTTTCGACGGGTTGTCAGATACGATGATGCTCATCCGCTTCACACCCGATACGCAAGAGCTGAATGTTCTGTCGCTACCCAGAGATACTCGCACGTGGGTCGACGGCATCGGAACTACCAAGCTGAATGAAGCCAATATCTATGGAGGTCCTGCTCTCACTGCCCAAGCGGTGAGTGAATTACTTGGGGGAGTCGGCATCGACCGCTACGTCCGCATTAATGTCCAGGGTGTTGAAAAGCTGATTGATGCGCTTGGTGGGGTTACGGTTTATATCCCTGAAGATATGCAATATACCGATGAAAGCCAGCATCTTTATATTGACTTAGAGCAAGGCGAACAGCATCTTGACGGAGAGGAAGCCATACAGTTTCTTCGGTTTCGGTATGACGCCTATGGCGATATTGGGCGGGTGCAGCGTCAGCAAATGTTTATGCGAGCACTCGTCGAACAGACTCTGAGCCCTCGAACAGTTGCCCGAATTCCTAAAATTCTTTCGGTGATTCAGTCACATGTCGATACCAATCTCAGCATCGAGGAACTGATTGCACTGGTCGGATTTGCCTCTCAGGCCGATCGTTCCAACACCAATATGCTCATGCTTCCTGGAGATTTTAGTTCACCCGGCGACTACGATTTAAGCTATTGGATTCCGGATCAAGAGCGCATTGATGAGATGGTTGGGCAGCACTTCCTGACGGGGTCAAGTTACGCTGAGCAGGTTGACCCTGAGTATTTAAGGGTCGCTATTCAGGATAGCACCGGGCAGCCTGAAGCCGTTAATACGTTAATCGACCAGCTCAATGATGCTGGATATTGGAACGTTTCTGTCGAAAGTGATTGGGAGGAGACCCTTTCGCAAACGCGAATTATTGCTCAGCAAGGTGACAGCACCAGTGCCGAAGCAATCCGGTCGGCGTTGGGAATCGGAGAAGTGCGGGTGGAAAGTACGGGTGTATTGCAGTCGGATGTGACGATTCAGCTTGGACGAGACTGGATGCGTTAAGACGAGGCTCGTTGCGTTTAAAGGATGCTATCGGGTATTCCGAAAGCAGCGGGAGCGGCAGAATTTCGACCTTTAGCCTCACGCTATAGCTGTGCAAGCACTCTGCGATCGCTCGTGTATGACCTCTGTGAGCCTCGCCCATCATGCTAGTGAATTCGCTCTAATAAGAGCGCTTGACTATCGTGTAGCTCAAACGATTGCAATGGTGTATCCTCTCCGATGACTAGACCTGGAGAGGCGATCGCCACCTTCCATTCATCTAAGTTAATTTGCAGCCAGTCTCCTAGCGTTGCCATCACCGGATCTCCTCCCATGTGAGCCACGAGAGCAATTTGATACGTCGTGTCTGATTCCTCTGTGACAGACGGAGCGGTGCGCAATCCGTAGAATATGGTTTGATGGTCGTCGCTGATGCGATTAAATCTATCACTGCCCGAAAAATTACTTTGGAGCCAAGGATTTGCTTGCCGAAATCGGCGCAGGGCAAGATTATAGGTGGTCTGGTCAGGATTGAGCAAGTCGGCATGGTGCCACACATTGGAGAGGTCGTGAGCGTCTTCCATAAAGGCGTGGGCGATCGCCTTCAGTTTTGCAATATCGATTTCGGTTAGAACCTTGGACTTGCCCTCTATATTCAGCTTTTTAAGTTCGGCAATCGACGAACGCTGCTCATCTTGTAATTCCGTTGCGGCAGACGCTTCAAGTCCAAGACATGCTCGACAGATGTGAGCGACTTCTTCGAGGTCATAATTCGTTTCTTGAATGGCTTCGTACAACCCCCTCATGAACTGCCGCAGTTCTTTCAGCTTCATAAAGCCCAATTGCTTGAGTCGAGGAAATGCGTCCGTTTCTTGGTAGTACTCCGGAAGAACTTGCCAATCCAGAAACCCGCCTGCTTCTTCTGAAACAACCTTAACGCCGTAGCGATCGTCAGTATTTCTCAGAAACCCCCAAGGCGCACGCATGGTGCAGTTAATGAAATCCATCGGCAGGCCAGGGCTAAATCCATAGATTAATAGGGCGATCGCCGGATTGTCGTATGCGTTGTTTAGAATCTCCGGCAGATTTTGTCCTAGATTCCAGTTCACCGGCAAATCGGGATCGATCTGAGTTCCTCGGCGCAGCGTATCGTGATTGCCGCACCCCGTGACCCAATTTTCACCAACCTGCATCACCTCACAAACTCGGCGCCATTTTTTATCCCAAAAGTCAGTCAGGGTAGGGGTATTGTGGGCAAAGATGAGGGGCCCCCACTGAAAGGCGTCTGGCTTGTATTCAATAATGTCGCGATAGGTCGATACGTCTTCCCATCCTTCAGCAGGCCAAGGACGACCATCTTCAAAAATAGCGAATGGCTTGCGCTGAGCGTCGCCAATTTCCTGAATCACCTCTGCCATGTCATTGAGATAGCTGTCATCGTATTCGACCCGACCTGACAGAGGATTAAAGAATTTGAAATCCTGCGCCCCATCGACGCGAATGCCATCCACACCCGTGTTATTTTTACGCCGCTGCATTTCGAGCAAAATGGCGCGCACGGTCGGGTTCTGGTGATTGACATCCTGCCCATACATGTTGGGGCCTTTCAAAAAGCGACCGTTAAGCAAGTCGAGGGCTTGGTTGTCAGCGTGTCCGTATACGATGTCGTAAATGACCTGAATAGGCCCTGTCGGGAAATTATGCAGAACTGAGATAAAGTCAATTAACTCGTCGGGGCGCAGCGTACTCAGCACAGCCGGATTGGTGGCAGACGATCCAAAAATCACGATGTCGTAGCCCCAATTTTGAATATTGGGCTTTTTCAATGTGATTTTGATATCACCCGCTTCATAGTCAATATCTTCGTCGTCGGGGTCCATTTCATCGATATCTGCCTCACTGAAGACAAAGAACCCTTGCCCGATCTCGTGGTCAGCTAAATATTCAACCGTAGGCTCAATGGGTAAGAGCTGCACCGCATCATAGCCCACATAGTTTTGCTCAGCAGGCGTTAACGGCTCTTGAGCAACGAGCTTTTCAGCAATGCGGCGATAAATGCGAGCCAACCCGGCGAGAGTTCCTTCTGGAGAGACGGTGCCGATATGAAGCTGCAAAATATTTCGAGGCGGATGCACGCGGATTACCCCATCTGCGTCGCGATCGCCCTGTTCAAAATAGTCTAGGTCTGCACGTCGAGACTGCAATTGGCTCATATCGTAGAGTTCTGCGGGTGCATATGCTCCAAACGGCAGCGAATAGGCAAGAAAATCACCAATCGTTCTTAACTCGTTTTCGAAATCAAGATAGCGTAACCAATAGAAAGACCCAAACTGCTCGGCATGTCCTGGACGCATGCCTGAGATGACGCCCCAGAAGTATTCACCTTGCTTTTCAAGCTGAACATACTCTCGTCGAAATGTGACCCGCTGTTTGGGCTTAGCTGGATCAATCTTTCCTTTGGGCGTGAGCACCTCTAGATAAATATTTTTGGGCTGAAACATATCGGCACCCAGTTCAGGTGCCCAAAAGCCGATTTCGGTCAATCCATCGGCGCGATAGTGAGCCCCCAACCGAGTTGCGAGCGTTTGGGCTTTGTGCAAGATGGTTTCATCGGAGTGATGCACCTGCTCTGCCCAATCCAGTAGTTCTTGAGTCGCACGCTCAACTAACGCAATAGACGATTGACCTGTTGCAACCATGCTTACTCCTGATTCTGATCGACAATTTGGCTTAATATCTTAACGTGATGCTTCAAGACGTGAGCTTCGACACTAGAATGGATGCCTGCTTCGGGGCTTTCTTTTGCAAAATTCACGGTATCGCATCGTCACCTAAACGCTGACTGTTCACCTGCTAATCCACTGAGTTCTAATCCACTGAGTTCAGCATTTAACAGCAACGTTTAGATGAATACCAAGATTTTTGAGATTTGTAAAGTTGCACCTGCTCTAGCTTCGGAGGCATGACGGCAGATTGTCAGCTCACTTTTGATAGATGTTTTGATCAGGGGTTTACGCTAAACAGGCAAACCCAGAGATTTTTCATCAGGACAATCATCAATGCCCGAATGCCGTCGGTATGCAATGGGCGATCGCCTATACCAATTCTCGATTTTGGATTTGCGATTTTGGATTGACGGCCACCAGCCTTGCAGTTCTAGCCTGTTCATTTATAGCCTTACTTCGAAGAATTGATATTACACCCCTCACCTTTCAACCGTTTTGATCGAAGCTCTAACCTCAGAACTCGAAGTTCCAACCTCAGAACTCGAAACTTTGAGCTTAGAACTCGAAACTTTGAGCTTAGAACTCGAAACTTTGAGCTTAGAACTCCAACATTCAAGCTCAGAACTCAGAACTCAGAACATCGAGCAACTTTCTCCAGCATTCAAGCTCTGAGCCTCAATCGTCACCCTCAACCGTCAAACGGTCAGGCTTTTTAGTCCACGCCTGCCCCCTCACGCATAACCGCTCCCTCCTGGCTCATTGCCTTCTGGGGTTTGCGGGCAAACCGCTACCCCATCTCACTCACCAGAGCCGGAATGGCTAGATGCTATTCCATCCAAACAGATTTCTCGGGCTTCGACGAGTCGAGCTTAAACACCAGCACCCCAAGAGGCGGCAGCGTCAGCGGCAGCGCATAGGGAAATCGAGGATTTTGCCAATCGACAGTCCACTGGCCGCTATGATTGCCGACTCCGCTTCCACCATATATATCAGCATCGCTGTTAAGCAGTTCCTGATAAAAGCCCGGTTCGGGTACGCCGATCCAATAGTCAAACTTAGGCTGAGGCGCAAAGTTGCAGACCGTCACCAGAAAGTCATCTGAGTGCCTGTCTTTGCGAATGAATGACACCACGCTATTGTCGGCATCATTACAGTCAATCCACTCAAACCCTGCATCTGAAAAGTCTTCGGTGTAGAGGGCGGGTTGGCCGCGATACAGCGCATTCAAGTCTGCCATATAGTTCTTGAGCTTTTGGTGAGGCTCATGCTGGAGCAAGCCCCAATCTAAATCAGCCCAGGCATTCCACTCGTGGGTTTGCCCAAACTCCATGCCCATAAACAGCGTCTTCTTGCCTGGATGCGTAAACATATACCCATACAAAGCACGCAGATTGGCGAGCTTTTGCCATTCATCACCCGGCATTTTCTGGTAAATATTGCCCTTGCCATGAACGACTTCATCATGGGAAAGCGCCAGCATGAAATTCTCGCTGAAAGCGTACCAAATGCTAAAGGTGATGTTGTTTTGGTGGTACTTGCGATACATCGGGTCTTTGCTGAAATAGTCCAGCATGTCGTGCATCCAGCCCATGTTCCACTTAAAGCTAAAGCCTAAGCCCCCGATATAGGTCGGGCGAGAGACGTTAGGCCACGAGGTTGACTCTTCAGCAATCGACAGAATGCCAGGATAGTAGCCAAAGATTAAGTAGTTTAGCTCTCTAAGAAAATCGACGGCCTCTAGATTTTCGTGCCCCCCAAACTGGTTGGGTACCCATTCTCCATCTTTGCGATCGTAGTCGAGATAGAGCATTGACGCGACGGCATCAACCCGAATGCCGTCGATATGATACTTATCAAACCAAAACAGGGCATTCGCAACTAGAAAATTGCGAACCTCGTTGCGCGAGTAGTTAAAGACGTAGGTTCCCCACTCTTTATGCTCGCCTTTACGCGGATCAGCATGTTCATAGAGATGAGTGCCATCGAAGAAAGCAAGCCCGTGGCTGTCTTTAGGAAAATGCCCTGGAACCCAATCAACAATGACCCCAATATCATGTTGATGGCATTGGTCAATGAAATACATCAAGTCTTGAGGGCTGCCAAAGCGCGATGTCGGCGCAAAATATCCGGCGACTTGGTATCCCCACGAGCCGTCATAGGGATGCTCTGCGATCGGCAAAAGTTCGATATGGGTGTAGCCCAGTTCTTTAACGTAGGGAATGAGCTTGTCTGCCAATTCTCGATAGGTCAGAAATCGACCTTCCGGCTTTTTAGAGACACGCACCACCTGCCCCGATTCGGGAGGGGTATCGGCGCTAGCGTGCAGCCACGATCCAGCATGCATTTCATAGACAGAAATGGGCTGCTCCTGTGGGTCGAGACTGCGACGACGCTCCATCCACGCCTGATCGTTCCACGCATAGTTGAGGTCGTTGACAATCGACGCGGTCTGGGGGCGCACTTCTTGCTCAACTCCGTAGGGGTCAGACTTGTGATAGACATGCCCCTCTAGGTTCTTGATTTCGAATTTATATTTTTCGCCTGCGCGAAATTCGGGCACAAATAGATCCCAAATGCCAGCCCCAATTTGACGCATCTGATGTTTGCGACCGTCCCAGTCATTGAAGTCGCCGATCACAGACACGTTGCGAGCATTGGGAGCCCATACCGAGAAATAAACGCCCTGAACCCCTTCAATTTGGGTAAAGTGGGCTCCCATCTTTTCATAAATCCGATGGTGTTTTCCCTCAGCGAACAGATGAATGTCAAAGTCTGTCAGGAGAGGTGAACGGAATGCATAAGGGTCATAGATTACCCGTTCATGGTCACCCTCTTTGATTTTGAGCTGATAGTTTGGAAGCATCGGACCGTCTAACTCACACTCAAAAAAGTGAGGGTGGTGCGTCGGCTCCATCGGATACTCCTTTCGCTCAGATGGGCGAATGACCCATGCAGCCTCAGCATTGGGTAAATATGCTCGCACCGTCCATCGCGATGTCCCGTTGCTGATAACCTGGTGCGGACCCAGCACTTCGAACGGGTCATGATGGCGGTTTTGCACAATTCGCTCGACGTTATCTGGAGCGACCGTTGCTGGCATAAGACCCCCTTTCCTCTATAAATATCTTTACTTGCAATGAACCTAACCGCTCTCCTGAACAATCGAGAGTTTTGTTAAGGAAGACTTTTTATTATTGTCGGTAGGCAACATATTGTCGGTAGGTAACAGATTTATTACGGAGATGCACCGCCGTGTGCTCTCACAGACACCTAAGTTAGGTATATATGTTCTACATGTACGATGATCTTCGGGATAGTACCAGTAAGGTGGGCACTGCCCCCCTACGCTGAACTTACGCAAACCCTGCACCAGTGGGCATCGCCCACCCTACGCCAAACTCTTGCAGCATACCTAACTCATCGTCTAACACCTTAGCGTTTCGTTTTACTTAGCTTTCGGTTCATAGCTCTTAGAGTAGACTACGCTTGCAGCACTCAAATGAAAATCCCTCAGGAGATGTATTTGTCAATTAATGCACCTATCTAAAGGATGAAATTGGAAGGGTTGAGACGTTTCTTAACGAGGGGCGATCGCCATTGATCTTAAATTAATCACGCTTAGATGTCCGATCCACGCTCCACTATCCTCAAACCGTAACCCCATAGCCCTGTTTTCTTTCCCTAAGGTTTGTGTAACACTCAAATGGATTCGACCAAATGGATTTGATTAGCAGAATCCCGTCCCTGGGTAGATGCTATCAGATTCTCTCTCTTCCGATAATTATTGCAATTTGTCCCACTTTTACTTTCATGCAAATCGGTGCAACGTATCTGGGTCATGGTCAGTGTGAATTTACGGTTTGGGCTCCGCAGCACCAAAACGTCGCGGTTGAGATTGTTGCACCTGATCCAAAAGTCATTTCTCTAGAACCAGCAGACGAACGCGGATATTGGACAACGACCATCGGCGGGCTTTCTGCTGATACTCAATATCGCTATCAGCTCGATGGTGAAACCAGTTATCCTGATCCAGCCTCTCACTGGCAACCAGACGGAGTGCGTGGTGCGTCTCAGGTCGTCGATCATCATGCCTTTAGCTGGACGGATAGCAACTGGAAAGGAATTTCCCTCGAAGACCTGATTGTCTATGAACTGCACGTGGGCACATTCACCCCAGATGGAACGTTTGAGGCGATCGCCGATCGTCTCGATGATCTCAAAGACCTGGGCATCAACGCCATTGAGATTATGCCCGTGTCTGCGTTTCCGGGCGATCGCAACTGGGGATATGATGCCGCCTATCCCTATGCAGTCCAGCATTCCTATGGCGGGCCCGATGGGCTAAAGCGCCTTGTGAACCGATGTCACGAAGCCGGATTCGCTGTGATTCTGGATGTCATCTATAACCACTTTGGTCCTGAAGGAAACTATACGAGCCAGTTTGCGCCCTATTTCACAGGGCGATACAACACGCCGTGGGGCAAGGCGATTAATTTTGATGATGCTCATAGCGATGGCGTCCGCAATTTTGTCATTGAAAATGTGCTCTACTGGCTTGAACAGTTTCACATCGATGGTCTGCGACTAGACGCGATACACGCCATCTTTGACTTTGGGGCAAAACCCATTCTGGCAGAGGTGTCAGAACGAGTTGCCGAACTCGATGAGCGACTGGGACGCAAGCACCTGCTGATCGCCGAGAGTGATTTGAATGACGTGCGCGTGGTTCAACCTCGCGATCAAAATGGCTACGGCATGGATGCCCAGTGGAGTGATGATTTTCACCACAGCCTTCATGTGTTATTAACCGGCGAGAAAACCGGCTATTACGAAGACTTTGGCACCTGTGCCCAGTTTGCAAAAGCCTTCGAAAAAAGCTTTGTCTATACGTGGGACTATTCCACCTATCGCAAACGCACTCACGGGAGCGATGTGAGCGATCGCCCCCCGTCTCAATTTGTCGTCTTTGCTCAAAACCACGATCAGGTCGGCAATCGAATGCTGGGAGAACGGCTTTCTACGCTAGTTCCCTTTGAATCGTTGAAGCTCGCCGCGGGTGCTGTGATGTTTGCGCCTGCTGTGCCGCTGATGTTTATGGGAGACGAATACGGAGAAGAGGCTCCATTCCAATATTTCATTAGCCACACCGATCCCGACTTAGTTGAGGCGGTTCGTCAAGGGCGCAAGGATGAATTTAAGGCGTTTCATGCCCAGGGAGAACCCCCGGATGCCCAGAGCATCGAGACGTTTCAGCGATGCATACTAAATTGGGATCAGCGTAAGCAGGGCAATCACGGCATTCTTCGCCAGTTTTATCAACGGCTAATCGGGCTGCGACGCAAGCTGGCGCCCCTGACTCATTTCAATCGATCGTATGTTGAAATGACGGTTAGTGAAACCGATAAGCTGGTTGCATTTCGACGCTGGAAAGGAGAGGAAGAAGTTTTAGGCATCATGAATTTCGGCGATCAGGCGGTCACGTGGACCGATTTGCAATCCTGGGGAACGTGGCACAAACAGATTGACTCTGCCGATCAGCGATGGCTCGGTCCTGGTTTTACTCTGCCTGATACGCTCACCCTAAATGATTCTCCGACGATTCAGCCTTACAGCATCGCACTTTATGCATTAGCTCAACGGTAGCGACTCACCATGCGAATTCCTGTAGCCACATACCGCACCCAATTCAATCCAGATTTCGGATTCAGCGACGCTCAGGTAATTGTGACCTATCTGAGTGAATTGGGGATTTCAGACCTCTATGCATCCCCGATTTTCAAAGCTCGGACAGGCAGCACCCACGGCTACGATGTCATTGACCCGCGAGAGCTAAACCCAGAATTAGGCACTCGCGCTGAATTTGATGAGCTGGTGCGATCGCTCCACCGAGCTGATATGGGCTGGCTGCAAGACATTGTGCCCAATCATATGGCATACAGCACCCAGAATGAATTTCTTCTAGACGTGTTGGAATATGGGCCTGACTCCGACTATTTCAACATGTTTGATATCGAGTGGGAGCATCCCTATCACGATATTCAGGGCAAGGTGTTGACGCCTCTGCTGGGTGATTTTTATGGAAAGTGTTTAGAAAATGGGCAGCTTACGCTCAAGTATGACGAAACGGGGTTGAGCATCAACTATTACGAGTTGTCGCTTCCGTTGCGGATTGAGTCATATGCTCAGCTTATTTTGCATGATTTGGCCCAACTCAGGCGATCGCTCGAACGAGAGCACCCCGACTTTATTAAACTCTTGGGCATTTTGTATATGCTCAAAAGTGCGATCGCAGAATCAAGTGGCCGCCAGCGACGGGATCAGGCGACCTTCGTTAAGAGTTTGCTTTGGGAGCTGTATCAGTCAAACGACGAGATCAAAGCATTTATCGACCGCAATATCGAAATTTTTAATGGCACCGTGGGCGAACCGTCAAGCTTCGATTTGCTGGACGCAATGCTGTCCAATCAATACTTTCGTCTAGCATTTTGGAAAGTAGGTGCAGAAGAGCTCAATTATCGCCGATTTTTTACAGTCAATGACTTGATTTGTCTCAGCATCGACGATCCGGAGGTGTTTGAGCTGACCCACTCTCTGATTCACGAATTGGTGCAGTCAGACGCGTTTAATGGAGTCCGTATTGACCACATTGACGGGCTGTATAATCCCAAGCAATATTTGCAGCGTCTGAGAGAACAGGTGGGCGATGCCTACATCACCGTTGAGAAAATTCTCGAACCGGGCGAAGAATTGCCGAACGATTGGCCCATCCAAGGGACGTCAGGCTATGACGGATTAAACACTATCAACGGCATCTTCTGTCAACCTAAATCAGAAGACATATTCAATCGCATCTATCACAACTTTAGAGGCGATTACCGTCCGTATTATGAGCTTGAAATAGATTGTAAACGCCTGATTGCAGATACCAATCTGGCGGGAGATGTCGAAAACCTAGCAAACTTGCTTAAGCAGATTGCAGGGCGCTATCGCTATGCCAGTGACTTTACCCTCAATGGGTTGCGCCGCGCCATCCTTGAGGTTTTGGTGCTGTTTCCAATCTATCGCACCTACATCACCTCCGAAGGCGTCAGTGAGCGCGATCGCGCCTATGTCGATAAGGTGATTTCCTCTGCGAAACATAATGCGCCTCAGCTCGTGAACGAGCTCGACTTCATCAAAAAATTGCTGCTGTTTGACCATGAAGACTGGCTCAACGATGCTGAGAAAAACCAGTGGATGTATTTTGTCATGCGCATGCAGCAGTTTTCAGGGCCGCTGATGGCAAAGGGGATTGAAGATACGCTGCTCTACATCTATTACCGCCTGCTTTCCCTCAACGAAGTGGGGAGCGCTCCCCATCGGTTTGGTACCTCGGTGGACGAGTTTCATGAGTCCAATCGCTACCAAGTCGAACACTGGATGCATTCGATGAATGCGTTGTCTACCCATGATACAAAACGCAGCGAAGACGTAAGAGCGCGACTCAATGTGCTTTCTGAAATTCCCGAGGAGTGGGAAGTTGAGGTCGAAACATGGCGAGCAATTAATCAATCCTATCGAGTTCATGATGGCGATCGCCTCATTCCCGATGCCAATGATGAATATTTTCTATATCAAACGCTGGTAGGCGTTTTCCCCGTTGAGTCGTTTGATCATCAAACCTTTGTTGATCGCATCACCAGCTATGTGGTGAAGGCCGTGCGAGAAGCAAAAGTTCACACGGCATGGTTGCAGCCCGACACAACCTATGAAGACGGGTTTGTTACCTTTGTAGAAAAACTGCTCGATCCCCGTGACGACAACGATTTCTTAGCACGCCTGCGGACATTTCAAGCGCGTATCGCGTTTTATGGCATGTGCAATTCGTTGTCTCAGACCCTCCTCAAAATCACGATTCCAGGAGTTCCTGACACCTATCAGGGCACTGAATTTTGGGATCTGAGCCTCGTTGATCCAGATAATCGTCGTCCGGTAGACTATGACGCTCGCCTAAAAGCGTTGCGAAATCTAAAGCATCGATTTCAGACTGACATTACCGCTCTCCTAGATGACCTGAAGCAGCACGCAACAAACGGACATATCAAAATGTTCACCATCGCTAGAGCCCTAGCGGCTCGGCATGAGCATCTCGATCTTTTTCAGCAGGGAACATATATCCCAATTCGTGCCGTCGGGCAGTTTCAAGACAACATCGTGGCATTTGCTCGCCAAAAAGGGTATCGGGTAGCACTCACCGTGATTCCGCGATTTCTCACGTCGGTGGTCGAGCCCGAAACGTTTCCAGTAGGTGAGGCCGTGTGGGCAGATACGTATCTCGAAATTCCTAAGGCGATTCGAGGCAACTGGGTCGACACGATGACCGACGAATCCTTACCGGATGAGCCTCAATTACCCATCGCTAAAATTCTCAAGAGCTTTCCGGTCGCGTTACTAGTCAGTCAGTAATTCGCTCGTGGGTCGATGATTAGTTCGCTAAGGTAGTGTGAGTGAGCCCTACCTGTCAGATTTTTTTGTAAATGAGGAGAATCTGTGACCCAACTCTCAACACCCACGCCCCCTTTACCGGCGGCTCAGAATATTCAAGCGGTTCGAGACTATATTAAGCAAACCTGGTCAACTCTATCGCGATCGCTCGCCCATATTTTAGATGCGGCTCAAGACGAAAAAGTCCTGCACACCCCGGGCACGCCGTGGATTGTCTATATTTCCCCAATGGAAGAATTTTCGATTGTCGAGCGCCGATTACGAGACGTGCTCGATCCAGCAGAATTTGCCCAGATTGATTTGCGGGTGTTGCCTGCTGAGGTTGATCAAATTACCGAGCACGGGTTGCTCTATCTTCCCCATGATTACGTGGTGCCAGGGGGACGGTTTAATGAGATGTATGGGTGGGACAGCTACTTTATTGTGCTGGGGTTGCTCAGAGATGGGGAATGGGCGTTAGCGCAGAGCATGGTCGATCAGCTAGTGTATGAGATTGAGCATTATGGCACGGTGTTAAATGCTAACCGAACGTATATGCTAAACCGTTCTCAGCCGCCAATCATGACCCGCATGATTTTGAGGCTGTACGAACATAACCAAGATCGGGCATGGCTCAGAAGCGTGTTGCCTGCGGTCGAAAATTATTATTTTTATTGGGCGGTTCCGCCTCACCTGAATCAAGCAACCGGGCTTTCTCACTACAATGCGCTAGGCGAAGGTCCAGCAATCGAAGTCCTGGTTTCGGAACGAGATGAGGCGGGTCGCACCCACTATGATCGAGTGCGAGAATATTATCGCCACTTTCGTCTTGATGATTATGATGTCAATCTATATTACGATCGCCACAAAGATTGCCTAACCGAACTGTTTTATCGAGGCGATCGCTCCGTGCGAGAGTCGGGGTTTGATATCACCAACCGCTTTGGTCCATTCAGTGCTGACATTATTCATTACGCGCCGGTGTGTCTGAATGTCTTGCTCTATCAAATGGAAATAGACATCGCCCAAATGAACGAACTGCTGGGGCATAACCATGCGATCGCCTACTGGCAGCGTCATGCCGAACATCGTCATCGCCTCATCGATCGGTTCTTGTGGGATGAAGAGGCTGGGCAATACTTCGATTACAATTTTCGCACCGGGCTTCGTCGTCCCTATGAGTTTGCAACCACCTTCTTTCCCCTGTGGGCAGGCATTTCCTCAGAGTCTCAAGCCCAACGCGTTGTCGAAAACCTAGAAAACTTTGAAGCACCGGGTGGGCTGCTCACCAGCACTCACGTTTCTGGAAACCAGTGGGATGCGCCCTTTGGCTGGGCACCACTCACCCTCATGGCCGTTGAAGGAATGCGGCGATATGGCTATCGTCAGGAAGCCAACCGAGTCGCATGTAAATTCATCACGATGGTGACTCACGAGTTTGAGAAAAGTGGCACAATCGTGGAAAAGTACGATGTAGAACGCTGCTCTGCTGACGTCTCCAATGAAATTTTCTTTGGCTATAGCTCTAACGAAATTGGCTTCGGCTGGACGAATGGAGTCGTCCTAGAGCTATTAGCGCTGATGGACGAGTAGCGAACACGAAAATCACAGGGAGGAATTCCCTCATGTCTAATGATAATGCGTTTGCGATTAAAGACTGTGCGCTGATTGCGATCGCCACGGGGCGAAAAGCAACCAGTCTCAAAGAACTGCGGGATACCCTAAAGCTCATTACCCTCGACAGCATCTATTTTCATTTCTGGGGCAGTCTGCTAGAACCCCAGTTTGAAGAGCGCGAATATAACAACAATTTCTCGGCGTGGGCACGACACGGCTTGCATGATGATGCCTTGGCCGAACGCTTGGCGATGGTAGATCCGAGCGGATATGCCACGCTAGAAGACCTCCGACAAGAACTCGTCGATGTTGTAGAAGAAAGGCTCGAGGAAAGCGAATACCTGAACTGGGCGATCGCCACCGAACCCTTTGAATTTATTCGATCCCAAATTGTCGTCTTCGACACTCACAAGCGCGTTGAACGTCCCGAACAACTCGCAGAACTGTTACCGCATCTATCTGCAAGCAGCATCTTTTACCACTTTATTGATGCCAGACGACGATTGCCCAAGCATTCGGATGACTTTCGCCTTTGGTTGGCTGGTTTTAACGGTCAATATGAGAAACTCTGTGACACATTAACCCAAATCGATCCCTATTTTTCGAGCTTGACTGAGCTGCGCCAGGACTTGGCACAAGCCTTCCGCCAATATTGTCTGGGAGTAAGCGCGTGAACATTCTTGAAACCTATGCACGCGTCGCCGGAGACGACGTCGTTGACCAACTTCGGCAGCTTGCCGAGCCGTTAAAGGGAAAGCGGGTGGTGCATGTCAATTCGACTGCCGTCGGAGGCGGAGTTGCCGAGATTCTCACAAAACTCGTTCCCATCATGCGAGAGCTAGACCTGGATGTCTCGTGGGAGGTAATCGCTGGAGATGAGAAATTTTTCCAGTGCACCAAGAGTATGCATAATGCCCTACAAGGCAATTCGGTGCCCATTTCAACGAGCCTGCTCGAACATTACGAAGCCGTCAATGCTAGCAACGCTGACGAATTGCGATCGACATTGACTGAGGCTGACTTTGTTATTATTCACGATCCGCAACCGGCCCCCCTACTGAGCCACTTTCCCGATCGCCAGGGCAGATGGATCTGGCGGTGTCATATTGATGCAAGCCATCCCTATCGCCCCGTTTGGAAGTTTCTACAACCGTACGTCGCTCCGTATGACGCCAGCATTTTCTCACTGGCAGCGTTTGCTCAATCTCTGCCCCATCCGCAATATATCGTGCCTCCGAGTATCGATCCCCTGAGCGACAAAAACATCGATCTAGAGCCCGATGAGGTAAATGCCATCTATCAACAATTTGGGATTGATCCAAACCGTCCGCTATTGCTTCAGGTTTCCCGCTTTGATCGCTTTAAAGACCCAGTGGGTGTGATTCGGGCATACCAACTGGCCACTCGATTCCTGCCATCCCTCCAGCTCGTACTGGCTGGGGGAAGTGCAACAGACGACCCAGAGGGTGAGATCGTGCTTCGAGAAGTCAAAAATGCGGCTGGCGATGACCCAGATATTCATATCCTGTTGCTGCCCCCAGATGCCCATCGTACGATTAATGCGCTTCAGAGAGCCGCAGATATCATCCTTCAAAAATCAATTCGGGAAGGATTTGGTTTGACAGTCACCGAGGCAATGTGGAAAGGAAAACCTGTCATCGGTGGCGACACCGGCGGCATTCGGCTTCAGGTAATCAACTACCATACAGGATTTTTAGTAAATACGCCCGAGGGTGCCGCGTTGCGAATTCGCTATTTGCTCAATCAGCCTGAGCAATTAAAAGCCATGGGGTACAAGGCGAAAGAATTTGTGCGAGAAAATTTCCTGATGACTCGGCATCTTCGGGAGTATTTAACGTTGATGGCGGCACTGCTTTATCAAGCGGGCGATCGCATCGAGCTAGGATGATTGTGATCAGATGACCGTAATTAAACATCTCGACTCGGAGTTGCCAAGTTACGAAATCGAGTGAAGTTAGGCTCAAACAATAACTTGACTGTGCCAACGGGGCCATTTCGATGTTTCGTGATAATAATCTCAGAAATGCCTCGATCGGGGGTGTCAGGATTGTAATATTCATCTCGATAGAGCATGAGTATCAAGTCTGCATCTTGCTCAATGGAGCCGGATTCCCGGAGATCTGACATCATGGGTCGTTTATTGGTGCGAGACTCAACGCCACGGCTTAACTGAGAAAGCGCAATAATTGGCACATTGAGTTCGCGAGCCAGCCCCTTGAGCGATCGCGTAATGCGTGACAACTCCTGAACTCGATTTTCGCTGCCGCTACCCTCCATGAGCTGAAGGTAATCAATCAAGATTAGCCCTAATCCTCCGCCCTGCTCAGCCTGGAGTCGACGCGCCTTCGACCGCATCTCTGTCACCGAAATATTGGGCGTATCATCGATAAAAACTGGAAACTGTGACAGTTTGCTAATGGCCTGTCCAAGGGGCCCCCATTCATGCTGACTGATTCGCCCGGCTCGGAGTCGCCCACTCTCAATTTGCGCCTCCATCGACAGCAGGCGATATACAATCTGCTCTTTCGACATTTCTAGGCTAAAAATAGCGACCGGGAGTTTTTCACGAGATGCCGCGATATTTCGAGTAATGTTCAGCACGAAGCTGGTTTTTCCCATAGAAGGTCTGCCGGCTGCAATAATCAGGTCAGACCGCTGAAACCCCTGAGTCATCGCATCTAGATCATAAAAGCCGCAGGGAATACCCGGCAATACAATCCCCTCGGCTCGACTTTCGATATCAGTAAACGTCGAGATGAGGATATCGGATGTCGGAATTAATCCCGGGCGAGGACGGTCTTGAGTAATCGCAAAAACCTTTTGTTCAGACTGATCTAAGACCGTCTCAAGCGCATTGCTAGTCTGATAGCCGAGCTGAGCAATCTCATTTCCGGCCTGAATCAGCTTACGGCGCATGTATTTATCCACGACCAGTTGAGCATACTGGTCGATGTTGACTGCACTGACGGTGCGGTCGACAAGTTGCGCCAAGCGGCTTTGACCTCCAATTTTTTCCAGCAAATCGTGGTCATGAAGCCAGCTCGTGACACTCATGAGATCAGTCGGTCTGCCCTGTCCATGAAGAATGAGGGTTGCCCGATAAATGTCCTGATGAGTGCCGATATAGAACGCCTCGGGACGCAGCATTTCTGAGACGCGGCTGATTGCTTCTGGGTCAAGCAGAATTCCGCCTAAAATCGCTTCTTCCGCCTCGATATTTTGGGGAGGGAGGCGATCGCTATATGCTTGAAAATTCAGCTCTTGAACCATGGCAACGATAATAAAGACGCGTCATAAATAAAGCTGATCATTCATATTGAGAATGATCTGGAGGCTAGCATTCCATCCTATGCTATCGGTTCCAAAAAATTAAGAGGGTAAGAGCACCATACATGGTGTTTCCTAACCCTCCGTATGATTAAATGCGTTGGCAAAGCAGCCACATTATATAAAAACCGCTGTCTCTATTCCGGAGGCAGCCTTGTTAGAACCTACTTAGCAGCCACCTGGATTTCGACATCCGCTGTCACTTCCGGATGAAGTTTAATCTGCACCGTGTAAAACCCAAGCTTGTTGATGTCCGGAACTGTAATCGCATGGCGATCGATATCCTGATTCGCAGTTTCCTGGATGACCTCGGCAACATCCCGATCGGTGACTGTACCAAAAATGGCCTCTCCTTCACCCACCTGCTTACGAATCGTAAAGCGTCCGATTGTTCGTAGAGCTGTTTTAAGGGATTCAGCCTGACGTTTTTCTTCTAAAATTCGCTGTCTTTCTTCTTCACGACGTCGCTCCACCTGCTTCAAAATACCAGGCGTGGTGCGAACCGCAATTCCTTGAGGAATCAGATAATTCCGAGCATAACCAGGAGCTACATCGACTAAATCGCCCTCTTTTCCTAGCTTGCGAACATCTTGATTCAAAACTAATTGAACACGCTTTGCCATAGTGCTTCCGTTGTATTTACTAATTCAAGGCTATGAGAGAATCTAAAAGCACTGAACCAGAGTCGTACTATTTAGCACGTTAGAGATGCGCATCTCATCGTGTAAATGCCGGATATAGGCGTCAAATAAACTCGCTATTCAACACCACTAATTCTGACATCCAACTCTCATCAAAAGAAAGGCTAGGCGATTCCTAACCAGACACATCATCCTAGCGAACCTTGTTGTCTGATTGCAACCTATAGCCGTATGCGCTTGGGTTGAATACGGTGGTATAAGACACGGCGCGCCCCACACCACTGCTTCTGCACTCGACGCAATTGCACATTGCTATATGTCTTGCGATCGCCCGGTTTTTGTCTCGTATCCTAAATTTGCCTCATGCCCTAAAACCGATCCTTCATGCTGCGAATTTGAGCAAATATCTCAGTTGGATCATGACTACTCGCCGCGGACTGCATTGCAGGCTGATCCCATCTGATAAATGGATTAGTAAGCTTTTCAACCTCTAGCTTCGATGGAATAGTCGATTCTCCTCGTTGACGCGCTGTCTTAACCGCATCAAATCGTTCTCTTAGCTCACAATTATCCGGATCTATCGTCAATGCAAACCGAAGATTTTTGAGCGTATATTCATGGGCGCACCAAATTCGTGTTTGATCCGGTAACTGTCTAATTTTGCTTAGAGAATTGACCATTTGGGACGGGGTGCCTTCAAATAATCGACCACATCCTCCCGCAAACAGAGTATCACCGCAAAAAAGTTCACCCGTATCATTCGCCTGATCAGCCGGAAAATAATACGCGATATGAGCTTTCGTATGGCCAGGCACGAAGAATACGTCTGCAATGCGATTGGCAAATTCAACCTGATCCCCCTCATTAAGAAATACCTGTTGTCCAGGAATCCGTCCTCGATCCTGAATTCCTCCATAGACAATTGCCTGAGGATACACCTGTAATAGTCGAGAATTGCCGCCCACATGATCGCTGTGATGATGAGTATTGAAAATGGCAACCAGTTCAGCATTCAATTCACTTAAGCACCGCAGCACTGGCTGTGCTTCTGCTGGATCAACGACTGCCGCGACTCGATTGTGAGTGTCGTGAAGGATGAAGATGTAGTTATCTGAGAGTGCGGGAAGCCGATAAATGTCCACGTCTATTTACCTCCTCAGTAAGTTTGTGGTGTTTATACGTCACGTAACAGAAAATTTTTATTGACTCTTTACAGTCCGCTTATTGGAGCTTTGCCTATTAAGACAAATTGGTGGGAAGAATGGATAAATACAGGTAAAAAAGTCCCATTTACTATAGTGGGATGTCAGCTATATGGTGCAAATGAATCGAAGTCGACCTAGCCAAACTAATAGAGAGAGAGCAATTCCAAACATCGTGAGTCAAGTCGTTTCATCTGGCAAAATTAGTCGCGACAGTTATCTGACGCTAGCGACTGCCCTTTTGTCGAATGCCCGAATGACGAGTGAAGAGCGCCGTCAAATTAATCAGATTTTTGATTACGCCCAAACAGGTCGCCTCAAAATCGTAGATTGAGATCAGTTTTGAGTGTAGCGCGTTGCCTCAATCCTGGAACCTCTCCAATAGTCAGATTAGTCTCTACCATAGTCAGGAGATTTCGGAGTTAGGAGATTCAACAGCAATTCGCTCAATCTTACGATTAAGGTCATCGCACTCAATGAAAACTTAAAGCGAGGTATTGACGTGTCTCAACCAATTCAGACTGTACTGGTTACTGGAGGCGCAGGCTATATCGGCTCACACGCAGTTTTGGCGCTCAAGCAGGCAGGCTACACCGTTATTGTCTTAGACAATTTGGTTTATGGTCATCGAGATTTGGTCGAAACTGTGCTGGATGTTGAGCTAGTCGTCGGAGACATAGGCGATCGCCCGCTTTTAGATCATCTGTTTGCGACCCACGATATCAGTGCGGTGATGCACTTTGCGGCCTATGCCTATGTAGGAGAATCAGTCACTAATCCCGCAAAATACTACCGAAATAACGTAGTGGGCACCTTAACGTTACTTGAGGCAATGGTTGCCGCATCAATCAACACGCTTGTGTTCTCGTCAACCTGTGCGACCTATGGCATTCCTAAAGGGGTGCCCATTGGAGAAGACCATCCTCAAAATCCGATTAATCCCTACGGCGTTACCAAGCTTATGGTAGAGCGGATTCTGGCTGATTTCGACCGTGCTTACGGCTTAAAATCAGTCTGTTTCCGCTATTTTAATGCGGCAGGTGCCGATCCGGATGGGCGCTTAGGAGAAGATCATTCTCCTGAGACTCATCTGATTCCACTTGTACTTCAAACGGCTCTAGGTCTACGAGAGTCGATTTCAATCTTCGGGACTGACTACCCAACTCCCGATAAAACGTGCATTCGGGATTATATTCATGTCGCTGATCTTGCCAATGCTCATGTGTTGGGGTTAGAGCACTTGCTCACCCACCCTACTAGCCAGGTCTTCAACTTAGGGAACGGCAACGGATTTTCGGTTAGAGAGGTGATTGAAAGCGCACGAAGTATTACAGGAAGGCCAATTAATGCCGTTGAATGCGATCGCCGTCCAGGAGATCCACCGGCACTGGTCGGAAGTAGTGAGAAGGCACAAGCGATCCTGAAATGGCATCCCAAGTATTCTAATCTCGACACGATTATTTCTCATGCCTGGCAGTGGCACCAACATCGCCATCAGTCATAACGATGTTTCGCCAATCCCTGTCGGGAGTTCTCATTAAATTCCTGAAAGTAAGTCATCGTAGCGAGTAATGAAGACGTGGGCGAAGCCGCAGGCTCAAATTTTATTTTGCTAGAAATTTATTTAGGCTTCATAAAAAATAAATATAGATTCACCTAATTTTCTTGATAACCCGCGCCTTAACACGACTAGATACCTGACCATGATTACTATAGCCGTACGCTCTTACGTTAGGACGTTGAACGTGTGGTGTCCCGCGCCGCGGGGGGCACCACACAAATCTGAGCCCGTAGGGCTATAGACTGTGTAAGACCTAATTGACCTCAACCGTTAAAACCTCTATGAGCCAGCCTCGTATAACGTTGATTGTGACTCAAAGAGAGCGATTTAGCTTAACCAAGCCATCGCTTGAGAGTATTCTTGCTGATTATGCGGCATATCCATTTGATTTGATTTATGTCGATGGTCACAGCCCGCCCCATATCGCGGAATATTTACGAGAACAGTCCAGACACTATAATTTCATGACGCTCATTCGTCGCGATCGCTTCTTGCGATCGAATGAAGCTCGTAATATTGCGCTGCCTCATGCGACGAATACTGACTATGTCGTCTTCTTAGACAATGATGATATTGTCGAACCGGGATGGCTTCAGCCGCTCGTAGATTGTGCAGAAGAAGAGAAAGCCGGGATTGTTACGCCGCTAATTCTTCAAGGACAACCCAACGATCCGAATATTGAAGTCCATGTCGCTGGAATCAAGACGACCTTTCGGACGAAGAAATCGGGTAGGCAATGGTTTGAACAGAAGCAAATCTTGTATGCGCGTAAGCTGCATGATGTTGAGTCTGACCTATGTCGAACTCCCGTTGATTCAGTTGAATTTCATTGCATTCTGGCAAGGCGATCGCTACTCGATGCAGTGACGCTAGATGAAGTATTCGATAGCTTAGCAAGCCATACCGATTTGTGCCTACAAGCAAAAGCTCTTGGCGAAACAATCTTTCTTGAACCCCGCTCTAGAGTCATTTTTCTCAATCCTCGACAAATTACTCAATTTGAGCGAGATGATTTACCGTTCTATCGCTTTAAGTGGAGTGAATCGTCCGTTAGAGCCGTGTTTCGAAAAACGGTTAAAAAGTGGAACCTAGCCAAGAATGATCCGTCCTTTTGGTCGATTTGGAAATGGGTCATTCAAAATCGTCAACTCCCTGCACAATGGTCAACCGCTGAGGGGAGTTTTTATCGGGAAATTCTCAAGTTTTGTCAAAGTCGCGGGTGTCCAAGCTGGCTTCGGATGGTACTTGAAGAGGGTGTACTCTATCTGACGTTTCCTAAAGCCGGTATTCCTTCAAATCTCGCTGATCCAACACCGCCGACCCGTCGTGAGCAGTCATCGTCTTCAGTCCATGATTTTCAGGATGTGATTACTCAATAATCCAAGCGTTGCGTAATGGTGTTGAGTTCTTTTGTATTTAATCTCAGGAGATCACGATTCTGAACTAGTCGCGATCGTCAGAAACCCAAAATCAGGTTTATTAAGGGATTTAGAGAATGGAGACAACCGTATCCGTTGTCATTACTACATTCAATAAAGCTCAATACCTTGAGCAAGCGATTAGGAGTGTCCTTTCTCAGACGTTTCCTCATATAGAATGCATTATTGTCGATGATGGATCGACCGATCATACCCAACAGGTAATCAAAACCCTCATTCACGACTGCCCAACTATTCAGTATTTTTATAAGCCAAATGGTGGCGTTTCGTCTGCACGCAACTTTGGAGCAGGAAAAGCGTCAGGTGAGTGGATTCAATTTTTAGACGCCGATGATTGGCTTCATCCTGATAAAATTCGATTTCAGCTGAGTTGCCTAACCTCTGTTCAACAAACAGCCGTAATCTATTCAGATTATGAACGCGTTTTCTTTAATCGTAATGAACAGCTCGTTCGAACCCAAATCCAGACAATAGGGTTGCTACCAAAGGCTCAGTTAGTTGAACGACTACTGGTTTGTCCCGATTTTCTGGCAAATTCCCCATTCCCGCTGCTTCAACAGGCAATGCTCTTCAAAAAAACTCTTTTAGAGGAAAAATCGTTTGATCCCCGGTTAAAAGCATGTGAGGACAGAGAGTTTGTGTTGGAGCTTTTGCTGCAAAATATTCCGTTCATTTACGCACCAACCATTGGGGCATATTACCGAAAGCACTCGTTTAATTTGACAGATAACAATTCCCTGATGCGGGAATCCTATGTAAAGTACTTTGAAATAGTCTGCAATCGCCATGCTGAATTGATTCCTCTGTGTCAACTCAGTGTGCAATTTCTGCTTGAGAAATCACTTGAAGAAAGAGATGAATCGAACGTCGCTCGACTGGCAAGCTTAGCCCAATTCCCTATTGAGTTGTTAAACGGAAAGGTCAAAGTTTCTAGCAGGTTCTGGTTACAGCTCGTGTATCGACTAAGGTGTATCTTTCCTAGCTTCTTGTTCTATGAGCGGTATCGAGGACCGCGATCGCGCAAGATGTTATCGATTCTTGCGTCGATGCTTAAAGTCTCTAAAACGACTCGCTCTGATTCAGTCAATTCATGAGTTATGGGATCACCTACCCCGATTAAGAAGCACAAAATTTCACTCGTTGTCAGCGATTTGGCTGGTGGCGGAACTGTTCGGGCCTACTTGCTAGCGCAGGTTTTACAGAAACTGAATCTCGAAATAGAAATTGTTGGCTTTTTGTTTGGTAAAGAATTGTATGCCGCCCCTCCGTCTGGAATGCAGGTTACATCAATACCCGGGTTCTCATATCCTCGATGCCTCGAATCAGTCGGACAAATGCTAAGGCACCTTAGTGGCGATATCGTATATGCGGTTAAACCTAAACCAACCAGTTTTGGTATTTCACTTCTCAAAAAACTGAGAACTCGCCGCCCGCTGTTACTCGATATGGATGATTGGGAGATGAGCTGGCACGGGGGGGATCAGTGGACATACCAACCCTCTCTTAAACAATTCGCCCGGGATATTCTTAAACCGAATGGGGCTCTTCGCAATCCCGATCATCCTCTGTATGTCAAATGGATTGAAAACTGGGTTTCATTGGCGGATGCGATTACGCTTGACACTCAATTCTTAAAGAATCGATTCGGAGGTATCTATTTACCAAACGGTAAAGATACCGATTTGTTTGATCCAGATCCATACGATATCCATCAAAGTAGACTCAAACACGGCTTAGACGGATATCGAATTTTAATGTTTCCCGGAGCTCCTCGACCTCACAAGGGGTTGGAAGACGTTTTAATAGCGCTCGATCGGCTTGATCAACCCGATTTAAGACTTGTCATTGTCGGAGGCAGTCCCTACGATGACTACGATGATTATCTGATCGAAACATGGGGACGCTGGATTGTTAAGCTTCCCCGATGTTCTGTGGAAATGATGCCCGAGATTTTGGCCGCAGCTCACGTGATTGTCGTTCCGCAGCGTGACACGTTAACGGCTCAGTCACAGTTTCCATTGAAGCTCACGGATGGAATGGCGATGGCAAAGCCTGTGCTTTCAACGCGAGTAGGAGATATTCCAGATATTTTAGAGAATACGGGGTATCTCGTTGATCCCGATAGCCCAGATCAAATTGCTGACTGCATTAAACTTATTTTTGAAGATTTAGATGAGGCTTATCAAAAAGGAATCCAGGCAAGAGAAAAATGCGTCCAATCCTATAGCGTTAATTCTATGGCGACTACACTGGCTGAGTTGCTCAAAACATTAACAGTTAGGTTGTAATTCAGACTATTTGTAAAACATATGATTGTATGACTGAGCTAAATCGTCAATAGGTTTAATTTCCGTGTCATCGAGTGCGGTGTTACTGCTCAGAATCTGTAATTCTAATGGCATCACTATGACCTCTCAGCAGCAAGGATTCATCACTATTCTGACAGGGCTTTATTCGTTTCAAGACTGTGTTCATTTCTTAGCATCTGTCAGGAAATTTCACGATGAACCAATCGTGATATTAGTCGATCAAGTGCCTTGGATTTTATATCCGCTGCTTTGGGCATTTGGGGGTGTCAAAATTCAGGCTGCGCCGTCTCATCCCAACCCGGTACTTGCATCAAGGCAAGCAAAGCTGGCGCTCTATAAAGCATCTCCCTTTGAAAAAACAATTTATTTGGATTCAGATATTTGTTTGATGGCAAATATTAATGAAGTCTTTGATGAATTAGATCAGGTTGATTTTTTAATTACTGAGGATGTTCAACCCTCTATTGCAAAGGCGTCAAATTTAATTCGAAGCAAAAAGTCTATATTGCATACCCTACAGGCTGCGGGTCTACCTCTAAACGAAACCAGTGTTCAATATAACGGCGGATTCATGGCGTTTAAGAAGGCTCCACCCATCCAGCAATTATTTAATGAATTTCATCAGTATTTTGAGCGAATTGTTGAACACCAAGATAGCTTACGCTTGAGGGATCAGGGCGCACTGGCAGCGGCGATCGCCTCGGTGAATCCCCCGATGAAAGTCTTGCCACCTACCTATAATTTCTTAACGAAATGGAAAAATCACTATCAGCTCAATTCAGATGAACCGATCAAGGTATTGCACGCAACCTATCCATATCGTCCTCAGTATGCAAAAGATATAACCCGCTCAATCTATACACGAATTTTTGATAAAGTAGCCAGTTTTCTATTGCCTAACCAGGTTAAAAATCCGTGGCGTTCGAGTAAGGCTGGTGATGTAAAGACCGTCGCCAAATCTAGCTTAAAGCATTGAAATTCTGTACAAATCAGGTTGATTTTGTTAACAACTCGTATTCAAAAATTTGAATTTATTGTTCAGCAGTTACCGTCAGTCTGATCAGGTTACTTATCGCAGTTATCGTATAGATTGGTTTCAAGTTCATTTGTTAGCATTGCCCAAATTACCACCACCACCGCATGTCTCGAAACGCCCTCCTTCTAAAGCTAACTCAGCGCTATCCAGGTTGGGTTGCTGTGAATATTATTTTGGGGTTTTCCAGCGCCCTATTTAATGGGGTTAGCACGGTATTGATTGTTCCAGTTGTTTTAAGCATCTTGGATCAAAATATCGATTTAGGAACTGCTCCTCCCTTCATCAAAGCAATTTTGTTCCCCTTTGATGACATTCCTAAAGAATATCGACTAGCGGTGATGACCGGGGCAATTCTGCTGGCAATCGGCCTAAAGAATCTTACTTCTTATATGAGCACGCTAACCTCAGGTGCGTTAAAGCGGGCATTGGTTGCCGATCTTCGAGAACAGGCATTGAAAATGTTGCTTGAGGTTGACTTTGACTATTTTTGCAAAACTCGGGTCGGAGATATCCTAAATCGAATCAATACCGAAATTGGTCGTGCAGCCGGATCAATCAGCGCAGTGATTCGCATGATTAACAGTGCTGTAACGATTGCCTTCTTTGTGGTGGTGCTAGTCTTCATGTCTTGGCAATTGACCGCTACATCGACCGTTCTTCTTGGAATGATTCAATGGCTGAATCAGTATTACATCAATCGAGCCAAGACTTTTGGACGACGATTATCTGAACTATCTAAGGCATATTCAATCCGGTTAACAGAGTCATTGTCAGGCATTCGGCTTATCAAAGAAACGGTAAATGAGGATCGAGAATATAACGAAATTGTTCGTTTAATTCGTCAGCGAGAGAAACTTGACTTTCAATCGCAGGCTAATTCTGCTGCGATTGGTCCAATCAGCGAAGTCTCCGGTATTATTGCCCTAATTGTTATTGTCTTCTTAGGACGGACTTTCTTTAGCGGGCAGCTTCGAGAAGTGGCAGCGGGGTTGCTCGTCTATTTAATGCTGCTATTACGACTTATCCCTTTTTTCTCTCAACTCAACGGTGCTCGAAGTCAGTTTGCCAACTTCTCTGCCAGCGTAGATGTGGTGTCTGATTTTCTCCGTCGAAGCAATAAATCATTTATGGAGAATGGACATCGCTCCTACAAATCATTAGAGGAAGGCATCCATTTCGATCATATTTCGTTTGCTTATCCGGAGAGTTCGGATGCAGTCTTAACCGATGTCAATCTATTTTTGCCTAAAGGTAAGACGCTAGCGCTGGTAGGCGCTTCAGGGGCAGGAAAATCGACATTGGCGGATTTGTTGCCTCGATTTTATGATCCAACAGCGGGACGCATCTGCATCGATGGAATCGATTTGAAAGAATTTGACCTAAAAACGTTGAGGCGGTCGATGGGGATCGTAAGTCAGGATGCTTTTCTTTTTAATGAGACGATTCGCAATAACATTGCCTATGCTCGCAGTGATGCAACCGATGATGAAATTTTAGATGCAATTAAGCGAGCGAATGCCTATGAGTTTATTGTGCAGTTGCCTCAAGAGCTTGAGACAGTCATTGGCGATCGCGGCGTTATGCTTTCTGGAGGACAGCGGCAGCGACTGGCGATCGCTCGGGCATTGCTCAAGAAGGCAGACATTCTTATTCTTGATGAGGCAACAAGCGCCCTCGATACGGTGTCTGAACGGTTAGTGCAAGCTGCCATTGATGAAATCAGTCGCGATTGCACGACGTTAGTGATTGCCCATCGTCTTTCTACCATTCAAGATGCCGATCAGATTGCGGTGCTTGATCGAGGTAAGGTTGTGGAGGTAGGAACCCATGATGAACTGCTGTTGAAAAATGGCTACTATGCTCGCCTATACAACATGCAGTTCTCTGAAGAGGGGCAGCCGACGAATAATGTATCTAATAATAAATCGCTGAGCACCCTGTCTCACGGGATTCGGAACCATCTCAATTCGATGCTGGGTGCGCTTGGGCTCGTAGTTGACGATATTGTCGAAACCCCTGCCGAACAGCAAGAGTCAATTCGAGAGGCCTATGATTCAGCGGTCGTTCTACTCCGAATGTTAGAGTCGCTGGAGCAAGAAGTTGCCCTTAAAGAAGGCGTTCGACGTTAAGGCTGGGAAGCAGACTGATGGATCAAATTTCATGCAGGCCGTGAAGAATTAGATCGAACAAATTGATCAGCTCCTATGTCTATATTTAATATTTGTCTCAGCGACTCTCTATGGTAAAACACTACGTTTTTTTTATCCGAGATGTTTTACCCAAACCGGAGGCACACCTGGTTCAAGCCACGAATTCTGCCAATGCCGCCTCTAATTTGGGATATTCTACCGTTCTGTTTTACTTACAAAAAAGCCATAATGCGTTGAATCCAATCAACTGGATTTATCCAATCAGATTGCGATCGCCCTCTCCAAAACTTGCCAAATTTTATAATCTCCAATCAAATCTAAAGGTCGTGTCTCTCGCGACCCCTTGGCCCATCGATCGGCTTCGTGGCAACAAATTTGCGAATTCGAGCACGATTGTGTCGAAGTATTATTTTCCGCTGCACATCCGCCCTATTGCCCAAATTGTTCATACTCGCGATTGGAATTTTGTGAAGGCAGCCATTCAAAATGGCATTCCAGCTATCTATGAACATCATCACCACGATCGCAAGAAATTTGAGCCAGAGATCGTACAGCATCCACTCTTTCAAATTTCGGTGACGGTTGCCGATACGATCCGGGACAGCATGATTCAGAATGGAATGCCGCCGGATAAAGTCATTAAGCTGCACAACGGGTTTAACCAACTGTTTTTAATGCGACATCTTGACAATGCACAACAATGGCGGCAAAAGCTTCTTGGCGATCGCCAGTATTTGGTGGTTTATTCAGGAGCGCTATACCGCTTTAAGGGAATCAATCTGCTACTTGATGTCGCAAAGGAAATGCCTCATGTGCAGTTTGCATTGGCTGGAGGACCTCACACTCAGGTATTAACCTATCAAAGCCTATGCCATCAGAAACAGATCAACAACGTCAAGCTATTGGGATTTGTGCCTCAGAATGAACTGTCTAGCTTACTTCAAGCGGCTGATGCCCTGGCTCATCCTCACTGTTCTGGAGAGGCGGCAACCTTTACATCCCCATTAAAACTTTTCGACTATATGGCGTCTGGAACTCCGATTGTATCGACTGAAATCCCACCGCTACAGGAATTTAAATCGTCCGACGCAATTGCGGGGTGGTGTGAACCGGATAGTGCTGAGCAATTTTCTCAGTGTCTTCAAGCTGTGCTAGACACCTATCCAAGGAAACGGGGTGGATACCCTCAAGGTCCAACGTTTGTCCAGCAATTTTCGTGGGAAAACCGCATCAAAACTATCTTGAATTACGTGGATGAGGTCCATCGCCCAATCCCAACTTGACGCTTGGTCGAAGTATTTTTCTAGCGTTTACGCTGTTTGAAATAGCCCTGAAGACGGATCGAGGCTGAAAATAGAAATAGGAATTTCCATTACTTTTTCGTGATAAATGCCGTGGCCCCAGTATCCATCTTCACCAAATGCCTCACCGTGATCGGCAAACAGCATGACAATTGTGTTGGAGGGGAGGGCATCAAAGAGCTTGGGCAGGCAGGAATCAAGATATTCGACCGCTTGGATTTGGGCTGTATGTAGCTTGCGGGCGTATTCTTCGTGGTCTGGATTATATTGAGGCGCCCACGTCATCTTTTTGCGAGCAGTCATATTGTATTCGCTCTCGTCGTAGTGCATGTAAGGAGCGTGAGTTTCCATGAAATTGATGAACCCTAAAAAGTTTTGATCGGATGCCTTCGTTTGAATTGAGTGGGTGATTAAATCAATTTGATCGAGCGCCCTAGCGTGGTGGGTATAGTGAAAATCATTAAATCCTAGCTGGAGAGACGGCTTTGCAAACCAGCTTGCCCCTGCCGAACCGACCGTGTAGTATCCTGCCTGAGACAAACCGGCAATAATATTCTCGGCACTTTTTTCTACGACAAAACTGTCTTTGGTTTTAATGCCATCGCCCCCTCCCTCTAGGGCGATGAGCTGCTTAACAAAACGGTTGTAGTACGGGATGGGTTCTGGAACGGCAGGAAAGATGCCGCAAAAGAAACTTTGGTGAGCAGGATAGGTATAGGTAGCAGGAGTGTAGCCTTTATAGATTGAAGAATATCGGTCTAATACAGGAGTATGAGCTTTGATGGCTGAATCATAGCGACAGGAATCGTAGACCAGAATCAGCAAGTTGGGGCGGGTCTCAGGTAGGCGAGTCTTGGGTTTAGGCTTGCGGCGCAGGAGCTTTCGCAGGGTCGATTTAGGATTAAACGTCATAGGGGATGAGGATAGATATTAAGAAAAGGTAGAAAACGATGGTTAGCAACGGGAGATAGATCTGTTTGAAAGGGCTGTTTGAAAGGGCTGTTTGAAATGGCTGGGCGATCGCTCCAAGGTATTTAGACTTAGGTAACACAGGACTTGATGAAATACCACATGGAATAGGCTCCATGCTGTAACTGTTCTGGCTTATCCATTAGAAATTCGTCAACTGCTTTTTTCACCCCCGGAGCCTCTGGATGATAGAGCTGGTCAAGACGACGATAGTCATCAATAATCGCGATACCGTTGGGCTGAAGCCGCTCATAGAAAAACTCTAAGCAAAATTTTGTGCTGGCATAGTGGTTACAATCCAAAATTATCAGAGAGAACTGGCGGACATCGACAAACACAGCGGGCACACTCTCTTCAAAAAAGCCTTCACGGATGTTAACGTATGAGTCGGCGTCATAAAGCGTGAGAACTTTTTGAACAAACTGGGCTGACGTATCGCCATGATGCCCCTTGGCGTAGTGAAATTTGCCATCATCCATGCGATCAAATTCGGTGGGAGCCGGGTATCCCTGAAATGAATCTAGCGCCCAAACCTGACGGGGCGATCGCAGGTGTTTTAATTTCTCTGCAATCAGTAGCGTGCCACCGCCTTTATACGCGCCTAGCTCCACGATATCGCCGCCGATTCCTTCTGTTTTCTCAATACTCGTTAGAACCACCTCAATTTTCTCTTTCCACCAAAATTTACAGACTGGGCGATCGCCCGATTGCGGCACAATGCCCCACCACCGTTTGCGATACAGCTTGAAGTCCAGATCGGTAAGAATTTTGTCGCCGTGGTTCAATCGCTTGAACGCTTGGTAGACCACTTTATCGACAAGCCTATGTATTATATTCATTCAAAAGCGTTCAAACAGAACCTGATTATATAACCCTACGGGCTTAGGTTTGTGTGGTGAGCCTCTGCCGGGGGCTCACACACGTTCAACGTCCTAACACGGGAGCATACCGCTATAAAACCGGCAGGGCGATCGCCCATCGCTGGATAGCCAACCCCAACCCGGCCATTGAATTATTTATGATGTCCCCATCAACGATAACGTTCCCGTTTAGGGGTCAAAAGCCCGCATTAAAACTGGAAATAAATAAATTCGGTTGGTTCATCACGACTGCTGAAGATGACAATCCAAATCAGCAATACCCCATAGATTGGAATCCGAATCCAAGGTTTGAGTTGGGTGATGGCGAGCAAGTCGCGCGTGACATATTGATGGATTTGCACTGCGATGAGAGGCAGCGTGAAAAATATGACATCCCAGGCAAGTTCAGGCGTATAGTCAGTGGTACTCAATCCGATATGACTAAATAGGTAGAGAATTTGAGAGGCAGAATCAGCGCGAAATATTATCCAGCCAGCAACCGTTAGCACAAACATCAGCGCCATTTTGCTTAGAATTCGCACTGGAGAATATCTGCCACTCCAAGGGGCCAAATGCTCGGGGGCACGATCGAATAGTCGATAGAGAATTAAAATAATTCCCTGATAGCCCCCCCAAATCACAAAATTCCAGGCGGCGCCGTGCCATAGCCCCCCCAACAGCATCGTTAGAAACAAATTGCGATAGGTATTGACGATACCGTGGCGATTGCCGCCCAGGGGAATGTAGAGATAATCTCGCAGCCACGTTGACAGTGAAATGTGCCATCGTGCCCAAAAGTCGCTCGGATTCAGTGCAAAGTATGGCAACCTAAAATTTACCATTAGCTCAAACCCCATGAGCTTTGAAATTCCGCGAGCAATGTCGGAATATCCCGAAAAATCGCCATAAATCTGAATGGTGAAGGCGAGTGCGCTCAGGAGAATATCAAGCCCTTCAGACTGAGTGAATTCATCGAATGCATGTTCTGCAACTTCTCCCACATTGTCGGCAATCACCATCTTTTTGAAATATCCCCACAGAATCAAAAAAATGGCCGCATTCACCTGATCGAGACGAATAGTTCGCGGGGATTGAATCTGAGGAAGCAGGTTTTTAGCTCGTTCAATAGGACCGGCAACCAGTTGCGGAAAGAATGAAACAAATAGGGCAAAGTCGAGCAGATTCCTGGCAGGAGCTAGCTGTCTTCGATAAACATCAATGGTGTAGCTGAGAGTTTGAAAGGTGTAGAAGGAAATTCCGACTGGAAGAATAATGGTTAGCGTCGGGTAGTCTGCATTGAGCCCAACTAGGTTGAGCAGGTCAGCCGTGCTTTCTGCAAAAAAGTTGAAGTATTTAAAGAAACCCAGAATGGTGAGATTAACGCTGACTGATAGCACCAGAAACAGCGTGCGATCGCCCTCTTTTTCCGAGTCCTGAATGCGCTGTGCTGCAAAAAAATCAACGACAGTTGATGTGAGCAATAGAAGTAGAAATCGAACATCCCAATAGCCATAGAAAAGATAGCTTGCAACTAGGAGTAAGACATTCTGCGCGCGGTGCTGTTTATTGAGCAGTAAGTAAATACTATAAACAACAATAAAAAAGCCAACGAATATAAATGAATTGAAGAGCATAAAATCTACACGCAAATGAAGTAGCTAGTTAGCTGACGAAACCCTAAGAGAGGCGAATGCTCGTCCGTGAACGTATTCATTTGCTTGGTTCTCAATGATCACCTCAGAACCTCGATTTTTGCTATCGTTTGATGAACGTGTCTAGCATATCAGAGGCATTGCCAACATCAGGATGAACCTATCTATGATCGATCTACGAAGTGACACCGTAACTCAACCCACCCCTGCCATGCGCCAGGCAATGGCAGACGCCGCAGTGGGCGACGACGTATTTGGCGATGACCCAACCCTCAACGCATTAGAAACCTATGTTGCAGACCTCTTGGGCAAAGAGGAAGCGGTGTTCATGCCCTCTGGCACGATGACGAATCAGGTAGCCCTTCGGGTTCATACTGAACCGGGTGACGAGATTATTCTGGAAGCAGACGCTCATGTCTATTACTACGAAGGGGGAGCGCCTGCTGCACTCTCAGGGGTGATGTGTCGGCTAATCAAGGGCGATCGCGGCGTGTTTACGGCTGAAGATGTCCGGCGGGTATTGCGCTCTGACGATGTTCATTATCCCAAAACGAAGCTGGTTTGCTTAGAAAATACGCATAACCGGGGAGGGGGGAAGCTTTTCCCGATAGAAACGGTACAGGAAATTGCCCATTTGTGCCGAGAACACGACCTCATGCTGCACCTGGATGGGGCACGGTTTTGGAATGCCTGCGTCGCCACCGGAATTTCTGAAGCTGAGTATGCAAAACCTTTTGACACGCTCAGCGTTTGTTTTTCGAAAGGCTTAGGAGCGCCAATCGGGTCTGCTCTAGTTGGATCTCATGCTCACATGAAACGGGCTCGACGGTTTCGTAAAATGTTTGGCGGTGCGATGCGACAGGTAGGCATCGTTGCTGCGGGAGCCCTGTATGCTCTCAATCATCACCGAGAAAGATTAGCAGACGACCACGAAAACGCGAAGCTTTTAGCACATGGCTTGAGCCAACTCGACGAGATTGAGATCAATCCCTGTGAGGTTGAAACCAATATCATCATGTTTCGATCGCCCACGATTTCGGCTCATGCTATGGTTGAGCGATTAAATAAACTCGGCGTCGCTCTATTGCCAACCGGGGCGCATTCATATCGAGCGGTGACCAATTTGATGGTGACGCGAGAGCAGGTGATAGACGTACCAAATCGATTTAAAGAAGCGATCGCCTCTCTGCAAACTGTAGAAGCGATTCGGTGAAAGGCAGAAGGCGGAAGGCAAAAGGCGGAAGACGGAAGGCCAAGAACTAGAAATAAACAACTAAGGACAGACAAGGGGCGATCGCCCGTTCCTGGCTTGTGTCTCATTCTATTCTCCGTTCTCCGCCCTCCGTTCTTCGTCTTTCATTGTGTTTCCATTCAATTGGTTTCCCAGCGAGTGGGAAGAATGTTGCTGAAGCTGCCAAACTGATTATCCAGAATAACGTTTCCATTCAATTGGTTTCCCAGCGAGTGGGAAGCATCGGAAATGGAGAGGAAGTAAAAAGCTTCCGGTTCCACCATTATCCTAGTTTCCATTCAATTGGTTTCCCAGCGAGTGGGAAGTCCAGAGTTCAGGCGTGGACTATCGTGACCTACTCATTGTGGTTTCCATTCAATTGGTTTCCCAGCGAGTGGGAAGATGGAGCTTTCGATGCGTGAGGTCGTCCAATACCTGAAGGTGTTTCCATTCAATTGGTTTCCCAGCGAGTGGGAAGACGAAGGCTTGCCGGTCACCAGCAGGTGTAGCCATAGGGTTTCCATTCAATTGGTTTCCCAGCGAGTGGGAAGCAAAATCGCGATTTTGGTGAAAGCACAGAGGAGGAAGTTTCCATTCAATTGGTTTCCCAGCGAGTGGGAAGTTTTCTTCGTTTTTGATGGCCAAATTTGGGCCGCTACGTTTCCATTCAATTGGTTTCCCAGCGAGTGGGAAGTGGTAACTTGGTCCTGGTACACTGACCGTAGTCTGGTTTCCATTCAATTGGTTTCCCAGCGAGTGGGAAGATAATACTACTAGACAGGGAGGTGTGCACGCTTGCACCTCGTTTCCATTCAATTGGTTTCCCAGCGAGTGGGAAGGGCCGACTTCTAGAAGCCTTGACCTGCCTGCATTCTAAACCCCTAAATCTGTGGGGGTCAATATTTTCAAAAAATAATTGAGAATTCTGTCAATAAGAGCCTGTGGAAAACGTCTGAAACCTCCTTCCAGAAGGCGATCCGTGGGGGTCGACGAGAGAATGCGGGTTTCAGCGATCGCCCGACCCCTACGGAAAATCAAGCATGGGCACGTTTTTAAGGAAAAACGAGCGATTTAAGCCCGACAAGAGCGCTAATAGCTGAAAATATAAAATTGAGCATTTATACTTAAGAGGATGTTTGAAAAGTCTTGTTCCTTGTTGCCTTGGCGACTAAAGTTCTCTTGACAGAGACGCTTCGCGAACGCAGGCTACACGGACAAAACCTGCCTCCGCAGGTTCTAAACTCGTGGTTTTGCTAGAGTCCGCGTAGGCGGACTTTATTTGTGTAGGCGCGGTTTACTCTTCGAGAAGCCGCAAGCGTCTATAACCGCCAGACCCTTTTCAAACATCCTCTAACGCCTGTTTAGGGATCTACCCCAAATACCGTAACACCTTGCTAATCCGCTTTCATCAAAGTTTCCGTAGTCGCTATCCCTTCACCGATCCGGCTAAAATGCCGCGAACAAAGTATCGCTGTAGCGCAAAAAAGACGC